>JABHFS010000115.1 GCA_018672475.1 Gemmatimonadota bacterium | reverse complement strand
CGCGAGCTCTTTAGTCGTACGACCGGTTGCCGTTGCGCAGTGGCAAATGATGCCGATGTGGCCGGTCTCGCTGAAATGCGTTTTGGGGCGGGGAAAGATCAGCAGGGTGTTGTTTTGGTGGTCACTTTGGGGACGGGGATTGGATCGGCATTGTTTACCAATGGACATCTCGTTGCCAACACCGAGTTGGGGCATATCGAACTCAAAGGTATAGAGGCCGAGCAATGGGCTGCCGAAAGCGCGCGTGAGCGCGAAGGGTTGAGTTGGAAAAAATGGGCTAAGCGGGTCGACCAGTATTTACACCGAATGCAGGAGTATTTCTGGCCAGAACTGATAATCATCGGGGGCGGCGTGAGTAAGAAACACGAGAAATTTCTGCCCTTATTAACGGTAGAAACAGAAGTGGTCCCCGCTCAGTTACGCAACGAGGCCGGTATTGTTGGTGGTGCCCTGGTTGTCGCTGAAGAGGCCGGATAATTCAAATGCTCAAAAGGAGGATTTAGCAATTTATGATTAGGGGAGATAAAGAAATCTATGTAGTCGCTGACCGGGTTTTAATTCGGATCGACGACATGGAAGAAAGAACGGCAGTGGGGCTCTATTTGCCTCCGACGGCTTTAGAAAGAGAAGATGTGCAAAGTGGTCGAATTGAAGAAGTTGGACCAGGATTTCCATTGCCGCCGAAATCGGATGACGATAATGCATTGTGGGAGGGAGAGGGTGGGGATTCAATGCGCTATATTGGCTTACAAGCCAAAAAGGGAGACCATGCAATTTTTTTGCGTAAAGATGCTATAGAAATAAAATTTGATGATGAGAAATTTCTCGTTGTGCCTCAGGCTGCAATAATGGTATTGGTACGGGATATTGCTTGAATAAGAATTAGAGGCCTGACATGAAAATAGCCCGAATCGCGAATCGCGATTCGGGCTATTTTTATGTCAAGCTTAATTGGATTTAAAAGAAGGCGCCTTCTTTTAAGAATTCTACGGGCGGCGCCTCGCCCCAACCCCGAGTATAATAATCCTGCATGGTCAGGGCTAACATGATGCATAACCAAAAGAAACCAGAAACGGCGAAAAGGCCAACTAGTTTGTGGCTGTATTTGACATGCATAAAAAACATGATGACCAAAGAGGCTTTAACCAAGGCGATGATCAGAGCGACTGGGGTATTCATAAATCCCATGTCGACAAAAGCCGCCCCGACTGTGAGCACAGTGCCAATCATTAGGGCAAAGAAAATCAGAAAGTAAATCTTAAGCGGGACGACGTGATGTTCAGACATAGTCTTTTACCAATATGGCTTAGTGGTGACGGCCGATCAAATAAAGCAGAGGGAACAAGAAAATCCAAACAATATCGACAAAATGCCAGTAGAGCCCGCTGATTTCAATCGGGGTAAAATACTGCGCCGATATCTCATTGCGACGGACCTTCGCAATCATCCATAACATTATGCCGACTCCGATGATCATATGTAGCGCGTGCATGCCGGTCATAACAAAGTAGAATGAATAAAATATTTTAGCAGGGCCAAGAGTCACTGTTGGAAATGCCGGATCATTCCACTGGAAAGTGCTGTTGGGAATGAGATGGTGGTGCCACTTGCCAGTGTATTCGATAGCTTTTACACCGAGAAAAGTACAGCCGAGAATGATCGTTGCAATAAGCCAACCGATGATTCGTCCAGGTCCGCTATTGGTTTGCGCGGAGCGGACTGCCATGGCCATGGTCAAACTACTTGCGATCAGAACGACGGTATTTAACGTGCCCCAGAATATGTCGAGATGATGGGACCCGGCAGTAAAGGCTTCGATGTAGGTGTTGCGGTATACGGTATAGGCGCAGAATAACCCTCCGAAGAAGAGGATTTCCTGGACGATAAAGGCCCACATGCCGAGAGTCGCAGACTCGTATTGTTGCTCTGCGCTCTCGAATTGGTGCAAGTGGTGCAGACTGTGGGCGCCTTGAGCGTGGTCAGACAACTTCATCCTCCTTAGCAGGTTCGGTCGCGGTTTCTGTACTTTGGGACGCCGCTTCTTCGGGGCCGTAAGGGTAGGCTTCCCAGGTGACTATGGGAATAGCTTCAAAGTTATGGGCGATTGGAGGCGAAGGGATGTCCCATTCGAGTCCTTTGGCCTGAAATGGATTGGCCGGGGCTTTCTCGCCTTTGAAGAGAGACCAGATGAAATAGGCGATTGTGAGACCAAAGCCCAACCCAAGTACTGTGGCACCCGCGGTAGACATGATATTGAGGGCTTGCCATTCTTCGGGATAGGCGTGATAGCGCCGTGGCATGCCCATATAACCCAAAATGAATTGCGGCAAAAAGGTTAGGTTAAAACCGGCAAAGACAAACATAACGCCGAGTTTAGCCGGGCCTTCCGGATACATGCGCCCGGTCATCTTGGGCCACCAGAAATGAAGACCACAGAGGAAAGCCATAACCATGCCGCCAACCATGACATAGTGGAAATGCGCGACCACGAAATAGGTGTCATGGAGATGCACATCGGTTCCCAATGTCGATAGAAACAAGCCTGTCAGCCCACCGATGGTGAAGAGCCCAATAAAACCCATTACATAAAGCATCGGCGAGTCGAGTTTGATCGAACCTTTATGCAGAGTAAAGGACCAGTTGAAGATCTTCACAGCAGAAGGCACGGCGACAAAAAACGTGATAAAAGAGAAGACCATGCTGGCATATGTCGATTGCCCAGATACGAACATATGGTGCCCCCAGACAAGAAAGCCGAGGACGGCAATGGCCAACGAAGAAAAGGCAACGAAAGAATAACCGAAAATGCGCTTACGCGAAAAGCAGGCGATAACATCGCTAATCACGGCAAAGCCCGGCAAGATCATAATATAGACGGCGGGATGCGAATAGAACCAGAACATGTGCTGGAAGAGCACAGGGTCACCGCCGTAGGTCGGATCGAAGATCCCGATATTGAAAACTCGCTCAAAGACGACCAGCAACAAAGTGATGGCCACAACCGGTGTGCCCAAAACTTGGATCAAACTAGTAGCGTAATGACCCCAAATAAATAGCGGCAACCGAAACCACGTCAGGCCGGGAGCGCGCATTTTGTGGATGGTGACCATGAAATTGACCCCGGTGAGGATCGAAGAAAAGCCATTAATGAAAACGCCGACTAATGCCAATGAGACGAAGGAATTGGAATAGGAGCTACTATAGGGCGTATAGAAAGTCCAACCCGTGTCTATGCCTCCCATAAGGATGGCGGCAATGGCAAACATGCCCCCTAACGCATAGAGGTAATAACTTGCCAGATTAAGTTTTGGAAAGGCTACATCCCTAGCTCCAATCTGCAGCGGGATCAGGAAATTGCCCAATACAGCGGGTATGGATGGGATTAGAAAGAAGAAGATCATCACCACGCCGTGCATGGTGAACATCTTGTTGTACGTTTCGGCTTCGAACAAATCGCCCTTAGGCGTCATAAGTTCCAAGCGGATAAAGGCGGCAAACACGCCTCCGACCAAAAAGAAAGCGGTCAGCGTTATCAAATACATGATACCGATTCGCTTATGGTCCAGGGTTAGAAGCCAGGACTTGATACCATAGGTATCATTAAGGTAGTTCTTTGGTTCGCCGTTGGCTTTTACTGCGTCGCTCATGGCTGGAAAACCTCGTTAGGATGTTGCTATTCTGCGGACTCGGTCAGGGATTTAATATAGGATACAATTTGAAGCAGCGACTGTTCGCTGATCTGACCTTCAAAGATTGGCATGATGGGCTCGTATCCGTCGACAATCTTAGCTCTGGGCTGCAGGATTGATTCGCGGATATAATCGACGTCAACGGTGACTTCCTGCCCATTCTTAAGCTTTACGGGTTTGTCATAGATACCGACTAGGGATGGACCTTGGCCGCTCGACGTCGATTTGTGACATGTTTCGCACCCCAACGCCTGGAATTGCCGTTGGCCGGCTTCAACCATGCTTTCGTCGCTGGCAGAAGCGCCCATCAACCAGTCGTGGTAATCGGTCGGATCCATAACGATTACTTTGCCGATCATACCCGAGTGTAGAGTACCGCAATACTCGGCGCAGAAAATATGAAATTCACCGAGTTGGGTGGCCTCAAACCACAGGGTGGTATAACGACCGGGGATAACATCGTTTTTGACCCGGAAAGCTGGGATGAAAAAATCGTGTAAAACATCCTCTGAGGTCATAGTGAGGCGCACGGGTTGCCCCTTAGGGACGTGTAGGGTATTAATCTCCCGTTTACCCGATTCGTGTTGGATCTTCCACATCCATTGTTTGCCGACAGCGTATATCTCTAAAGGATCTGCTGGGGCACGTTGGAGCCTAAAGAAGACATCGGCTCCAAGCAAAAAGACAAAAAGAGCAATAAATAGAGGAATGATGGTCCAAGACAGCTCCAAGGCTAAATTGCCGTGATTCTGTTCCGGTTGTTCATCGTCAGAGCGGCGGCGATATTTGATCGCAAAGATCGTAACCATACCAAAGACGAGAATGCAGAAAACAACCGTCAAGAGGACCAGGAACCCGTAAAGGGCATCTACTTGCCAGGCGATAGTAGACGCCTGAGCGGGAAAAAGCGGAAAATCGGACATACTGTTCAAGACTCCGAACTAGTTGGACTGGGGCTGTTGAAGTTCACCTCTGCGCTCGCGCCTGAGCATCACCACAATAAATGAACCGAGAGCGAGGATTGTAGCCAATCCGCCTATGCGTAGTGAATTGCGAATGTAAAGACCGTATTTACCGGTCATTGGATCGTAACTGTAACAGAGCAAGAGCAGTTGGTCTACGGGATTACCGATCGCGCCATCTGCAGCTTCGACTAAGCCCCAGCGCAAATCCCTTGGAGGATAGTCAATTCCATAAAAATAACGAGCAAGTTTGCCCTCGGGTGTAAGAACCATGATACCGCTGGCGTGTATGTACTGATCAGTTGGTTCATCGTATTCGTAGCGAAAACCAACAGCGGCAGCAAGTTGATCAATCTGTTGTTGATCGCCGGTGAGAAAGTGCCAACCAGTTGACCCTTCGCGACCGCGGTAGTTTTTTAGGTATTCTATTTTTTTTGCATTGGCCAATTCGGGCGTTTCACCGGGATCAATGCTAATAGTGAGCACATCAAACTCAGTGCCAGCGCCAAAGCTTAACACGTTCATTGCTCTCAGTAGGCTGTTGATTACCTGGGTGCACAACATTGGGCAATCGAAGTAGACCAGAGACAATATAACGGGCTTATCGCCAAAATAGTCGCGTAAGTGAACGGGATTCCCATCGGAATCTACAAAGGGCAGATCCAAGGGGAGTTGATCACCGAGTTTCTGGTCTATACCGATGCGCTGTTGCAAATTTTCGGTATAGCTTTGGGCATTTACCTGTAAGCTCAGAAACAAGGTGAGGATAATCGCCCGCAAGAATCCCACATAGGTGCGAGATGTGGCCATGGCAAAACGCATATCTTATTGAGCCGTCTGTTCCTGGTTGATGAGCGGTAATTGCCCCTGACTAGTGAGCGCCAAAGCTCGCTCAATGGGAATCCGGGCAACCTTCACCTGCTCGTCAACCCATCCGTAGGATGACAGGATATCTTTATTACCTAGCTCTAGGGCGATCTTTTGTGCCGGAGGATCTATTTGTAGACGTGGCGCATCACTCGTAATGCGCGCAGAAGCCAGTGATGGCACGGGATCGTCGAAGATTGGCTGGTAATAGGCGAAAACCTTGAACAAGACAATCATACTGATAAAGGATACGATCACAAGAACAGCCATAGAGAGGCCAGTGAAAGCCAGCGGCATGATGTGCGCATCCGTCGTTTCGTAACCGGGGTTACTATCGCTCTTATCGTGTTCAGCCATGATTCTTATCACTATCGAAGAGGTCTGTAAAGCGTGGATCGTTCTGCGCGATCAATATCCGCTTTTTCAATTGCGAAAAGAAAAGGGATATAAGGATGCCACCGATCCCAATGGGGATCGCTAAATCAAGCCAATGTAAGGTGATCCCTGTGCTGTGGAAACTCGGACCATGTTCGGCGGGAACCTTGGTAAAGGCCGGCGCGATAATCCAATATAGGTCTACCAAGCGCATAAAGATAAGGCCTATTGCGAGAAAACTGAGCAACTTAGTCTTAGACTTCATGGTGCTGGAGATTAAGAACAGAAAGGGGACGGCAAAATGGAATAAGACCATACCATAGCCGATGTATTGCCAACCCCCTTCCAATCTCGTTATAAACCAAGTGATTTCTTCGGGTAGATTGGCTGACCAAATGATGAGTAATTGGGAGAAAGAGGTATAGGCCCAAAGCATAACACATGCAAGCATGAAAGTGCCAAGATCGCGCAGGCGTTGCTCTGTGATTAGCCAATCAAGGGGTTTCCGCCGCGAGAGGGGAAGGGCGACAAGATACATAAAACCCCATGTCATCAATCCCATGCCGACGATGTAAATCACGCCAAATATCGTCGAAAACCAATGCGGCTCAAGCGACATAAGCCAATCGATCGAAGCCATCGTAACGGTGAGGAAGAAGAGAACAATTCCCGGCCCGCTAATTATCTGTAGACGGTGTGTTGGATAGGTTTCCGTTGTCTTATCTTGTTGCAGAGACCAGCGGTTGAGAAAAAAAGCTAAAATCCCCCAAACAGCAAAGTAGAAGAAAGTGCGAATAATAAAAAAGGACTCATTGAGATAAGGCGCCTTGTGTAGCAGGATATCGTCATGCGCCACTACTTCAAGGTGTGTCCATTCGTATAATTCATGCATGCCTAAAAATAGAATCGGTAGGGAAAGAAAGAACATTAGCGGCAGAGTGCGCGAGCCGGCTTCAAGTAGGCGGCGAATGGAAAAAGCCCATGTGCCACCACCTACGTGGTGAATCATAAGAATACCGATACTGCCCAAGGGAAGGCCAATCCAGAAGGTAAAAGCCAACAAATAAGAGCGGAAAAACTGCTCATGGGCAGTAAAGTAACCAACAATAGTTGCAATTATCCCTAACACGCCCACGATTAGGGCACGTTGCTGCAGGGTGTCCAAATAGGGGTGTAATGCAGTTGATTCTTCGTATATAGAATCGTTCATTGAAGTTGCCTCTGGTCCTCTGCAGGCAGTTGGTCAAATTCGACATTCTGACTCAGTTGCAGAACCTTGATATAAGCGGCAATTGCCCAGCGATCTTCGACGGGAATTCTGGAGGCGTAGCTATACATTACTCCAAAACCGTTTGTGATGACATCATAAAAATGACCTACCGGGATATCTCTTAGTCGCTGTTGGTGGAAACTCGGCGGTTGTTTAAGGCCGCGCTTGACAATCATGCCATTGCCTGAGCCTGTTTGGTCATGGCAGGGCGAGCAAAAAATATTGAATCGCTCCTGACCGCGCTCAAGAAGCTCTTGGCTTACGGTCACAGGAAGAGTTGAGGCCAACTGTCCATCAACCATACCCTGATAATAATGCGTGTCTAGCATCATCTGGCCTCTTGCAACGGTGCCCGTAACTTGGTTTCGGAAAGACAAACCATCATCAAAGAAGGCTGAGGCTTCTAAGGGCTCGTACTTTTCTTGGTTATACATTGCTTGGCGTAGTTCACACCCCGAACTTGCCAGCATCAAAAGAACAGCACCAAAGAGAGCTGATGGTCGCAGCTTCGTATTGGATATTTCAGTTTTCAACTTCGGCAACCTCATGCGGATTCAAGCCATTCAAAAAGTTCCTAGTTTTATCAAGATCGAACTGGGGATCATCGGCTTCAATACTGAGAAAAAAACGATCCTGGCTTGCCCGGGCAAAACTCTCCACGTTAAAGACCGGGTGGTAAGGCTGGGGCAAGCCATTGGCAATAAACATCCCGAAAGCCGCACTAAGAGCGGCAAAAAGGATAGTTAACTCAAAGGTGACCGGGATAAACATTGGACCACTATGGAGGGGCTTGCCGGCAATGTTCATGGGATAATCGATTACTGATACCCAATAACACAGACCGTAGCCACAAATCCCACCGAGGATGCCAAAGCAGAACACCAACCAAGGCAACTTTGTACGCGGAAAGCCTATTGCATCGCCTAAACCATGCACTGGTAGAGGCGAATATCCGTCTATTTTGCGATAACCTGCCGCAAAAGTCGCCTTGGCCGCAACCAACAAATCGTCTGGTGTTTCAAATTCAGCCATTAGGCCGAAAAGCGTAGATTCTTCTTCGTGCTGCATAGACTATATGCTCACTTATGGTCCTTAGAGACCAGTAAAGTGCGGATCTCATGGAGGGATATCATAGGCACGCCGCGGATGAACAGGAAAAACAATACGGTGAACAAGCCGATCGTGCCAACGTAAATGGTAATGTCCCAAATTGTGGGGTGGAACATGTCCCAAGACGAAGGCATAAAGTCCCGGTGCAAGCTGGTTACTACGATGATAAACCGTTCAAGCCACATGCCTACATTGATAAATTGGCAGACAAAGAAAAGCCAGAACATATTCGTGCGGAAATATCTAATCCAAAGCAATTGTGGTACGACGATATTACATAATATCAGGAAGAAATAATAGGCGCTATAGGGCCCGTGCATGCGGTTTTGCATCATAAAACCCTCATAGGTACTGGCGCTATACCAAGCTATGAGTTGTTCCATGAAATAACCGTAGGCAACGATCATACCGGAAGCGAGCATGACCTTGGCCATATTGTTCAAGTGCCGTTCGTTAATAAAATCTTCCAAACCGTAGATCATGCGCATGGGGATCATCAGAGTGAGGACCATGGCAAAACCGGCATAGATCGCCCCTGCAACAAAATAGGGTGGGAAGATCGTAGTATGCCACCCCGGAATAAGTGCTACAGCGAAGTCAAAACTAACTACGCTATGCACGGAGAGAACGAGGGGAGTCGAAAGGCCGGCTAATAGCAGTGAGGCCATTTCATAGCGTTCCCAGTGGATGGCTGAACCGCGCCAACCTAGGGAGAGCATTCCATAAATAACCTGGCCAATACGGTTTTTTGTGCGGTCTCGCATGCTGGCGAAATCTGGAACCAAACCGACGAACCAGAATACGAGGGAAACCGTCAAATAGGTCGACACGGCAAATACATCCCAAATCAATGGGCTGCGAAATTGCGGCCAGATATCCATTGAATTGGGGTAGGGCAAGAGCCAGTAACAGGCTAACCAAGGCCTACCCGTATGCAATAGCGGGAATTGCATTGCGCAGAGCACGGCGAAAATAGTCATGGCCTCTGCTGCACGGTTAATCGAAGTGCGCCACTTTTGCCGGAACAGGAGCAATACCGCTGAGATCAGAGTGCCGGCATGACCGATACCGATCCACCAGACGAAGTTGATAATGGCCCAACCCCAACCAACTGGATTGTTGAGGCCCCAGATGCCCACCCCTTCAAAAAGCAGGTAGGGAACTCCAACCATTAATCCATGCAGGAGTAAAAAGCCAATGGCGAAGAAGATAAACCAAGCCACCGGGGTATTGCGGGTAAGAACAATCCCGCTAATTTTTTCGGTGATCGAAGTATATGAGGTCTGCCCGGGGCCTAACTCGGGCACTGGCGGTTTATAAGGCGTTTTCGCGGCTTCAGACATTCTAAGCCTCGGTAATCTCCGGATTGGGGTTCTTGATACCCGCCAAATAAGTTGTGCGGGGACGAGTATTTAATTCAGTGAGTATGCCGTAGTTGAGCGGGGTGGCCTTTAAGGTGCTTACCCGGCTCTTTTGATCGTTAATATCTCCAAAAACGATTGCATCGGTAGGACAGGCTTGTTCACAGGCCGTCGAGAAATCGCCATCGGTTATTTTTACACCAGCCTTCTTAGCTTCAATCCGCGCCATATTAATACGTTGGACGCAGTAGGTGCATTTTTCCATCACGCCGCGGGACCTCGTCGTGACATCAGGATTGCGTTGCAATTTCAGACTTTCAGTATCGCGGTCTGCGAATTGCAGGAAGTTGAAACGCCGAACCTTATAAGGGCAGTTATTAGCGCAGTAGCGAGTACCCACACAGCGGTTATAGGTCATATCGTTTAGCCCTTCGTCACTATGCGTCGTAGCTGCGACAGGGCAAACGAGTTCGCAAGGAGCGTTCTCGCAATGCATACAAGGTACAGGTTGATGAACAATTTCCGGGTTATCAATCTCACCATTATAGTAGCGATCAATACGAATCCAGGACATTTCCCGCCCATTAAGCACTTGTTCTTTGCCGACCACGGGAATATTATTCTCCGCTTGGCAGGCAACCGAACAGGCATTGCAACCAGTGCAAGCTCCAAGGTCGATAACCATGCCCCAAGCGTAACCAGTGTATTGATGGTCCGTGCGATTGTGTAGAGTTAGATCATCCGGTGGGTCGTGCGGGTCATGGGCAAAGTTTGGATCCTTGCTATACTCATCAAGGGTGGCCTGGCGGATTAAGTTGCGGTCCTCCATGCTACCGTGGTCCTGCGTGCTGGCCAAACGGTAGTCTTCATAGGATCCAGTAACTTGTAATCCGACTCCACTCCAAAGGGCTGCAGAAGTGCGCAAAGCATAGGCGTTAAAGCCCAATCCGCGGCCAACTCGGCCTGCACTTTGTTGGCCGTACCCCAAATGAAGGGTGATAACGCCATCAGCTTGTCCGGGCACAACCCAAACAGCCGCATCAATTGCCCGCCCATCAAAACGCAACTGCGCGAGCGTTTCGCCTTTTAGGCGTAGGCGTTCAGCTGTGCCAGGACTGACTAAGGCTGCATTGTCCCATGTAAGTTTTGTTATTGGCTTAGAAGTTTCCTGTAACCATGCATTATTGACAAAACGACCGTCCCAAATCAGTGGATCAGGGCGAAAGTGAATTTCGAGATCCTCTTCATCCCTAAGGCGGCCAGTTGTCGCCGGTAAACTGAACTCATTGACCTGCGACATTGTAGATGGGCTGGAGGCTCCCTCAATGAAACCGTCGTGGAGGGAGCGGCGCCAGGCGATCGCCCCTATGCCCTGAGATTCCCAATACTTATTGACGATCTCAAGGCCAGGCACGCCTGGTTGGCCAGTTAAAACAGCGAGCAGGTCATGGACAGACTTGGTTTTGTACAGTGGCTGAATAAGTGGCTGTACAATACTGGCAAGGCCTGTATGCGATCGATTGTCGCTCCAAGCTTCAAGGTAGTGGGATTCGGGAATATGCCAGTGACTTAATTCGGAGGTTTCGTTGGTATACATCCCCAGATAAACTCTATAACTAACTTTGTCGAGAGCCATCGCAAAATCTAAATCGGCCGGAGCGTCGTAGGCCGGGTTGCCACCAAGAACCAGTAAGACGTCTACTTTTCCAGCGTTCATTTCACCAACCAAATCCGTCAAAGATTGCAGTTGGTCAACGGGGTCCACCTCAAGTGGCTCTGTGTAATAGAGTGTCTTGCCTGTATTGCCCAATGCTTGATTGATAGCGTGGGATAGGGCGTGTACTGCAGGGGATTGTTGGTCGCCTGCTATGACCAGGCTAGAACCCCGATTTAATTTTAAATCGGCGACTAAGGCGTCGATCCAAGCGTCGTGGGCTGAGAAATCAGAAGAGACGCTTGGCCCTTGCCATTTGACGCCCAGCCCTTGGGCAACTTTCATTGCCAAGGCTTCTATTTCGGCTGTGCCCAATGCGAGACGGTGATCAGCGATACTGCCCGTAGGACTCGGCGTCGATTCTACGGTATACAGACGATTGCTGTTCTTGTGACCATCCCGTACGCGCCGACCTGCTGCGAAATCGCGAGCGTGGCGGATACTTCCGGGGCCACTATTGGTAAAATCGGCATCAAGCGAGAGGATGACCTTCGCTTGACTTAGGTCATAATAAGTGTTCAGGGACTGGCCCAAAGCCATTATCGCACCAGAGCGGGCATTGTCGCGGTTGGCTGGTTCGTACTGGTGCCATTTAGCTTGGGGAAATTTAGTTAGTAAGGTCTGAAGCTGGTTGCCGAGCGTTGGGGAAGTAATGGTCTGAGTGAGAATGCGGAGACCAGCACCGTCTTTGACTTCTTGTAAGCCAATCTGCTTGGCCAAGTCATTAGAAAACGTATTCCAAGTGCTAATTCGACCTGCATTTTGCACCGTTTGAGAGCGGTCCGGGTCATAGAGGTCGAGAATGGACGCTTGGGTCAGCGGATTCGACCCGCCGCTACCAGAGGGGTGTTCCGGATTGCCCTCTATTTTTGTTGGCCGCCCCATGTGGCTTTCAACTAAAATACCCGAACCAATACCGCCCAATGAAACAGTTGAGGCAAAATATTGCGGTTTGCCGGGGATTACGTTTTCCGGAGCTCTGACTTGCGGCACGATTTTCTCTGTTGGTTGGATCGTGCAACCCGTCACTCCGCCTAAGGCCAACGAGGCGCTCATGAGCTTAAGGAAGTTTCGCCGGCTTACCGGGTCATTTAACTCTGAAGCTTGTTCGGGAAATTCGCGCTGGACCATAGTGGCAAATTCGTCGGTCTGGGCCAAATTATCCAAGCTGCGCCAATATTCCTGGCCTTGCGAGGCTTCAAGGTCGGACCGGAGCGTTGAGATATCTATGTTTTTTCTATTTTCCATTATTTAGCGATGGCAGATTGAGCAGTTTGTGAGTTGGCTGGTCTGCACGTCGTAATCTGCGACGAGCGACTTACCCAGGGTTTCCTGGTTGGCCGGATATTCATAGTTCATATTAAACACCTGATCGCGAGGCCGGATAAATTGAGCTGGGTCCCGGTGACAATCTAGGCACCACTCCATATTCAAGGTGTGAGCTTTCATCATCAAGGGCATCTGGTCCACTTGTCCATGGCAGGATTGACAACCAATGCCCTGGCTGACGTGGATACTATGGTTAAAATAGACGAAGTCGGGAAGGTCGTGCACGCGATTCCACTCAATGGCCTTGTTATCGCGGAAACTTGCCCGCACAGGCTCAAGGATTGGAGCTTCCGTCCAAATCTGTGAATGGCAGGTCATGCAAGTTTCCGTAGGCGGAACCCCTGCAAAGGCGCTTACCTCGACTGTCGTATGGCAATAGCGGCAGTCAATGCCCATGCCTGTAACATGGTGTTTGTGGCTGAAATGTACGGGCTGATCAATCGCCACGCCGACCATGCTAACATAGTCGATACGGTTGATATTGAGAACGACTCCCAGAATACTTGCGACGATCAGGAGGGCGGCAAGAATACTGGCCTTCGAAGCCCAATTGGCGCTACGTGGGAATACTTGAGCCATGTTTTAAGTTCAACTGGTTATTATGAAGGGTATGGGGCCTCGACTCTTCCCGTTCAAGAGCAAGCCTAAGGCCAAATCAAGTCTGTAAATTAGGACAGATTATCTTGATGTCAACAGGGTGAATAATAAAATAGGTAATTTTTATTTTTTTCGCCGTACTAAATCTGCGAAGAAGCCTTGTCATACCTTTTTTTGCCGTTTGACTTAAGATCTTCATCGGTATATTATTCTCTGAAATGCCCCAATAGACTTCAGAGAACAAAGTAGACAATGGCTTCAAATGGCTCTGTAAACTCTTATAACGAAAGCCTTGGGTGTGGCTTTGTTCAAGGCGAAGATGGCCATGATTTATTTGTTCACTTTTCTTCGATTGAGAAGAAGAGCCCGTACTGAAGAGGGATACGAGGTGGTATTCGAGACAGCCGAAGGGCCTAAGGGGCCTATGGCTGTTCAGTGTCAAGAAGTTAAACTAGTCCCCTCCATAGAGTGTTTCCTAAGATAATTAGCTCCCGTAGCTCAGTAGGATAGAGCAACAGATTCCTAATCTGGAGGTCGGCGGTTCGAATCCGCCCGGGGGTAATTTCATACGCAGAACCCGCACAGGTATTTATTGAGGCGAGTAAGTCCGCTATGAATGCCTGTTTTCGTTTTGGCTATGGTGTTTGTGCCAATTTTGTAGCCAAACGCTCGCCTAAGTCGGCTCGAATCAAGCCTGAAGGGACCTAGCTCTATTCCTCCGCGGAGTTTCGGCGATCGGAGGAGTGATGGCGAAACTACGGTGTGCGCCTTAGACCTGATGCGGAATAGTCTTGAGGGAGGCGAGCAGTCCCAGATCTCATGTTCGCACTGATTGGCTTAAGACCTGGCTGGAAGAGCGTAAAACTCCTCCTTGGAATATAGCGCCGTGCTTTAGGTGGATCGACCCAGATGCAGACCCGTTTTTGCAAGAGTCTGAGGATCGGCCGTTTATTGGGGCTTGCTACTTCTGTATCACCTTCACTCCCCAACTTCCTTTTAAATCAAGCCGGGATATCAACGGCGGCGAATATTCATTCGCCCTCATCTCTTGCGACTTGCAACATGATAGAACTCCTTATAAACTAGGCTGATTTCGCGGGTGTTTAATATTGCGAAATTATAAGTTGTGGACGAGCCAAGCAGGCTTTTCGCTCAATGAATAAGGCTGCACCAGGGCCAAAGGCCAATATGCGGAACCTACTTGACTTTCTGCTAGATAGGTGCCTTATTCGAGTTGTATAAGAACAAAAACCCCCCTTATTATACTTCTACCACTTGCTATGTCTGAAGTCAAACGTCCATTCTCAGAACAGCCCACAGGCTCTGTAATCCCTCGGTTGCTATTGGCAACTATGTGGTCGCGGATTGCCGATCGGTTGCGAGTCGGGGAGGTTCTAATAACTCCTGAAGACTTTCAGGGCGCTCTTGCGGAAGAGTATGCTGTGCTGACTGGAGGTGAATTAGCAGGTGCGGCGCGCAATTATGTGCATCAGGTAGTCGAAGTCGTCAATGCGAAATACCCTGAAACTTATGTCACACAGGGGATTCAAAATGGAGTGAATAAGGCCTTTGGTGAAGGAGTGCGAGCACTGCGATGGACTGAGGCTAAAATCCAGGCTCGGGGAGCAGAATCTTTGCGCAATTTTAGTCGCAGAGGGAGTGTCAGGGAGTTATTAGATGAAGTCAATGTCCGAATAGATCAACTCAATCTATTACAGATTGTTAAGGATTCGATCGAAGAAATACGACATGAAGGGGTAAGTGGACCACGAGTCGCTGATATTGCGGGGTCGTTTGGTCGGAATTTGAGCCTCACTTCTTCCGATCCCCCGGTTCAGCCAGCTAAGGAAAAATCGATAAGCCTGGAACTATTCCAAGATGCCCTAGGCTCGGTAACTTCCTCCGATCCCCCGGTTCAGCCAGCTAAGGAAAAATCGATAAGCCTGGAACTATTCCAAGATGCCCTAGGCTCGGTAACTTCCTCGGATCCCCCGGTTCAGCCAGCTAAAGAAAAACCGACAAGCCTGGAACCAGTCCAAGATGCCCTAAACTCCGAATTGCAAGAAGCTATCAGTTCGGGGGATGTGGAAGCTGACGAGGTTCGGCAACGGTCGGCACAAGAAGAGAAAAAAGGCGGACAACTGTTGGCTCATGAGATGAGGAAGATTCCTCAGCGACTTGAGCGGCTGGTCGAGGAAGGGACGTTGACCAAGGAAGAGGCCGGTGAATTTATTATACAGCCGCGGTTGCACGATGTTCACAAACAGTCGCCGGCGGGGTACACCCACGCGACCGCGGTATTGCCCCCCTTCACGAATACGCGAGTACGCAATTCTTTAGCGGCCGGTGAAGCACGGGAAGAAATCGAGAGCAAGGTCCGTGAAGCGGTCGAACAATCATCGAGATATCTGCACACCTTTGATTCTATGCGCAAAATTGATACGAGGTATGATGATGCTTTGGCTTTTTTAATTCGCTATAAGCAGACCGTTGTAGCAGATGATCTTGACCCAGATGAGATTGCAGCCGTACAGCGTGAGCTAGCTGATGACGCTGGTCTACTAAAAAAGGTTATTGATGTAATGGAGCGTCAGGACCATGAGATTCGCATGATTTCGGTTCGGCTGCCCCCCTATAATTACATTGTTAAACGCGGCGTTGAGAAGATTGCTAATATGACTATCGAAGAATCTTTCCTCGACGAGTTGCGGCATCTCGATGTTGATGACATATCCGAGCGCATGAACTCCGATGTAAGTGAGATTCGGGTCAAACCCGCAGCAGATATGCGTTGTATGGTCAGCCTAATCGACCATGTAGGGAAAAAAACCGCGTTCCGCAAAGAGATCCGCATGTTGCGGATTGGCTTGACGATTCAGGAATTCTTCGATTCGACCTCCGATATACAAGAGGCGCGCGATCAAGCCGAAAAATTTGTCAATTCTCGAATGCGACGACTCTTTCCAGATATGTCACCCGATGAGACCGCAGAAATCCGCCAGCGCAGTGCCGAGATAATAGACAAAATCGAACAGCAAGTTCTCGACAATTCTCGCGCCGAAGAGAAAGAAAAACGCCCAAGAGTCAGTGATGTCAATAAGCCGAAGCAACAGGCTCCGGACTCTGGCGACATAGAGTTAACTGATCAGGAAAAAAAGCTTGGAGTCCAAATGGGTCGGGTCGAAATTCGCGTTGCAGGCAATTTGCGTAAGATCCCCCGTAAAATCATGCCAGACTCAGACGATCCGAGTAAATTCGTGATCGGGGTTCGCGACCCTGAAACGGGTGATATTGTTCCCGAGAAGCGCAGGGGCTCTAAGCGGTCTGTCGAACGGGGTAGGGACGGCGTCTGGCGTGTGTTCTGAGGTGAAATGGTAAATCGACGAATGGCTCGCGAGGTTGGAATGCAAACCGAAGCGATGCTCAATACAATAGACCATCAGGATCTCTTGGCACCCTTGCTCGATGCAGTGGAGTTAGATCAATTGCGCTCCTTGTTGCATTGTGCGCGGGCATGTGCTGCGAAATGGTGCGAGGGAGAGGAAGACGGCGCAAAAAAAGCTGAATTAATCGCAAAACACCATTGTCTGGCCGATACGCTGCTCGCAGTGGCTCTTAAGGGGGGGTGGGGGGGCGGAGTTCCGGATTTGCGCGGTGTGTTAATCAATCGCCTGTTTGAATCACCGCATCCCTATCTATCCCATTGTGAGCAAGTCCTCCCAAGCGAAATTCCTCAAGCGCTAAACCAGTCGATGCGACGACATTTGCAATATGCCGAGGTGTTGGCAGGACCCTCATGGGGGTTTTACTTACAGCCGATAGCAGCTGATGCGGGTATTGTAGTAGGGCAAATGCCCGGCAATGGTGTAGAGCCGGAAGCGGTTGAAAATTTAAAAGAGCGGTTTTACTCAGGCCAGGATTGGCCTGATCTCGTCGGGCAGATGGGCCGTCTTATCTACGAATACGGCCGGGGAGACTTGCGCCGCTATGCCGGTTTTCGAATTGGTGAAGACGGAGCTAAATGCATATTGGAACCAATCCGAGACTTCGCGAGCTTCCCGTTGGAATGGTTGGAGGGCAATGAGGCGCGAATTGAAATCCTTGAAGAGAATACCCGCAATTTTCTCTCCGGGCAAAGATCTCACAATGTATTGGTTTGGGGACCGAGGGGTGGGGGGAAGTCGACGCTTATAAGAGCTATCATCGGCAAATTTTACGATAGTGGTCTGCGCGCATTAGAAATCACTCCTTCCTGTTATGAAGACCTCTCTCAGATATTTGCCTTGGTTCGAGGACGAAAGCAGCGATTTATTGGCGTGTTGGACAATGTTTCTTTGGATCGGGGCGATGGCAGTCTACATCTTCTCTCCCGCGTATTAGATGGAGGCTTAGAGGAATGGCCGAAAAATCTAGTATTTTATGCGACATCGAACTATAAAGACCTTGTAGACCGCGAAGGGGAACGGCCATTGGGGTTAGGCCAAATGCAGATGGACGACCAGCACTCCAACCTAATCAATCAGTCTATTCGGCCTGAATTCTATGATCCACAGCAGCTTCAACGCCTCGATGAGGAAAGAGCTCTCGACGATCGTTTCGCTTTAAAGGTCTTTCTCGATTTGCCGCAGAAGAACCAATATCAACACATGATCTTGTCTTATGCACACCGAGCGGGTATTGATATTCCGGAAGAAGATCTATTGGCATCCTTCGAGGTTTGGCGTATGCGGCATAACCACGATTTGGTCGGGGGGCGTACTGTTCGCGATTTTATTCTCGCGCAAATGTCCGGTCGTCAGAGGCGTAGGGAGGATTGAGTTATCGATATCGAAGGCTATCGAAGGCTTAGTTTATTAATCGAGGATCAAGGACTGCGGGAAATTCGCCGGTATCTCGACTATGGTAAGCGGATTAAAGGCGGGGCAGATCTAGAGGAGTTTTATCAGTGGATAGCCAAAATCATCCTCGATGACGGGCAAATCTATACCGAGCAAGAACGAGCTTTGGCCTTTGAGATCGGTGCTTGTGAACTCTTGGCAGATCAGTGGGAGGCTCTGCAGATGGAACCCGCCGCCGACTTAATTCTCAACCAAGCTTTGGACAAGGGGGCAATTTATCGGTTGGCACTCCAGGAAACCGCGCCAATTGGCCGAAGGGCGGCTTTTTTACATCTGTTGGAGAGACGATATAAAAAGCATTACAAGTGGATCGAAGAATTGGCGTCGAGTCGGGTGGATGGTGCCTTCAAGATTTCGAGTGGCGGCAGGTTATTTAGCCAATTCTTGTATACGCTCGATGGGGTTGCTCCCTTAGCGACTGCAGAAGAGGATAAAGAGAATGCTCATTTACGTGAAGAGGCCGAACGACAGCGCAAAAAGATCAAGCAACTACAAAAAGAGTTAGAGCAAACTGAGGAGCGCGCAGGAAGGGTTCATAAACGATTTAAAGAACAAGATTTAGAGTTGCAGGGGTTAAAGAGGGAATTGCGGGAGGGAAGAGAAAATGGCGAAAAACTCCGCAGCGAAAGAAAAACCAGAATCAAGAGTCAGCGGCAAACAGGGGAAACCCAGCGCGATTTAGATCATTTACGCAGAGAATACCTGAGATTGGATGGGCGACTCAAGGAAATGGCAAGTCGACTGGCCTTATCGGAAGGAAGAAGCCAGGCGGGGCAACTAAAAATAAACTTAGATGGTTTAAGACACCTCGATCTCGAACGCCTACTCGGTATTGGTGCTGCGGTCGATGAGAAGGAATTGGGCCAAGTTCGCAGACGCTTTGCAGCAGCTTTCCATCCCGATCGAGTTGTTGAGTTGCCCAGATGGGTTAGTGACTTTTTTCTTGAAGTGCTCGGTCTCGTCAATGAGGCCTGTGATAGGGCGAAAAAAAAATAACAGGGCTGGAAGGATATGTCGTCTTGCTTGTCCCGGGCACCTCGGTATTCAGAGGACCACCAAGCGGTCGGAAATATGCTGCCAGCCCTTGTTATTGCAATAAAACAATAGCTAATATTTTACGCGGCTCTTCCCATCATTTGATCGAGACGACGGGATATTTGCGAAAGGGATAACCCTTCAGAGACTCGCAACTCCCGGATAAGGTGCTTGAGGAGTATAACCTCAGCCATATTGAACAAATCCTTGTTGCCAATGCAATCGGCAACTTTGAGCAAGCCTTTCGACTTGTATTGGCGCATTTGATGGACTGATTTGCCGAAGAGATTGGCGGCTTCCTCGATCCCGATAAGCTTAGCTTTACGCGCTGCCATAATAAAGACCTCCTTGTCTTTTCAGGCTAACATGATACCACTTAATACTAAGATTATCGGCCCGTAGTATAAATTCTTGATTGAAAATACTACTGATTGAGCATTTTTTGTAAAATTAATCTTCGAGAAGCTCTATTTCATATCCATCTGGGTCGTCAATAAAGGCCATTTTACGCCCATTAGGAAAGGATTCTCGCCAGTCTTCTGGCCAGATTTCAAGCTCATTTTTTTCTAATTCATCACAAAAGGCGATAAGGTCGGGGACTGAAAGGGCGATATGCATAAGGTCTTCGGGGACGGTGAGTTGGTAATCGGCAGAGTACGTGAGTTCAAGAGTATGCTCGTTACCGGGCAGTTCGAGATGAGCGACGTGATTACCAGATGGAGATTTATCAGTTCGGCTTTGAAGCTTGAACCCCAAATGATTGCAATACCAATCGATCGATTGGTCTAAATTACTGACGCGAATACGGGTATGTAGGAAACGGGCCATGGAAAGGGTCCTTTCTCAATTGAGGCGAGTAAATTGAACGAGGAATACTATGTAATGGTGGTATGAGGCGCAAGCGAGAATTGGACTGTAAGCGGTGAGGATTACAAGGTGTTTGGAAAGGGTGTAGGACTCGTCGTAATCAAGCCCGTGTAGGCTTGGTAATACGCTTGCGCCGGAAGTGTAAACGCGTAGATTAAATCGGTAGAGCGGGGGTAAAATATGGTGCCGAAGAGAGGACTCGAACCTCCACGGGGTTTCCCCCACATGGTCCTGAACCATGCGTGTCTACCAGTTTCACCACTTCGGCAACAGAGATAAAAAGCTAATTGCAGGGTTGGCGACCGTCAACCCCTTTCTCCTTCATAGTGGGTTGGTTATGGCCGAAGCTAACAAGGGTGAAGCACATGAAACTGTTATTGTGCAAAACCGCAAAGCACGTCACGATTTTGAGGTCCTAGATCGTTTTGAAACCGGCATTGTCCTTCGTGGCACTGAAGTTAAGTCATTACGCGATGGGCTGATTACACTCAAAGACAGTTTTGCCGCGGTCGAAAGAGGCGAAGTCTTCCTTTATAATGTGCATATCTCCCATTATAAAGGCGGCAACAATTTCAATCACGAAACCGAGCGAGCGCGCAAATTGCTTTTGCACCGCAGTGAAATTCGCAAATTGACTGGGAAGACCGAGCAGCAAGGCTTAACCTTGGTTCCATTGAAGATTTATTTTAAGCGCGGCAAAGTCAAAGTGGATTTAGGGTTAGTACGCGGTAAAAAAGAATTCGATAAGCGCCATTCTCTGGCTAAGCGTCAGGCCGATAGAGATGTCGAGCGGGCCCTCAAGGATAGGCACAAATGAGTCTGCCTGAACTAAGTCAAGAAGCAGTCCAGTGTTCAAAGTGCGGTGGTGTTGGGCTATTTTTTGATCCTCAAATAGAAGTGGGGCGCTATGGGGAACTTCGGCTCTGCGCTTGTATTGAATGTAGATGCGGTGGGAGGGCTCCCTATCAGTATTGGGACGAGGATTCGCGCAGCCAGTGGTGCCCCTGTCGATTCTACCGTCGCAAGATGTCCGAGACCAATAGACTTTTCCGTCAAGCGGATATGCCCGAGCGTTATAAATGGAAATTCATAGACGATTTTCGCCCAATTGCCCCTGATGGGACAGCGATCAGATTAGCAGAGACAGCGCATCGACATATTCCGGAACTTGTCGGTGCAACGCGAGAGCCCAAACGCGGTTATCTGTTTTACGGAAATCCAGGCACCGGCAAAACGCTACTCGGCTGTATTGCAATCAACGAACTTATGTTGCGTTGGACAAAGCCAGGACGTTTCTTGAATCTATCTAGAAAGTATTTTCAGAAATTAAGAGATACCTTCTCCGAGGAAAGCAATAATTACGGGAAAACGGGCCAAATCCTCGATGAATTGTGTAATATCCCATATTTAATACTAGATGATTTTGGTGTTCAGCGGGGTACTGATTGGGAGTTGGAAATGCTTTACGACCTGGTAGATGCCCGCTATTGTGATGAGCGATTTACCGTAGTGACAACGAATCAACCCCTTGATGAAATAAAAAATATGTCACAGGGTCGGATCTATTCGCGTTTATCGGAAATGTGCCAGTTGATCCCGATGGACGGCCCTGACTATCGAATGCACGTACTATGAGTGAGGTCTTAATGGACAGAAGCGATGGACGAGATCCGGATCAATTGCGACCGGTGCGGATAACTCCTAAATACTTGAAAACTCCGCTTGGATCGGCATTGATCGAGATGGGCGATACAAAAGTAATCTGCACCGTCAGCCATGAGGAGCGTGTGCCCCCTTTTCTAGTGGGGAAAGGGAAGGGATGGCTCACAGCGGAATACAGTATGCTGCCGGGCTCTTCCTCTCGGCGCGTTGCCCGTGAATCCGCAACGGGGCGCCCCAATAGCCGTTCTCGAGAGATCCAACGCTTGATCGGGCGGTCGCTCCGAGCGATAATCGACCTGGAGAAAATTGGCGAGAATACTCTATATATAGATTGTGACGTTATACAAGCAGATGGTGGCACGAGAACGGCTTCGATTACGGGTGCTTATGTCGCTTTGCTTGAAGCCGTAGACGCATTGCTTATTAGCGGGGTGATCGCCGAGAATCCATTGTTGGAACAACTGGCGGCAATTAGTGTCGGTGTTGTTGATGGTCGGTTGTTGTTGGATTTATGCTATGAAGAGGATTCTCGCGCAGAAACGGATATGAATGTGGTCATGACGGGGACGGGCGGGATTATCGAAGTTCAAGGGACGGCAGAGGGGCGGCCTTTTACTAGGGAGCAGGCCATTGGATTGATCGATATGGCGGCGGGGGGAATTGATACACTAATTGCAGAGCAAAGCGCAGTTTTAGACGGGATTAGGGGCGCATAGAAGAGCCCTGAAAAAATGCTTGACAGTTTCTAAGGGTCAGGCTAATTTGTAGCTTACACTTAGTTTGATGCACGTGTAGCTTTCCTTTTCCTCCCTACTCTAAACGAAGAGGATCGTTCCATGGCGGAGATGACCAAAGCCTCATTTTGGGACATGGAAGACTCCCTTGGGAGCTATCTGGCTGAAATCGCCCACTCTAAGCCGCTTTCCTCGGCGGATGAGATCGATTTGGCTCGAAAGATCAAACAAGGGGATGAACGAGCTCGGAACAGACTAGTCGAAGCTAATTTGCGCTTTGTAGTCAGTGTTGCGAAGGAATACCAGAATCGTGGTGTGCCCCTTGCCGATTTGATCAGTGCTGGCAATGTGGGGTTGATCACAGCTGCTGAACGCTTTGACGAAAAAAAGGGATTCAAGTTTATCTCTTATGCCGTCTGGTGGATTCGGCAGGCCATTCTGCAGACCTTGGCAGAACAATCGCGTACGGTCCGCTTGCCGTTGAATAAGATTGGGCTACTTTACAAGATTTCGAAAGCCTCCCGCCTTTTACAGCAAGAGCGAGCCGATGACCCTCGTCCAGAGGCGATTGCAGAACAACTCGACGTCCCCGTCGATGAAGTAAAAGAAACCTTGATGTGTGGTCGTTCCGTGCGATCGCTTGATGCCACATTTCGTGAAGAGGAAGATCAAAGCCTCTTAGATGTGCTACCGGATGATCGTCAGGAGTCCCCCGAGAGCCAGGTGATGAGAGGCTGTTTGCGCGGGCAAATCGATTCTGCGCTTAGCGGTCTAGTGGGGCGCGAATCTGAGATTCTCCGTCTTTATTATGGTCTTGATGGGGAAGAACCAATGACCTTAGATCAAATTGGGGGTCGATTCGGTCTCACGCGGGAGAGGGTTCGACAGATCAAGGAAAAGGCCCTCCATAGGTTGCGCCACCCCAGTCGTTGTGACCAATTGCGCACCTATAGCAATGCCTAAGTTGTATTACTATCCCCGAACTGGCTCCCCAATTCCCAGACTTGTCGTTGGAGTAATTGATGCCAGAGGACATAATTGAAGAAGATCTGTTGCGTTCGATTGATGAAGTGGATGCCCAGATCAAAATTTTCCGGCAACGTGTGCAGGCCGTATTAGATGCTGCACAGGGGGATGGTAGTAAATCGTCCCCGAAGCTTGATGCCGGGGGCGCTGGTTAGACAAAATCGTTTTACGAAAAGAGGGGATGGCTTGGCTGCCCCCTCTTTTTGTTGTGTAACAGTGATGCTTTATTGGGCGATCTGCCTACCCCCTGAAAGCCATAAGTTATGTTAAGTGAACAGGAAACCCTGCAAATCTGTACCGCCTATGAACTGGTTTGCCCGATTTGCGAGACGAAGAATGTCTATTATCGTTTGAAAAGAGATATGGTCCGCCCTTTGGATACCGAAGGTGATGGCCATCCAATGCGTTATAAGTGGCGTCAAGCTGGTTTTGATTCTATTGACCCGTTACAGTTTTTTTGGGGGGTCTGTGCAAAGTGCCGTTACACTGGCGATTTAGGGGATGCGGAATTTCGCCAAGCCGAGCGGATGGTTAAAGAGTACCGTGGGACTTTACAAGTGGACGGCCTGCGTCAGTTGCTCGTCAGTGTTCCTACTGGCAAGGGGATAGCACAAGCCTTGGGGAAGCGTCTCGACGATAAAGATATATTAGTGCAGGCTGTCGCTAAATTTCATTTAGGGATCTATAGTCAATGTTTGAGGGTTGATTTTTCGCCGGGCAACCTGGCTCGATTCTATCTGCGGATTGGTTGGTTATTTAGGGATCAAGAGAGATTCTATCCCGATTCGGACCTCGAGTCTGTTGCAGGGAAATTTGTAAAATTGAACAAGCGGTGGAAGGATGAACTGCCGGAGCTTACAGACGGCCCTATTCCTCCCGGTTTAGCACTTAGCGAAGTCGAGGCTTTACGATATAGCCGGACGTATTTTGAAAGAAACTATGAAACGCTCAAGGAAGCTAAGCGGGAAGACGAATTAAGACTCAGTTTGCTTTTAGCGGAAATAGGCTTTCGACTCTATGAATTAACGGGTAGTGCGGAGGACTACAAAAAAACGGCGACCTACTTTAGTGGCACGATGCAAAAATGCTTGAGTATCGTCAATGATAAGAGTGTTATTGGTGGAGCGGTCAATCGGGCTAAGGAGATGTTGGAAGTAGCCGGGGAGCGTGGCCGAGCCTTACGGGCATTGAAAAAAAGTAGAGGGGAGACGGGATCCGCTTCGGAAGAGGAACCTAAAGCTCAAAAAAAGAAGGCTAAGGGCAAAGAAGTTGAGAAAAATGGAACCAATAAGAGCAAAGTAAAGTCGCCCAAGGAAATTAAAGAAACTGGAGTAGCCGATCGCCGTCATAAGGATGGGAGCGGCGCGCTTTCTAAGGCAGTTGGCGCCGACTTAGGCCAGACAACACGCCAAGTCAATGTTTTGCAGGAAGAAGTCGAGTCGTTAAGAGAGCGTTTAAAGGGTCTTGAGGAAGATAATAAAAAATGGCGTCAATTAGCGGGGCGGGATACGGTTACCGGGTTGCCGAATAAAATGACGCTCTTCCGCTTGATCGTGCCAAAGACCTTAAAAGGATTGAGTCAGGGGGGGGCCTTTTCATTTATCGGGATCAGTTTGGACCAGATCGCGAAAGTTAATGAAGGCCATGGTTGGGTTGTCGGAGACAAGATGCTTAAGGAAAGCGTTCGCAGCATGCGGCGCTTCGTGGTGGAAGGTGAAGATCTTTACCGGTTAGAAGGTGCACATTTCGCAATTTTCGGAGCTATGGACAATAATATCGCCCGCCAGCGGGCGGCCGATGTGCGCAGACAGCTTTCGCGGGCGAGCGTACAAGTCGGCAAAACTCAACTACCGCTCGTGTCCAGTGTCGGCGTCGTGACGGTCGAACGTTTGTTGGCGGAATCGGTGAATGAAGCGTCCAAAAATATCTTTGAGGCATTATTGGCTACCCTCTACCGGGCGAAGGAAAAAGGGGGCAACACAGTAGAAATACATAATTCTACTAAGTTCTAAATCGGGGGATTGTAAAGATGGATAAGTGGGCAACAGGTATATTTACTTCAATAGATGAGGGGCTTGGCGCGGGTTTGGATTCCGTCAAGGAACTGGGTGTTTCAACCGTGCACTTGCACGCGCCGGGAAGCGAGTTGCGCAGCAAAGAGAAAACGGCAGAAATCAAAGAACAGTTCGCGGAATCTGAAATCGAGATTAGTGTCGTTTTCGTAGGTTTTCCAGATGATGATTACTCGACGACTGATGTCGTTAAGCAAACGGTGGGGTTAGTGCCCAAGGATCGTCGTGAACAGCGGCTCGCTGAAACCCTAGATATTTCGGGTTTTGCCTATGGTCTCGGGGTTGATGCGATCGGAATGCATTTGGGTTTTGTACCTCAGGACCCGACCGATCCTGATTTTTCCGCTGTCGTTGAGGTGACTAGGAAAGTTTGTGACCGCTGTCTAGAGTTTGGTCAGCATTTTCATCTCGAGACGGGGCAAGAAACCGCCAGCGAGCTGTTGACCTTTATCGATGCTGTCGATCGCAAAAATATCGCCGTCAATTTCGATCCCGCGAATATGATCCTTTATGGCGCAGGTGAGCCGCTTGAAGCACTCGACTTGGTGGGGCGACATGTACGCAGCGTGCATTGTAAGGATGCTGCAAAAAAGCGTCAGGCCGGCCAGCCATGGTATGAGGATGCGCCTCTTGGGGAAGGAGATGTGGACATTAGAGCTTTCCTTTTGAAGTTGCACGACTTGGGATATGAAGGGCCACTGACGATCGAACGAGAATATTCCCCCAACCAAGTGGGGGATATTAAGAAGGCTTTGCAGTTACTTGAAGATCTGCGCAAAGAGATTCGGGGGTGAGCGCTGCCCTGCGCAAGCATATGGATTTTGCCGTTGATGGTGCAGGGCAGGCCGGCAAGTTGACGCTGGGGCATTTTCAGTCGGGGGTGCAAGCGGAGTCGAAGGCGGACTTATCGCCGGTGACCATCGCCGATCGCGAAGCCGAGACTCGGGTTCGCGAGTTACTTGCGCAGGCTTATCCCGATGACGGGATCGCCAGATGCTCGTCGCCACTGGTCGGGCTGCAGCCAGCGATTAGGCGGTCGGAACGGGTGTGATAGACGCCTTAAAGAAAAGAGCGATCTTTTGGCAGGGGGTTGGCCGGGATACGGTATCTGCTACTTATAGGCATGACTGTACTGATGCGGCGGCAGCTATGGCTTTTGATTTTGTATTTGCCGTCTTTCCCGGAATTTTGATACTGACGGCGCTGCTCGGCCTTATGCACATATCCCCCGAGGATTTTAATCGAGTCTTAGAAGATCTCGGGATAGTTATCCCGGCGCCATTGCTGACGGTTGTCGAAGACAATATTAAATTTCTTTCGTCTTCTTCCCAGAGCTTGTTTTTTATCGGTATTTTGGGTGTGGCGTGGCCTGCATCCGCGAGCATGTCGACAACGATGACTGCTTTGAATCGTGCTTATGGGGTGGATGAGCAGAGATCCTTTTGGCAACGACGCATCCTCTCTATTTTTTTGGTCTTCGGGGTTGGGTTGTCTCTGGTTTTTCTTTTTAACCTGATAGTATTCAGTGAGCAGATTGAAGAGTGGTTGCGGTTGCGTTGGAATTTTCCGCTCCATTTTCCCTCAGTTGTAGCTCAACTGCGGCGCACGGCTGGTTTAGTCGGTGCCGTCGTAGTTGCAGCCTGTATTTATCGAATAATACCCTCGGTGAGACAGGGGTGGGGCGATGTGTTGCCTGGTAGTTTGTTATTCTTTTCACTATGGACTTTTATTGCTTCGGGATTTAAATACTACGTCAAAGGCTTTAGCTATTACAATATCGTATACGGTGTTCTAGGTGCGGTCATCATCATCTTATTGTCCGCATACCTCGTTGCATTTACATTACTTCTCGGCGGGGAGTTGAATGCGGTGCTCTTTCGCCGTAGGCGGGCTTGACCCTAGGGATTATACTTGACTTGCGTCTGGTAGGTTCGTAGGTTGGGGCTTGCGGTTGAAATGCCTTTAGAAATGGAGGGTAAAATGCTGAACAGTCTAGCTATATTGTTGCTCGCGATGGGGCTATTGGCTTGCGGTGAAGGGGAAAAAGATGAATTGGGGCCTTATGTCCAGACCATTCAGGGCTTTGAAACTCATACGAAGAAGCTATCGACTTATAGGAATTATCTCACAACTCCGGGCATGGAAAGCAAGGCCGATGCTGTCAAGGAGACTTACCAAGTTCTAATTGACGAATTGAAAAAAATCGAATTGGAAGACAAAAAAATGAGGTCTGCCCACAATGCGCTAGTGCGTGGATTGACGGAGTCGTTGCGCAAAATCGGGGAACCTAGTAGTCCGACATTTGTAGTCACTGCGGCACGAAGTATCAAATTCGCAAGTTCTACCATACAAAAGTTCTACGGTACTCTAGAGTTGTTATGGAAAGATTCGGAAAGAGCTGAACCATTTCCTTTAAAATGGGAACCCGTAGATTAAATGCCATTTCGTTAGATAGAAATCGCAACTGTATAGAAGTAATCAGCTCCCCCGGTTTCGGGGGAGCTTTTTTTATAGGCAGGATCAATGAAAATAACGCGCGAAAAAATACTCTCCCATATCGCTAAAACCACTTATCAGCCGGGTAAGATGAAAGAGCTGGCAAAAACGATGGGGGTTACACAGGCCGATTACCGTGAATTTCGGCAATTGGTTAAGGGTTTGGTGCGGGAGGGGGCGTTGATGCGTGGGCGCCACAGTCGATATATGCAACCTTCGACCATCGATCAGGTCGTTGGTCGCTTGAAGGTGCATATACGTGGATTTGGATTGCTTGCAAGAAGTGGCGACAGCTCGGATGTCTTTATTCAAGCGAGAGACCTTGGTGAGGCAATGGACGGTGATTTGGTCGGCGTGGCGCTTACTGGGGCTAGTAGTCGACGAGGTGAGCCATTGGGGCGGGTTACCGAAATTGTCGAGCAAGTCCAAGGTGAGTTTCTCGGCACCTATAGGGTGCGGGGTAGGCGTCACTTGGTTAGCCCAGATGAAGCGGGGGTAAACCGGGATATATTTTTGGATGGTAAGCCTAGCGATGGGGTGAAGGAGGGCTATAAGGTCGTTGTTCGCATAGTCGAAAGGGATGTGGGGTATGATGGGCTCAGGGGGAAAATTATAGAAATATTGGGTGATCCGGACGATCCCAAGCTTGATTTTCTTTCTCTTGTTCGCCGTTTTGATTTACAGGTAGATTTTTCGGATGCAGTGCAGCAAGAAGCGGAACAGGCCCGAATCGATTTAGATTTGACTCGACGTGAGGATCTTAGGGGGCTCTCTTGTTGTACTATTGATCCCGATGAAGCCAAGGATTTTGACGACGCCATTTCGATTGAAAAAATAGAAAACGGTCACCGGGTCCTAGGGGTTCATATTGCCGATGTAAGTCATTTTGTACAAGAGGGGACGGAGCTGGACAAGGAAGCAAAGGATCGAGCTACAAGTGTCTATTTATTGGATCGCGTAATCCATATGTTGCCGGCTCGTATAGCCGCCGATATTTGCACCCTGGCACCGGGGGAAGATCGTTTGGCCATGTCTATTTTTATCGAAGTCGACGCCAACGGAGCCCTAGTTGATTATCGCATATGCGAATCGGTTATCCATAGTGCTGGGAGGCTGACGTATGGACAGGTGCAAAGTGTTTTTGATGGCCGCTTAGAAGATGCTGGGCCGGCTGTAGATTTTACTGATGATCTCGCATTA
The DNA here is from genome assembly GCA_018672475.1 of Gemmatimonadota bacterium. Taxonomy (GTDB): domain Bacteria; phylum Latescibacterota; class UBA2968; order UBA8231; family UBA8231. The sequence goes on along the minus strand of JABHFS010000115.1, from coordinate 44,577 downwards.
ATGCGCCAGCTCGCCCAGCAGCGGACAAAAATCCGCCTGGAGCGGGGAGCCCTTGATTTCGCAATAGACCAAGCGCGCGTAGTGGTTGACGAAGAGAGTCGGCCCATCGCCTTGGGGCGCTATCCGCGTTGGGAGAGCCATCGGTTGATAGAAGAATTTATGCTCTTGGCGAATGAGTGTGTCGCTGATTTCGCGCAACGCCGGCAATTGCCGGTGTTATATCGCGTTCATCGGCCCCCGTCCTCAGTTGGCTTAGTAGAATTGGGCGGAATCGTGTCTTCGTTGCGGGTTGAACTGGGCCCCGATGACGAAGTGCGGCCGAAGGATCTTCAGCTTTTCCTGCGCCAGATCGCGGATAGGAAAGATGCTCCTCTGATTAACAAGCTAGTATTGAAAGCCATGTCGAGGGCGGAATATACATCCGGTAACTCTGGGCATTTTGGCTTGGCTTGTTCTTCCTACTTGCATTTTACTTCACCTATCCGTCGATATCCCGATTTATGGGTTCACCGGGTTATTAAAAGGTTCATCGCGGAGGAGAAGGGGAATGGTGCGATCGAAGTCGAAGGTTTACTGGGGTTGGGACGCTGGACTTCGGCTAGGGAGCGGCGAGCGGAAGAGGCTGAGCGAATCTACATAAAAACCAAACAAATGCGCTATATGGAGCAATTTGTAGGAGAGCAATTTCCCGGAGTCGTGTCGGGGGTTTTACGCGGTGGGTTTTTTGTCCAGGTCGGTGATTTTATGGTCGACGGTTTCTGCCTTCTCCGCGACCTAGATGATTATTTTATTATGGATGAAAAAAGACATCGGCTGGTGGGCCGTCGGAGTGGGCGAGTTTTTGAATTGGGGACGCCGGTGAATGTTGTCGTTGCCGACGTCGATTGGGCGGCGCGGGAAATGGATCTGGTGCTGGTAGAAGATGGGGAGAGCGGCAAGAGAGGCAAGGGGAAAGGAAAAAGCAAAAGCAAAAGCAAAAGCAAAAGCAAAGGCAAAAGCAAAAGCAAAAGCAAAAAGAGGTAGTAAGCTGAACCTCAACCCACAGACAACAAGGCCAATACCTCGTCGATCTCCTCTTCGCTATTGTAGAAATGCGGCGATAGGCGAATATACTCTGCTCTTTCGGTCCCCTGGATTCTATTGGCGAGCAAGAGATTATATAATTCGAACGAAGGCAAGGTGGAGTGTTTGAAGGGGACGATCCGAGGTTTATGGCCGTCTTCCCTTGAGCTTAGAATCGAATATCCACGCTGTTCTAATCCCCTGCAAAGTCGGTCGGTACGCATCAGTACTCGTTTTGAGATCGTGTCGATTCCTTGGGCTACGAGGAAGTCTGTTGCCGCACTTGTGCCCATCGGCGCAGAGCACGTCGATACCCACTTCCTCGACATTAAGTGAAAATACTCCAAGGCTTTGAATTGCGTCGACGACAAAGAGAATGCCGTGGTCTTTACACAAGGCAGATCGGGCTTGTAAGGTGCTACGATACCCATCGAAAAATTGCACCGAACTGACACTCAAAACTCGCATTTTCCTGTTGACAACTTTAGCAAAGTCTGCCGTTGAAAGCCGGCCAGGCTTAGCTTCGCCCCAGTTGATTTCAACACCTTTCGGTGCCTGGTTTAACCTGGGGTAGACATTGGCCGGGAATTCTCCACGGGCTAAAACTATATTATCACTAGGAGTCCAGTGAAGCTCGTTGGCGACGAGCAGCGGTAATTTTCAAATAATATTCCTCCTGAAAGGATAATAGCCGTGACGGGTTTGCTCGTGAATTACCGTACCCGGATTGACCCTATTGGGTGGGGCGGGTATTTTAAAGATTCAACTCAATCGAAGCACAATTATGATTAAGATAATAATATTGACAGTTTTCCTTTACGCTTGTTATGCCCTTTATCAGCGACTCAAGTACCAGCTTGAATCTCGACAAGGGGGGGGCGCATCCAACAAGCGAGAAGGAATTGATCCGAGTCAGGCGATAGATGCCGAATATAAGGTAATTGAAGACGGGCAAGAGGATGGCGAGAATGGCTAAGAAAGCCAAGGGTTTTAGTCCTGATCAGTTACTAGCTGAAATTAAGCGTGGCGATATGGGGTCGTTCTATTTGTTGTATGGAGAAGAAGAATACGAACGAGAAGCAGTGGCGGCATCATTGATTGAAGCTTTAGCTCCAGCCCAAGCGCGAGATTTCAACCTCGATATTATCAGGGCGGAGCAATTTGAAGTATTGGATTTCCTTAATTTATACGAAGCATATCCAATGATGGCAGGGCATCGACTCGTCGTGCTGCGGGATGCGCATAACCTGTCGGCCGATCAATGTCGCAGTCTTGAGCGGGTTTTAGCGAAACCGGCCGATTCGACCAAGCTATTGGTGATAGGGCAAAAGGTCGACATGCGCAGGAAGTTTTACCGGGAATTGACCCGCGAAGGTAGAGCAGTCGAATTTAAGCCGCCCTATGACAATCAGGTTCCGCAATGGATTCAGCGTTATGCAAAGCGCATGGGCATTCAAATAGAACCTGAGGCGGTGCAATTGCTCAGTCAATTCGTGGGGGCCAAGCCCAGAGAATTGGTCAGTGAACTTGAAAAGCTGGTCAGTTTTGCGGGGTTACCTATAAAGGTTTCAGCGGTTGAACAGGTTACAGGCATTACCAGGGGTGCCAGTGTTTTTGACCTTGCAGATGCCATTGGCAAGGGCCAAGGAAGTAAAGCGCAGGAATTGTTACACCAGTTCCTCGGCCAGGGGGAAGAACCTACGCGTGCGGTGGCCATGATCGCTCGTCATTTCCAAATACTCATCAAAGCACGGGCTCTAATGAGTAATTCGACCTCTAGGGATGAAATGGCTTCTGGATTAGGGGTGGCGCCTTTTTTTCTGAAGGGGTATATGGATCAGGCTAAAAGTCGTCCGACCTCTTGGTTTTGGGCTGGTCTTGGTGCGTTAAAGGAGGCTGATTGGCGATTGAAGTCGCAGGGGCGCCGACAGGAATATTTAATCTTAGACCTTTTGATCGCACAATTGTGCGGAATTGCCCAAAAGCACTGAGGCTTGACAGTCCATAGTGTTGAAATTACATTGGGACACCATATGTAGTGGCTGTAAGGTGCTGAAAACAAATGATTTGTTTAATATTTTAACTGAGTGATAAGGGGAGAATTATGAGCGAACCTATTACATTGACAGACGACAATTTTAGTGCTGAAGTACTAGATTCCGATGTGCCTGTTCTCGTCGATTTTTGGGCGACATGGTGTGGGCCTTGCCGGATGATTGCGCCGATCGTTAGAGAATTGAGTAGTGAATACGAAGGTAAGGCCAAGGTTTGCAAGTTGGATGTCGATTCAGCGCAGAAAACAGCGGCAGAATTTGGTATCCGCAGTATCCCCACTTTGCTAATTTTCAAAGGAGGCAAAGTGGCCGATCAATTGATTGGGGCCGTTCCCAAGCAGCAAATCACTGAAAAGCTAGAGGCCTCATTATCCAATTGATTGGGGCGGGTGTGGCCCGATTGTGAGATTGACGAGAAAACGACCCCTTGGGCCCATGCACAAGGGGTCGTTTTGCCTGTATTAGCGGGAGTTTAAACTATGCCTTCTGATCCATTCTGGAGCAATATCTTTCGCCGGCGTGACAAAGAAGAGGCGGATATCTTCGATATGTTGAAAAAAGTCCCCATATTCCAAGATTTGGGCAGACGGGAATTTAATAAAATCGAAAGTATCCTCCACCGTCGAAATTGGAACGCAGATGAGGGAATCATCAATGAGGGGGACCCTGGGGTTGGCATGTATATCATTGTCGCTGGCGAAGTGCGGATTACGCAGGTCGGTGAGGATGGGGTCCAGCAGCAATTGGCGACTTTGACCGGCGGAGACTTCTTTGGCGAGCAAGCCCTGCTCGACGAATCACCGCGAACCGCTTCGGCATATGCGAATGAGACTTGTCGAATCATTGGTTTCTTTCGACCTGATCTGCTCGAATTGATAGAAAGCAATCCTCGCTTGGGGTTGAAGATCGTAATGCGGCTTTCACAAATGATATCGGTCCGCTTACGGCATACCAACCGGTTGTTAAAAGAGGCGCGAATGCGGGTGAAGCAGGTAGGGGAAGAAAACAAAAGGGCAGGACTGGGGCGACGAGAAACCGAGGGTGAAGAGGCTGGGGCCATAAGTTCATGAATCAACAAATCAAGATCATCATCGGGTTGTTGGTAGCCGTGGGAATTCTGTGGGTAATCTATCAGATCCGCGGTGTTCTCGCTCCTTTCGGCTTGGCTTTCGTTTTGGCTTATGTTCTCGCTCCGGTCGTAGACCGCATGGAAGGGCGTGGATTGGAGCGGACTTGGAGCATCCTGCTCGTTTTTGTTATGGCGTTTACAGGGTTGGGGTTCGCGGCTTTTAAGGTCGGAGGTAAATTGACCGGTGAGATGGTCGAGTTGAGCGATGGTTTTATGCGCCGGGAGAAAATAGATAAATCCTTCGTTATAAAGAATAACGGTGAAAGCCCGTTAGTCGTAGAAAACATCGCTTGGGAGGACGTATCTAAGACACAGCCTTTTGCCCTGTTGAACATCAAGGATTTGCCTTTTGAGATTGAATCAGGTGGCCAGACTGAGGTGCAAATTCGTTTTGCCCCGCAAAGTCATCAGGCGTCTGAGAATGTGCTCTCCGTTGTCTATGGTCAAAATGAAAGCGCGCATATTTATAGGCTTAAGGTCTATGGCAATCGCAGGAACGATGCCATAGATGTTGGCCATCGAGGGGAATCTACCGGCGAAATGGGGGCCCTGCCGGTTGTGTTTTCCCACAGTGGTATTGGTTTCGGAAGTGCCGGACCTAATATCGTGACTAAAGTCAGCACAAAGGCATCAGAATTCCAACCTCTTTTTCAAGATTTCCTAGGTAGCGATTTCAATCTGCCCGCTTTAGTTAAAGAACATGGAGAGCGTTTGACCGAGACCATGTTAGGGGGAACCACCGTTTTTCTCGGCGGGCTAGTATCTGGTTTAACCTTTGTGGTTATTGTGCCTTTTGTGGCTTTTTTCTATCTCAAGGAGGGCAGGCGCCTTACCCGTACCCTGATAGAATTGGTGCCCAATGCCCATTTCGAGTTATGTCTAAATCTGCTCCATCAGATAAATGGCCAAATTGGCGGGTATATTCGCGGTCAAATTTTGGCGACGAGTGTTGTTTCTATTCTGGCGATTGGCGGTTTGACCTTGATCGAGGTGGAACATGCACTGCCGCTGGGTTTGTTGGCGGGCTTAGCTAATATGATTCCCTTTCTTGGGCCTTTGATCGGTTTCTTTGCCGCTTCAATTACTGCGCTCGCGACAGGGGGAGAATTCGGGGTCGTGGGCGAGATAGTGGTCGTGTTTTTGATCATTCAAATGATCGATAATGTGGTTATTCAACCGACAGTGGTTGCTAAAAGTGTAGAGATGCATCCGCTGGTCATTCTGTTCGTAGTGATGGTAGGAAGTCAGTTGATGGGGATTGTCGGTATGTTGATCGCAGTGCCGTTAACGGGCATCCTAAAAGTGAGTTCCCAAACCGTTTATGAAGGGGTCAGGGGATACCGTTTAGAATAGGTTGACAAATCGCAATATATGTGCTACTTAGTAACATCCACTTTTGCAACTTAAGGCCCCGTTTGGGCAGGAGGAAATGGTTAATTGGGTAGTTCAATGCATTTGGAAAGCGCCTTGGTGGGCGAATTAGCCGAACGCATAGGCGACGCCCGGAAAGTCTACGGAACGGATAGTCCTTATGTAATAGGTATGGTTTCCGTTATTGAATGGATCGCGAAGGGCGTTGATGGCGGCGAAGTTTTCAAGCGGGAGTTGTTTGCCCAGTTGTTAGACCACGGCGAGGGATCGTCGCCTGTGCGTTCGAATCAAGAAGGGGTAAATCCCTCTAAGGGTGAGACGGTTAGTTCCGGGGGCGGTGCTGCTGGGACGGAGCCGATTGACCTGGCTGAGAATACCTGGATAAAAGGCGCGGTTAAGTGGTTTAACAACGACAAGGGATATGGCTTTATTTCTACAGATAGCCATGTCGATGTTTTTGTTCACTGGCGTGATATTTCCTCATGGGATCGAAGCTTGACTCAAGGGGATGAAGTCGAATTTATGGTAACTCGTACGGCAAAGGGTTTTCAGGCGATTAATGTCATGAAAGCTGGCCAAGAAGAAAAGAGCAGTGAGGAAGATGTAAAAGAAAAACAAGCCACTGAAGTAAGTGAAACAGATGCCGGGCACGAGGATCTTGCGGCCGATAGCAGCCCAACTGATGGTGTTGAAGGAGCCGGGAACGATGATGGAAATATCGCATTAGGCGAAAACGACGATAGGTTCTAAGGGAATATGCTCAAAAAACCACGTAATGTTGCATGCTCCTTCTGTGGCAAGGGAGTGGATCAGGTTGAGAAGATTATACAGGGGCCGTCGGTGCACATTTGCAATGAGTGCGTTGGGCTGTGTAATGAGGTGCTTGAAGAAGAAAACCAGCAGGAACCGAATCTAAACGGGAATCCCCTTCCTAAGCCGGCCGAAATAAAAGCTCATTTGGACGAGCACATAATCGGCCAGGAGCGTGCAAAAAAAGCGCTTTCAGTTGCGGTCTATAATCACTACAAGCGCGTGTATTCAGGGGTAACCGATGTAGAACTGACAAAGAGCAATATTTTACTCATAGGTCCCACGGGCGTTGGCAAGACGCTGTTGGCGGAGACGCTTGCTCGTGTCTTGGAAGTACCTTTTGCGATTGTCGATGCTACTGTATTAACCGAGGCTGGTTATGTCGGTGAGGATGTCGAAAATATTCTGGTGCGGATTCTGCAAGCTGCAGATTACGACGTTAGCCAGGCCGAACGGGGCATCCTATTCATCGACGAAGTCGATAAAATTGCGCGCAAATCCGGTAATCCCTCGATTACGCGTGATGTGTCGGGCGAAGGTGTACAACAGGAATTGCTAAAGATCTTAGAGGGTACAGTATCTGGTGTCCCACCGAAGGGCGGACGGAAACACCCTGAACAGCCTTTGGTACAGATAAATACCAAAAATATCCTCTTTATCTGTGGTGGGGCCTATGATGGTCTAGATAAAATCATCAGCCATCGCATCGGCACGCGTTCAATGGGTTTTGGTAGCAATACTGAAAACCAAGTCGAAATCGACGAAAATAATTTGTTGCCGCGAGTGGAGCCGGAGGATTTGATCCAGTTCGGCCTGATTCCAGAATTGATAGGGCGTTTGCCCGTTGTCGGAACCTTGCACCCGTTGAGCGATGCAGCGCTATTGGATATTCTGGTCAAGCCGAAAAATGCGTTGATAAAACAGTATCAAAAGTTGTTTGAGATCGATGGTGTCGATTTGAGGTTTGAAGATGGGGCTTTGGAGAAAGTTGTGGAGTTGACGCAAGAGAAGGAAATGGGTGCACGGGGATTGAGGGCAGTACTCGAAACGGTCATGTTCGAGATCATGTACGAACTCCCAGCCAGAGACGATGTAAATGAATGTGTGATCACTAGGGAGTTTATTGAGGATAAGGCTCCTCCGACATTTATATACAACAAAAAAAGAGCGTGATTCCATAAGTTGAATTTGATGTTTGATATTGCCCTCCTCCTGTAGTGTTCATGCTGCTGGAGGGGGCTTTTTTATGCGAGGTCCGATGAGCGAAGAAAGGTATCCGGCGAGAACGAAGTGGTCACATAGATCTGTGGCTGAGGTCGGGAGCGGTGAAGTGGCCATGCGGGGTCGGCTGCTGCGCCTAGAGGGGGGCAGGGGGGTATTGAGAGACCAATCCGGAGAGATCGACATTGTATTTGGCATAGCATATAATGGGATAAAAGCTGGGGACATCGCCGAATTGTTGGGGGTTGTTGAAGGCGGGGTATTTCGGGTTGCTGAATTTCGAGTGCTGGCCCCTGCGGTCGATACCTGGGATAGAGGCGATTGGGCGCGGTTTAACGCAGATGCGTCCGGACTACGGGACAACCTGACTCTGCGCGCGGCTATAATAGATGCGGTCCAACAGTTTTTTTCCGCCCGAGGGTTTCTCGCAGTTGATACGCCAATACTTATACGCGGGTCGGCGCAAGAAGAAGAAATTCAGCTTTTTGCGACGGAGTATCGAGAGGGCAAAACGGTCGAGCCCGTTTTCCTCGCACCATCACCTGAGTTGCATATGAAGCGTTTGTTGGGTATTGGTATGGAGCGTATTTACCAGATTACCCGTTCATTTCGCAATGGCGAAATTGGGCCGCTGCACAATCCCGAATTCACGCTTTTGGAATGGTATCGAGCTTATGGCAGTTATGAAGAAATAATGGACGATGTCGAGTGTTTGCTCGTATATGTTGCCGAAAAAACCACGGGAAAGTCGAGTGTCTTTCGGCAGGGGAAGCAGATAGAGCTATCATCTTGGAAGCGGATAAGTGTACACGAGGCCTTCTTGCGATGGGCCAATATTGACTTAGGGCTTTGCAACGAGGCGGAACCGCTATTTCTTCGGGCGAATGAACTCGGTTATGGCAGCGCGAATCCCGAAGATACTTGGGCGGATTTGTTCCATAAGATACTCGTGGAAATGGTCGAACCCGAATTGGCATGTTTGGGGGCTGTGCACCTTGTGGATTACCCTAGGCAACTAGCCGCACTGGCAAAACAGAAAGAGGGGCAACCTGCTGTGGTTGAACGGGCGGAGGCGTATATCGGCGGGGTGGAGCTGACGAACGGATATACGGAATTAAACGATCCTGCTGAACAACGCAGGCGTTTTGCTCAAACCAATCAGCGCTCAGTGGCTGATTGGGTGCCGGCTGACGAAGACTTCCTCGTTGCTATGGAGCGTGGATTTCCCCCTGCAGGAGGGGTCGCACTCGGTATCGACCGTTTGCTTATGTTGATAGCAGGAGCAGATAGCTTGGATGAGGTGATTGCTTTCCCAGCGGTGGGCTAATTTTCTACAGCTGTCACGCGATCATGCTCCGAGAGCAATAGGGCGTCGATTAGGCCAAAGTCAATGGCTTCTTCGGGCGATAGAAAGTAGTCGCGTTCGGTCACTTGCTCGATGCGTTCGAGGGATTGGCCCGAATCTTGCACGATGATCTGATTGAGCCGGTTGCGCCATTCCATGATCTCTCGGGCGTGTATTTCTATGTCCGAAGCCTGGCCATGCACTCCTCCCCAGGGTTGGTGCAGCATTAACCGGGAATGGGGCAGGGCATGACGTTTGCCCTTGGTGCCGCCAGCGAGGAGGATCGCGCTCATACTATAGGCTTGGCCTATGCAAAGGGTCGCCACATCGCATGGGATATATTTCATTGTGTCGTAGATCGCCAACCCTGCGGTGAGACTACCGCCGGGGCTGTTGATATAGAGTGAAATGTCTTTCTTGGGGTCTTCCGATGTCAGAAAGAGCAATTGCGCTACGATGAGGTTGGCTTCGTGGTCGTCTATTGGAGTGCCAATAAAGATGATCCGCTCCTTGAGTAGACGGGAGAAGATATCATAGGCGCGCTCTCCGCGGCCGGTTTGTTCGATAACTGTGGGTACAATTGCCATAGATTATTTAGTCGCGTATAGGTGAGTGAAATTGTATAGAATTACTATACGCGATACCTACTTTAGTGTCAATGGGATGTGGACGATCATGGTCTAATCGTCTTTCGTTGACAGTGTAATTCACACACTTTAGATTGTGGCTTAAATTCCGTTATATCACTGTACTATAATGAAAAATAATGTATAAAACCTTAACTTTATCAGTGAGAATCCTACCAATCGTGGAGGTTATTTAGGTTTTATGCTGGTAGGCATTACAGGAGGGATCGGTTCGGGCAAATCCGCTTTCTCGGGATTGCTGGTTGATCGCGGCGCGCTCGGAGTCGATGCCGATCTAGTCGCCCGGGAAGTGGCGGACGATCCAGCGGTTATCCAGCAGTTGCAAGAGACTTTTGGCGAAGATTTGCTCGATAATGAGGGTACGTTGGATCGGCGCGAGTTGGGCCGAAGGGCATTTGTATCTGATCAAGGTAGTCAGCGACTTGAGGAGATCATGCGGCCTCCGTTGGCGCACGCGATATGGCGCAAACTTGAACAGGCCTTGCAGAGCGCTGGTCGTGGGGTCGTCGTATTTGATGCATCGCTGATTTACGAGTGGGGTTCCGAGGCGCGTTTTGATCGAGTCGTGGTAGTGGATGCCGATGAGGAAATACGCGTGGCGAGGGCGTTGGCGCGTGGCGGTTTGCAAGAGGCGGAGATAAGGGAGCGGATGGCGCGGCAGATGGACCCCTCAGAAAAAAAAGCGCGTGCCGACTATGTCGTCGACAATAATGGGAACCTAGGCGACCTTGCGGTGCAAGCGAATCGATTGTGGGGGGAATTAACCCTCGCAGCAAAGGAGAGCTAGCAATGGGGGTAGAGGCGGCACCGTTACGACGAACTCCCCTATATGAAGCCGCGATCGCAGCCAGTGGGCGTATGGTGCCATTCGGAGGGTGGGAAATGCCTGTGCAGTTCGAGGGCATTGGGGTTGAGCACAAGGCGGTTCGCGAGCAAGCTGGTTTGTTCGATATTTCGCATATGGGGCAATTCCTGCTCGCAGGGGAGAGTGCTGCGGAGTTTCTCGATTATCTGCTCCCCGGAAGAATCAGCCGATTGCTTATTGGCCAAATGCTCTATGCGCCGATGTGCAATGAAGAAGGAGGGTGCATTGACGATGCAGTGGTCTATCGGTTGGCTGAGCACGAGTTCCTACTGGTGGTCAATGCGAGTAGGATCTATGATGATTGGCATTGGATCGCCAGATGGGCGACGGGAAAAACAAGGTTGCAAATTGATAATTTGAGCGATAAAAAGGCGATGTTGGCGCTACAGGGGCCCGAGGCTCGACGAATAGTAACAACAATAGCTGGAGCTGAAGTGGGCGATTTGCGCTATTATCATTACATGCAAGTCGAGATCGAAGGAGCTGACGTGCTGGTCAGCCGAAATGGCTATACGGGTGAGGACGGTTTTGAGATAATATGCGATGTAGGACGTGCCAATGATTTGTGGTCTCATTTTATCGCGACTGGAGCTCTCCCGTGTGGTTTAGGGGCACGGGATACTTTGCGCACAGAAATGGGTTTTTGCCTCTATGGCCATGAGCTGACCGAAGAGGTCAGCCCCTTGCAGGCGGGACTGGGCTGGACGATAGACTGGGACAAGAATTTTATCGGAGCGAAGGCTTTGTCCGATCAACGCAAAAAGGGGGACTATCGCAGGTTGAGGGGGTTTCGGCTGTTGGAAAGAGGTATTCCCCGTCCCGATTACTTGGTCGTCGATGGACAAGGTAAAGCGATTGGAAAGGTGACGAGTGGCACTTATTCGCCAACACTTAAGCAAGGGATTGGCCTGGCCTACTTAGACCGCGGGGCCGCTAAACTCGGTACCCAGATCCATATTGATATGCGGGGCAAAAAGAGATTGGCCGAAGTGGTGAGATTGCCGTTTGTGCCTTCTGGTGTTAAGAGGGTGAATTAAGGAGAAGGGCGATGTCTGACGGTTTGCATGATGAAGATTCGTTTGTTCGCCGGCATAATGGACCGAGGGGGGACGATGTGACTGCGATGCTCGGGGCGGTCGGTGTAGACGATTTACATCAGCTTATCGCAGAGACTGTTCCGGGGTCGATCAGGATGGAAGGCGAGTTGGAACTCGGCGATGCGGTGGGAGAGTATGAGTTATTGCAGAAGTTGCGGGGCTTGGCGGCAAAGAACAGTGTCTGTCACAGTTATATCGGCATGGGCTATTCTCGCTGTATAACTCCACCGGTTATACAGCGCAATATTTTAGAGAATCCCGGCTGGTACACGCAATATACCCCATATCAATCCGAAATTGCTCAAGGTCGGCTCGAAGCGTTATTGAACTTCCAAACCATGGTATGTGATCTGACGGGCTTTGAATTGAGCAATGCTTCCTTACTGGATGAAGCCACAGCTGCTGCCGAAGCTTTGTCGATGCTCAGGGCGGTGCAGAAGAAAAATCAAAGCAATCGCGTATTCGTTTCCGCTGCTTGCCATCCGCAAACGATCGCCGTAGTCCAGGTCAGGGCGGCAGCCCGTGGGTGGGAGGTGGTTGTCGGCGATCATCGCGAATACGATTTCAACGACGGGGTATTTGCGGCTCTGCTTCAATATCCAGCAACAGATGGAGCCCTATGGGAATACGAAGATTTTTGTACTCGGGCCCATGAGCAGCAAACCTTGGTATGCGTGGCTACTGACCTGCTCGCCTTATGCTTGTTGCGACCACCGGGGGAATATGGGGCTGATGTCGCGGTGGGTAGTAGCCAGCGATTGGGAATGCCCATGGGGTATGGTGGCCCGCATGCGGCGTTTTTCGCGACCCGGGCGGAGTATCGCCGCCAAGTGCCAGGGCGCATAATTGGTGTCAGCGAAGATATCCAGGGTAAGCCGGCTTTGCGGATGGCGTTGCAAACTCGAGAGCAGCATATCAAGAGGGAAAAGGCGACCAGCAACATATGTACAGCACAAGTCTTGCCTGCAGTTGTAGTAAGCATGTACGGGGTTTATCATGGCCCGGAGGGGTTGCAAGGGATCGCCAATAAGATACATGGGCTAACGGTGCAATTGGCCCAAGGACTTGAACGCGCAGGCTGCCACGTCGTACATGACCGGTTTTTCGATACGCTGAGAGTGGCCGTTGGTGCGCAGGCCGTTGAGATTATGCAGCAAGCTCGGGAGGTGGGGATCAACTTTCGCGATTTGGGGGAAGGGGATTTGCTCATTGCGCTTAACGAAGCGACGCAAGGCGCCGACTTGGTGCAAATTCTGAAATTATTCGGGGGCGAGGTTTTTGTCGAGGAAACGGAAGGAGCCGTTGCCCTGGATTCGGCCCAGGTGCGCGAATCTAGTTTTATGCAGCACCCTGTTTTTGCCAAGTATCATTCCGAAACCGAGATTTTGCGTTATATGCATCGGCTTGAATCGAAGGATTTATCCCTGGTCCATTCGATGATACCGCTTGGGTCTTGTACTATGAAACTCAACGCAACGGCGGAAATGATGCCGATAACCTGGACTGAATTCGCAGATGTGCATCCCTTCGCACCAGTAGACCAGGCTAGGGGGTATGCCGAGGTCTTCAATGAACTCGAGCACATGTTGCGCGAAATTACCGGTTTTCAAGGTGTGTCCCTACAACCGAATGCGGGTTCGCAGGGTGAATATGCCGGTTTGCTCGTCGTGCGGAAATACCACCAGACCAAGGGGGAGGGCCAGCGCGATATCTGCCTTATCCCGGCTTCAGCCCACGGTACGAACCCGGCGAGTGCGGTGATGGCGGGGTTGCGGGTCGTCGTCGTCGCATGTGACGAGCAGGGAAATATCGACCTCAAGGACCTGCGGGCTAAAGCGGTGGAATATAGCGAGCGTCTTGCGGTGTTGATGGTCACTTACCCTTCGACGCACGGTGTTTTTGAAGAGGAAATTCGCCAGATTTGCACCGCTGTGCATGAAGTGGGAGGCCAGGTCTATATGGACGGAGCGAATATGAATGCTCTGGTGGGACTGTGCCGGCCGGCGGAAATCGGCGTCGACGTCTGCCATTTAAATTTGCATAAGACCTTTTGCATTCCACACGGCGGCGGCGGACCGGGTATGGGGCCTATAGGCGTTGCAGGACATCTCGTGGCTTTTTTACCGAATCACCCGATGGTCGAAATGGGGGGGGAATCTTCGATTGGGCCTATTGCTGCAGCCCCATGGAGCAGTGCATCGATACTATTGATTTCATGGTCGTATTTGAAACTGATGGGCAATGGGGTAACTGAGGCGACTAAAATGGCTATTCTCAATGCCAATTATATAAGCAGTCTTCTTGAGCCGTATTATCCGATTCTCTACAAGGGCCGCAAGGGCCGCGTTGCTCACGAATGTATACTGGATCTGCGTTGGGCGCGGGATGCGGCAGGAATCAGTGTTGAAGACGTGGCCAAAAGATTAATCGATTATGGTTTTCACGCACCGACCGTTTCTTTTCCCGTCGCCGGTACGCTTATGGTCGAACCGACCGAAAGCGAATGCAAAGCCGAGATCGATCGTTTTTGCGAGGCGATGATATCTATCCGCGAGGAAATTCGGCAAATCGAGAATGGGGTGTATCGTCGGGATGACAATCCGATCGTACACGCCCCGCACCCCCTTGATGTCGTGCTGGCGGAGGACTGGAATAGGCCTTATTCTAGGGAGGTTGCTGCCCGGCCTGCCCCCTGGCTTTTTGAAAGCAAATTTTGGCCGGCGGTGGGGCGTTTGGATAACGCTCGCGGAGATCGAAACCTGGTCTGTTCCTGCCCCGCCGTCGAAGATTATTGAAAATTGAAAGAGGAGTGATCGATGGCTAAGAAGCGTGCGGTGATAACTGGGATTACCGGTCAAGATGGATCATACCTGGCCGAATTCTTGTTGGAGAAGGATTATGAAGTTTTCGGGCTGATACGTCGCAGCAGCACGGTTAACTTTGAACGGATCAGTCATCTGCAAGACAAGCTCGAACTGATCTCGGGCGATCTATTGGACCAGAAATCCCTGGTTACGGCATTGCAGACCGCCAAGCCACATGAAGTATACAACCTTGGCGCGCAATCTTTTGTGCCGGCTTCGTGGGAGCAGCCGATGCTGACGGGGGAAATTACCGGTCTGGGCGTTACCCGTATGTTGGAAGCGATACGCACGACCGATGAAGAAATCCGCTTTTACCAGGCCAGCACCAGTGAGTTGTTTGGCAAAGCACAAGAAACCCCGCAGAGCGAAACGACTCCTTTTTATCCTCGATCGCCTTATGGCGTGTCTAAACTCTACGCGCACTGGATCACGATAAACTATCGCGAGAGCTTCGATATGTTCGCATGTGCTGGGATCCTTTTTAATCACGAATCCCCTCGTCGTGGTTTGGAATTTGTCACTCGCAAAATCACCCACGCAGTAGCCCGTATCAAACACGGTATAGACGAGGAATTGCGTTTGGGTAACCTAGACGCGCGCCGTGATTGGGGGTTTGCCGGCGATTTTGTTCAGGCGATGTGGTTAATGCTGCAACAGGACAAACCCGATGATTTTGTTATTGCCACCGGCGAAACGCGGACGATCCGCGAGTTCTGCCAAGTCGCCTTTGACCGGGCGGGTTTGGATTGGGAAAACTACGTGGTAGTCGACGAGCGTTTTTTTCGCCCGGCTGAGGTCAATATCCTCTTGGGCGACGCGGCTAAAGCCAGTGAAACGCTAGGTTGGAAGCCGGAGACCAGTTTCGAGAAGATGGTCCAATTGATGGTGGACCACGATTTGGAGATGGTAGCCAAGCAGAGTGAGTAGACTATCGGTCCGGTTATTTACCTATTGTATCGGGTTGGCCGGAGTATTTTGCAGTTGTAGTGAAGAAAAGAAGCGGCCAGTGCTCGACGCGGAAACACTACGTCAAGTACTGGCCGTTCCGCATTTCCGCAATCCCCTTGCGGCGACCATTGTCGAGCGTTGGACCCAAAGGGATCTGGTCTTCGAAAAAGTCCGTTTCCAGGGCCGCTACGGCGATTGGATTCCCGCCTTGGTAGTTTATTCCCAAATGGCCTTGTCTAGGCCTCTACCCGTTATTTTATGTATGCCCGGCAGTCCAAATGTCAAAGAGGATTTGCTCCAGCCGATGGATCTGTTGCCGCGGTGGGCGGATAAGGGTTTTTTCGTCGTCAGCATTGATCGACCTTATCACGGGGGACGGGAAGGTGATCTGAACCAGGCGCTAAAGGAAAAAGGGATCGTAAAGGTCTGGGGCGAATATGTCTACGACCTGATGCGGACGATCGACTATCTCGAAACCCGCCCAGAGGCCGATGTGGACCGCCTTGGTATGGTGGGTTTGTCGATGGGGGGGATGGAGGCGCTGTTGATGGGAGCGTTAGATGATCGGGTGGATGCAGTCGTTTCGATTGCAGGGCAGTTAGACTGGCAAGAGATTTTTGCCGCAGGGTCTTGGAAGACCATTTTTCGTGGGTTGGATCTACGGCACCGCCTCGTGCGCCTGGAAGCCAGCGCCGAAGACGCACGGGCCGCATTTGAGCAAAAATACCCGGGCTTGGCCATTGTAGATGCGACGATCGTCGCACCACTATTGCACGGGAAGCCACTATTGTTGGTGGTCGGAGAGAATGATCCCTATATACCTCTCGCTGCGGCGCGGAACACATATTTGTCGGCCGAGCCAGTATATAAGCTACAAGATGTGGCCGACCATCTCGAACTCTGGGAAGTCCCCGCTGTGGGGCACAGCTTTACCAGGGCCATGCAAGAGCGGGCCTTGGCTTGGTTTATCCATTGGCTTTAGGGACTATTTGCTTGTGCCGCGGTATCGACGGCTAAATTTGAGAATTTGACCGCAGATTGTTTGAATGGCCCTTATATCGCGGATTTCCATATCTATTTTATTAAAAAAACGCCGCAGGACTTTGTTAAAATGCTCAGGGTCCTCGTTGTAGGGTATAAAGTCGATATCATCCAGTGCATGTCGGATATTGGCGTACATCTGCTCGCGCTGAGCAGAACTGGCCAGTTGCAATTCGGGTTTGGCAGGGGGGGCGGTATTACTACTGGCTATGTAGAGCGAGTAAGTTAATAAGAGAACCGCGTGTGAAAGATTGAGGGAGGGGTAGTCAACGGCGGTGGGAAATCGCAGTAGCTGATGGCATAACATAAGCTCGTCTTGCCAGAGGCCATCCTTTTCACGGCCGAATACGAGGGCTATTTGGCGATCGTGAACGAGGTTCGCCAATTGGCTGACAACGGGGTCTGGGGAGGTGACAACATCGCGGAATTTTCCGACTCGATGGGTCGTGCCAACGACGGTATGGCATTCAGCGACCGCGGTGGCAAGATCGGGGCAAATTCGACAATTGTCGAGTATATCCCCCGAGCCATGGGCGAATCGGCGGGCTTCGATGGTGTCCCAATTGCCGGGCTTGACCAATGTCAGTCGTTCGATTCCGGTTGTTTTTAACACTCTTGCGGTGGCGCCGATATTGCCGGGCGTGCCCGGTTCGACGAGGACGACCTGCACATTGTTCATTGGATTCATAGGGCAATAGTCATTTGCGGTTTCGGGTAAATGGGACTGGGCTTCTAAGCGGTTGGCAGGCTGGTAATCACCTTATGCCAAGACGAATAAAAAGAAAGTAAATATAGGGATATTGCGAACCGTGATATAACGCGAATAAAACGATCCTGGCAAAGTGCGCATGGGTATAGCTTTTGTTAAAGTTTATTTTTGATCAAAGGTCTTGTTTTCGCTTGCTCTTTCGGCACGACACTTGTAACTTTCCGGAAAGGGCTGATATAAAATATATCGGTCCTACTGTGGCGAACTTAGAGGAGCCCCCTTGATCCTCTGATTATTTCCCGGCCAATGGCCATTTTCTACTTCGAAGAACTGGGGCGTTCTTCAGGGAGACCGATTTTTCACCCTACCTGTTTCACTTCCTAAAAACCACATCCACTTATTGAGCTGATGCATCTTTGTGATGGTGCGCCCTAACCGGTTAAAGCTCTGCGTCCGCTTATGACGCGCTAAGCCTACTTCATGGCTTTGCACGTATGTTTTTGGGGCAGAGCAGGTTATGGCACTACTGTAAATAGATGCACTAGGCAAACTATCTCTGCGGAGTAGGTTCGTTCATGCGCGAGAGTTTATGGGGCCGTGTATACCATATAGCTAGCCCCTACAAGATGCGAATGGTCGTTTCGATGGCGACCTTGTTGGTGCTGACCGGCTTGGGGCTATTGTCGCCGATTTGGATGTCGATACTCATCGCTGAAGCTCTGCCGGGTGGTGACCGAGAATTGTTCATTCACTGTATACTAATCCTCGCAGGAATCCACATAATTACGAGTTTATTCTCGTTCATTTATTCGTATCAAATGAGGATTTTGGGGGGGCGCCTGGTTTTCGATTTGCGTCGCAGGATGTATGACCATTTACAGAAATTATCGTTGGGTTATTACGAGTCGAGAAGCTCCGGCGAGATAATCTCTCGCATGATGAACGACGTCAATGCCGTAACCTCGCTATTGACTGGTACGGTGTTGAATACGGTGATATCCTCCTTTAAAGCCCTTGCACTTATCGGGGTGCTGTTCTACTACAATGTAACGGTGGCTACCGTGGCCATCGCCGTATTGCCCCTGCATTTCCTCGGTTATTTTTTCTTTCGCGCCCGCATTTCCCACCTGTCGTGGCAATCTTCCGAAAAAATGGCGCAAATTTACGGCAAGGTCAGCGAAGTCTTTGGTGCGATTAAGATGGTCAAATCCCATTCGGGCGAAAGGCGCGAAAGCCGTTCATTGATTTCGCAAATGCGCGAAAGCTACGAGATCGACTTGCATTCAGGTAATCTATCCAAGATCTGGGGGCAGGCTACAGGAAATATCAGCTATGCGGGCGAGGTTTTAGTTATGCTCGTCTGCGGTTTCGCCGTTTTGGGACAGGAATTGACGCTGCAAAAATATATCATGCTGATGAGTTATGTGGCGATGCTCTACGCGCCGATCTCAGAATTAATCGGCGTGGTGCAACAGATTCTTCCGGCCAAGGTGGGCATCCGCCGGGTTTTTGAGGTCTTGGATACCGCCCCGGAAGTTGTCGACCTACCTGATGGGCTGCGCGGGACTCTGCGCGGAGATATTGAATTTCGCAATGTTTCATTTGCCTATGCGCAGGGTGATCAGGTTTTGCGCAATGTCAGTTTCGCAGCACAAAATGGCGAGGTTGTCGCCTTTGTCGGCCCGAGCGGCTCCGGCAAGACGACGATAGCCAATCTGATCGCCCGCTTTTACGATCGGAATGAAGGCCAGATACTGATCGACGGTCGCGATATCCAAGAATACCAGCTGCGGACCTTGCGGGACCAGACCAGTATGGTCTTGCAAGAGACCTACCTATTTCGCGGGACCTTACTCGATAATATTCGCTATGGCAAGCCGGACGCGACGATGGAAGAGATTGAGACGGCCGCCAGGCAAGCGAATGCCCACGAATTCATCTGCACGCTGCCCGATGGTTATCGGTCGATCCTCGGCTCCAATGGTACCCGGTTATCGGGCGGGCAGCGGCAACGGATTGCGATCGCCCGCGCGCTGATCCGCGATCCGAAGATTCTCATCTTAGATGAGGCGACCTCGGCCTTGGATACGGTCTCTGAAGCCAAGGTCCAAGAGGCACTTCAGCATCTGATGAAAGACCGGACCACCTTTGTTATCGCGCACCGACTCTCCACCATAAAAAATGCGGACAAAATCGTTGTTCTCAATGAAGGCCGAGTCGAGGGAATTGGCTCGCATGAAGCCCTATTTGCCGAAGACGGCCTCTATCGCGAGCTCTATGACCCAGAATGGGCTAAGAAACGCAGTACGCTCCGTGAGGAGCGGATTCGGCGGCTGGCAGAAGTCGCTTAGGAGAAATGTTATGATTATGGATAAACGCAATGCAATGCCTGTTATTTTCGATATCACCGCCCACTGCGAACCTAGTGCGCATTTCAAGTTCACGCGCCGCATTCGCAACGATTTTGATGTGCTCGCTGGTGAATACGCGCAATCCACTTGGATGCTCGGTTCCTATGGCGGCAAGGCACGCCTGCAGACCGACGTGCAGGGAATCGGAGTCGCCACAAGGATGGAGGTTGGGCGGCTTTCTTTGCGGCAGGGGCGACGTAAGGGGCTGGTGCAAAACGCGTTCGAGTTTTTTCGCGAAGCTTGCGCCAAGGGGCTGGGCTCTGGGCCGGTAGAACGCATTTTAATGGGTTTCCCCAATGCCAGTGATAGGCCGCAAGAGCGCGAATTGATTCGGCAGGCGTATGTAGAAGCCTTTAAAGAGGAGTGTGCGTTTCTCAGTCGAGAACAGAATTTGCTCGAATTGGGACATTGCACTGTATTCCAAAGTGTGGTGCAATACCTGCGTGAAGATGGGCTCTACCACAGCGCTCATCGCGATAATATAGAACAGGTCCAACGCCATCTGCACCAGGAAGTTGGGCGTTATGAAAACCACAAGTTCTACGTCCGCCCAGAAAAGGCGGACGGGCCCGTGCCCAAGCTGGATTTTTGTTATACTGGGGATCGTGCTGACCGGGGGGTCGAAGCTTATATCGAAGGCTATACTGAGGTGTGTCCAGAATTCGTTGACCCCGTAGATTTTCGTCGCGATCGAAGTCGGTATGTGCGTCTGAAGGACTACGAACGCGCGAGCCGCCGCTTTGGCGGGCTCTGGGTATTACAGGGCGATCTAGTGCGGTTTCTGTCTCCGCCGCAAATCGGCATATTATATCTATTCTTCAACGAGGATTTACAACCAGCGTTAGATGCGTATTTTAGTTGGGAACAGTTGCGTGCTTTACAGGAGGGGTCACAGCACATCGATCCTTCTTTGCGCTATTCGCCGACATTCCTCGAGGTGGTGCTCGAGGGGATGACGCGGGGCGGTTTCCTCGTCGAGAGAGACGGGGCCTACAGGCTATCCCCCAATTTTGCCGGTTTCCAGCACGTTTCATTTTACGAGTTGGGCGAATACGGGAGAGTAAATCAATAATGAGGTAGAAGTCTCAGATGCAGCCAGCTGGCGAATTAACCCATATTCCACTCGCCACCGGCGTTTTTTTACATTTGCATCGCGTCCCGTTATATAAAACCGTCAGAATAGATATCTGTATCGGGGAGCAACTCCGCCAGGGCCGCAATTCACGATTGGCTTTAATCAGCCGTCTATTGGAGCGGGGCACCCGTAGTCTTCCCGATCTGCAAAGTCTCAATCGCTTTATCGATGAACTCTACGGGGCGCATTATTACGCTGTAGTGGATAAGCTGGGTGAATATCAGTTTATACGTTTATGCCTTGAACTCATCGATGAGAAATACCTCGCCAATTCCGATAAGGGTATTTTTTCGCGGGGACTGCTTTTTCTTCGCGAAATCCTGCTCGCTCCCGCAGGAGACGGCAGGCAATTCAAACCCGACTACCTAAGCCAGGAAAAACACTTTCTCTCCCGCCAGATTTTGGATTCCTTTAACGATAAGACTGAGTATGCACAGCAGCGGTGTATTGAGGAAATGTGCCGTGGGGAATCAATCGCCTTGTCTGCCTTTGGCGACCCGGGAGATTTTGCTGCCGTAGACGCCGGGCAACTGCTCGATTTTCATCGGGGGCTGCTTGAGTCGAACCGCATCGACGTCTTTGTCAGCGGTGACTTCGATCCCGAATATATGCAAGCGACCTTCGAGGGTTTTATAAACTGGGAACGACACGAGCCTGATTCTGTTGTACAACCGCGGATAAAACCTTTTCTCGGCCCAGCACGGGAAATCTTCGAATTTCAAGAGTTGCAACAAGCGCAAATGGTACTTGGATATCGCACCTCAATCCTCTACGGGATGGAGGATTATCCCGCTCTGGTTCTTTTGAATTTGGTTTTGGGGGGCGATGGCCAATCGCGCTTGTTCAAGCATCTTCGGGAGGAAGAGGGCTTATGTTATTATGCCGCTTCCCATGTCGAAGCGCTGAGCGGTTTACTCTTTGTTGTCGCAGCCATAGAGTCTGCGACCTACCATCGGGCAAAAACTATTGTCGAGCGGCAAATAGAATCGCTGCGTCGGGGCTATATCGAGAATTTTGAAATCGAATCAGCTCGGTCTTTGTTGCAGGCGCGGTTGTTGGGGATCGCAGAGGACCGCGAAGTTTTTTTTCGCTTTCAGCTTCGAGAGGGTTTGGTCGGTGGCGGCCAATCACCTGAAAAGTTGTGGCGAAGCGTCGAACAGGTCGGAATCGATGATCTAGTGCGGGTCGCTAACCATCTCAAGGCCGATACGGCTTATCTGCTGCACGGTGGGGTGGGAGCGAAGATCGCGATATGAATAAAACGGTCGATCCGCGCATAGGGGAAGAAGTGTATCATGATCGTATCGGGGACGGATTCGATCTATGGGCTGTTCCGCGTTCGCTAAGCAGACAGAAAGCGGCCGTGCTCTGTGTGGATTTTGGTTCGGTTGATGTGCAGTTGTCCGCCTTGTCGACAGGGCAGACAATGGATTTGCCGCCGGGGACCGCTCATTTTATAGAGCATCGTCTTTTTGAGAAGAACGACGGTGACATATCCGACCGCTTCAACGCGCTCGGCGGTGATGTCAACGCCAGCACCAGTTTTACCGCGACCGTTTTCTCTCTGACCTGTGTTGATAATTTCTTAGCTAATCTCGATTTGCTGTTCGAATTAGTATTAGACTTCGAGATCTCAACCGTTGGAGTCGATCGCGAGCGCGAGGTCATTGCGCGCGAGTTGTACTCTGGAAGTGACGATCCGGAATGGATGGGTTTTATGCATGGGCTTAGGGGGCTTTATGGTGAAGTGCCTATGGCGCTGGATATGGCCGGTACGGCCGAAACCATAGCCGCGATCGACATAGATATCTTGAGAGCGGCCTATGGCGCTTTTTATCGTCCCCAACACATGGCGCTATTTCTTTGCGGTGATTTCAATTATAGAGAAATCGCCGACTCGGTAGAGGGTAACCTGCGGAAGTATCCGTGTGGCGAGACGGTATGGGAGCGCACGCCTAGGCCGTTTACTTTCCCGGCGCTGCAGACGTCTGTAGGTCTACAACTGCCTATTAACCGGCCTTACTCCCTTTTCTTTTTTGCCGAAGACCGTGCCGTGAGAACGGGGCGTGAATTGCTCCAGAGGGAACTGGCGTTTGAGTTGGCGCTGGATATTGCCTTTGGGCCGGCGAGTGATTTCTTTGCTGAGCACTATGGCGAAGGGCTAAATGTCGGTGATGATTTCGGTGCCGAAGTATATGCAGAGCCGAGTTTTTTCTTTTGCGCCTTAGGGGGCTATACTGAGCACGGGAAGCGATTGGCCGAGGTGGTCGAAGCGACATTAAGCCGGATCGAAGGCCAAGTCGAAGGGGATTTTCGTCGTGCCAAACACAAAGCCTACGGTCAATTGGTGCGCTCGTGTGAGCAAGTCGAAGAAATTGCGGATTTGCTTTGTTCGGCAGTGGGCAACGGGGCCGAGCCTTGGGATTATTTCGATGTTTATGAAGACATTGCCGTTGAGCATGTGCAGCAGGCCCTGCAGCGCTGCCTGTCTGTTGGGCCAATGGCGTCCGTGCATATTCACCCCAAGGGGCTTGTTGGATGACGGCGGACAAAATTTATCGATATATGCTAACGGTACCCAGCGGTTTGGAAGAGGTCGCTCTTGATGAGTTGCGCGAGGTGGCTGTTCATCTGGATGGGGTCAATGTCGAGCCCGGTGGCCGTTTCGGCCAGATCTTCTTTACCTACCGCCGTAGCCCTTTGCAGTTGTTGGATTTGCATTCTGCTTCGCATTTAGCGGGGTTGATTTGCGAGATGCATCGTGTAACCGTCGGACAACCTGGGCTTAAGAGTATCTGTGAGAGGGTGGAGCGTATTGATCTTGCGGCGGTGCAAAGCCTCGCGCGTGCGCAGCCCGGTGAGGTCGATACTGGTGCATTTGCGCTCAGTGTAACCTTGCAAGGCCGGTATCGCTTTAGCAATGCGGAAGTCGTGCACGCAGTCCGTGATATATTGCGCAAAAAACACGGTTTG
This sequence comes from Gemmatimonadota bacterium, assembly GCA_018672475.1. Taxonomy (GTDB): domain Bacteria; phylum Latescibacterota; class UBA2968; order UBA8231; family UBA8231. The sequence continues at coordinate 20,895 of JABHFS010000115.1, read as the reverse complement.
CGCGAAGGTAGTGGAAGCCGTCTGTTGCGCTTTCACCTGCAACTTACAGGCCATAGGGCCTTGTTGGTTTTGCGTTTGGGTGAGGGTAATACAGGCAGTCGTGCCGTAGCGTATTGTCTTGCTCGATTATTGGCGATGCAAAGCGATGCACGCGTTCTTTGGGCGCGGCGCGATTCCGACGAGTTGTCGGCTATAGACGAACTCTTCAGGCCTCGATTGCTTTTGGGGCTTTTGCCCGAGCAGAGACACGGGGCGAAAATACAAAATGGGGTAGTAGCGATTCGAGGTCAGCTGCCTTTAAAAGCCGGTTTAATCGATTATGTACTCGGTTTTGCGGCAGGGGATCCGGTTGCAGAGCTTACCGAATTGGCACGTATATTGCGTTTTGGTGGGGTAGCGATTATGCAAGTTGAGCATTTTGATCGTTATATTGGCCTAATAGAGGAGATGAATTTCCCCTTTGTCGTTCTTGCGGTCCTAGGTTTACAGGAACAAGGTCGGAAATATCGCTTGTTAATTCTCGAACGCTTGGAAGAGATTGATCCCGAGCTTTTACAGGTCGGGTGGGATGTCTAAGGGTTTGATTTTTAAAATCCTATGTTGTATTTTGGTCTATGAGCCAGATCGTGAAATAAAGGCGAGGGCATGACGGAATCTGAAGGTTTTTCCGAAGCCGAGAAATTATCCGCTGAAGATGCGGATATGGAAATGGCGATGGGGGATGTTGAGACCGAGACCGAGATCGAGGCTGAAGCTGAGATCAAGGCTGAGACTGAGATCGAGGCCAAGGCTGAGATCGAGGCCAAGGATGACGCATTCGGTAGTGCGGATCACCTAGCGACCCAGCTAGAGGAAGAAAATTCTCATATCGACGACGGCCTTGCCGGTGATACGGGTGTTGAAGAGGCACTGCAAGCGTGGGAAGAAGGAGGGCATGTTCTTGAAGAAAGTGAGGATGCCGACCGGATTTCTGCCGTGCGTTTTTCCCAGCTGGAACAGGCCGTACCCAAAGTCAATAAAAAACCGGACCTGCTCAATAATGTGGTGGTGCAAGTTTCGGTTGAACTGGGACGTAAAGAAATGTCGGTACACCAGCTGGCTGATCTAAAAGAGCAAGATGTCATTGAATTGGAGAAACTCGCGGGTGAGCCCTTTGATATTCGCGTAAACGGCCGACTTTTTGCCACCGGCGAAGTCGTGGTGGTGACAGATTTGATGGCTGTGCGCATCACCAGTTTGCATCTCAACCCGGATACCCAGCGAACCGAGTCGGAATAGACTAAGCGCTGGGTGGGACCCACTTTTGAGTTTGGCTGGAATTGCGTTTGAGGGCGATGTTGATCAAGCGATTGAGTTCGGATGCCTCAATCGGGAATTCGACTAGTCCATCATGGGTTATCCGCCGCAGGCGGATTTGTGTGATATCGTCGAAGGGGATGGCAGTGTGGATGATGATCGGAACATTGTGGGTGGCCGGATGATTGCGCAGGGTTGTGAAGAGCTCGAATCCATCGGTGCCCGGCAGAAAGAGATCCAGAAAGAGCAAGTCTGGACGTTGCTCGACAATTTTTTCAATCCCCTCAGGCCCATCCCCGGCAAAAACCAACGCATGGGATGTGCGATGGCGGATAATTCGACCTAGGTATTTCTGCGATTGCGGATTGTCGTCAATCATCAGCAGATTGGCCATGGCATCACGCTTCCAATATCTTATTATTGATCAGCAACAACTAAACGCAGCATTTGCGGGCTGAATGTCCGTTATTGGCGTGCAAGGAGAGGTGTGTGGAAACTAGTTCAGTAGCGGCATTCGCGCAAGCACAACAAGTCATCCCCGGCGGAGTGAACAGCCCGGCCCGGGCTTATGGTGCAGTTGGCGGCGGTCCTCGGTTTATCGACCGAGGGGTCGGTTCGCATTTGTACGATATCGACGGCCGTGAGTATATCGACTATGTCTGTTCGTGGGGGCCGCTCATATTGGGCCATGCCCACCCGCGTGTGGTCAGTGCTTTGCAGGAAGCTTGCGGCAAGGGGACTAGTTTTGGTGCTCCAACCCAGGTCGAAACGGAACTGGCCGAGCTCATCGTTGCCAGCGTGCCATCGATTGATATGGTACGGATGGTGAATTCGGGGACCGAGGCGACGATGTCGGCTGTGCGCTTGGCGCGTGGCTTTACCGGACGCGACAAGGTGCTGAAGTTTGAGGGATGCTGGCACGGGCACGGCGATAGTTTTTTAATTCGGGCGGGGTCTTCCGCTTTGACGCTCGGGGCACCCGATAGTCCGGGTATTCCGCAAGGAGTCGCCGATTTGACCCTGACGGTGGCCTATAATGACATCGAAGCGGTGCGGAAGGCGGCGAAGGAAAATAGCGCAGAAATTGCGGCGATTATCGTTGAACCGGTTGCGGGCAATATGGGCACGGTTTTACCGCACGATGGTTTTCTGGCAGGGTTGCGCCAGGTCGCCGACGAAGAGGGGATTGTCCTTATTTTTGATGAGGTCATCACGGGGTTTCGAGTCGGGCTAGGTGGTGCGCAAGAGCGATTTGGCATAACGCCCGATTTGACTTGTCTCGGCAAAATTGTCGGAGGCGGGTTACCTGCGGCGGCCTATGGAGGTCGGCGGGATATAATGGAGAATGTGTCCCCGTTGGGAATGAAGGTCTCCCAGGCGGGAACTTTGTCGGGCAACCCCCTCGCGATGACTGCAGGTCTCGAGCAATTAAAGATGCTGTCGGAGCCGGGCGTATATGATCGCTTGGAACGGATATCGGCGAGCTTGGCGGACGGAATGGCGGAGAATTTGCGCAAGCTCGGTTTAGATTATGCGATCAATCGTGTCGGCGGTATGTTGTGCATGTTTTTCACCGATGGTGCCGTCGGTGATTTTGCGGCGGTCGGCACTGTCGATTTAGAGCGATTTAATCGTTATTTTTGGGCCATGTTAGACCGAGGCGTATATCTGGCGCCCTCGCAATACGAGTGTATGTTTCCCTCGCTTGCACACACCGATCTGGACATTGACGAAACGCTCCGAGCGCATTTTGAGGCGCTCAAGGAAGTACATTGAAGCCACCGAAAATCCTTAATAGTAGCATTTTCTCCGTCTGCTTGGCGCTTGCATGCAGTGGGTGTGCCGATGAGGGCATAGACCGCGAGGACGAGTTGGTGACCGAGGATAATGGCCGTTTTGAGTTGGTCGTGCTAGCGCCGGCGAATGAAAGCGGGGATTTGACCCCGGTCGATCTTCCCGCTGATCTTAGTGGCGAGCCGGCGAATGCTGCGGTCTTTTTTGATCCCGATGGCCAATTCACCGTGCAGGTCGGCGTCTATCGGGAGGTTAAACATGCCGAGCGAATCGTCCATGATCTAAAGAGTGAAGGGTATCCTGCGTATGGCAGTAAGAGTCCCGAAGGCTTGCGGGTAAGAATAGGTTATTTTACTAAACTTGCTGACGCGGAGCGCTTCGGTCGTATTTTTGCGGCCGATCGCGGCGTTGAGTATTGGATCGATAAAAGGGCGGAAGAATAGATGCGCGTGTTATGCAGTGGCACATTCGATTATCTGCACCCCGGCCATGTTTCTTTTATTGAACAGGCTGCGGCTCTGGGGGACGAATTATTCGTGGTCGTTGCCCGCGATGAAAATGTGAAACGCATTAAAGGACACTACCCAGACCAAACGGAAGAAGAGCGAAAGTTGGCCTTGCAGGAACTGCCGCAAATCGACGATGTCCGTCTGGGGTATGAAGGAAAAAATTTATTGAGGGTGGTCAGCGATATCGCCCCGGATATTATCGCTCTAGGTTATGACCAGGGCCGTCCGCCCGGTTTGGCTGAGGCCTTTCCACAATGTCAGCTGGTTGTACTGGGCCCGCACCATCCCGAAAAGTTCAAATCATCGCTATTTCGACGCGGCATCAGGTCGCAGTAGTCTCAATGCCCTCCATTGTTGGAACACTCAAACGCATGATGGCTTCCGGCGGCAAAAGCGAGCCCCCCCCCCAGTTGGTCATGTGGTATCTGCAAGCGGCCGCTCCAAGCATTCGTGAGGTTGACCGTTGCGAGGTGCGAAACTTCCGCTCGGGTGACGAGGATGGCTGGTTGGAGTTATTGCAAGTAAATGGAGCGTTGGGAGACTGGGACCGAGCCCGTGTACAAAAGGTGTTGTTCGCGACCCACGAGCAATTCTTCGTCGAATGCGAAGGCAAGATCGTCGCCTGCACCGGTGTGAATGACAAGGAGCGGGATGGGAAGCCTTGTTGGGAGATCGGTTGGGTCGCCGTTGACCCGGCGTTTCAGGGCCGGGGCATCGGCAAGCTGATCGTGGGCACGGCGGTAGCCCGGGCGTTGGAATTGGGGGCGCGGCCGATTTACCTTTTAACGGATGATTTCCGGGTCCCCGCCCTTTGCAGTTACCTGAGATTGGGTTTTGCTCCAGATGACAGCCATGCCTCTTATACAAGGCGGTGGCTGGATATTTTCGCCCTGTTGGGCGCGGATTATCAAGTATATAAGCCGAGCTTTATAACGGTAGGTGATACTTAATGAAATTGGCCATATGTTCAGATGTGCACGATAATGTTTGGGCGCTCGCAAAGGCATTGCCGCAAATGGCACAGGCGGATTCGTTACTTTTTCTGGGGGATTTTTGCGCCCCTTTTACCTTGATGCAAATGGCGGAAGGTTTTTCGCGGCCGATACACGTCGTCTGGGGCAATAACGACGGGGACAAGTGGTCGTTGACGACACAGGCCAGCCGATTTGACCATGTGACACTACACGGGGAAATGGCGGATTTGCAGATAGGCGGCAAGCGGGTGGCAATGAACCATTATCCGAATATCGCTCGTGCATTGGCCGCTTCTGCTAGCTACGACTTGGTGTGTTATGGACACGACCACCTAGCGCACGACGAGAGAATCGGTTCAACGCGATTGTTCAACCCCGGGGAGTTGATGGGGCGATTGGGGGCGAGTGTTTTTGCGCTCTATGATCTGGCCGACGGGACGTTCGATCGTATTGAAGTGCTCTCTGCTCAAGTGAGATAACCAAGTTTTTTAAGTCTTTCCTGTAATACTTCCCGATCTGCTCCCGACGAAAAATCAGCATGGGCATATTTAGAGGCGGCCTTGATGGCGTCATAGGCTTGATGGTATGAGCTTTTGTCGCTCAAATCGACAATCGGCTGCTCGCTGAATGTGGCGACGAATTCTTCGCGTCTCGTCGATTCATCGTAGGTAAATTTGGCGTTGGCGTCGAAGAGTGCCCATTGGCGACCGAAGGTATTGCCGGCAAAGAGGTCCGTCGAGTGGGCGGGACCGTCGGCCATGGGACCCGGATCGATTTCGGCCAAATAATGCTTGGGCATTTCCCCGTTGTGAATATCGCGGGCGAAGCCTTGGTAGCCGTGGTCTAGTTGCAAAAGGGAAAGAAAGGTGGGGAAGAGGTCTATCAGCGATATCAATTCGCGGTTGGGGGGCGGGTTGCCTGTCTGGGGGATGTGATAGTAGAGGGGAACCCGCAACACGTCGTTGCGCAGGCTTTGGCCGTGATAGGGTTCATCGGGGCGCCAGCTTTCGCCGTGGTCGCTAATGATAAATACAGACCATTGTTCTAGATCCAATCCGGCCAAGATCGGAGCGATACGGATTTCAAAAAGGCGTTCAATCGCTGCGCAGTAGCGCTCTTGGACCAGGTCGATCCGACCGGAGGCCAATAGACGGCCGATTTCACCAAACGCCAGACCATCAGCAGCTCCATAGGGTGTGTGAACGCCCCAGTAGTGGAGAAAGAGCAGGGTCGGATCGGCCGTTTGAGTCAAGTTTGAAAGGGCGTGCGGGTGTGCGGGAAAGGGGGCGATATGTCGGGCGAAGCGCAGACCTGTGAAAATATCGGTTGCTTCTGAAAAACCGTGGACCGAAAAATCGGCCTCTTGGCAAAGGTCAAAGAGATCGGGAAAGCCTTGGCGCATGGCCGGCGATTGTTGTCCTTCGATCCCGTGTTCGTAGGGATATAGTCCTGTAAATAGCGAAGTATGAACTGGGCGTGTGGCCGAGGATACCGAGAAGCAATGTTGAGACAGATGGAAGTCCCTGGTTAGTTCGCAGAAATTCGGTGCGCGCACCATGGCGCTGATTCCAGGTGCGAAGTCCAGGCGAAGGCTATCGACCGAGATCAGCAGTAGATTCATGCGGGATTGCTGTTGACTCGGGCTTTTATTTCTCGTGAGGGCTTAAAAGTCGGGGCCTTGCGTTTGGGGATCGAAACGGATGTGCCAGCCCTGGGATTGCGGCCGGTACGCGGCGCGCGTTCTACGACTTTAAACGTGCCGAAGCCGCGGATTTCTATATGCTCGCCTTTGGAAAGGGCTTGGCATACGGATTCTATAAATCCCTCTATTACGGCGGTCGTGTCGGCTTGGGAAAGGCCGGTGGCCTGGGCTAGCTGTTGTGCAATGTCGGCTTTTGTCATGTCATATCCTCATTTATTAACGGTCATTTTTTAACATTTCAGCGAATAAGACCCCGACCGGAGATATCCCATATTTTCTCAACGCGTCCGTTTCGTATGGCTACGAAATGATCGTGCAAAAAAGTCGTCGAATCCGAGTAGCCGACGAGCAGGCGCAATTGCTCACCCAGGGCCGGGCCGTCACAGCCAGGGTTGATCGCGAAGACGCCGTGTTCGGCGGAGAGATAGCTGAAGCTTAGGTCGTCCCTGTCCAACACCTCGGGAGGGTGGTGGTAAGAGGACAATGTCTTAAAACCAGCATCTAATACGACGTGGTCGGTAGAACGGCTCGTCACCGTAGCCAGAACGGTCAGGGCCTGTTCAAGGCTTTCGACATGCAGAGCTTGTCTGTACATGGCGTCCATGAAGATGCCACCGCCGGCCTGCAATTCCGTAATGCCCTCGTGGAGGCCACTTATCTCATAGGACCCTGTGCCGCCGGCGCTGACGATCTCGACCTCGATGCCGTTTTCCTCAAGCAATGCTTTGCTCTGGATCAAAAGGTCCATGGCCTGATGGCAAGCCGCCTGTTTATCGGCTGGAGGAGAAATGTTAAGCACGTGCCCTTCGTAGCCCATTAATCCTCGGAACTCAAGCCCGTCCTGACCGCAGACGGCTTTGGCCAGAGCAAGGGTCTTTTCGCCGGGTTCTATGCCCACCCTTTTCAGCCCGATATCGAGTTCTATTAAAATGGGGATAGTGGTTTTTGCGGAAATTGCGGCTGCTCCCATGGCCTTCACAACCGCGATATTGTCTATGGCTGCAATTACTTCAGCGCGTCGTTGCAATTGAGCCAATGTAGCGAATTTACCAGGGCTGACGATTTGGTTGGCGAGCAGGATGGATTGAATGCCATGCTCCACCATCAACTCTGCTTCGCTCAATTTGGCGCAAGTAATACCGATCGCGCCATGATCAATCAATAAGCGGGCAATCTCCGGCGACTTATTGGCCTTGCTGTGAGGACGCCAGGCTTTGCCGTTATCGTTACAAAACGAGTAGAGCTGGCGAATATTGGATTCGAAAAGATCGAGGTCGATCAAAAGGGTCGGGGTTTCCAATTCTGCCAAGTCTTGGCCGATATTTGGTGATTTCATGGGGTAGAGAATCCAACGTTAGATAGTATGATGTTTTGTCGTTGATTGTAATATAATTTCAGATATTGTTCGCACTGCCTGATTTGAGTCGAAAATACTCCGTAAATGCCGTCGTAGCTGAGTTCCCAATTCGGATGATCCAATTGTTTTAACTGCTGAGGTGCAGGCCCGGTTAGAATATAGAAAAACCCCTCTCCGGGCTGCTCGGCAGAAAGGGCGGTGCTTTCCACTGCAATATTGAGCGTTGCGATTGGTGATGGAAATTTAAAGATGAGGCTTGTTTTCTCGTCGATGGCCATGGTCGTGATCATCGGCGGGTTAAAGGAACTCGGTTCGCCGGTCGTGGGGGCATTGTCGTCGGGCAGGAAGGCCCAGCTTTCATAGCCAATTTCAGCCATTGTGAATCCTTTTGCGGTCAGCTTTGCCAGTTGCCTGGGTTGAGCATGGTGGGGTCGGCGATTTCGGTGCGAGATAGGGCTTCGGTCAATTCGAGCGGTAGTGGGCCTAAGTGTATGGCGCGGATATTGTCCGCTAGTTCCTCGATATTCGTCGTGCCAAAAATAGTGGAATTTACCCATGGGGAAAAGGCCGCAAAGCGCAGGGCCAACTCCCCGAGACCGATTCCGGCAACATCGGCCAAGCGTGCGACCGGGGCTGCGAGTTCTTGCAGGTCGATAAGGTGCTTGGGAAGCCTCCCAAGACGGTGTGAAAGTACCCCCTGTAGGAAGACCGAACGAAAGACTACGCCGATAGATTGAGCCTTTGCACGGGGCAACACGCGAGATTCCATCTGACGGTCAAGGGCATTGTAGGGTATTTGCACGGAAGTAAAATATTCGGGGTATTCGAGCGCCTCAAGAGGAGCTTCTTCGCCATAAGTCGTCGCGCCCCAGAAACGCACTAACCCACGTTTTCTATAATCGGCGAGCATATCTAACAGTTCACTGGTGATGAAGCGGGTTGCAAGGCTGTGTATTTGCACTAGGTCGAGCGCGTCAAGCTTGAGTTGCCGCAAGCTTGAGCTGAGCGACTGTTCTATGGAGTCGCGAAGGGCCTGGCCAGATAAGAAACACCCGCTTCCCGGATCTCGTATGGAGATTTTGGTCGCGATAACGGGCCGTTCCGCTAGGTCTTTACAGGCTTTGCCGACGAGATACTCGCTATGGCCATAAGCTGGAGCGGTATCGATGAAGTTAATGCCCATATCAAGGGCTTGCCGAATAATGCGAATTGCCTCGTCTTCGGGGGGCGGGGGTTGCTTATCGTAGCCATAGGCCATGCCCAGTTGCACGGTGCCCAAGCCAAGTCGCGAGACCTGTAGGCTTTTATCTCCCAATGCGGATCGGATCATCTTGATGTTTTGCTCCAGGCTCTAATGGCATGCTTCACAATGCCTGCATGCTCTTCTAGTAGCGCTTGGGCTTGCTTGAGGTCCACTTGGCATAGTTCCATGACCAGGGCCCATTTGAGGTGGCCATCCGCACTATTTAAGCATTCAGCGGCGCTCTCGGCCGTATGGTCGGTCAAATCGGCAAAGATTCGTTCGCTGCGGTCGCGTAATTTGGCATTGGTCGGTTGCAAGTCGACCATGAGATTGCCATAGGTTTTCCCCAGTTTCACCATCGTCCCACTGCTGATCATATTTAGCACCAGCTTTGTAGCGGTACCGGCTTTTAAGCGGGTCGAACCGGTGATCACCTCGGGGCCGACTTCGGGAATAATCTTGATATCGGCTTCGACTAAATGGCTGGCGGTGGGGCTGCAGGTAAAGAAAATAGTCGAGCAACCGATTCCTTTAGCGAATGCGAGGCCGCCGAGGACGTAGGGGGTAACGCCGCTGGCGGCAATCCCCATTACTACATCATCAGCCGTTAAGCTTCGTTGAGATAGGTCGCTTTGCGCGCCATCGATGTTGTCTTCCGCCCCTTCAACCGCTTTGAAGACCGCGCTGGAACCGCCGGCGATCAAACCCTGGATAATCTCTGGGGAGACGCTAAAGGTGGGGGGGCACTCGGAAGCGTCGAGTACCCCAAGGCGACCGCTGGTGCCCGCGCCAAGATAAAAGAGTCGACCTCCCTTGGCGATCTGCTGAGAAATGAGGTCTATCGCTTGCGCTATCGGGGCGAGTTGTTGGGCAACGGCCTTCGGGACTAGAGCATCTTCCCGATTTATTATGGCCAACATTTCGAGGGTCGAAATCTCATCGAGGTTTTCGCTCGCCGGATTTCTTTGTTCGGTAAGTAGTTTAGACCAGTTTCCCATAGTGCATTTATTTATAAAGAGGGGGATGATATGCGCAGGTCTAAAGATAAAGCAAGGAGGCTTATATATAAATAGGCAGAAAGGAAATAGCGGCAGAAAATACCACTAAGGAGGCGGGATTTTCCTAAAAATCAACCCAACCAGAATAAGGCGAGCACCAGTACGGGCAGAGCGCAAAAAGATAAGGCAAGTGTAGACAGGGCAAAAAGCACTGAAAAGAGAGAAGCTGCGCTTGAAAGGCCGGTATTCATGACTCTCAACATGTGAAAAATCCTCCGAGTTGAATGATAGCGAAGATGATATCAGCAATATCAGGGCCATATAATGCTATAGGATTGTCAAGGGCTTGGGGAGAAGTTATATTTAACCCAGATTAATTCCACATAGTTACGTAAATATAGTTTATAACGAATGGCGGAAAAAACGCATGACTGAAGAATTGGCAAAAACCTATGATCCCGCAGCGATTGAGGATAAATGGTATGGGATTTGGGAGGAAAACGGCTTTTTCAACGCTGATTTTGATAAGGACAAACCCGCCTATTGTATAACGATTCCCCCCCCAAATGTGACCGGTGAATTGCATATGGGACATGCGATGCAACACGCAATACACGATCTAATGGTGCGCTGGAAACGGATGCAGGGTTATGAAACGCTTTGTTTACCGGGCACAGACCACGCGGGGATTGCAACCCAGATGAAGGTCGAACAGCAATTACAGGAAACTGAGGGGAAAAATCGCTACGATATTGGCCGAGAGGCCATGCTCGAATTGATCTGGCAATGGAAGGGCAAATATGGCGATGCCATCTATAGTCAGTTGCGGAAACTCGGCGCGAGTTATGACTGGCGCCGCGAGCGTTTCACCCTCGACGAGGGCTATGTCGAAGCTGTTTTGCAGGCATTTGAGCGCTTTCAGGCACAAGGTTGGATATATCGCGGGACTCGGATGATCAACTGGTGTCCGCAGTGCCGGACGGTAATCTCCGATCTCGAAACCGAAGAGCGCGAGTTGGCGGGGCATTTGTGGCATATTCGCTACCCGGGCAAAGATGGTGGCCCCGATGTGATCGTCGCGACCACACGTCCCGAAACTATGCTCGGTGATACGGCGGTAGCCGTGCATCCGAGTGACACACGATGGGCCGACGCGATTGGCCAGCAAGTCGAATTGCCCCTGATGGACCGGGCAATCCCCATTGTCGCCGATGAGTATGCCGACCCTGAAATGGGCAGTGGGGCGGTCAAGGTGACGCCAGCCCACGATCCAAACGACTATGAAATCGGTCAGCGACATCAACTCAAGCAAATTCAGGTAATCGGTTTCGACGCGATCATGACGGCGGCGGCGGGGCGTTTTGCTGGACTTGACCGCTATGCATGTCGCAAGGCTATTGTCGAAGCCTTGGAAGAAGCCAATTTGCTGGTAAAGATAGAGGACCATGAGCACGCGGTTCCGCACCACGATAAATGCGGAGCGGTCATTGAACCACTGCCGATGGAACAGTGGTTTATGAATATGAAGGAACTGGCGCAGAAAACGAAACCGGCACTCGAAGAAAAACAAATCAACTATGTGCCCGATCGTTTTCGCCAATACGCCATCGATTGGTTAGACAATATCCGCGATTGGGCTCTTTCGAGGCAGATATGGTGGGGCCATCGCATTCCCGCCTGGTATTGTATGCAATGCAGTGCCGATGGTTTAGTGCCCATGGGGGATCTGGAAAGAGAAGAAGCGCTGCGGCAGGGCAGTTTCAGGGTATCGGTGGCCGATGGCGCGAAACCCTTCGTCAGTGTCGAGAAACCGACGCGCTGCGAAGATTGCGGAGGAGAGGATTGGGTGCAGGACCCAGATGTCCTCGATACCTGGTTTTCTTCGGCACTATGGCCTTTTGCGACACTGGGGTGGCCACGCGAATCGGCGGATCTCGATTATTTTTATCCCACGGACCTGATGATTACTGCCCGTGATATACTTTATTTATGGGTTTTGCGCATGGCGATGGTCTCGCTCGAATGCCGCGAGCAAATACCCTTTAAAACGGTATTGGTGCATCCGACAATTCTGACCAAAGACGGTCGGCGGATGAGCAAGAGCTTGGGCACGGGGCTCAATCCGCTTGATTTGGTTGATCTCTACGGGGCCGATGCGACGCGTTACAGTTTATTGGCACAAGCCGGTGCCATGCAGGATGTGCGTTTTGACGCCGAGATCGCCGATAATAAAGTGCAATCATCGACCAGCGCGGAAGCTGGGCGCAATTTTGGCAACAAACTTTGGAATGCCACGCGTTTTGTCCTGATGAATGTCGAGGGCTATCAACCAGGTGTTTGCGCTTCGGAACAATGGGCTGATCGTTGGATTTGGAGTCGCTTGCAGGCGACGGTGCGCGATGTGACCGAACACTTAGAACACTATCGCTTTAGCGATGTGACTCGGGTGGTGTACGATTTCGTATGGCGAGATTATTGCGATTGGTACCTCGAGTTAGCCAAAGTTCGCTTGCAAGGTGGAGATGGCGAGGCGCGGAATATCGCACAAGACAACTTGGTGCGGGTCTTGGAGCATGCGCTGCGCCTATTGCATCCGATTATGCCATTTATTACCGAAACGCTCTGGCAGGCTCTGCCGCAGGAAGGGGCGAAAGAAAGTGTTATGGTTGCACAATGGCCTATTTTTGATGCTGCGCTATTGGATGCGGATGCCGAAGTGGAAATGGAGCGATTGCAGGAGATTGTTACAGCGGTTAGGGTGATTCGTGGTGAAATGAATGTGCCCCCGGCCAAAAAGATCCAGGTTAAGATCTCGGCTTCCTCGCCGGAAATCGAGGAAGCGCTACAGCAAGTGAAACCTTATCTGATGCTTTTGTGCCGTGCGGAAACTCTGGAAATTGGCCAGGCCATCACCCAGCCTGCAGCATCTGGAAGTGCGGTAACGGCTGATGCGGAGATTTATGTCCCGCTCGAAGGTTTGATCGATTTAGACGCAGAAAGGAAGCGACTCGAAAAGGAAATTCAGAAATTTACCGGTTTGCTTAAGGGGTTGGATGCAAAGCTATCTAATGAGAAATTTACGGGTAAAGCGCCGGCTGAGGTCGTTGAGCGAGAGCGGCAACGACAAGAGGAATATCGTGTGAATGTTGCTAAGTTGAACGCCAGTCTAATACTCATCGGAAAATAGGCGAATAGCTTTTTATCGGGGTTCAAACCGCACCTAGGTCACTTATTTATGGCATTTGACTATTTTACGATTCAGGCATTAGCCTGCGAGTTGCGTTGCCGATTATCGGGCGCTGTGATCGATCGAGCCTATGCCCGCAACAACGAACTCGCGTTTTCTGGTGCGGGAGCAGATCGGTGGTTTTTTGCGGTGGGTGGCCGCGAAGGCGTTATGTGTTTGCGTCCTGGGCCGTGGCCGGGGAATTGGTCTGCTGGGTCAGGTCCTGAAAAGTACCTAGTAAAGGCTCGTATTGTCGAAGTCTCAGCAGATCGCAAGGAGCGGATTATTCGTATTCGACTCGAGCGTCGCGATAGGCAGGACCGGGCTAGTTTCGGCGTTTTAATCTGCCAGTTAATCCCCAACAAAATACAATTTTCCCTAATTCGTGAAGAGAGCCGCGAAATCCTCGGTCACTGGAGCGGAGCAAAAAGGCCATCGAGCATTGGTGCGATCTATAACGAGCCTGAACCGGCGGGAAGATTATTGCCCGGTATTGATCCGCAAAGCGCCTGGAGTGAGCAAGTGTTGCAGGGGGGCGAGCTAGGGAAAATCGCTCGGCGCTGGTTGTGTGGCGCAGATGCTAATATTGCTCGTGAATTGTCGTATCGGGCGAATGTTGTAGGTGGGGAGCAACCAGACATGGCGATGTGGGCGATCGCTGTTGATGCTTATCGCGCCGCGCCAATTGCTCAGGCCTACCTATGGGAGGAGCAGGGAGAAACGTGTTATTCTGCGTTTGAGCCACGTAGGTTGCAAGGGGAGTCTCGCATGGTGGCTGAGGTTAGCCAGGCGATATGGTCAGCGTATGAAGCCGAACGAGAAAAGCGAAAAAACCAGAGAAAAGTTCAACAAGTCAAAAGCCGGTTACAGCAAGCGTTGAAAAAAGGTCGCCGTCGTTTAGGGGCGATGCAGAAAGAGTTGACAGAAGCTGAAAATGCAGATGACTGCGAGAAAATGGGCAATACTTTATTGGCCAATATCACCGGGTTGTCGGCTGGTATTTCGCAGGTGAAACTCGTTGATGTTTTTGACCCTGATGGACGTGCAACATTAAACATTAAACTAGATCCGAATCGCAGCCCTGCTGAAAACGCGGCTCGGTATTTGAAGGCGGTTAAAAAGTACCGCCGCCGCCGTCAGGTCGTGCCGCCTCGTTTGCGCGAACTTGCAAATCAATGCGATAAATGGGAACAATGGCTTATTGCGGTTGAAGAGGGGGCCTGGCAAGATGATGACGCATTGCGCAATTGGTTGGAGGATAAGGTGAAACGCAGTGAAAAGAAGGTCAAAGAGGGGCCAAGCGCCCATCCTCGGCGCTATCAGACTTCTACCGGTTGGTCGGTTTGGTCAGGCCGCAACAATAAGGAAAATGATATACTCAGCCACAAGATGTCCGCACAAAATGATATATGGTTTCACGCGCACGGTTATCCGGGCTCTCATGTCGTTTTGCGGCGTGAGGGGCGCAAGGAAGAACCGGACAAACAGACCTTAGAAGAAGCCGCTGGTTTGGCAGCTTTCTGGAGCAAGGGCAAAACGGCCAAGAAGGTCTCTGTTGTATATACATTAGTAAAGCACGTGACCAAACCTAGGGGAGGTGCCCCCGGACAGGCATTATTGCGACGGGAGAAAACAATTGTGGTTGCCCCTTCTTTAATAAAAGAAGAATCTGACGCATAATGATAAATATGTAAACATAGTCAATAGCCAAAAATAAAATCAACATCAGAATTGAAAATAACCGGATCATTTCTCCAATAGAGAGTGATAATCCGGCTATTTTTATTCGACCGTTTTTTGGAGTAAAATATTAGAAAAAAGCATGTAAGGCCAATGTTAAAGCGTCGGCGTTACCTTTGCTGTCTTGCGGGATACTCTTCTTTAATTTGTAAAAGGCGCTCGCGGTGAGGTTGGGGGTTAGGAAGCCATCCAAACCGATGGATACGCGACTGCGTTCATCTTCTTCGACGGTGTCGTAGGGGTCGAGAAAGTCAAAAGCCACACGGAAATTGACGCTTTGCCGCATCCAATAATTGATACTGCCATAAGCTATAAATTGGTCTTGATTGCGATTGCCGGATTCACTTAGCCAGTCGGCTTCACCGGTGATGGTAAGTGGGCCGAGGCGCAAACTGGCGAAGGGGCCGAAGAGTGTGCGGTCTATGCCCCGGGTTTCATTGATTGAAAACGAACCACCGATTAACAAATATTTGAAATAAATCGAACCGACTGATGATACCTGTTTTGCCGAATTGTCGTCCCGTGCCCCCTGGGTGCCATTGCTCAAAGCGAGGCTAAAAGAGGCCATACCCGGTTCAAAACCGATCTCGGCGCCCATGTCCTGATTGTCGAAATTAAACCCCGTAACTTGTCGAATAAACGCGTCGTTATCCCATAGGCGGATACCGTAGGGCAGTAACATGCGACCGACTTTTAAATAACTGGACTTAGGCAACCCCTTTAACAAGACAAAGGCTTCGCGGCTGCTCGCACCGGACGGGCTCACCGTTTCGTCGATGTACAAACTCAATCTCTCTGGGGCGAGGCGGGCTTCTAGGTAGATATTGCCCCTGCGAATATCAAAAGTATGCTGGGCATCTTGCGCATAGCTTTGTCCGTCCTTGACTTCGTCGACGGCGAAAGAGCGTTCTTCAACCGCCATAAAATCCGCGCCCAAGAAAAAACTATCTCCTACTTGATTGCTGAAATCGGCTGATGCGTCGCTCAAATTGCCCAATAGCGGTTGCATGTCGGTTTGCGGATAATAAGATCCGTATTCGGTGCGCATGCCACCGCCGGTTTGGTTGACATGGCAGGTGCTGCATTTTAAGCCCTCGCGAAAAGCGATATAGGGTTCGGCAAGGACGGGATGCGCGAGGGTGACTATCGTGGATGCAAGCAGTGCTATAACGTGCAAACGCGTCATGGCAAGACCTTTCATTCGGCCTATTGGGGGTGGGGTGAATCGCTATGCTAAATAGATTAAATGAGATGGCCTTGTCAAGCGTATAAGACAATATAAACACATGGGATAGTGTCGCTTGACGGCGGGTATGGTGCCGCCTATCTTCTGCAATTAAAAGCAGAGAATGGACATAATGGGACAAGCCTTGGGGATGATCGAAACACGCGGTTGGGTAGCTATGGTCGAAGCAGGAGACGCCATGGTCAAAGCTGCTAATGTCGAAGTGGTGGGCTGGCAACAAGTCGGCGGTGGGCTCGTCACCATCATTGTTAAGGGAGATGTCGCTGCCGTTAAGGCGGCGACCGAGGCTGGCGTTACTGCAGCGGCTAAGATCGGTGAAATAATAGCTGTTAGCGTAATTCCAAGGCCTCACGACAGTTTGTGCAAAGCATTGCCCCTCCAGCGGTCTGCGACCGCGTGAGCTTGTACGGTTGCCCATGGTGACGGTCCTCAAAATCGCTGTGGCCGGAGCCGTTTTTGCTCTTACAGTATGGTTTCTTGAACCGGCTTCGCTATGGAAGGCGGCCGCTCAGGTTAGAGGACGCGAGTTGGTTATCTGCGGCTCATTTGCTCTACTGGGTATTCTCGTTCAATGGGTCAAATGGCAACAGCTGGCACGTAGTATTAGCCCCGAATTAAATTGGACGGATGGTCTCTATTCTTTGCTCGGGGGGGCTGCTTTAGGTTTTATAACTCCAGGCCGTCTAGGCGAGATTGGGCGGGGAGTTTTCCTTGCTCGAGATCGGGCGAGTCTAACGGTTTTGGCGGCGGTTGATAAGTTGAGTTCTGTCATAATTACCATTGGCTTGGGATTGTTCGGTGCTTTGGCATTGTGGCCGCAATATCGGATTGGTTTGTTGTTGGCATTAATACTCTTCGGCATTGGAATTCGCTGGGGATGGAAACGGTGGGGTGAGGGGGGAAAAGTGGTGAGTCAGGTGTCGAGTTGGGGGGGCGTCATAGGGTGGTCTGTATTGTTTAACCTGCTGTTTATGTCGCAGTTCTATTGGTTGGTTCGCGGCAGCGACAGCGCACATCTGGTCGTGATATTGGCGATACCCGTAGTCTTTGCTCTGAAAGCTTTGTTACCTATTGCTTTCATGGATCTGGGGGTACGCGAAGCGGCGGCTGTTTTTGTTTTTAACGCACTCGACTTAGAAGCTGAAAGCGCTTTTATCGCGAGTACATTGCTCTTTGCATTTAACGTGTGTTTACCTGCTGCGTTCGGCGGTGCGTGGATTATTGTGCGCAGGGCTATGGCGGATAATAATAATGAGATGATCAGAAAGGTGGCACTATGAATTCGGCGTATGCATTAAGAAAGGAAATCTGCGAGGTTGGTCGCAGGGTCTATCAACGCGGTTATGTAGCCGCAAATGACGGCAATATAAGTGTCCGTATGGAAGCCGATCGGGTATTATGCACGCCCACCGGGGTCAGCAAGGGATATCTCAGCGAGGATATGTTGGCCGTTTGCGATATGGACGGCGAACAGATTGCCGGATCGATGAAGATTTCATCAGAAATCCGCATGCACCTTGAAATCTATAAGTTGCGCTCGGATGTCAACTCTGTGGTGCATGCGCATCCTCCGACGGCGACGGGGTTTGCCGTAGCTGGGATAGAGCTTACACAATGCGTCTTGCCCGAGGTGATCGTCAGTCTTGGTGGGATACCCTTAGCGGCTTATGGTACCCCTGGGGGGCCGGATATTGTCGAGCCGATGAAACCTTTGCTGAGGCAATACGATGCGGTATTAATGGCGAACCACGGTGTTGTAACTTTAGGGCAGCACGTAATGGATGCGCATTTTAAAATGGAAACCGTCGAGCACTTCGCTAAAATTGCTCTGGTTGCGCATCAATTGGGTTCGGTAGGCACCCTTGCTGATAAGGATGTCGATGATCTAGTCGCGCTCAGGGATCGATTTGGCATTGGCGACCGACCGGTGTGTGAGCGACAGTCAGGAGCTCCCAGTGGAGACGGCGGTGACCTCGTGGAAAGAATCACCGAGGAAGTCATGCGCCAATTGCGTTAGTTCGTGCCTTTAAAAAAAGAAAATTATCACCGGAACAGAGATATGCATTTTTTAGTGCTTTTACTTGCCTTCATGGTGGTATCTGGACCACTTTGGGCTCAGGATATCATAGGGCTTGTTCAACGGGGGGATTCTCTGCTTGCCAAGGGGCAAAACCAGCAGGCTCTACTCGAATATGAAAAGGCGCTAAAAGTCGGTGCGGGAAGCGCGCTTTTTCTCAATCGGCTCGCAGGTCTCTACATGCAAAATGAGGCCTATGTTAAAGCGGCAAAATCCCTGCAAGCATCTCTGGCTGAAGACCCGAAGCAATTGCCGGTATATTCTGCTCTGGGAGAGGCCCATTTAGCCACGGGAAAAATTGATTCCGCGATATTTTATGTCGAACAAGCTAGAATCCTTGCGCCCTCCTCATCTAGTATCTATAGCTCTCTAGCCTTTCTCTATATGCAGAAAGGCCAGGGTGAAAGGGCGCGTGAACAACTTGACCGGGCCTTGGCGTTAAACGATAAAAACCCCGAAGCCTATCGCCTGTATGGTTTTTACTATTCACAGCAGGATTCAGTAGATAAGGCGATTGAAAACTACTTGCGAATGAGTGAGTTGCTACCCCAAGATGTAGAGGCTTTTAATAATATCGCCTTCCTGCATGCCAATGCTCAACGCTACCAGCAGGCGCTTAAATTCTACAATATGGCTAAGGAGCGGACGCAAGATCCCTTTGTGACTCAAGCTATCGCAGCAAATATTGACGCTGTTGAAGCGCTTATTGCAGGTAAGATGCGGGCAAGGTATATACTGGTAGGCAGTAAGGATGTTGCACAAAGAGCGATCGATCAATTGAATAATGGAGCTGATTTTTTCGATGTGGCGCAACAAATATCTATTGCACCCAATGCAAAAGAAGGGGGTGACTTGGGGTTTTTTGCGCCAGGGGACTTAAATCCAATTTTCGAACAAGCCGTAATGGAACTCGAAATGGGACAATTAAGTGGAATTATCGAAGTCGCACAGGGTTTTATTGTAGTACAGAGGCTTAATTGATTCATGCAAAGCCTTGTAGTATAATATATTACGGCTATAAGACTTAAGGCTCCTGGCCATAAGCGAGGGATACGAACCAAGACCGGAATGGCTCGTATATTTTAAACGCTCGAATCTCCGATGTAGTGTCCTCTCATTTATATTTACTGCTAAATCATAGCTATTACTATGCTTAAAATCTTTATTAAATAATAGCTTAGGATAAATATATTGCCCCAGCCTGCAATCCCAATTCGAACAACAGCAGAAATTTCAATCGGCATATCACTAGCCGTTTTTCTTGGATTTGTAACGAAGCTAGTACAATTGCCCTACGGAGGGTCAATAAACCTTAGTATATTGCCTATTCTGATTTTGGCGATGCGGCATGGCGTAAAACTGGGCACATTGGCGGGGGGACTTTATGGTACCGTCGCTTTCATATTAAATCCCTATGTTTTCCACCCCATTCAAGTCATCGTAGATTATCCACTAGCTTTCGGCTTGCTTGGTTTTGCCGGGAGCGTGATCGAAAGACCGGGTAAAGATAGGGTATTGCGAATCCGGATAGCTTGCGGAATTGTTTTGGGTAATGTATTGCGGTTGGCGGCACATTTTATATCGGGTTGGGTTTTCTTTGCCGAGTACGCCCCTGAAGGGCAACCGGTTTGGCTGTATTCGTTGAGTTATAATGCAACGTATGTCATTCCTGAGACAATCGCTTGTATCTTATTAGTACAATTCATCATGCGATTTGTGCAAAGGAAATAAGGAAATACAGATCCAATACCTTGGATTGAGTCACCTATAGAATTACTTGGTCTGCTCAAGGCATAGGTTATATTATCAATATAGCTTAAACTAAAGGGCATCATGGTTTTAGGAAAAATATGTCATATTGGGGAAAGAAATTACAAATTTACCCTTGAGCTGAGATTGTCGTACTACTACACCATATTGTTGCGTCAATATTCCCGAGGTCAGGATAATGGGGGGGCTGCTTAATTTAAGTCATGGGCCCATGCAAATAGGATTAAGGCACGCTTCTTGCTTACTTCTGAGTGGAGAGGTTGGTAACCAAGGAGACAGAGCTATATTCTTCATTTTACCCAGAGGCAGCAATTATGAACACGGATGATTTGCGCGATGTCGTTGCGCGTCTTGATGCTCTTGAATCGTTAACCAAGCTATTTAAGAATTTGTGGTTTGACCATATTAAAGGCGAAATCCAGGACGAAAAAACAAAAGCTTATTTGATGGTTTTTGATGATGCGTTTCCCGGAGTCGAGCACGTAATAGAATTCATGCGAAAAAATGCCAAGGCAATATCTACGGGGGAGAAAGTTCAGGAGGGTTTTGAGGTTTTTGCTCAAACCTTATTGCAACGTGAGATCGAAACGGACCTGGATTTTGAAGAGGATTTCGACCCTGAGTTGTTTGAAGAAGAAAGTATAGAGGATGAAGAGATTGAGGAGGAAGATTTGACGGAAGCCGAGCGCGAAGCGCTCGAAACCGTTGGTCAAGGTGATATCGATGCTTTATTTGTTGAAGAATCGAGCAGCGAAGCGGAAGATGCAAGCAATGAAGAGATTAAGGCTTTTCTCTCGGCTGACACGGACGCTGCAGTAGAAGATGAAGAAGAATTACTGGTTGTGGCAGAGGAGGTTGAAGGGGACGATGTCGACTTAGGGGATTTGCTGAGCGAAGAAGATGAGGCAGAGGAGGTTGAAGGGGACGATGTCGACTTAGGGGATTTGCTGAGCGAAGAAGATG
>JABHFS010000114.1 GCA_018672475.1 Gemmatimonadota bacterium | reverse complement strand
CGCGTCGGCCCCCTCGAAAACCTGCACACCCTCACCGAATTTCTCCTTCGCGCCCTCGAGTCGAGCAGGATCCGCATCGGCGACGGCCGCGATTTCGGCTCCCGGGATCTCCCCCCTATAAATATACCCGGCGTGATTGCTGCCCATCCCGCCAAGACCAATGATCCCGATCCGCACCTTATCCATCTCATTCTCCTTCTGGTTCTAACTGTGATAATGTTCGCAATTGCGCCGCATATGGGTAAGGATAACCACCGGCCTTGTCAATGTTCGGGGGCTGCGACGATTGCACATTTTACCTACCTTTACCCGCCGACCCGACAAGCAGGAGAAATCATGTACAACCTAAACGGTAAAGTAGCCCTCGTCACCGGCGCAGGTGGCGAACAGGGCATTGGCCGGGCCATTTGCCAACGCCTCGCCAAAGAAGGCTGCGACCTCGTAGTCAATGACTTACACACGCGGCCCTATACCGAATCGGGCTGGGGTGGCCTGCCCGCGCTCGTCGAAGAAATTGAAGCCTCCGGCCAACAGGCCTTCGCCGTCGCCGCCGATGTCTCTAACGCAGACCAAGTCTCTAATATGATACAACAGGCCATCGAACGCTTCGGCCACATCGACATCTTGGTCAACAACGCCGGTTCGCGCCCCGGGCCCGACCGCGTACCCGTCGTCGAGCTGAGCGAAGCGGCCTGGGACCAAGTGCAAAATGTCAACGCCAAAGGCACTTTC
Source organism: Gemmatimonadota bacterium (assembly GCA_018672475.1). GTDB lineage: Bacteria > Latescibacterota > UBA2968 > UBA8231 > UBA8231. Next base: position 14,836 of record JABHFS010000114.1, on the reverse strand, counting down.
TTGTGCGCGCAGGCCGTCGCCCGACATATGATTGAGCGCGGCGGTGGCGGCAAAATCGTTAATATATCCTCCACCGCCGGTCGTCTGGGCATGCCGCGTTTCGCCGCCTATTGCGCCTCGAAATTCGCGGTCATCGGTTTTACGCAATCGCTCGCGCACGAGCTCGCCGAACACAAGATCAATGTCAACGCCGTCTGTCCAGGCACCACGCTCACCGAACGCACCGGTTATATCGCTGCCGCGCTCAACGAACAGGACGCTCCGACACAGGACGCCACACAGACCATGGTCGGCTCCCTCGCGGAGCAGACCCCCCTCGGCCGCGTCGCCGAGCCGGAAGACGTTGCCCGCACCGTGGCTTTTTTGGCCTCGGCCGAATCCGATTATACCACCGGCGTCGCCCTACTGGTCGCCGGCGGCATACAAATGTAACGACAAAGGAACCCATACATGAGCCGCATTGTAAACATTGACGTCGTCGATCTCCGGGTCCCCACCTCCGACACCTTGCTCGGGTCAGACCCCTTCCACAAAAAACCTAATTATTCGAGCATTTTGACCACGCTCACCACCGACGATGGCTTCGTCGGTACCTCGGTAAACTTTACCGCCGGCGCCGGCAACGATTGGATCGCCTACGGGGTCAAGGACCTGGCGCAGTTGACCAAGGGGCAAGACCTCGAGGATTTCGCCGCCGATCCCGGAGCCTTTTACAAATTGCTTATAGACCACCACCAATTGCGCTGGCTCGCCGACGGGGTCGCGCGCATGGCGATCGGCTCGATTATCAACGCGATGTGGGATCTGTGGGCAAAAAAAGAGGGCAAGCCGCTATGGCAGCTATTAGTCGACCTCGCACCAGAAAAAATCGTGCAGAGCATCGATTGGCGCTACTTGCGCGACGTGCTCACACCGCAAGAGGCACTGGAGATCCTACAAAAGGGGCAGGACGGGCGCGCCGACCGCCAAGCTCATTTTAGCGAGCGCGGCCCCAAAGCCTACTCCACCGCCGGTTGGTTGGGGCTGACGGACCAACAGATCGCCGATACCATCAACGAAATGAAAACCTTCGGTTTCGACTGTTTTAAGATGAAAGTCGGCCAGGATTTGCAACACGACCGAGAACGCCTGCGCTTTGTCCGCAAAACCATCGGTGATGACGCGCTAATGATGCTCGACGCCAATCAGATCTGGGGTGTCGACGAAGCCATTGCCTATATGAAACAACTCGCCGAATTCAGACCGCACTGGATCGAAGAGCCGACTGCCCGCGACGATGTCTTCGGCTATCGCAAAATCGCCGAAGCCCTCGCACCTTACGGCATCGGTGTCGCCTGCGGCGAGCAGGTGCCCTCGCCGGTAATTTTCAAGCAACTGTTGCAGAGCCAAGCCATTAAATTCTGCCAAATCGACGCCACCCGCCTAGGCGGTGTCAACGATGTGCTCGCGGTGATCCTGATGGCCGCCAAATACCAGACCTTGGTCTGCCCGCACGGCGGCGGCATTGGTCTGTGCAATATGATCTCCCACTATGCGCTATGGGACCAGATCGCCGTTTCCGCGCATTCCGACGGCCAGGTCGTCGAATATTTGAACTTTCTTCAGGACGGCGTGTTCAACGACCCGATCGGTGTCGCTGACGGTTGTTATATAACACCAATGCAACCCGGCTGGAACCTGGAGATGCGCCCCGATTTCGTCGCAGACCACACCTATCCCTCCGGCGCCGTCTGGCAGGGACGCGAAGACTCCGGCGCGATTACCTTCTTAGCCTAAACCAGCACGAGCTTAAATAGGGATAGTATGACGGTGCTCGGCCGAGACGACCAGCACTTAATCGATTTACTCGCTTCGCTGACGGGAGAAAACGTGCGCAATGGGCTCAGCACCGGCGGCGACGAAGCCATTCTCACTAGTTAGTTGCGCCCGGTCCGCAAGCAGCAGCGATCGCCTAAACAGACCGACGGCCTTTGTTCATCGCGGGGAAAGGCCGGCAGGTGCTCTGGTTCAAACTCGAGCACCTGCCGCAATATACCGCCGAATAACCCCGCTAACCGGTGACGAGCACCGCGCATCGGTCCGCCATCACCGGTCAGAAATCAGCACGCCGCCCTTAGCCCAGTGCGCGCGCTCGTATTCTTCGATAACCACCGTCGTCCCGTCTTTATCGGCCCCGCACGTATCGACCATCGCAGCCGTCAACGCCTCGACAAGCGCGCGCTTTTGCTCGGTCGAGCGCCCCGAAAGCATTTTTACATTAATAAAAGGCACTTCGCATTCTCCGGTTTAGGTTGCTACAACCTGCTGCACTCGCCCCACTTCACCCGTTTCTAAACGCACCTTGATCCCGTGCGGATGATTCGATGATTTGGTGAGAATTGCACTGACCACTCCTTCGGTCAACTGCCCCGTACGCTGGTCCTGCTTCTGCACGATCTTCACGCTTATCCCGATCGTTATATTAGCTCGACTCTTTCCGTCCAAGATACCACTCCTAAAAAAATTTCCCTGTTCCACAGGTTTTACCGGTCAACACCTCGATCTATCCCCCACAACAAGACGCAGTGCACGAATATCGCACGAACCGCTTCAATCTCGTTGCAAATGCGCCGCTTCTTCCTTTGGCCGCCCGGAGTTTCGATCCCACTGCCAGATTTCTAGATAGGGCGGCAAGGCGCCTATACCGAAAATGACCTGCCCCTCTGCTCCGGCCCGCGCCAAGACCTCTGGGGCAACTACCCGCGCGAGTTCGTATTCGCAACGGGTCCAATATCGACGCCAGGGGTTGAGCACCGCATAGCGCGGCAAGTTACTGCGATTCTTAGACGGACCGTGCCAAGTATTGGCGTTAAAGACAACCACTGAGCCTCGCTCCGCGACCGCGGGCTTCGCGCGGACCTCAGCATCGGCCGGACGGTCCAAGGTCGGGTGCAAATGGCTGCCCGGCACGAGTTCCGTCGCCCCGTTTTGATCCGTAAACTCGCTGATGCACACAATGCAATTGAGCGCGACCACATGGCTGGTGATGCGAGAGCCGGCATCGGCCGGTGCGAGCGAAGCGTCGCGATTGTGCCCAGTGATCGCCCCGTCAGCATGCAACGCCCCCCCGCCAACTCCGGGCGCGAGAATAGAGCCGTGCATCGAGCTCAACAAGGCATCGGCGCCGAGGAAATAACGGATAAACTTTAGCAGATCGGGTACCTGATATATTCGCTCGAAGGCGCGGTCTTTGTTGAACAGGCATTCGCAACTACCCTGAGCGCGATCGGGCTCCAGGCGCTCCAACGCATCGCGCGCCGCATCGCACTCCCCCTCAGTCAGGATATTCGGCAGTATCGCAAAACCGTCCTGTCGCATACACTCTACATGGCGTGCAAACTCTTCTTCGGTCATATCCCCTGTTCACTTTTCATTTTGGTTCTGTAGGCCCTAAGGACATGGGGGCAAAAATCACAATCTGCACGGGCTTTCTAACAGGTTAAACATTTGCACAACCCCCTAAGCTCCGGCAATCTCCTTAATCATATCGACGCGATCCGACAATACGACATTGCCCGCTTCATCCTCTTTCTCAAACCATTTTGTTATGCGCCCGACTTCGCGATAACCCACCTTTAAGTACAGCCGATAAGCCGCTTCGTTCAAACCCCATACGACCAGGAAGATCCGCTGCAAACCCAATTTGCGCGCCTCTTGCTCAAGGATCGACATCATCTGCTCACCCAACCCCCGACGGCGGCACGCACCGATGATCTTGATGCCGAGTGTGCCGGTCATCGGCGCCGTGCCTGTCTGTATCGCGCCCTCGCCGACGATCCGCCCTTCGGTCTCAATCACCACATGGGCCAACGTACCGGTTTCCAGGCCGAGCAGGAACCGGCTCAAACGCTCGATGCCCAGTGAAAAATCCGTCGCCGCATGATAGGCCATAACTTGCTCGCGATGCAGAATATTGCACATATCGACATAGGCGGGCGCATCGGACCAACGCGAATAGCGAAAACGAAATACCACCCCGTGACTTTCGATTTCTTTTATCGCTTGCCCCTCTTTCATCGTATCACATCCTCGCTAGTACTACTTATTGTCGCAATTATTTTTTTGACAATACCCGCATCTGTATCTTGTCGTATAATTGCCGCAATCGCACACGCTCTTCAGGCACATTATCCACCGCGCGTTTGAGCACCTGTGCCGCCTGCGCTAGATCTTCCATCTGCCCATAGAGCGAAATCATTTCGACATAGGCCGGCAGCAATTTCGGGTTTATTGCCAGCACCGCCTCATATGCGGCAAAGGCCCCGCGTAGATCGCGCTGCATAATGCGCACATGCGCGAGGTTGAGCCAGGGTTCGATCTGATCGGGCGCCTCACGTGAGAGCCGCGAGAAAATCTCTCCAGCCCCCCGCACATCGCCCAACGTCCCCTTAACGCTGCCCAGATTCAACCACGCCTGCCAATATTGTGGATCTTTTTCCACCGACGCGGCGAACTCCGCCAACGCCTGCTGCCGTTCACCACGCTTGGCATAGGCGTTGCCCAAGTTATAGTGAATTGCCGCATTTCCGTCCATCTCCATCGAACCTATATCGCGATTGATCGGCAGCGCGAAAAGCACACAAACCGCACAGCCCAATCCCACCGAACGCCAGCGCCCGGCCACCGCCCAGGTATATAGCCCGCAAGCGCCATAGGCCGCAAAAATAAGCACCACCGGCAACACCGGCACGCGATAACGCGCCGAGACAAAAAACATCGCGACCCCCATGCAATAACTTACCACATACATCATCGGCAGGGTTGGCCCGATACGCCTGAGGCTTAAGAGCAACCCCCACAGCGCCAAAGGCGCCGCCAGGCCAAAGGGAAAGGCGATACCCGCCTTCCACAGCGTCGCCGACAAAACAGACGAATAATTGCGCCAATAATAAATCGGCTGATTGCGCCCGACCTCATCCCCATGCCAGAACGAGCCCATCTTGCGCATCATTAACCCTATCCATTCGACCGGCTCGGCGCTTATATAGTCCCAGGCCTTGTCCATGAAATACGCTGACTTGGCCGACGGGCGACGGATACCCGCACGAGCCGGCTGCGTCACCAACTCATCCCATTCCCAACCTGGGCGTATGGCGACCGTCCGCTCGTAATCGGAATTGTTTCCGATATAGAAATTGATCCCCATGTTGTAGGAAATAAACACCTGGTCGCCGCCGACGATATGATTGCGGGCTACGACCGGCGCGATCGGCATGGCCAGCCCCAATAGGAATATCACGCCAAAGAGCAAGCCCTGCCGATGCGGAAAACGGCGCACTAAATCGATAGGCACCATCACCGCGAACATCACCACCGTGGGCACCGCCAAAGCACCGACGCCGAAGGCCAGACCCGCAACGAGAAAGCCCCACCCCGTCGGCCGGCGCCAGACACGCAATAAAACCACCAAGGCCAGCATATTGAGAAAAGCCGCCAGTGAGGCCGGCAAAAGCTCGCCATCGAAAAAGATCAGCGGACCGCACGCCGCTGCGAAAATACCGGCCAGGAATCCCACCGCAGGGTTGAACATATAGCGCCCTACCCACCAGACCATCGCGCAAACCAGCGCCCCCAATAGCGCCTGCAACAACCGCGCGACATGAAAGAAAGCCTGTGGAAAAGCGGTTTTGACTGCTCCGAGGAAATAAGGATAGAGCGGCGGTTGCCAGAACGGCCCCTGCCCCACGCCCAACCAATTACCGGCGGCCAAGCCCTCGGCCTGGCGGGTATAAGTCTCAGAATCGACGGCGGGATACACGAAGAGCGGGCTCTGATCAATCTCGAGCACATAGGCGACCCGCAAGAGCAAGGCCAAAGCCAACACGATCCACAGCGGTCGGCGCCCTTTGTTATAGATGCTTGCTAATGAGGCCATAAGCCATAACTTTCAGTGGTCATATAGCCTAAATTACTCGTTTTCGCGCCTAAGAGAAACAACACGCTATGTCCCATCGCGAAACCCCATCCTTAATCGGCACTGTATTCTCCTTCGGCCTGGTCATGGTCTTTACGGTCTTTATGACTTTTACCAGCGTTCGGACCTATGTTCTCTACGGCAACTATACCGGCTTAACCGATCACTTTAACACCATCGGCGTTATCTTCTTCATCTTTTGGCTCACCGTCGCCACCCTGTTGTTGCGCCTGCTGCATCCGCTCTTACGCCTCTCACCCGCCAATTTCGCCCTGGTCTACGCGGCGCTGATGGTCGCAGTCGTACTACCCTCAATGGGTTTCGGCGGCTACTTCATCCCCTTTATCGCCGGCGTATTCTACTACGCGACCCCCGAGAATAACTGGTCGGACCTGCTCTGGCCGCATATCCCCAATTGGGCCGCGCCGCGCGATCTCGAAGCCATCCGCCAACTCTTCGAAGGCGCCGACGCCGGCAGCCCCATACCATGGGGGTTGTGGGCCGGTCCGCTTTTGTGGTGGGGGCTGTTTATGCTGGCCTTCTTCTTCGTCAGTCTCGCGCTGATCAGCCTGGTGCACCACCAGTGGTCGCGCCAAGAGCGCCTGGTCTATCCGCTGGCCGTCGTGCCCAATATGCTTTTGCAAAGCCTTGAAAATCCGGTAAACTCCGTTCTCAAGAGTAAATTACTGTGGTGCGGTTTTTTTATCGCCTGGATCTTTCCCACCGCGAATATGCTCGACCAGATTTTCGACATCGAGATCATCCACAATTTCGGCATTCCCAGCGGCCGTATCGAAATTCGGCAATTCGGCCTCAGTTATACGACCAACACCGATCTGTTAGTCGTCGGCTTGAGCTACCTGGTCAATCTCAATGTGCTCTTCAGCGTCTGGTTTTTTCATCTGATAATCGCCGCCGAGGGCGCCCTGCTCAATTGGCTGGGTATCACCGTCGCTCTGCCTGCCCAACCCCACGCCCCGGCTAATGTGCTGCTGGCCCACCAGCAGATCGGCTCGCTCTTGTGCATCGTCGGTATATCGTTGTGGATGTCGCGCGATTTCCTGCGCGGCCAATGGCGACATATCATAGAGGGGAGCGCAAAGCACAACAACCCAATCTCGCCGCGTTTTGCCGCATCGCTCGGCTTGGCCGGCTTCCTCTATATGAGCGGCTTCCTCTATATGAGCGGCCTCGGCCTGATCTGGAGCATCGTCTTCCTGTTGCTCGCCCTGCTGATTTTCTTCGGCATCGCCCGTCTGCTCGCCCAGACCGGGATCGGCCGCCTGCGCGCGCCCATCTCCGTGCCGCCGATCCTGACAAATATCTTCGGCACCGCGCCCTTCGGAGCACAGGGCTTAAGCGCCATGGGCTTAAGCATGGTCTGGACCGCCGACTTACAACTCTTCCTGATGGGCACGATCGCGCACGCCTTCAAGGTTTGCGAACCGGCCAGGCTCAATATCAGCGGGCGCAAGCTCGTGTTCTTCCTTACCGGCGCGATGCTGGTCGGCCTCATCACCACTATCGTGTGTTATATCTGGTTGGGATATCGCCACGGGCTGATCCACGGCTATTCCTGGTATTTTGTTATGGCACCGCAATACCATTGGTCCTGGGTCGCCAGCTCAATCAACAACCCCAACCCTGCCGAGCCGATGGCGGCGTTCTTCCTCACAATTGGAGCTGCCCTGACCGGCCTGCTTTCTTTTGCCCAGTACCGCTTTACCAGCTGGCCCCTGCACCCTGTCGGCCTCGCCATCGCGCTAACCAATACCGTCGCAATCGACTGGTTTGGGATCTTTTTGGCCTGGCTGGTAAAACTCGTCGCACTGCGCTACGGCGGCATCCACCTCTACCGCCTGCTGCTGCCCTTCTTTATCGGCCTGATCCTAGGGACCTGTGTCGGCATCGGCAGCGCTTCATTGGTCTACGCGTTCTATTATTATTAACCACCGCCTTGTCGCGTTCTTCCCGGCGCACCAAAAGACTAAGGCGTCGGCGAGGCCGCATCAATCAATCCTTCCTGTTTCAGCTCGGCCCAGAAATCTGCAGAAATCGCATGCTGCAAAAAACCGACATTGCCCTCGACCTCGGCCACCGTCCGCGCCCCGGGAATCACTGTCGCCACCGCGCTGTGTCCGAAGGGAAACTGTAGCGCCGCCGCCTGTAGCGGTACATCGTGTCGAGCGCAAACCGCCTCGATGCCGCGCACCCTTTCGAGTAGAGGTTCCGGTGCCGCGGCATAATTGTAGGTCGCTCCCTCAATCGCCCCGGTCGCCAGAATGCCCGAATTATAAGGCCCGCCGATAATAATGCGCACCTCTCTCTCTGTGCACAGCGGCAATAATTCGCGCAAAGACTCCTGCTCTAAAAGCGTATAGCGTCCCGCGAGCAAAAAGGCGTCGAAGTTTCCGGCGCGAGCAAAATCGGCCAGCATCTGCCATTGGTTCATACCCAGACCGATGGCCTTGACCACCCCCTGTTCGCGCAGCTCAGCCAAGGCCGGATAGGCTTCGGCCATTACCTGGTCGAAATTCGCCCGGTCCCCCGGCACCCAACCCGGCTCGATGCTCTTCCCGTCGTCGGGGTCGTGGATCAGCACGATATCGAGGCGGTCGGTCTTGAGCCGCTTTAGGGTGCCTTCGATCGAGCGCAGCACCGCGTCGCGCGAATAGTCGAAATAACTCGTCAGCTTCGGCGCGTCGACAAAGAGGTCGACATAGTCGTCGCCTTCCTGCCTTTCCTTGAGCACGTAGCCGACCTTCGACGAGATCGCTATTTCGTCGCGGTTGTAGCGCGCCAGCCCAGGCCCCATCTTCGTCTCGCTCATGCCATAACCATAGAGCGGCGCCGTATCGAAATAGCGCACCCCGGCCATATACGACGCATCGATCACGTCGAGACCCTCCTGCTCATCGAGGGCCGAATACAGATTGCCGAAGGTAGTGCCACCCAACCCCAAACGGGTCACTTCCAAACCCTGCAATCCAACTTTTTCCCTATCGCCTGCTTGCATTGCGATACTCCTCTAAAAGATGGGAATCCGGTTGCCGGTTTCCCCGGTAATATAATCGAAAACCACCCAAAAACCCGAGACGAAGATATGTCCAAGAATAAACCCCAAAAACAACGGTCTAAAATTCCGGTAGAGCGTCACCCCGCCGTATTTGATGATTAGCGCCTTTAAGATCCAACCAACAAAAATGCTGAACCACGACCAAGTGATCGTCAGCGTCGCACCAATTGGAAAACCGAGATAGTGCACCGGCCACCACAAAAAATGATGTCGCGCATACATCAGCATCCCCATAATGCCAGCCCCCACGCCCGCATAGAGAAAACGCGGCCCCACCTCGGCGAAATCGCGCCAGGGATGGCTGGGATTGGCGATCTTATAGGCGGTGTCGCCGTGTATGATGGCGCCAAAACTATTATAGAACCACCAGTCGAGATTGATCGCGCCATAGGTATAGCCCATCCACACCACCATCCACACCGAACCGCCCAAGCCCACTATAATCGACAACATAATCGCCCAGAACATCGGCCGGCCGCGCACCTGACCGACATCGGCCAGCTTCATGCTATTGATCGCCGAAGCCATGATCATGGTGCGCAAATCCCCGGCCCAACTAAAGGTCATGCCCAGACTGACCAAACCCGCCGGCCCGATGGCCTCAGTGCCCACTGAATGGATAACAAAGGGCTGCGCCGTCATCTGCGCCCGCGCGAAACCCAAACCGCCCTCAGCAACGATACGCGTTAGTCCGTAGAAAATGCAGAAGGCGATAAAGAGAAAAAACAACGAGATCAAAAAAGGCACGCCCGATAAGGTCAACCAACCCGTGGCATAGACACTCGACAGCCCCAAGACGATAATCGCCGTACGATAGGAGAGGATCTCCTGCGAATCATCGAGATCACCCTCGTTATAAAATGCCTTGCGCCAGACCTGCCGCAAATACCCCCGACTGTTCCACAAGCCATAGAGCACCAACACCAGCATCGCACCCATACCCTGGTAGGACACCGACATCGAACCTTCCATAAAGAGGTCCGTCCGCCCGACCAGCGAATAACCGAGGATATTTTCGGTGGTGATCTGGGCCTTGGTCAACAGATGAAACAGCCAAATGCTCAAACCGACATCCAACGCGAGGAAATAAGCCAATCCCAACGCCACGAAGTTGACATTGGTCGCCAGGTTCAACGCGTTGTTGAACAGCGAGATGCTATTGCGCAACTGCACGGCCGGGATGAAGGGGAAATAGTGGTTGAGCGCGCTGGTGCTGAACAGGAAAAAGGGCAAAGCAAAACCGATCCACATCAGCGGATTCTTGAGGAAGGGGCTGACGATAGAGCCATCCTTGCCCTCTTCGGTCATATCGATCGGCAGCTGCAACAATGGAAAGGTCAAGCGATCATAATCGACCCACTGACGACGAATAATCGACATAATGGTGATCATCATCAGGTAGATCGATAGGATAAAAGAGATCCACGCCGCCAACGGCACCGCCCAATGCTCCCACGGGATGCGCTGGCCTTTGGGCAACCCCTCGAAAAAGTATTTGATCGCCTCTGCATCCTGCGGCACCATCCATTCTTTAACATAGGGGTGCAGCAGTTCGGACCAATTATTTTCGGGTGTGGCATAATAGTAGATATTGGGCAACATCGCGATTAGATTGCCGGTAAAACCCCAGGTCGGAATCGCTGAACCGATGATCATCATCGCATAGATGACGATCAGCTCGGAGCGATTAAACCCCCACGAATACTTCGCCAGCTTGAGCAGCGGGTTGATAAAGGCCACCAGCACGAAGAACAGGAAGACCGCTCCGGCGGTGATATAATCGGAGGACATTCCCGCCGTCGCCATCGCCAACCGGGCATAGGCGAAGAACATATTGATCGCCAACGACATCAGGGCGCCAAAAACGAGCGAGCGATAGGTAAAATTACCGGGCATAGCAGTTGATTTTAGAGAATTTTTCCCATAAATGCAAATGTATCAAATCATTGAAAATTATCATTTTGCGCTTTATTGACCAAGGTGGAAGCGGGGGGCGGTCGCGCAGACAAAAGACCGGCCCTTAGGACATCGCCCAACGAGCGTGTAATCGGCAGTCTTAAGCCTATCACATATCCTCAACACCCTCACACAGAAATAATCCATATGAAACACCTACTCGCTGTCGTGCTCACCTACGTCTTGTATTTGCCCAGCCAAGGGCCCTATTCTATACTTTAGGGCGCGACTGCCAAGCCATATTCACATTACAGATGCGGTACAACTACGCCGGATACATGCGAGCACAGTTTCTTTTACCTAGGGAACCAGGCCAAAAAAATGCCAAGCGAAATAGAGACACAACTCGATGCCTTAGAAGAAAACGGCTTCCTGCTTATCGAGGGCGCTCTTTCATCGGCTGAAACCGAATCCGCCCGCCAGCGCATCGAGCACGCTCGCCAGAAAGGCTGGGAAGATGGACTAAACGCCGTCGGCAATATGTGGTTCGACTCGCTGCTAGACCGCGAGCCCGAACACTTCAGCCACCTGGTCGGCCATGCCAACGTGCGTCCTTTCCTCGAAGGCATGATGGGCAAACAATGCCAACTGCGCAGCTTCCGCGCCCATATCAACCCCGGCCCCTACCTGCAAGAATGGCATATGGACTTCTACGGCTATTGGGAGGAACAGCGCGCCGCACGGCAACACCGTTTCGCCGTCCCCCCCGTGGGCATCAACACCACCTATTACTTTCAGGACAACGGCCCCGGCGATGGCCATCTCAAATTCGTCAAAAACGGCCACCGACTTGAACCGCCCCATCTCCACCCCAAGCCAATGGACCGCCCGGGCTTCGAGGCCTGGTGCGAGGCCCAGGAGCATGTCGTGCTCTATCCCAAAGCCAGCGACTGCGTCCTATTCTTGAGCCATATCCCGCATCAGGGCGCCAAAGAACGCGACGATATGGAACGCAGCAATATCGTCTGTCACTACCAGTTAACGCCGATGCACGAGAGCGTCTGGCATGTCTCGCGTCCCCGCGGCTACGAAGGCACCTTCCCCTTCGCCAAAACGGGGGAATAATACATGCAGGAGATTCAACAAATATCGGTCGACAGTATCCCGCTGATCTATCTGCAACCGGACAATGACGACCGGGGCAAACTGGTCATCTGGCTCACCGGTTTCAGCGGTAGCAAGGAATCCTGCCGCGCACAACTCGAAGCCCTCACCGCGCTCGGCTACACCGCGCTCAGCTTCGACCCCTGGCAACACGGCGAACGCATGCTCGCCGACGTCGATGAGTTGCGCGCGCGGGTCCGTGGCAATATCCGTCGGTATTTCTGGCCGATCCTCGCAGAAACCGCGCGCGAAGTACCGCGGATTATTGACTGGGCGCTTGCGCAATTCTCCGTCGACGAGCAAGTCGGCATAGGGGGTATATCAATGGGCGGGGATATCAGCGTCGTCGCCGCCGGCATCGACCGGCGCATCGCGTTGGCGGTGCCCTGGGTCGCCACCCCGGATTGGCTGCGACCAGGCACCAACGAACCCGTCGGCGAAGCCGATGCCGACGCACAAGCCTGCTACGACGAATTCAACCCGCTAACCCACCTCGACCGCTACGCGCACTGTCCACGCATCGTATTCCAAAACGGCGCCGAGGATGAGCAGGTGCCCCCAGACAGCTCCATACGCTTCAGGGACGCGCTGCGGCAGAGTCACTACCGCGACGGGCCCGAACGCATCGATGCCGTCTTACACCCCGGCATCCCCCATCAAGTCTGCGATGAGATGTGGCACAATACCGAACGCCTGCTGCTGGAGTATCTATAGATGGCTTATTCGCACCATTCGCCACAGCAATACACCGCAATCCCTCCGTCGATAGCTTTTATTCCAAGGAGATTATCATGCTAAAAGTCGGCATTATCGGTCTGGGCGGCATAGCCCGTTCCCACTGCGACTCGATCGCGCACCTCGACAATGTGCAGGTCGTCGCCGTCGCCGATCTCTTCGAGGAAAAGCGGCAAGAGTACATGGATAAATACGATATCCCCAAGGGCTACCAGACGCATCACGAACTATTAAAAGATGATGAGATTGACGCCGTCGCCGTCGTGCTCGGACACCAACTGCACCACCAACTGACTGTCGACGCCTGCAATGCCGGGAAACACGTATTGGTCGAAAAGCCGATGGCGCTCAGCCTAGATCAATGCGACGCGATGATCGAGGCCGCGGCCAACAACGACGTCAAGCTGATGGTCGGCCTTTCGCAGCACTTTTACCCCACTAGCGTCAAGGCCAAGGAGATCCTCGACTCGGGCGAATTAGGGCCGCTGATCACCGCCATAGCCTATATGTCAAAAAACTGGAACTACGCCGGGCGACGCCCGCAATACCGCAGCCGCTACCACGGCGGCGGCATGTGGCTAACCAATGGCATCCACGTCGTCGACCGACTCTCGTGGGTTATGGCCTCACAAGCCGTCTCTGTCTCGGCCTCGATCGGCACCAGGGCCCATTACCAGGCCGCCGACGACTCGGCCACTGCCTTTATCCGCTATAAGAACGGCCTGGCCGGCACCGCCATCGCCGTCGGTTATGCCGAAGGCGCGCCGACCTTCGAGTGCCAGGTGATCTGCGCCAATGGCACACTGCGCTTTAGCCAGCACGGCGAGAAATTCGTCAAAGTGGGCAAGGGCGAAGAATGGCGGGATGTGCCCTTTGCAGACACACCGACCGAGATGTATAATGAATGGAAAGCTTTTGCTGAAGCGATCGAACAAAATATCGAGGTGCCGACACACGGAGAATACGCGCGTCATATCATGGACATCCTTTTTTCCGCCGAAAAATCCTCGCTTACCGGCCGCGAGGTCATGCTCGGCAACGGCCCCGGTTGGCAGACGCAGACTTCCGGCTCACCGACGACCATTCACCACGGCTGGATATAACCCACGCTACGCTTCTTGATCCACCTTGTCTTGTACTAACGCTGCAGATCGCTCACTTCGCGGCTGATGACCGCGTCGGAGCGCTGATAGGGATTGAGCCGTTCAGACAGGGTGCTTTTTTATTTGTTAAATTCCATTACCAAAGGCTCCATATCTCCCGCCTGCGCTACCTCTTGCAATTGCGCGATATCCGCCGCCCCGCTCGAAACCGTCGAGACTCGTTCATCGGCCAAGACCCAGCGAAAAGCGCTCTGCGGCAAAGTTGAATCTTCTTTGCGCATCTTTTCGATAATCGCGCAAACCCGCCGCTGTTCTTCTTCTCCTTTGTACCACTTCTCCACCGCTTCTTGCTGCCGCTCGTCCTCAACATAAATACCGCCGCCCAATACTGTCGCCATCACCACCCCCATATCGCTCTTCGCCGCCGCCGGCAATACCTGCTCGGCCGCCAACTGCACACAGGGGTGATAGTCGTGATAACAGAGCATCGTATCAAACTCCCCGGTCGCCGCCAACTCGGCCAAAATCGGTAGCGCCCGGCTCGTTATACCGACAAAATCACACAGCCCGCGCTTCTGCGCCTCGCGCAAACCGGCCAGCGTCCCCCCCGGCTCCATAATCCTTTCCCACCCCGCCAGATTCACCTCGTGGATCTGCGCCACCGTCAATTTAGAACGTCCCAGAAGTCCAAGGCTGCGCTCTAAACTCCGCAAAACCGAATCGCGCCTATAATCAAAGCCCTCGGGTTTGAACCCCACTTTTGTCGCCAAATAAAAAGGCCGCGTCTCCCCCGCCAATGCCCCGCCGAGCAAGGTCTCGCTCTCCCCATAAAGCGGTGCAGTATCAATATAATTACACCCCAAATCCAATGCCCGCCCCACCACCTCCCGCGCATTTTCCTGCGCCCGG
>JABHFS010000113.1 GCA_018672475.1 Gemmatimonadota bacterium | reverse complement strand
CTAGAGGTGATGCGCGTATTTATCGAAGGGCGGGAGTTGTTGTGATTGTTGGCGGATCCCGCCGCCATTGGCGCGATTCGCCAGTATGAGCGTTTAGTGTGTTTTTCTCAAATCAATTTTATGTTGTTGTTAATAATGGAATTGTGTGGTTTGTAAAAGCTGGGCATACCTCTTGCTGTAGGTGAGATGGAATTATTCACCGCAAAACGGAGGATGTCGCAATGGAAAAGGGGTTTGGGAGGGACCAGATCGAACGGGTGGCCCGAGTCTATAAATGCAACCAGGACGCCAGTCGGGCCTTGGGTATTACGATCCGCAGTTTTAGCCGGCTGTGCCGCAAATACGATATTGAGTCGCCCTTCGCCAGGCGCAGACGCCAGTTGCACGAATTCCGCGGCGGCGCTTTCGCGGCAGGTTAAAACAATGGTATGAAGGATAAGGGCGGTCGTCCTCCAGTGGGGCGGCCGCTTTTTATTTTTTTGGCGAGCTTCGCCAGTAGATTGGCGGCGGCGGCCTATTTACTTTTTTTGATAATTTTATCAAATGTGTAATAAACAAGTATTTAAGTGCAATTTAATTGTTGATTTAGACCTGGCACGGTGCTTGCATAGTATCTGGATGAAACAAGCAAATCTAAAAACACAACACGGGAGCATATATCATGGCTAAGGGAACGATGGATCGCATCGCCAATATTCTGAAGTCGAATGTCAACGAGGCATTGAATCGGATTGAGGATCCGGTAAAGATGGTCGATCAAATAACGCGCGATGTCGAGGAAGAAGTAGATAAGGCGGTAGCGGCATTGGCCTCGGCGATGGCGACTCAGCGGCGGCTCGAGCGCGAAGTACAGCGCAATGGCGAACAGATTCAGGTTTGGCAGGCAAAAGCCGAAGGGGCCGTAGAGGCTGGGGATGAGGATTATGCGCGATTGGTCCTAGCGCAAAAAGCCCGGCTGGCACAGACCAATGATCGCTTAGAACCGCTCCTGGCTGAGAGTGCGGAGACGGTGGTGCAATTGAGGGTACAGGTCGAGGAATTGCGCGGGAAATTACAAGAGGTAAAAGCGCGCCGGGAAACACTAGTGGCTCGCTATCGCGCGGAGCGAAAAAGCGGTCAGGAAAGTCCTGCTGGTGTCGCCGACGAGGTCGAGGCCGTTGCCCGTTTTGCTGCTGCTGAACAGCGGGTGCGGGGGCATGAGCGCGATTTAGCGCGTTTTGAGCAACAGTCGGAACAGCTCGTCGCTGAAGCGGAGGTCCAGCGCGAACTCGATGCGGATCGCCGGGTCGAACGAGAGCTGAACCAGGTCGAGCGCGATCGTCAGGTCGAAGAACAATTGGCGGAGTTAAAGTCGGGTAAGGGTTCGTGAACCACCTATCGCCCAAAGTCAGATTCGCCGCCTTGCGGTGCACCGCTTTTATGCGGGCAAGATCGGCACCGGCTTGCTGATGTTTTGCACCTTCGCTTTTTTTTGGTCTCTGGACGGCGATTGATTGCGTGTTCATCGCCTGCGGTCTTTTTCGCGACGGCGATGGGCGCCCGCAGGTCACCTGGTTTGCCAACGACGAGTGGGCGCGGGATCCGCTACAGGAAGGTGCAGGTGCGCTTACAAAAGGTCGATCGGGCGATGAGCGGCCTGCTGCAGCGGCCCCGCGAAGTGGATGAGAGATTCGATCGGCGGCAGTATGGTCAATTGTTATAATATGGAGTACGGAGGGAGTACAAGGTTATGCTGTTAAAGTTCACAATACTCGGGTTTGTCGCAGCGGCGTTGGTCGCGACGGGGCCGCGAATGCACAACTCGCTCAGGCCGTTGTGATTGAGGGCATCTCCATTGACAGAGACCTTTCCGATTGGCCGGAGGGCATGAAGCGCTACCCGATACGCACCAAGTGTATTGTCGACGGCACCGGGCTAGCCTAGGTCGATTTGCAAGGAGAGCATGGTCACTCGGCTTGAGGCGATGGACCAGCGTCTGACCGATACGCAAGACGTGATGATTGACCTAAGCGAGAAATACGATCGCCTCGAAGGTAAATACCAGAATTCGCGAGAAGACTAGGAGAGGAGTTTATCATGTTAGCTAAAATTTTGGGTGTGGTATTGTTGATCTGGGGCGGTGTCCTGGCGTTTAAGCTGATCTTTCCGGTGATCGGCGGTATCTTCGGCATGATTACCGTCGTGGCGATCGCGCTATTGGCGGCCGGGGCGCTCTACATGGGTAAGCGCTGGATAAATGGCGAGAGCATTTTAGGGCGGGTCATCGGTGCTTTGGCGTTGATCGCCGGGGCGATTCTGGCCTTCAAGGCGGCATTGGGTGTCGTCGTCGGAATTTTTGCCGCCTTGTTCCTGATGCTCAAAATCGCTTTGGTGCTGGCCATGCTCTACGTAGGGTGGAGTTGGTTACAGCGCGGTGAATTCCGCCTTTTGTCCCGGCGCGATTAGGTCTAAGCATTCTGATGTTGCCGCTTTTGCTGTGGTGTATCGTCGGAGGGTTGGTTGCTCTACTGGCCACGATCCGGGTGCAGTTGGTCCTATTGCACGCGGATCCGACGGCCGGTTGGTTCGCGGTGGTGGCTGGGTTATTCGTGGGCGGGGGATTATTGGCGTTAGTCTGTATCGTCGGTTTCCGTTTCCGCTCGTTGCGCAAGATGGGGCTGGTGGTCTTTGTCACCCCCCTATTGTTTCTGGGGTTGGGCTATTATGGCACGGCGCACTATCCGCCGCACAATTTCAAGACATCCGACACAGCGGCCGAGTGGACGACCTTGCATCCGACGCTGCGTCTGGCGTTGTGGCTGGTTGCTTTAGAGGATCGGCGTATGGTGCTTACGGATATAGCGCGCGAGCCTGCTGAATACGGGCAGATGGGTTTAAAGGCGCAGGGGCGATCGCCGCATTATCTGCACGGGGATGGTTACGCTCATGCGGTGGATTTACGTGTATCCAATGTTGGCGAGACCCGCAATTGGGCCCGGCAGGGCTTGTTCTTATTAATGGGTTTGCAAGCGATTCGGCATACGGGTACGGCTGATCATTTACATTTGGCGTTATCGGGTTAGCGTTGCGGAACTATGTAGCAATTTATAGGTCTTATTTAATGGAATTTGATACCATATAGTTTATATTATATGATGTATCGCTCTATTGCTTCCCTTTACACGGGCAGATTGAAATGAAAACAGCAAATCAGCCAGCTTATGAAGTAGACGTGCAGATTTTGGATGAGGAATATCGCATTGCCAGCGATCTAGGGGCTGAAGTCACTAAAGAGGTCGTCGATTGCGTCGATGCTAAAATGCGTGAGATAACGGCTCGTTTGCCGCGCTTGCCGCGGGTTAAAGTTGCGGTATTGGCGGCGATGGAATTGGCGGCTGAGGTCGTCCAGGTGCGCAAAGAGCGCGAAGAGTTATTGCAACAGGCTTATGAAAATATCTCCAAACTCAATGAATTGGTTGAACAGCGGTCGACCTTATTGCCGCTAACATCGAATTGGATGAATAACAGAGATCCCCGACATAGTTTTTAATTAACTAACTATACTTATTTTACAAAGCCCCGATAAGCCAAATGGCTCGTCGGGGCTTTTTATTTTATTTACGACAAATACATTAAATTATTTGAAAATACATTAAATAATTTTCATAAAAGTGGAATTATTTGAAAATAAATAGAATTATTTGAAAATATTTACTGGACATGGTCCAAGAGATAGTTTAGCTATTAAACAAACAAAGGATGGATTCGATGAACAAAGTATTTATCAAATGTCCGGCTTGCGGCGATGGGCTCTATGCAACGCAGCTGAGTTGCAATCGCTGCGATACCACGGTTCAGGGCAGCTTTTCGTTAAGCGCTTTTGATCGTCTGTCAGCCGATAGCCTGCACTTTTTAGAGATATATATCAAAAATAGGGGCAATCTTAAAGAAATGGAGCGGGAGTCGGGTGAACCGTATCCGGCATTGCGCAGTAAGCTCAATGCCGTAATCGGTGAAATGGGTTTCGAGGTCAATGGGGAAGAAAAAATTGAGCAAGAGGATTTGCTTGATGAGCGTCGGCAGATCCTCAATCGTTTGGATCGCGGTGAGTTAGGTGCAAAAGAAGCGACTGAGGCGCTACAAAAATTGAAATGAATCGAGAGGAAAATGGGTTATGAGCGAAGAAAGAATGGCCATATTGCGGATGCTTTCCGAAGGCAAGATCAGCGTAGATGAAGCGAGCCGGTTGCTCGAAGCGGTTGGCGACGGTCCTCTGGCGGGCCAGGGGGCGCAGGAGGACCGTGATGAGCGTCGGCAACCGCGCGATTTTGGCGAGTTTTTCGAAGATATCGGCGAGGAGGTGCGGCGGGCCGTGAGTTCCGTGCACGAGGGCGATATCGGCGATACGGTGCGCAAGGAAGTCGATAAGGCGATGAGGACGGTACGGGGTATGGATTTGGGCAACGTCGTTAATGAAGTGGTTGATCAGGTTAAAGTTGTCGTTAGCGAGGCGGTCGATGGTGCCTCGAATCGCGAGATAATAGATAGAGAAGAGGATTGGATATTTGACGATGCGGCCATTGTGGCCTTGCAGGCTGAAACCGGCAATGGCAATATTGTTTTCCAGCCTGGCACTGGCACTGCAGTGAAGGTGTATGCTCATACCAAGATTAAGGCGCATACCTCCGAGCAGGCCGAGGCCTTCGCCGAGCAGGTTGTGGTGCATGCCGAATGCACGGGTGAGAGAGTGCGGATTTATAAGGAGCATCCTAAGCCGCCGCGCGGGGTCAATGTGACGATCAACTACAAAATCGAAGGGCCGCGGCATCTGGATTTGGATCTGTGCACGGTCAATGGCAACGCGACTGCGAGTGGGAGCGAAGGCAAGGTCACCGCTCAAACCACGAATGGCAATGTCGCCCTCGATGGTAGTCGCGGGCAAGTGCAATTGCGCACACAAAACGGAAATATCCGTGCAATGTTGTTAGAGTTGAGATACGAAGGGCTTTTCACCAATGCCAATGGCAATATCGAAGTGCATTTGGTAGAAGGGGAAGCGCCGCTGACGGCGACGTCGACCAATGGCAATATCGATTTGCGTTTGCCTGTCGATTTTAGTGGTGTTTTAGATGCCCGCACGACCAATGGCCGGGTCCGGGCTGCGGCGGATTTGGGTGTGATGGGCACCGTTAAGCGCACGTTGGTCGAAGGCCCGATCGGCGCCGGCGGTGATACGCAAGTGCGCGTGCATACGCTCAACGGCAATGTCTCGGTCGGTCGTCTGCATGGGGAGGAGCAATAAGGCTATATATAGATATTATCGATCGGCTTAAGCGCGGCGATATTTCACCACAAGGCACGATTCTCAGCATGCGCGGTAGCGGCTTTCCTGCAGCGGTGTCCGGTCGAGGTCGACAGATCCGAATCCTGGCCGAGGTCGTGAGCAGTCCTCAGAGAATGGTGACTTTGTGCGCAGAGCGGGCGGAATAGCCGTGACCTGGTAAAGAATAGCAGTATTTTTGGCAGGGTGTGGACGGTACCTGAGGAGTATGTTCGGGCGATGCGGACAGCCGGTATCGCCGCGCCGCAACATCGCCTGTGTCAATTGCGTCGTTGGGGTGTGGATCGCGATTATGTTGCAAGGTGGATCTATCGGACGCCAATTTACCCAAATTCCAGCTTATTGGATCGTGCTTACCACTTGTAGTTAAGTGCTAAACGCGGTTGCGGGCTGATATTGCCGCTGCCGGCATGGGCGCATAGATAATTGTAGAACAGCACGTCGCCTCGGCGCGGTGTCAGCACCAAGGGCTTGCACAAATCCGCTTGCGCTAAATCCTGGTTTAAAGCCCACATGTCTTCATAGCGTTCTTCGTCTGAGCGCGCCAAGGCCTCGATTTGCCGATGCGAGCCGGGCCAGACAGCTGTGCCGCCGCCTCGTTCTGCGACATCGTTGAGAAAGATCATCGTCGCGACGCGGAAAGGACGGGGAAAGACCTTGTGTCCGTGTTCCTTTATCGCGTGGTCGATATGGGGGCCGGGCGTCTGCCATGGGGCTTGCGACGGGAAGATATTAATGGCCAAAGCACCACCCGGTGCTTTGGTGCTATCGAGTGGATCGCCGCAAAGTTCGGCGGCGGCTTGCAGGAAATCATCGGTATAGCAGGCGATGATCTCCGCACGGTCGTGGCCTTGGGCGTAATTGCCGTCGGGCCAAGTCGCGGGGTCATCGGGCTGAGCTTGCATGCAATCCCACATCGCTTGTTCGGCCGTGTTGGCGATGTTTTCGGCGATTAAACCAGAGAGCAGGATATAGCCGTCGCGGGCGTAGGTCGCTAATTGTGTTTGGCTGAGGGGCATTTTTTCTCCTAAGGTATGACGAGTAGCGCGGTCAGCAAGATGACCACATAGAGCCCCGGTCCGCTGACGGCGAACCAGCCCCAGCGGCTCATATGTAGCGCGGCCCAAGCCGTGGCTCCGGCGTGCAACAGGAAGGCAAAGCCGAGGTAGAGATTGAAATCGGCGAGTATGAGGCGTACGGCCGGGTGTTGCAGTTTGTGCTGTTGCTCGACCGGGATAAGGTCGATATAGCGGTCTAACATGGTGAGCAATAAGGGCGCGAAAAAAGTAGAGGTAACCAGAAAGGCTATGCCGGAGAGCGCACCGATGGCGACCGGTTTGAACTTAAAGAATAGGGGGTTGTTGAATTTGTAGGACAGCCCGGCGAAGAGCAATATAAATGCGGCGAAGGTCACCGAGAACAAATCTATTCCACCCAAGGCCCAATAGCTATAACCGAGTTCGACGGCGGCGGCGAGCACCGCGCCGATAACCGCGTAGCGCACATTGCCGAAGCTGTCGAGCACGACAAAGACCAATAATGGCACGAAGTCGAGCAGGAATAGGGACCATTCCATCAGTGGGGTGCGCCCTTGGTCGTCGGTGAAGTAGCGAAAGACGATATGATAGGCGCTTTGGCCGGGCGGTCAAGGGGCCGATTGCAATGGGTCGGGAGGAGGCGTATTATTATTTTTATTCTATCCTATAAAAATTGCACTTATGAAGGCTCCTATGAAAATTATCATTCGCGCAGCTTTATGCCTGATTGTCGTATCTTGTGCCACCCCCCAAGCCAAGTTGGAAACGCGGCCGACCGGACCGCCCGAAGGCATCATACCACTGCTTGAACAACAGTTGCCGATCGATCCGCAGATTACCGTTGGCCAACTCGACAATGGTCTGCGCTATTATATCCGCCAGAATCGGGAGCCGGCGGCCAGGGCCGAATTGCGGTTGGTGGTCGATGCCGGTTCGGTGTTGGAAGAAGACGAGCAACGGGGGCTGGCGCATTTCGCCGAGCACATGGCCTTTAATGGCACGACGCGTTTCGCCAAACAGGAGCTGGTCGATTATCTCGAATCAGTCGGCATGCGCTTCGGCCCCGATCTCAATGCCTATACCTCCTTTGATGAGACCGTCTATATGCTGCAGGTGCCAACCGACGATCTCGAAGTGATGGATCAGGCGCTGCAGATTTTAGAGGACTGGGCGCACGGCGTCAGTTTTGAGCCGGAGGAGATCGACAAGGAGCGCGGGGTGGTCATCGACGAGTGGCGGCGTGGTCGCGGTGCGAGTGCGCGCATACGCGATCGCCAATTGCCGGTCATCCTGCACGGATCGCGTTATGCCGAACGCATGCCAATTGGTGATAAGGCGGTGCTCGATACCTTTGCGCATAGCGCGCTGACTAGCTTTTACGAGCGGTGGTATCGACCGGACTTGATGGCGGTGATCGCCGTGGGCGACTTCGACCCGATGTGGATGGAACAACAGATCCGGACGTATTTCTCCGCCCTTGAGGGGCCGGCAACCACCGAGCCAAGGCCGGAGTTCGCGGTACCCGACCACGAGGAAACGCTCTTCACCGTTGCCGCCGATCCCGAAGCGACGCATTCGTCAATCACCGTCTATTATAAGCAGGATGTAAAACCCGAAGGGCGCGTCGGCGATTATCGACGCTATTTGCTACAGGCCCTCTATCACCGAATGCTCAACCAGCGACTCGAAGAATTGACCGTGCAGGCTGATCCGCCCTATTTGCAGGCGTCATCGACGCAAGGGCGGATGGTGCGTAGCAAGGACGCCTATATCTTGCGGGCCGTAGTCGCTGACAATGGCATTGAGCGCGGGCTCGAAGCCATTTTGCAGGAGGCGCAGCGGGTGTTGGTACACGGATTTACCTCCGGCGAACTCGAACGGGAGAAAAAGGCGATGTTGCGCCGGATGGAACAGAGCTATCGCGAGCGCGACAAGACGCGCTCTGGCCGTTTCGCCGACGAATACAAACGCAGTTTTCTTACCGACGAGCCTATCCCGGGGTTGGAATTCGAATACGGCTTTTACAAAAGTTTTGTCCCCAAAATCACCTTGCAGGAAGTCAATGAGTTGGCCGGTCGCTGGCTGCGCCCCGAGAATCGGGTGATCGCCGTTAGCATACCGGAGAAAGAGGCGGTAGAGCCGCCGCAGGAAGCTGAGTTATTGGCCCTTTTCGCCGCCGTCTCCGAACGCGAGGTCGAGCCTTATGTCGAGGAGGTCGATGACGCGCCCTTGTTGGAGGGGGACCACATGGGGCCGGCGATTGTCTTGCGCGAGGTGCTGCCCGAGTTAGGGTTGACGCGCTGGCAATTGGAAAATGGCATTGTGGTTTTGCTCAAGCCGACGGATTTCAAAAACGACGAAGTGCTCTTTGCCGCATCGAGCCCAGGCGGATTTTCGCTGAGTGCAGATGAGGAGTTTATCGCGGCGCGTACCGCCGATGGCGTGGTGCGCGGCGGCGGCGTCGGTCATTTGTCCAAGATCGCCTTGGAAAAACGCTTGGCCGACAAGGTCGTCTCGGTGCAACCGTGGATCAATGGGTTGCAGGAGGGCCTGCGCGGTTCGGCTTCCCCCGAAGATCTTGAAGTGATGTTCCAATTGATCCACCTCTACGGCACGGCCCCACGCGCCGATTCTACCGCTTTCGCTGCCTATCAGGCTTGGATGCGCGGCATCTTGGCCAATCGCAGTGCCAGCCCGGAGGCTGCTTTCGCTGATACGCTGCAACTCGTGCTCGCGCAGCATCACTTCCGCGCCCGACCCTGGTCGGAGGAGCTGATCGGCGAAATGGATCTCGCAACCTCGTTGCGCATCTATCAAGAACGCTTTGCCGATTTTGGTGACTTCACTTTTATCTTCGTCGGCAACTTCGATCTGCCGACGATCGAGCCGCTGGTGCAGAGCTATTTGGGCACGTTGCCGCATGGCGACGGGCAGGAAAGTTGGCGCGATGTCGGCATCGAGCCGCCGACCGGCGTGGTCGAGCGCTACGTATATAAAGGACTCGAAGCCAAGAGCCAGACCCAGATGATTTTTACCGGTCCCTTCGATTGGAACTATCGGAACTTTTTTATGATCAAGGCGATGGCTGACGCATTACAGATAAAGCTGCGCGAGGTCATGCGCGAGGATCTGGGGGGGACCTATGGCGTTGGCGTCAGCGCTTCGGCGACGCATTATCCAAAAGAGAGTTATAGTCTGTCGATCAGCTTTACTTGTGATCCACAACGAGCGGAGGAACTGGCCGGGGTTGTTATAGCGCAGATAGATAGCCTACAAGAGGCTGGCTTGGATGCTGGCTATATCCAGAAGGTGCAAGAGATGCGCCGCCGTCGTCACGAGGTGCGCCTACGAGAAAATGGCTATTGGCTCAACTTGTTGGATATGGCCAATTTTCACCAAATAAACCCTCGGCTTGCGCTAGAGTATCTAGACTATGTTGAAGCGATAGATGTCGAGACGTTGCAGCAAGCCATGCAACGCTATCTTAATCGTGAAAATTATATACGAGTAGTATTGTTGCCAGAAGATTATATCGATTAAAAATAAATATTTATGCAAGTAATTGAAGGCTGGGGGCTATGAGGCGTCGCGCACGATGGTGAAAGAGGTGCCATTCTCACGCGAAAGATCGACTTTACCTCTGAGCTGTTGGGCGAGGGTGTAGACGAGTCGCAAGCCCAGGCTGCTGGGGTTCTGCGGTTCGACGTCGGCTGGCAGTCCGATACCGTTGTCGCCGACTACAAGCACAAAGGTCTCCTCGTCGTCCGCCTTGAGCGATATTACGATGCGCCCCGCGGCCCCCCCCGGAAAGGCGTGCTTGAGCGAGTTGGAGACTAATTCGTTGATGATTAACCCCATCGGAATGGCTTTATCGAGCGTGAGGGGCAGCGCATCGACCACTAATTCGAGCCCGACGCTGGCGGCCCCGTAGGTGCCGATGAGGCTTTCGGCGAGGTTGCCGGCATAGGTCTCGAAGTCGACGTGGGCAAGGTCCGTCGAATGGTAGAGTTCCTCGTGGATGAGGGCCATGGAGTTGATGCGGTTTTGACAGTCTGCGAAGATGCGCCTGGCTGCCTCGTCGAGGTTGCTCGATTGCAGGTCGAGTAGGCTGGAGATGATCTGCAGATTGTTTTTGACTCGGTGGTGGATCTCCTTGAGCAGCACTTCCTTCTCTTCGAGTGAGGTCTTGATCTGGTTTTCGATCTGTTTACTCTCGGTCGTATCCTGTACCACCACCTGGACCATATTCGCTCTTTTGACCTGTGCGTCGCCTTCGGTCTCGTAGACGGGGAAGAGCCACCCGGAAGCCCAATGATACTGCCCGTCGGTCGAGGACCAGCGGTATTCGAGGTTGCGCAGCACCGGCATGCCATTGGTCGTGGTCATAAAAGAGCCGAGCGTGTCCTGGTCTGCGGGGTGCACGAGTCGCATCATCAGAGAAGCGTCTGCGTAAAAATCTGCGGGTGCGTAACCGAGCCAGGTTTCGATCTGGGGGCTGGTGTAGAGGAAGTTGCCCTCGGTGTCGATCAACATCACCACCAGGTTCGGCGTTTCGACTAGCGTCCGGTAGCGCTGTTCGGAGAGCTTGAGATCCAGCAGGTCCTCCATGCGGCGGAATCCGTCGGAGAGCGCCTCGGCTAACTCCCGTACAAAGGAGATATTGCGGCTGGAAAACCGGGTGCCGTCTTTGGTCGTCACGGTCAGTACGCCGTGCGAGAAGGGAATGTCGATAATCGAGTTGATATCGCCGAAAAACTCGGCGAGGCGGTCTCGATAGTGATGAGTCGTGTCGTTTTCGAGGACCCGAGAATGCACCATCTCGCCGCTTTGCCAGACGCCCATCGTGTGTCCGGCAAAGCTTTCGGCGTCGGTTACCATCCACTGGCCCTTCTTGGTGATCTCCGCCGAATCGTACGTGCCGTAAAAATGCACGATCGGTGGTTCGCCCAAATCGAGCACATAGACGCCGAACTCACCATAGGGCACTTCCATCGTATGCAGGCAGTCGCGAATGGCGGTGAGCACCGGGTGTATGTCGTCGGCGCGAGTCATGGTCCAGATCGAGCGGTGCAACTGTTGCAGGGCCAGTTGTTTGGTGGCTTGGTATTTGCGTTCGCTGATGTCGCGGGCGACGCCGTGCGTGCCCCAGTAGGCTTCGTCCTGGTAGATACCGCTGGCGCTCAGCGAGCAATGGCGGATATCCATATCCACGTCGCCGGTGACCCCGCTGCGCGACCGCAGCCGGATCTCTAGTTGGTGGGTGGCCCGTTCGCCGGTGCGCCGCTCGGCGAAGGCGTATTTCAGCGAGGCCAAGTCCTCGGCGAGTAGGATAGCGGAATAATGTTTGCCCAAGATCTCGTCGGGGGTATAGCCGAGCAGGTTTTCCACCTCCTGGTTAGCGAAAGTGAAACACCCCTCTTTGTCGAGTACATAAATAAAATCCGAGCTGCCTTCGATTAGGGCGCGGTATTTGGCTTCGGAGAGTTTGAGCTCCTGGGCCACGTCACGTGACCGTAGGCGGTCGACTTCATTGCGGAGCTGTTCTATCTCGCCGTGCATGTCGCGTTGATCGTCGCGATTGTCTGGTGTGTCGGCCATGATATTTTCGTTTTGTCCCGCGGTGCGTCTAAGGTCGCGCGAATGGCGTTCGAGAATATAGAGCGTGGTTGCGGCGGCATTCGTTGGCTATTATGGCTGTAATCGTGCTGCTGTTATAACTGTGCTTTATGCTTAAACATAGGTAATGATGTCTTGTTGTGAAACACAATTTACCTAATTTTCCCCTTAAAGTAACTTATCGCAATCTACTATTATTTATCACGTTACATCGTTATTGTTGTTGCAATGACGATGCGTACTGCGTACCTTGCGAGTCCATATGGCCGATCGATCCTTTGAAGATATGCTGCCCTTTGGCAAAGCACCCGCGCTGATTTTGTTGATCACGGTGGTCGCCGGTTTTTATCTGGCCCTCCATCCGGTCTCAGAGCAGCGGGCTACAATGCGTTTTTGGACCTTTGCCCGCAACCATTCCGTACCCTACCAGAAGGCCACGCCTTCTTTCGAGGCCAAACATCCCGGCACTACCCTTGATGTGCAATTGGTGCACGGCGAGGCGGTGACCAGCCGGCTCCGAGCCGCCTTCTGGGCGGATTTGGATGTGCCGGACCTGGTCGAAGTCGAGATCAGCCGGGCGGGTTCTTTTTTCCGCGGACCTCCGGAAGACGTGGGTTTTATCGATCTCATGCCGTTTTTGCGCTCGACCGGTTATTATGATCGCATCGTCAAGACGCGTTTTGCCCCCTATACCAACAAAGGCAAGATCTACGGGTTGCCGCACGATGTGCATCCGGTGATGTTGGCGTATCGCCGGGATCTTTTCGAGGCCGCCGGCATCGATGTCGAGCAAATCAAGACTTGGGAAGACTTTGTCCGCGTCGGTCAGCAGATCACCGTGCCGGGCGAGCGCTATATGATCGAGCTTTCAGACAGCGGCGCGCACCACTACGAAATGTTCCTCTTTCAGCGCGACGGCGGTTATTTTGACGCCGAGAGCCGGTTGACGATGGACGACGAGACCGCGCTCGAGACCTTGCTTTTTTTTATCCCCCTAGTTGCCGGCGAGGGGCGTATCGCTTCGGATCTGGGGTCGGGCAGAGTGTTTACGCAAGCCGTCGAGCAGGGTTATTTCCTGTCTTTTGTCTGTCCGGATTGGCGCAGCAAGGTCGCCGAGACGGATATTCCCAGAATGCACGGAAAAATGGCGCTGATGCCGCTGCCGGCTGCCGTGCCGGGTGGCCGCCGCACTAGCACTTGGGGCGGCACGATGTTGGGCATCACCAAGGCCTGTCCCAATCCTGAGTTGGCCTGGCAGGTCGCCGAGCATATGTATTTCGACAAGGCCGAGTTGGCGGTGCGTTTTCGCGAGACGAATATTCTACCGCCTTTAAAAGACGCTTGGGAGGACCCGGCCTTTGACGAAGAGCGCGCTTATTGGTCGGGGCAGCCGCTGGGCCGGCTCTACGCGAATCTCGCCGACGAGGTACCGCCGCAATACGCCAGCCCACTAGTCGAGACAGCGAAATCGAAGATGTCGGGGGTGATCTCGGCGTGCGCGGTTTATTATCGCGAGAATGGCGAGGCGGGCTTTGAGGATTTCGCGCGGACCCGGTTGGCCGAAGCCGCCGCCGAGGTGCGCCGCTATATGCGGAGGAACCCCTATTGAGATCCTTGCTCTTCCGCTTGCAGCACCGCTATGCGCCCTATCTTTTTGTCGCGCCTTTTGTAGTGCTCTTTCTCATTTTTACGCTCTACCCGTTGGTCAAGAGCATCCAGCTCTCGTTTTATATTACCAATGGGCCGAAGTCCCAGCTCTTCGTCGGCTTGGATAATTTCCGTTTCCTCTACGGCGACCCGGCTTTCCACCAGGCGGTGTGGAACACCTGCATCTATGCCTGCGGCTCGGTCTTTTTACAGCTGCCTTTGAGTTTGGGCTTGGCGCTATTGCTCAATAGCAACATGGTGCGGGGGCGCGATTTCTTTCGCTTTACTTTCTTTTCACCGCACCTTGTCGGCCAGGTTTTTGTCGCGGTGCTGTTCTCGGTGATTTTCATCCCGAAGTTCGGTCTGTTGAACCGCGTCCTGCATTCGCTCTTCGACGTGGCGATCGATACCAAGTGGCTGGGCAACCCAGATCTGGTGATGCCGGCATTGATATTGACTTCGTTGTGGATGTATGTCGGTTTCAATATGATCTATTTTCTTGCGGCGTTGCAGGGGGTTGATCGCTCGCTCTATGAGGCGGCACAGGTCGATGGGGCCGGTCCTTTCAAGCAATTCTTGCACGTTACCCTGCCTGGAATCCGCGGGGTGGCGGTCTTTGTCGCGGTATTGAGCACGATCGGCTCGTTCCAGCTTTTTGAGTTGCCCTATGTGATGCTCAACAATACCGCCGGACCGGATAACTCGGGCTTAACGGTGGTGATGTATCTGTACCAAAACGGCTTTGTCGCAGGCGATTTGGGGTATGCCTCAGCCATTGGTTGGACGTTGACCTTTGCCGTGCTGGTGATTTCGTTGGTGCAGATGCGGCTGTCGGGCACCTGGAAGACGGAGGATTGATTTGAGTGGGTCGAAGATCGCGCTTTATACGGCGCTCGGTGCTTGTGCGGTATTGATGTTGACGCCTTTGGTCTGGCTGATCGCGGCGACGAGCAAGGGGCCGGACGACCTCTTCCATTACCTGTTCTTTGCCCCCCGGGTCTCCGGCTACAATTTTGAGCAGCTCTTTACGCAGATTCCCTATGTGCGTTTTATGGTTAACAGTTTCTTCGTTGCCGGGGCCACGGTGTTGGTGCAGTTGTTCTTCTCGTCACTGGGCGGTTTCGCGCTGGCCAAATACGAGTTCAAGGGCAAGAAGCTGATTATGGTGCTAATGCTGGCGACGATGATGATTCCGGCGCAGGTGATGCTGGCGCCGATGTACGAACTGATTTACGCGATGGGGCTGGTCGACTCTTATCTGGGGCTGATTATACCGGGGGCGGTGAGTGTTTTTGGCATGTTTTTGTTTCGCCAGTCGATGCTCGACTTACCCGATGATTTGCTGCAGGCGGGGCGAATCGATGGCTGCACCGAGCTGCGGCTCTATTGGGACGTGGTCTTGCCGGTGTCACGGCCGATGATCGGCGCTTTCTGCCTGATTTCTTTTATGGGTTCGTGGAACAATTTCCTCTGGCCGCAAATCGTCCTGCACCACCAGGATCGTTTTACCCTGCCGATCGGTCTCAATCAGATGGTCGGGCTCTACGCCCAGGATTATGGCTCGATGATGGCGGGGACTTTTTTGGCGGTGGTGCCCGTGGTTATTCTATTCTTCATCCTGCAAAAAGAATTTATCGGCGGTTTGACGGCTGGGGCGGTGAAGGGCTGAAGCCTATCGGCCGTTTTGTGTGACCTGCACTGCAAGTGCACGGATTATCAGATTTTCCGTGCGATCACCCGCGTGAAACCCAGGCGTTTACCGCCGTCGATACGCACCGTCTGCGCGTCGACGGTGTCTTCTCTGCTGAGTCCGTGGGCAATTTACAACTCCTCCCAAGCAAGCCAGTGGTGCCAGCCATTGTGTAACGAATGCGCTAATTCAACTTCCACCTGACCGCTCTTTTGCCAGTGTGCGCGCCACCATTTTGCGCCGTGCAACGAGTAGAAGTTCTATGCTCAATAGGGTGCGATCTCCTCAGGGACGCCGTCGGTTAATTCCTCATTGAGGCTCGCTACGACAATGCCGATCTGGCCTTCTGGATCGACCAGCGAGGCAGACTGAAAGGGTCATTTTTTTAAGTGCGGATCGATGCGACTAGCGGCGTTGGTTAATCCGCTTTGAATATACCAAAAGCAAAGGCTTCGGGCAGGTCCTCGAAGAGGATCTCGCCTTCTTGGTTGGTTGTCAACAAGGTCGACATATACTCGAACCACTTTTCCAGGATCGGCACGTCGCGGCTCTTGTTCCAGGCGGCCTCGGTGGGGGCGACGGCGTGGATGACCAGGTTTTCGCCGAAGTGGTAGATGGCCATGCTTACATCGTTGTCGGACATGCTGTCGGCGATCTCGGGCCAGAGTTCGTCGTGGGCTTTTTTATACTCGGCATAAGCTCCGGGACGCAGCGTCATCGCTAGGCCAATCGAATACATTGGGGTCTCCTTAGTATAGGTTAGTTGCTATCGTCTCTTGGTATGTCTGGTCATTTATCAAGGACTTTTGCTACCGGGGCTCGTCAACGTACGGGACCTCTCGTATAGAATGAGGTCGGGCTCGTTGGGGGGTGTTCGCTTTGGCGGGGCATGGTGAAACCGTTGTTTTGGTAGAAGGCAGTAGCCGACGGTTGACCTGTTCACTGCGCCGTGGCTCGATCCAATCGGCATCAGTGAATGCGGCTTCTCTGGCATAGGTCGAACCAAAGGCCCTGGGCGTATCCTGTGGGGTTTGCAGGCGAACGCTTTTGAAGAGCAGAACATTCTGTGTAGTGACGGACACGAGTGTGATCATTTTGGACCGTGCATTTTTTTAGGGCTGTGGAACCGTGGATGGGATAGCTAATGCTACTATATAAGGTGTGACAACCCCGTTGTCCATTCGTGTGCCAAGCCAAGTTCCGCAGCGAGATGCAGGATCGTATAGCGGGCGCGAATATCCTTACTGTGGGTTTGGGCCCTTTGTGCTCGCTCAGGTGAAACGCCGATTTGCGCGAAGGTAGTCGGGCATTCGGCGGCCAGTAATTCGGTGCGAATTGCGGCGACCCCGCGAAGACTGGGTCGGAGTTCGGCGTGTAAGATCTCCCACTGGTCTTGTATCTGTTCAAGGCGTACGCGGAGTTGGTCACTGTCCGGGTAACCTGTTTTGGCATGCGGTAGGACGGCTTCGGCCAGCGGGCCAAAACGCTCGCGGACTATGGGCTCGTAGGTTGCCCAAGGCGGGTGGCGGTCGACGAGTGCGTTGACGTCAATCGACGTCGGATCGAGTGCGAGCAGTTTTTCGTAGAGCGCGGCCGTCGCCAAGGTGGCTACGCCGACCTGGCAGCCGTGCAGATCGTTGGATTCGCCCAGGGCATAATGGGTCATATCCAGGTAGTGGCTGATCAGGTGTTCGCCGCCGCTGGCCGGCGCTGATGACCCGGCGACGCTCATCGCTAGGCCAGATAAGCAGAGACTGGCCATCAGTTGGCCTATGGCGGTAGTATCGCGAGCGGGTAGTTTGCCGGCGACGTCTGCGAGCAGTTCGGCGCTTTTGTCGATTAGAGCGGCCGCTTCGGTGGAATAGGTGCCATTGTTGAGCTGGCGGGCGAGCAGCCAGTCGGCATTGCTGACGGATTTTGAAAGCAAGTCGCCGAGCCCGGCGGCGATCATGCGATAGGGCGTTGCGGCGAGTAAATCGAGGTCGCCGAGACAGGCTACGGGGGGGCTGCATGGTTGCGTGGTTTTAACACCGTCGACGAGCAGCGCGGCAATCGAAGAGGTGTAGCCGTTCATCGAGGGAGCGGTGGCGAGCACGGCATAGGGTATTTGAGCCCTATGGGCCGTCATTTTACCGATGTCGTTGAGAGTGCCGGAGCCGATGGCCACTATGGCGGTAATCCCAGTGAGATGGGGTTGTAGGGCGGCGATGGCTCGGTCGGAGGCGATGGGCTTGTTTTCTTCTATAATGTATTCAGCGGTTTTGATCCCAGCGTTTTGTGCACTCGCAACGATTGCGGGGCCGGCCAGAGGCCAGGTGGTGCGGTCGGCTATAAATAGCCAATGCGCACCGGGTAAAATTTTGCTCAGGATGTATCCAGCGCGAGGGAACAGATTGCGTTCTAAGAAGATGTGGCGAGTTGTTGGAATCTGTGGAAAGGCATGCAAATATAAACTGAGGTCTAAGCTAGATTCATTCATAAATATTCAGCTTGCTCGGGAGATGTTCAAAAGAGACTCTAAATACTAATTCCCCCATATCCTATACATTTTTATTTTAATACTATATCACCGTCAGAATGAAAATAAGTGACATAAGTTAAGCTGCGCAAAAGCCGCAATGTGTAATTCACAGTACCAGAGCATCGGGATGCGATATCAGGGGGAGAGCTCGAAACCCTTCGACCCCGAGATCGATACGCAAGAGATCTCGGAGTTCCAGGAAGCGTTTGATCTAAACGGCTAGGTGGTGGCATAGGCCCTCGCCGCCCACTGCCCAGCGTGCAGCCGCAGCTAGTAGCGGGAAGCTCCGGACGGTTTCGTCTCGGGGCTTCCCGTTTGTTTTTTATACGATATACTCTTTTTTTAGGAAGATCCATTTTGCGAGAAAGAAACTATGTCATTGCTCAAAGGTGCGGGTGTCGGAAAGTATTTCGGCGCACAAGATGTATTCAAAAACCTCGACTTCAGTATCGAGATGGCGGACCGTATTGGGTTGGTCGGCCCCAATGGTGAGGGCAAGACGACTTTGCTCGAAATATTGGCCGGAGTACAGGAGGCGACGGCTGGTCAGCTGCAGAGTCGGCGCGACTTACGCATAGGTTATCTGCCACAGGACCCGCCGGTGTTCGCGGGGATGACCCTGTGGCAGGGGATGCTTGAGGCCTTTGCGGATTTGCGGCGCTTGGAAGCGGAGTTGCAGGAGTTGGCCCAGCGCTTGCACGACGCCGAGGTTTTGCCGCGTTATAGCGCGTTGCAGACCGAGTTCGAGCGGCGCGAGGGCTATACCTATGAGACGCGAATTCGCACCGTGCTTATGGGGGTGGGGTTTGGCGAGGATGATTTCCAATTGGATATGGCGCATCTGAGCGGCGGCCAGCGCACGCGTTCATTGCTGGCTAGATTGTTATTGGAAGATCCTGAGCTTTTACTGCTCGATGAACCGACCAATCATCTGGATCTGGTTGCGGTCGAATGGCTTGAGAGTTTTCTGCAGAATTTCAAGGGCGGTCTGGTCGTCGTATCCCATGATCGCTATTTCCTCGATACGGTCAGCAATCGCACGTGGGAAATGGCGTTTGGTGTGCTCGAAACGTATCGCGGCAATTACAGCGCCTACGCCCGCCAGCGCGGCGAGCGCTACCAGCGCCGTCTTAAAGAATGGCAGGAGCAGCAAGAGTATATCGCCAAGACTGAGGATTTTATCCGCCGCCATATCGCCGGTCAGCGGACGAAGGAAGCTCAGGGGCGGCGAACCCGCTTACAGCGTTTTATGCGCGATGAGGCGATAGCCAAACCCCAGCGTCACGAAGAGATACGCGTGCGGCTTAGTCCACCCAAACGCAGCGGCGATATCGTACTCGATTTTAGCGATGTCGAGATTGGTTACGAGCCCGAACGGCCGATATTGCGGATGCCGGATATGGAGCTTCGCCGGGGAATGCGGGTCGCGGTTGTTGGGCCGAACGGAGCGGGCAAAACGACTTTAATGCGCAGTATCTTGGGCGATTTGGCAACGCTCGCGGGCAAGATCAAGACCGGGACCGTGGTCGAAATGGGCTATCTCTCGCAAGACCACGACTATCTTGACAAAGGTGCAGACCTGGTCGATACGGTGCGCCGAATCCGCCCGGATATGTCGATCGAAGAGACCCGGACATTGCTCGGTTCTTTTCTTTTTAAAGGCGATGAGGTCTTCAAACCGATCGGCGAATTGAGCGGTGGACAGCGCTCGCGTTTGGCGCTGGTGCGCTTGGCGGTGCAGGAAGTCAACGTATTGGTGCTTGACGAACCGACGAACCATCTCGATATCGCCTCGCAGGAGGTGCTTGAAGACGTGCTGGCCAATTTTGACGGGACCTTTCTTCTCGTCAGCCATGACCGCTATCTGGTCCAGGCCTTGGCGACGCATGTCTGGGCCGTAGGGGAAGGTGCGATGCAGGTGATGGAGGGAGGGTGGGAGGTGTATTTGCAATGGAGAGAAACGCGACGCGGTGCGGAGGAGATGAGAAAAGCGAGTCGGCAGGACGAACGCGAGGTGCAGCGGGAGACGCGGCGGGAACGCAAACAACTAGAAAAGATGGCGAGTCGGCAGCGGGAGGTGGAGGAGGAGATTGCACAGCTCGAAGAGCAGATGGCTTTGCTGAGTGAGCGGATTTCGGCCGTGGGGGAAAAGCAGGATATGGAACAGGTGCATGCGTTGGGGGAAGAATACGGGGAGTTGGAACAGATTCTGGCGGGACTTTGGCGGGAATGGGAAGAGCTTGGTGAGGTGCTGGAGGCCGGGTAAGAATTAGTGCGGCGATTTTCCGGGGGCTTTCTCGCCCTCAGTTATATATGGGGGCGCCTTTGTGCAAGGCGCTCCTTTTTTTATGTTGGAGGGAAAGAAGGAGGGCGATTTTGGCTATAGTTAAGTCATTACAAAAACTCTGCCGCGAGACATTGCCGCTGATGTTGCGGGAAGCGAGCGGAAAGGAACTGATGGGGTCGGTGCGGGAGGTGTCCGCGACCGATCGGTGGAATTCGTTCGACCGCTTTCACGAGACGACGGAAACCTTGGTGCGGCGTTATGAAGTCGCAGGAGCCCAGGCTGAGGTCGAGTCGATCCAGACCGGAGGACGGATCGGTTCGGGGCGATGGGTCATCCAAGAGGCGTGCGATGTCAGGGGGGCAACCGTGGATGTGGTGCATCCGGTAAAGCAGAGGGTCTTGGATTGGCGCGAGAATCCGTGGCACGTTATCCAATGGAGTGCGGGGACGCCGCGCGAAGGATTGCGATTGCGGCTTGTGGTGATCGACGAGGTGACCGCGATCGAGCGGTTGTCGGCGGACGGGTTGGCCGGCGCGATCGTACTGACAAAGCTCGATCCGCGCAGCGGACTGAAGCTATTGGCCGATAAAGGCGCAGCCGGTGTGATCGTCGACGGGTCGGTGCGCAATCTGCCGGATGCGCTGGCTTGGACCAAGTTCGGCTGGGGCGCGATTCCCCTGGAGCGGTCTTCGGCGCGGCTGGTGGGTTTTGTGCTTTCTGATAAACAGGGCGAAAAACTCCGTCGCCTAGTGCGCCGCCATGGGGAATTGACCTTGCAGGTCAAGGCGGATATCCGCAAATACGTTGGCAGTCACGATGTCGTTAGCGGGGTAATCAAGGGAGCCGGTGACCCGCAAGACGAGGTCTGGGCGATCGCGCACAGCGCCGAACCTGGGGCGGTGGACAATGCTTCGGGCGTGGCGTTGACGCTAGAAATCGCCCGAGTGGTCGAAGGGCTGATTCGGGCAGGCAAGATCCAACGGCCAAGACGCACGATTCGTTTGCTCAATGCCTACGAATGTTATGGTTTTTTTGCGTATCTCGAGCGGGTGCGACGGTTGCAGACGCCTTTGGCCGGCGTTTGCATCGACACCGTCGGTTCTAAACCCGAGGTCTGCGACGGCCGTTTGGAATGGCATGCGAGTATCCCGATGTCGGCCGGTTTTGTCGACCGGATCGGCGAGGCGATCTTGCGGTCGGGCGTGCGGCGGCACCGGCCGGGGTATACGGTATGCCCAGAGAATTTTATGTCGACTTCGGATACGCTGATCGGTGACCCGCAGTACGGTTTTCCCTGCCCTTGGATCACGACGCACCATCGGCGCGACGGTCGTGGTTTCGACGCCTATCACTCGTCGGCCGATGTTGCCAAATTGCTGAGCCCGAAAGGGCTGGAGACCTGTGCGGCGTCAATGGCAGCCTATCTGTATTATTTGGCCGATATGGGCAGCGGCGAGGCGGGGGAACTGGTTCTTTCGGAGAATGAATATTTCGTTTCGGCATTGGGCAAGAAAAAGAGGCCCCGGGTCGAAACAGAATATATACGCGAAGCGCACAGTCGCAGTGTGCGGCGATTAGAACGTTGGCTTTGGGGGGGGAAGCGCGGCGAGGTGCTCGCGTCGATGGCGGAGGGCGAGCGGCAGGTCGCGGCGGCGACTCAAAATGTGCGCGCAGAGAAGCGCCCGCGTCAATCCGCGATAGCCCGGCTCGTGCCCCGGCGCACGGCGGTGCTATCACCGACGGCGGAGAATACGCCCGAGGCGATAAATAAAAAAATCGCTGGTGCCAAACTTGCATCCTGGGCTTTGTTTTGGGCCGATGGTCGTCGCGATTTAAGCGCCATCGCAGAGCGTATCGCCTGCGAGGAAATTGATGCGGGTGATGGCTTGCGCAACACATCGCGCGAGCCCGTCGCGATCGAAAGGGTACATGCCTATTTCGCCGCGCATGCCGAATTGGGCTATGTCGAATTGAGCGATCCAGCACAGATGATCAGTCGTAAGGAGCTTGTCGCGGCGTTGCGGAGTTTGGGCGTCGAGGCGGGTATGGACTTGATGGTGCACAGCTCGCTATCGGCAATCGGCAAAGTGGCCGGCGGTGCCGAGACGGTAATCGATGCGCTCTTGCAGGCCGTCGGCCGCCGGGGCACGCTCTTACTACCTTCGTTTAACCATCGCGCGGCCAACGTCTATAATCCATTGACGACACCCACCACCAATGGCGCAATACCCGACGCGTTATGGCGCCGTGCCGAAGCCGTGCGCAGTATGCATCCGACACATGCGGTGGCGGCGATCGGCCCGCGCGCCGAGGACTATTGCAGCGAACATCTCGAAGCCGGGATCTGGGCCGAGGACAGTCCGATCGGCAAGTTGGTGCACGGCGGCGGTTATATCTTGGCTTTAGGTACGACGCATGATACGAGCACCGCATACCATGTGGCGGAGATGTCGGTGCCGTGCAGGTGTATCGCGTCTTTTGCCAATAAGGATCGGATCGTGCGGGAGGACGGTTCGGTTGAAGAAGTGTTGGGCTTGGCTTTTCGCGATGGTCCTTGCCCGGTGCCAACGGATCGGATCGACACGACACTCGATCGCCGAAAATTGCAACGGCGTGGCAAGGTCGGCGAAGCCGAATGCGAACTGGTGCTCGCCAAAGACCTATGGCAGGTACGCCGCGAACATGTGCGTCGCATCTGTCCTAGTTGCAGTGTAAAACCCCGTATCGAACTGTGATATTTCTACTGCTCGGCTTGCTGGCGTCACCGGTATTGGCCGATCCATTGGCGGTGCATGTACTCGAGGATTTTGAACGGGGTAATGCGTTGAAAGCGTGGGACTTGGATGTCGGGGCCAAGGTGGAGGAGGGGCAGGCCCTGCTGCATTTTAGGCGGGTATCGCGTTGGCATCCCTGGCGTGACCCGTGGCCGTCTTTGCGCCTTTTGTATGGCGAGGGCCTTTTTACTGCGGGGAATTGGGACGATTACGACTGGCTGGAATTTGCGGTCGAGAATCGGTCCGCTTTGGCGGCGTTGTTAAAGCTGCGGGTAGACGACGCGGACGGGACTAAGGCGACGCGTCTCTTTACTTTGCCAGCGGGGGGGCGACAGATCTGTCGCGTTGACCTGGGGCTCTTGCGGCAGGAGATCGATCTGGATCGGGTTGTGCTCATAGATCTATATATGAGCCATCCGGGCCGCAATTATACACTGGCACTGGACGATATTCGCTTAATCGCCGATCAGGTGAATCCGGCGGCGGCCGAACTCTTGGCGGACCCCTTTGGCGGGGGAGCGGTGCGCGTACGCGGCAAGCGCGCGCGCGCGGCGCTCTACCGCGTGGAGATTCGCGACGACCAGGGGGTGCCCGTTGCCGAGCATATAGAGGAGACGGAGCGGCTCGACTGGACGTGGTCGGGTGGAGCACCGGGGCGCTATCGGATGTTTCTTGGTGCTACGGACCTGGTTTGGAATCACCGCAGCGATGAGCTATATCTGGGCGAATTCGCGGTCTTTCCGGCGGCGCGGCGGTCCGATTTGGTTGCCTGGAGCGAGCAGAGCACGCAGAAAATTATGCGCGGGGATTTACCACGGGTTGGGCAAACGCTCTATACGGAGCGGATGATTAAGGCTGGTGGTGGCCCGCCGTTGCGCATAGAGATGGCGCGCAACGAGGTCGAAGGGGTACAGATTGCTTGGCGCGCCGAACGGGCTGTGGGGTTGCGGTTGCAGATCGAGCAGTTGAAGCACGAGGAGGACGGTGCGGTTTTCCCCCCTGACGATATAACCCTGTCACAAGTTGGTTATGTGCTAACGCAAAAACCGGACGAATACCCGGTCGATTTTTCAGGGTGGTGGCCCGATCCGCTCTTGCCGCGCAGTGCGTTCAAGATCCGGCGAGGGGAAAATCAGGTGGCGTGGCTGGCGCTAAGGACGGGGAAGGAGACGGTCGCCGGGGTATATAGCGGGCAAGTTGGGATTTGGGTGGATGGGGCGCGGTTGGGGGCGATACCGCTGGAGTTGGAGGTCTACGACGTGACCTTGCCCGATAGTACGACGGTGCAGACGGCCTTTTCGCTCTATGGGGATATGCTGGAGCAAGTCTATGGCTCTAAAAGGGCTGGCGCATTGCGTCAGCGCTATGTGGATTTTATCGTCGATCACCGAATCAATCTCGATCATCTTTATCGCCGGGAAACGCCGGATCTGGAGGAATTGTCGGCGCTTGCTCAGCGCGGTCGACTGAATGCCTTTAATCTGCTCTATCTAGACGCCGAGGCGAAATACGACGGGGCCGGATTGGCGAAGTTAGCGTCGCGCCTCGATCCGGTTGTTGCACAATTGCATGAACTGGGGCTTGCCACAAAGGCTTATCTCTATGGCTTCGATGAAGTAGAGGTCGACGATTTTGATAAGATGGAACGGGTCTTCGCCTTTCTCAAGGCTCGTTATCCCGAATTGCGGTTGGCGACCACGGCGCGCGATCCTGGGCTGGGAGTGGACCAAAAATTAGGGAAGTTGGTGGATATTTGGGTGCCGCTTTCAGCAGTTTATGAAACAGATACGGCGGCGCAAGCCCGGCTGGGTGGGGCTGAAGTTTGGTGGTATATCTGCATCAGCCCGCAGCATCCATACGCCAACTGGTTTGTGGAGTATCCAGCCTTGGAGGCGAGGCTTTTATGGTGGATGGCACATCAACGCGGCATTGAGGGCTTTCTCTATTATGCGATGAACCGCTGGCCCGAGCAACGCGCTCCTCTAAACGCCGATTCCTTTGGCCGGACGAGTTGGAACCCCGCCTCGTATGGGACGGCGAATGGCGACGGATCGCTTTTCTACGCCGGGGCCGACGGCCCGATCAGCAGCATTCGTCTGGAGAATGTGCGCGATGGGATTGAGGACTACGAACTATTAGTGATGTTGGCGGCCAAGGCGGGCGGGCACGCTGCGCAGGCACTGAGCGCTCGACTGGTGCGCTCGGCGAGCGACTACAGTCAAGATCCGCAGGAGTTCGCTGTCGTGCGCCGTGCTTTATTGCAAGCATTAGCTGACCGGCCATAGGGCCGGAACGCGTCACCATCACTCGTTTACAGTGTTTGCTGCGATCGTGCGTGGGCTTGAGAAATACCGCCGGTGCCGATAATGCCAATGCCGATACTCATTTGACCTCGTCTGCTATTGTGGAGTGGAGTATTTCGTCGAGTCGGGCGAGCACCGTATTTGATTCTTCCCAGCCGCGGCTGAGCCAACGATAGGTCTCTTTTATTTGCAGGACTAGGCTGGGAAAGGCGGTCGCCTGGAATCTGCGGCGCAGATGGAAGTCCTCTTGCAGTGCCTCTTCTATTGCGTCGGAGGCCAAGTCGGCGGCAAAGCGTTCGCCGTCGAGGTCGAGATCGCCGGCCAGGGCCACGAGAGTCTCGCTGTCAGCGGGGTTGCGGGCTTCGAGGTAGTAGGCTTGTTGGATGCGGTGGAACATCTCTTGGCCACGGCCCTGGTTTGCAGCGGCTAGTGCCGCGCGGCAGGCGGGATAGGTCGAGCGGCGGGGTTCGCACTGCTGCCAAAAGTCCCAGTTGAATCGCGCCCCGGTTCGCGATTCAACTTCGCGCCAAGCGCCCTGGACATAGCTGCGGATATCGGCCGGCATCGGCTCTTGTGAATCGCGTGCTAAGCCGCCCATCACATAGCGGAGATCGACTCGATCATCGGCGCGCAGGGCTTCGATGGTCGGCGTAAACCCCCAGCACCAAGAGCACATCGGATCGGCGACATAAAATAAGATAGGTGCGTTGTTCTCGTTTTGCATGGTGGTTAATTTCGTAGGGTGTATTATAGGTTTTTCGTGCTTTAGTAGCGGTCTTCAAATATTCGCCGGGCGAATGGTGAATCTATGACCCGTTCAAAGATGAGGGTCAAGTCGCTGGGGGAGGCGTTGGCTTATATGGTCGTTTTTTGAGTCTATCGGGCCGGCTACACCGGAGAACTGGAGCATATTTCTTCCCAGCGGGTTGAATTCGGCGTTAGTCAACGCCGATATGATAGGTAGGATGAATATAATCTATAGAACAAGACGCTTTGTGTTCAAGGCCGCTTGGCCACTTCTCATAGTGGCGCTCTCGACGGCGCCGCGCTGTGCCGACGCAACCGGAACGATCGACCGCAGTCGCGCCGGTGAGAGACTGCTCCAGCATGAGGTCGGGATGATGGAGGAGTGGGTCTATCCCTATGCCACGGTAGAGGCGTATTGGTTGCCCGTGGTAAATGTCAGTGCGATGGGGCGTGCGTTCGGGGTACGGCCGTCCGCGATTCGACAATTTCGCTGGGGGCGTTCGCTGGCGCCACGCGGTCATTTTCTTGCGCGGACTTTCTGGTATACGATCTGGCATCAGAGCGAGGGCAATTCGACTCTGATGCGGCGCACGACGCTCAGGGTAGGTGTCGACGGCAGGGTGATCGAGAAATTCGAATGGTGAGGCGGGTTCGGAGCCCGAAGGCTTTTGTTTTTGCCGCAGGCGAAAGTTTTTGAGGTTGAGTAGCAGATCGAAAAAATCGAACTGCGGATTCCCGTGATCGGGTGTTGCAGTAGGCCGGTCACGGGAGGTGGTTTGCTCTCGCGGGGCGCTATTTTTTGTCGACATCTATTAAGGACCTATGCAATGACCCGATTTAGGTCATGTGGGAGCGAAAATGTGGGAATGATGTCAGATTTTTCCAAATGTAGCGCGGTGCTTGATGTACCGCAATTATCAATATTTACTTCTTCTTGATGCCTGGCTGAATTGTATTTGTGCAAGGCCCGCCGTAGGCGAGCCTTTTTCTTTGTACTGCGCTGCAGTCTCTTGCGAGCTATCGTGAAAAAAATATTGCTCATTTTGACTATTAACTCGCTGTATTCGCTGTGAACAGGTCACTCCCTACCACTTATAGCCAGCACCTCGCAGGTCGTCGTGAGGAACTGCGAGGTGATGCGGAGGGGCGCTCCCACCTATCCCTGCGCGGTTTTTGGGTCGGATCCTTTCTGAGTTTCTTTCTCGCGATCGGTGCGCCCTACGCCAATATGGCGATGCGATCGAGCAATATGGCCTTCGATTTCAATACGCCGGGAGCAATTTTCCTCTTCTTGGTATTGATCGGTTTCCTGAATACTCTTTTTAAGGTGACCGCGCGCGATTTTCGCTTGGCGGTCGGGTTGGCCGTTCTCGTCGTCGCTCTGTTTTTTTGGCATTATACCGGGGCGAATGCCGTCAATGTATACGCACCCGGTTTCTGGTTTAGTATTTTCCTACTTATTTCGTTCCTGGCGAATCTGCCGGTGGTCTGGCGCGGGGGGACCTTCGCGCTGAACCGGGCCGAGTTGGTGTTGGTCTATGTGATGTTATTGGTGGTCTCGGCGCTTTGCACGATGGGAATGACTCAGCAACTGCTGCCGGCGATAACCGGCATATTGTATTTCGCCTCTCCCGAAAATAAATGGGCTGTGACGCTTTTTCCGCTCTTTCCAAAGCGTGGGGTGGTCGTTGATGACGGCAGTGGCAATGAGGGTTTTTATGAGGGCGGCGCGCTTGATGCGATCCCCTATGGGGCTTGGGTCGAGCCGCTATGTTGGTGGGCGCTGTTGCTGTTGGCCTTGTATATGGTCATGGTATCGACGGCCGTTATTCTGCGGCGCCAATGGGTGGAGCGCGAACGATTAGCCTATCCATTGACCCAGGTCGGGGTGGCGATGGTCCAAGGGGAGCAGGGCCGAGGGCTGTTTAATAATTTCCTCAAGAACAGGGCCTTGTGGTTGGGGGGGGCGATACCGCTTTTTTACGGCAGCCTCAAGGCGTTAAATCAATACGACCCGTCGATGCCCAATATTCAACTGATCTGGGCATTGCCTTTGATCGGCAGCCAG
This sequence comes from Gemmatimonadota bacterium, assembly GCA_018672475.1. GTDB lineage: Bacteria > Latescibacterota > UBA2968 > UBA8231 > UBA8231. The sequence continues at coordinate 7,135 of JABHFS010000113.1, read as the reverse complement.
ACGGTGCAATTGTGGATCAGTTTCGCGTTGATTGGTTTCTCGTATCTGATCAGTACGCAAGTAGCCGCCGGGATCTGGATTTTCTATCTACTCTCTAAGTTCGAGGCCGAATTTTTGGCCGTCTCCGGCCTGAAATCGACGAGCAAGTTCATCTATGGGGTCGCCGATCAGCCTTTGTTGGCCTATCAGGGGGGCGGTGCACTTATCGCGATGGTGCTGCTGGGATTGTGGATGGCCAGGGGGCATCTGTGGGATGTCTTGCGCAAGGCGTTGGGCCGGGGGGCTGATATTGATGACGGCGACGAGATCATGTCGTATCGTGCGGCGGTCGGTTGTTTGCTCTGTGGTTTGCTGGGGATGATTGGCTGGTTGTGGTTGATGGGCACCGATCTTTGGGTCGGGACGCTTTTTGTGGGTGTGGCGATATTAATTTTTATCGGCATCACCAGGGTAGTCTGCGAAGCGGGTTTGGCCGCGGTGCGATCGCCGATGATCGCACCCGATTTGATCGTGCAGGGCATTGGTTCGCAGTGGATCGGTAGCGGCGGGATTTTCAATTTGTCCTTCGCCTATATCTGGTCGGCGGATATCCGCATCTTTCTTATGGCAATGGTGGCGAATGGGCTGAAGTTGATTGAGAATATGGACCGCGAAAGCCGGAGGGTAGTGTTCTGGGCGATTGTTTTGGCTATCTTTATTGGAGCGGTGGGATCGTGTTGGATGGTTTTTCACCTGGCCTATAAATACGGGGGTATCAACCTAGACGCCTGGCGGTTTCGCGGCGGGCCGGCGACGATTTACGACATGGCTAGGCGGACGCTTGAACCGACCGGGGCGGATTGGCTTGGGTTGAGTTTTTTCGCGGGGGGCGCGGCGGTGATGGTGTTGTTGACCTGGGCGAGGCAGTACCTGCTGTGGTGGCCTTTGCATCCGCTCGGTTTCGCCATCGGCGCGAATTTCATGATGAACAAAGCGTGGTTTTGCGTGTTGATCGCTTGGTCAATTAAGAAGCTAGTTTTGCGTTTTGGCGGGCCGGCGCGTTATCGTGGCAGCCAGTATTTCTTTATGGGGTTGATCATGGGGGAGGCATTGTGTAACGGGCTGTGGCTGGTGATCGATTACTTTACCGGCAAGATCGGCAATAAGATATTCATCCTCGGCTGAGCCAGGGGCGATTCAAAAGTCCCACTTGTGGAGTTTGATTCGGCTGCGGGCTTTTTCCTCCTCGAGTTGCTTTTTCTTGCTGCTGTTTGCTTTCTTATTGTTCATATATTTCCCGAGTGACTACGAGGCGGCTTACAGGCGACGGATTCGCGCCGGCGTGTGGTCCTGGGTGATTTCAGAGGATTGCATGCCGAGATTGCGGTCTGTAAGTGGCAGCGCGATTTTGTGACCACCCCGTCGGTGTGATTCGCGCAGTGCCAGGGCGATTTCGAGGGCCTTTAGCCCGTCGTCGCCCGAGCAGCGGGGAGGATCGCCAGTTTCGATGGCGTTTACCAGATCCTCAATGATCGTCTGGCCCATGCCCTGGATGCGCGTCGGCCAGGCCAAGGGGGTTTTGGCTAGTAAATTGCGGCCGCTGGCCCGGTCTTCGACCCTTGCGCTGCAATCCCATTCCAGCGCGTTGTTGAGAGAGCGCACGCGGCCCTTGCTGCCGATCACGTCGAACTCCCAACTGGCGACGCCGCAGGGGGTAGCGCGGATAAAGCTGCGTACCCCGTTGTCGAAGGCGAGGTAGCCATTGCCCTGGGGGTCGCCTTCACCCTGTGCGGCTTCGTCGGATTCGATTTCCCCGAAGACCCATTCCACCTCGCCGCCGGCCAAGTAACGGATCGTGTCGATTAAGTGGCTGCCATTGTGCGAGAGACCGCATTGCGCGTAGCCGGTGACTTGCAGGATATCGCCAAGTTCACCGGCTTCTATCATGCGGCGGGTCTCGGCGAAGAAGGGGTTCCAGCGGCGGGCGCAGTTGACGGCCAGGGCGGTGCCGGTCTCGCGGCAGACGGCGAGCATCTCGTCGGCTTCTGCGAGTGTGAGGGCAATCGGTTTTTCTGCCCAGATGGCGCGCACTCCGGCACGGGCGCAGTCCTGGACAATTTGCGCTCGGTGGCGGGCCGTGGTGCAGACGCTGACGATATCGGGGCGGGCCTCGGCGAGCATTTCGCGGTAGTCGGCGAACATCTGGTCTTCATTGAGGCCCCAGCGTTCAGCGAAGATCTGGCGTTGCTCGTCGTGTGGGTCGGCGCCGGCGACAAGGTCGGTTTGCGGCGATTCGAAGTAGCTCGGGGCATGGCAGTAGGGCAGGAAGATCGAGCCGCCCTGTTTCATTTCGTCGTCGAAGGTGCTGCCCATGCGGCCGAGGCCGATGACTGCGGCGCGGTACGTGCTCATGATGCGGATCTCCTGGAGTGGGTGCGGCAGGAATATAGGACGGAAAAGAGGGGAAGCCAAGCAGGTTGACAGAGGGAGGATCAGGAGTTAGTAAATGTTGGTCTATTGCATTGTGAATAAGTGAAGGGCGGTGTTGGGGCGTATCCGTTCGGAGTGGCCAATGCAATGGGGGATAAGGACGAAATCGACAATTAAGGAGCAAAGGCATGCTGAACGAAGAACAGATCGCAGAATATCACAACCAGGGGTATTTGAAGGTCGAGCAACTCTTCACGCCGGAGGAAGCCGGGCAATTGGCGGCGGCGATGGTACGGGTGATCGAGCAGTGGGGGGAGGAGACGATCGGTTGGGTCGGGCCGTGGCGGGACCGCTATTTGGACGAGGAGGATCGCCTTAATACCAAAGCCGTTTTTATGCATAATCCGCATCACTATTCGGCCGTATGGGGACGGGTGATCTTCCACGAGAAAATGATCGCTTGCCTGCGGCAGTTGATCGATGGCCCTGTGCAGTACCACCACACGGTGCTGCACGCCAAGCCACCGGAATTGGGCACGCCCTTTCCGATGCACCAGGACTATCCGTTTTATCCGCACGATGGGCCGGATTTTGTCGATTGTCTGCTGCACCTCGATGACACCCCTTTGCAGAGCGGGGCGCTGATGGTAGTGCCGGGCAGCCATAAGATGGGGCCGTTGGAACACGTGCTGGGTCCGGAAACGGCACCGCACCTGCCGCCGGAGAAATTTCATCCGCAGATCGTGGAGAGCGTGGCGGTGCCCGCGGCGCGAGGTGATATGGTTTTTTTTAATTATCAGACGATCCACTGGTCGGATTGCAATCGCACCGATTCGTGGCGCAAATCGGTACGTTTTGGTTATCACAGTACGGCGATGCGGCCGGTGGGGCGGGCGGAGGATGATCCGCACCGGATTGATCCGGGGAATATTCTGGAGCGCAGCAGTAATATTATTGTGGCTGGGTTTCGTGAGAATGAGGAGGAGCCGGCGGCTAGTTAGTTGTCGGTGGGTGAGCGATTAGGCTGTGGTTGAAGTGTGGATGAAAAACCGAAGCTCAACATCGGTCTGTAAACCGTGGCAACATAATTCCGAATAGGGTAGTAGAATGGAAAAGGCAGCAGCGAAGGATAATAAGGTGGAGGAATTAAGGGTATCCAACGACGCCCTTGAAGATGGAGATGAATTGCGACGGCGTCTTGCTGAAGAAGGCTATGTGTTCTTGAAGGGGGTTATGGAGCGGGATAAGTTGATGGCGTTACGGCGGCAGATTATGGAGTTGTTGATGCAGGGTGGTTGGTTGGTGGAGGGGACGGATCCGATGGACGGAATCGCGCGTATTGACGCACAGTGTACGGAGGGCGATACCGCGTATTCGGATGTCTACCACCAGATATATGCCTTGCAGGATTTTCACCGCTCGGGGCATTGGTCGGAGGTATTGCGTGTTATGGAGCAGGTGATCGGGGGAGAGGTGTTGCCGCACCCGCAGAAGATCGCGCGGTTGTGGTTTCCGCAGTATACAGCGCATACCACGCCGATGCACCAAGACTTCGTGCATTTCCAGGGCAGCATCGAGACCTATACGCTATGGGGGCCAGTGGGGGACTGCCCGATTGAATTGGGCGGCTTGGCGGTGTTGCCGGGTTCGCACAAGATCGGCCAGGTGCGCGAGCATCATTTTTCATTGGGGGCTGGGGGCTTGGCGGTCGATGAGGAAGATTTGGCAGGGACCTGGTTGAGCACGAATTACGAGGCGGGGGACGCGTTGATCTTTCCGAGCTTGACGGTGCACCAAGCCTTGCCTAATTACACCGAGGATCGGTTAAGGGTTTCGCTGGACAATCGCTATCAGGCCAGGGATCGGCCGATTGCGCAACATATGTTGCAACCGCACTTGCAGGGTATCAGCGGGTTTACTTGGGAGCAATGTTATACGGGGTGGGAGGATGAGGAGTTGCAATACTATTGGAAAGACCTGGGTTTAGAGGTCGTGCCGATGTCGACCCAGTGGGGGGATAAGGGTTTCGCCGAAGCATTAGACCTGGCGCGCGGCGGCGACGAGCGGGCGTTGTTGCAATTGCGGCGCATCGCCCGGCGCGACTCTGAATCTGAGCGTGGCCAGCGCGCGGTGCAATTATTAGATGAGGTCAACGTATGAATAGTGCTGTATTGCGAATATTAAACGAGGTGAATGCATGAAAGCTATAATGGTGATGTTTGACTCGCTCAACAGGCATATGCTGCCACCCTACGGCTGCGACTGGACGCACGCGCCAAATTTTCAACGGCTGGCGGAAAAGACGCTGACCTTCGATACCAGTTATGTCTGCTCTATGCCCTGTATGCCGGCCCGTCGCGATTTACACACCGGCCGGCCCAATTTTCTGCACCGGTCCTGGGGGCCATTGGAGCCCTTTGACGATTCGATGCCGCGGATGTTGAAGGAGGCGGGTGTTTCCTCGCATCTTATCACGGATCACTATCACTATTTTGAAGCAGGCGGTTCGACCTACCACGGCCAGTATGCGACCTGGGAGTTTTTTCGCGGGCAGGAGGGTGACCCCTGTATTGGCCAGGTGGCCGACCCACCGGCCGTCGACGCGCGCGGCAGCAATGCGCTGGACAGTCCTTGGCACCGCCAGGACCGCATTAACCGGCAGTATATGCAGCGCGAAGAGGACCAACCGCAGACGAAGACTTTTAAGGCCGGGCTCGATTTTATTCGCCGCAACCAGGCCGAGGACAACTGGTTTTTGCAGTTGGAGACCTTTGATCCGCACGAGCCGTTTTTTACCCAGCGTCAATATCAGGACTTATATCCGGAATTGCTTAAGGATCGTTCGGCGCCCTTGCTCGATTGGCCGAAATACGGCGAGGTAACGGAGGAGCGGGAGTTGGTCGAGCAGTGTCGCGGGCATTATGCCTCGCTATTGAGCATGTGTGATGCGCGCTTGGGCGATATTCTCGACGAGATGGACCGCGGCAATATGTGGGACGATACGATGCTGATCGTATGGACCGACCACGGCTTCCTACTCGGCGAGCACGATCTATGGGCCAAGATACAGATGCCTTGGTATCGCGAACTTTCGAATACGCCATTTTTCGTCTGGGACCCGCGCTGTGGCAAAGCGGGCGAGCGGCGTCAGAGCCTGGTGCAGCCGTCGATTGATCTGGGGCCGACGATGTTGGACTTCTTTGGGCTGAAGCCGACGAGTGATATGCTGGGCAAAAGTCTGGCGGGGGTGTGCGCTGGCGATACGCCGGTACGCGAGGCGGCGATGTTTGGCAATCACGGTGGGCAGGTCAATGTCACCGATGGGCGCTATGTGTATATGCGCGCACCGGCCATGCCGGATAACCAGCCTCTATGCGACTATACGCTAATGCCGACGCATATGCGCGATCTGTTCGGGGTCGAGGAGTTCGCTGATATGGAGTTGGCGGAGCCTTTCGGCTTTAGCAAGGGGTGCCGGCTGATGAAAACCAAGGGTCGTGCGTGGAGCAAGCAGCACGAGTATGGGAATCTGCTCTTTGACCTGGAGGCCGATCCGTGGCAGGCAGCGGCGCTAAACGATGCGGGGCAAGAGGAACGGATGAAGGGTTTGTTGCGCGGCTTGATGCAAGAGTGCGAGGCGCCGGAGGATCAGTATCAGCGTTTGGGGCTTTGATGAGGGTAAAATTTTTGGGTGTCAGACGGACAGGATTTGCGGCGAATTTAAAGCCCGGCCGAAGCGCTTATTATGCCAGCTAAGTCTGAGGCAGCATGAGGTGCGGAGACATCGATATAGATCAATGCTCGCCTTAATTCGAGTACAAATTGTGACACTGTTCATTTGCGATCACCAATAAATTCGAGAAAGTCCACATAAGTCGCTTATTTACATATAATTAAATCTATGCCTAAGCATTGATTTCCTGTTGGTAGCAGAGTAATCTGGAGAAACCAGCCGTTTTCAGAGGGCAATCATGCCCAAACAGGCGGTCAACCGCTAGATCGTGAGTGAACAGTCTCCAAATTGTAGATGGATTAGTACCTGCCATACGGTGGCTACAGAGAAGTTAGATGCTATACGTAAAAGGAAAAAGAAAAAGTTGATCTGGCAATCAACTTCGTTTAGAACTTCGTATTAGAAATTTAGTTTTGCATGCAACGGGCCACTCTTCTTTTTGTCCGTTAGATCGCAGTTGTGCACCAGCGATCCGAACAGGCTGCCCTCTCTATTGAATCTTAGCGATTGGAACCTGACGTAAACGAGTCATATGCTATGAATCTGATCCTCACCTCGCTGCATAGCAACCCAGTACAATATGTACTTAACGCAAGGAAGGCTGTAGCATGGTTGCTCTGCGCGATACCCGCACGACTTGGCTCGCTTATGCCCTCGTATTAGCACTGTTGGCCGTTGTGGCCTACGGCGGCCTCGCTAGCCAAGCACTAGATACCGACGATTTTGAGTATTTGCGCGATGCCAACGCCGCGAACCAAGATCTCTCGCTGCTCTTTTCTACCGACCGCGAATTGCCCGGCCGCCCGATAGCCGAAGTCGTCTTTCTGTTGGGCCACAAGCTCTGGGGCCAAGATCCAACGCCCTACCATCTGCTGCTCGTCGGTCTACATCTTTTGACCAGCCTACTGCTCGCCCAGACCTTTCGCCGCCTAGGAGCCCATCTCGAAATAAGCCTGGTGGGCGGCCTGCTCTTTTTGCTCAATGTCGCGCATT
>JABHFS010000112.1 GCA_018672475.1 Gemmatimonadota bacterium | reverse complement strand
GGGTATGAACTTCAAGCGGCCGGGCCGGCCGCACCGTAAAAAGAGGTCGCCGAAAGCCGCACACCCGCCAGCACACAGGCCGAACCGCCCCCCAATGGCTTGCCCCAACGCCCTAAAAGGGCTTTTATAATTCCTATACACACAGCTGGTGGCGTGCCTCAAGCGAAGATCGAAAAATAAACTATTTCCAATAAGGCCCCATATGATCGAATACTACCCAGACGCCGACCACTGGCACAGCGCCGAGCCCGCCGACCACGGCTTCGACTCCGCGCGCCTAACCGACGCCCTCGAATTCGCCGCCACTCAAGAGATCACCGCGAGCAAAGACCTAACCGAGATGATCCCCAAGGGGGAGCGCCACCCCTACGACCGCCAACTCGGGCCAATAAAGTCCCGCAGCGCCGCCGCGGGACTCGTGGTAAAAGACGGCTATCTCATCGGCCAGTTCGGTCCAGTCGACAGCGTCGAGGTCACTTTTAGTTGCTCCAAAAGTTATCTTTCGGCCACCGCTGGTCTCGCCTACGACGACGGACTTATCGACGACTTGCACAATCCCGTCGGCGACTCGGTGGAAGACGGCGGTTTTGACTCCGCCCATAACACTCAAATCACCTGGCGCCACTTGCTCGAACAGACCAGCGAATGGGAGGGCGAGCTCTTCGGCGTGCCCGACTGGATCGACCGTGGCCGCCAGGTAAACTCGACCCCCGGCATGGAAGCCGGCACCATTGGCGGATCCGCTGCCGCCAGTGAAAACTACCGCCACCTGCAAACACCCGGCACTTTCTGGGAATACAACGACGTGCGCGTCAACCGCACCGCGCTAAGCCTTTTGCGCCTCTACCAAGCACCGCTGCCCGAAATCCTCAAAACGCGGATCATGGACCCTATTGGTGCCTCCCAGACCTGGCAATGGCACGGCTACGAAACATCGTGGGTCGAAGAAGACGGGCGCAAAATACAAAGCGTGTCCGGCGGCGCGCACTGGGGCGGCGGCGTCTGGATCGACAGCTATGACCACGCGCGCTTCGGCCTGCTCTTCTTGCGCGGCGGTCGCTGGCGCAATACGCAGATCCTCTCAGCCGATTGGTGCAAACAAACCACCACACCCTGCGCTATCAACCCAGAATACGGCTTGCTCTGGTGGCTCAACCACCAAGGCTCGATGTCGGACTTGGCCTGTGCTGAAAGTTTCGCCGCCCGGGGGGCAGGCGGCAATATCATCTTCGTCGAACCACAAGATAACTTGGTGATTGTCCTGCGCTGGTGCGGCAACCCCAAGGAAGTGATCGACCGCATCCTCGACAGCGCGGTGTAGCACAAACTTTATCGGAGACCGGCCGCATGGATTTCGACCTGATCGACCCCAAAAAATACCGCCAACTCTTTCTCGACGAGCAAGGCCTAGAGTCGACGCAAGGTACCACCCAGACCCTGCATCCACCGAAAAAGTTCGGTCCCCTGATAAATGGTGGCGTGCAAAGCCGCAGCGCGCCGATTTGGAACCCCGAGAAAGACCTTTGGGAATGGTGGTATATGGGCCAGCAGATCTACTATGCCACCTCCAAAGACGGCGAGTACTGGGAAAAACCTTCACTGGGCCTCTATAGCTGGGAAGGCTCGAAAGACAACAATATCGCCTGCGACCCCAATGGCGAGCGCATCTTCCATATCCTGCGCGACGAAAACGACCCCGACCCCGGCCGGCGTTACAAGGCCCTCTTTTCTTCCAGCGACCGCAAAGCCGGCGTCTCGCCCGACGGCTTTAACTGGACGATGATCGAAAATGTCTCGATCCCCAGCCAGGACGAGTCGCAATTCTGCTGGGACCCCTACAGCAAGCAGTATCTGGCCCTAGTCAAACAAGGCACCAAGTGGGGCCGCTCGGTCTGGTTGTCAACGAGCGAGGACTTCCATCATTTCAGCAACCCCGAGCTCATCTTCCACGCCGACGAAACAGATTGGGAAAACTGCCGACGACGGGTGCGCAAAATAATCGACGCCCCCGCCTATATCACCCCGCCAATCATCGATGATATCGACTATATCGCCGAAGTCTACAATATGGCGGTATTGCCCTACCAGGGGCTCTATATCGGCTTCCCGACCATCTTCAACCCCATCGGCGCCGTACCACCGCCGCAGACGAACTTCACCCGCATCAACCAAATCGAAATGACCGTCTCGCGCGACCTGCGCCATTGGGATCGCGTCGCCGACCGCACGCCCTTTATCGGCATCGAACCCTGGGACGGCGAAAATTACGGCACCAGCCAGCTATTGATGTCTGGGCCACCGATCGTGCGCGACAATGGCGAGATCTGGGTTTATTACAACGCCCTGCGCATTCCGGCAAGCGCGCAAATGTACCAACGCTTCAATCGCAACAAGGAGCTCTTCCGCCTCGGCGTCGACGAACGCCACTTCGCCGATTCTGGCGCGCTCTCACTCGCTAAATTGCAACCCGACCGCTTCGTTTCCATCGACGGCGGTGAAATTGGCACGATCATCAGCAAGCCCTTCCATTGGCGCGGCGAAGACCTCTACCTCAACGCCGACGCCCGCTGGGGCGAGATCTACGCCGAGATACAGGACGCCGAGACCGGCAAACCCCACCCCGGCTTCTGGGTGCCCGGCGAAGAACCACCGCCCTATACCGGCGAGAGCCTGCGCGCAAAATACACCTGGAAACACCCACACGACCTAGTCTTCGAAAAACCGGTGCGCCTCAAGTTTTACTTGCACCAAGCCCGGCTGTTTTCGTATTGGCTGGAAGAGCGAATATAAGCGCCTAACGTTGCATCTGGACTGCGCCGAGGCTCTTTGGGTAGGTCTTTGGCTAAGGCACCTCAAATTCCTTCGTTCATAAGGCTTTTTTCGTTCGAATTGCATTCATTGGTTAATCTCTTAGACCGCATATACAATACCTACCAAGGCACCGCGCTCCCGACCCACTGAGCCATGCGCTCGAGTCCCTCGACCGCCTCGCGCGAAATCGGAATCCCGTCGCGTCTATATTCCCGTTCTCTGTGCCATTCGAGCCCACCGGGCAATTGCGCCGTCTCAGCCCCCGGGTAGGGTTCCATCGCACTTACCCCCTGCATCAAGTGGTCCATATCGGCCTTAAAATCCTCCACCGACACAAAGGACTCAATCGCCAACGCCATATAAAACGAAGACTGGTTCGCGCCCTGAAATTTTATCTGCTGTCGATCAAACTCCGGCAACATCTGCCCGCCCAAGGTCCCGCTCATAATATTGGCCGCATGCGCTAGGCCTAACCCGCGATAATAGATTTCCGGCATCTTGGCGAAACTCTCCTCGTCCCAAGGCATACCCGTGGCGAAGTCTACCATAAAATCGGGTTGCCCCTCGCCCGAAGGCATACCGATGCAAAAAGGCGGACTGCCCTGTATCGAGCCACGCACGGGGCCTTGGCCATATTCCGGCGCGGCACTGCGCCCCGAAAAACACATGCCCACCATATCTTCACGCATCGCCATGCGCGCGTATTTGCCCGCACTGCCGATATGCTCGTGATAGACCAAACTCACCGCCCCCACCCCGGTCTGCTTAGCCTTGTCAATCGCCATCCGCATCGCCTGGGTACCCACAACGATCCCCAACCCCCCCTCGCCGCTGAGCGCCGCGGTCGTCGGGCCTTCGCGTAAGACTTTAATTTCGGGATGGGTATTCGTCATGCCTTCTTTGTAATTTTTAACGTAGCGCTCCACTTGCAGTACTCCGTGGCTGACGACCCCGCGCAATTCCGTTTCGATCAGCAAGTCAGCAATTAGTTGCGCGTCATCTGCGGGCACAGGCACAGCGGCGAAAATATCGGCGACAAAGCCGCGCAAGACCTCCACGGGTACTCGGCGACCATCCATAGGTGCTGTGTTCATACTTTTAACTCCCGCTTAAAACCGGTGCCACCTCGCAACGCCGGAACAGATCCGCAAAATCAGCCGAGCCGTCGTCGGTCCAGCCCTGTAATCGTGCCCCGCGCGCAAAACCCGGCGCGCTACCAAAATAAAAGGTTTCGTGCCGCTGTTGCTCCGAAGCAAAATGCCAGCGTACCCCATCGGGATAGACCACGGTGGTGATCTCCCGGCCAATCTCCATCGGCTCGGCCTCGCGCAATACGGCTACCGCCTCCTCATCTATATCGACCCCGAGGCCCGGTCTTTCCGGCACCTGCGCAAAACCCGCCACCGGCGCCGGCATCTTCACCAGATCCTGCGCCCAGATATTGTGCGCAGCCAAATTCGACAGCACCGCCTGCTGACACACACTCGCTAACTGCACTACCCACGCTGCCCGCAATCCGGTGCCAACGGTCTGAATCCAAAACGGCTTCTTCGCCTCCTGCGCCACCGCCGCATGGTCGAGAATACTCCGCACATCACCGCCACCCAATACAAAGCTGTCGCACAAACCCCGCCCGATCTGATCCAGCGCCGACACGCCTCGGTCATAGGTCGGGTCCGAACGCACATGGCAACAGCCGCTACCGTAATGCGCGGCGATCGGTTTATCGATCTTGGCGCGCAATTGGCGATAGCCCTCCGCATCGCGCTGCGGCATCGGCGACTCAAAACCGCCAATGCAATCATAGGAATCCAACGCGCGCAAGACGGGTAAGGCCTGGCGCGCCTCGCGCAGATGCCCGTTAAAATCCAACCAACAGGTAAACCCCTCCGGCACCGCCTTCGATAACGCCTCGACTTGCTCCAAGGGATCCCACCAGGGCCGGCATTTGAACTTATAGACCCGATAGCCCAACCCGGCCGCCTTCTGCGCCTGCTCCGCCCAGTTTTCTGGACTCAACTCGCAAGACCAATAAGCAAAGGGCACCTTGTCGCGCACCTGCCGTCCCATCAGTTCGTGTGCGGGCACCCCCAACGCCTTCCCGACGGCATCGTATAGGGCCATCTGTACTCCGGCGTGGCGAATCTGTACAAGACCTGCCACCGCGTTTTGCCCGATAAATTCCGTTACGTCATCGGGGCCATTCAAATGCTCACCATACCCGACAACCCCATTGGCCAACTCGACGCGATAAAGCGTGACGCGGCCTTTGCCGGCGCGCAAACCCGAACGCAGGACGCTTTGTTCTAGATCGGGCTTGAACCGCATGTTGAGGGGAATCGCTTCGATGTCTTTTATATTCACGGTCTTCCTCCAAGAGTAAAAAGCATGCTGCGAAAGGAGCTAAATGCCAGGGACTGTGTCAACGCCACGAGGCTCGGCGCCCGGCTAATTTCGATTTAGACCAGCTTAGCTTTGACAGCAGATTTCCTCGTTGACTGTGAAAAAGACTGGTCCCAGGAAATATTTTACATTTATCCGGACCTACGCATACTGGGTAAATTAGGCGGCAGAATAAATAAACGACTCGCCCCACAAGCTCCATTGTAAGCCTCCAGCGAATTTCTTATACTTCCGGCCTCTCATAACCACGAGCGGGTCCCATGCCCAACAATATCGAATCCCGCCCCGACGAAGACGCCCGCCGCCGTTTCTGGACCGAGCACATGGAACGCAGTCACCACTTGCTGCAAGCCATGACCGAACACCCGACGTTCGAATCCGGCGAAGGCTTTGCCTCAATTTCTGACGCGGCGGCAGAAGCCGGCGTCGAGTTGCTTTTTTCCAACAGTAAAATCGCCGGCGAACTCGAGCGTATTTTCTATATCCGCGAAAGCCTGATCCCCGATCTGTTGGCCATCGCCCGCGCTATGCGCCAACGCGGCTGGCTGCTCAAAATCGAAGACGGCTACCGCACGCAACAGATGCAGACCGAGCTCGGCCAAAAACCCGCCGTTTTCGATATGATCGTCGGCAGTTGCCGCTGGGAATTGGGCGGCGAGACGCCGCCCTTGGATCTAATCCGCCGCCGCTCGACCTGTCTGGTGGCCAACTATCCCAACCGCGGCACGCACACCATGGGTGCCGCCGTCGATATCTCCGTCTTTAATCTCGACAATGGCGAAGAGATCTCGCGCGGCAAGTCCTATCTCGAAATGAGCGAATATACCCCGATGGACTCGCCTTTTATCAGCCCCGAAGAACAGCAAAACCGCCGCGAGATCACCGCCGAAATGGAACGCCACGGCTTTTTGCACTATCCCGGCGAATTCTGGCATTACAATAAAGGCGACGCACTCTATCACTATATGGCCAAAACGGACAAAGCCGCCGATTACGGTCCGGTACACTGGGACCCAGCCACCAACCAGGTCACACCCTACAACGACGTCAGCTCACCGCTGACCCCACCCGCTGCAATGGCCGCGCATCTCGAGGCGGCCATTGCCCGCCTCGACGCGCAATAAGGGGACCCCACCATGAGTAGCCAACAAACGACACAACCGCCTTGCCCGATCAACCTCGATAACTCGCCGCTTGTCGATGCCTATTGCAAAAAGACCGCCGGCTCCATCGTACTAGCCAAAAGAGCACGCAAGATCTTCCCCACGGGCATCACCCACGACGCCCGTTATATCGAACCGCACGGCATTTATGTCACACACGCCGACGGCTCGCACAAATGGGACGTCGACGGCAATAAATACGTCGACTACCCCGGCGGACACGGAGCCCTGCTGCTAGGCCACAATCCCCCCGCCGTCTTAGAGGCCGTGCAAACACAGCTCGGCAAGGGCATGCACTACGGCGCCAGCCACGAGCTCGAACTCGAATGGGGTGAGCGCGTACAGCAGCTTATTCCCTGCGCGGAAAGCATCCGCTTTAATAATTCCGGCACCGAGGCCACAATGCTGGCGATGCGCCTGGCCCGGGCAAATACTGGCCGAGAAAAAATCCTGCGTTTCCAAGGCCACTTCCACGGTTGGCACGACTATGTATCGGGCGGCTTCCTCAACCATTACGACGGCACCGCGCCACGCGGCGTACCAGCCAGTACGGCCCAGACCATCCTGCACACCCCACCCAACGATCTCGCCGCCGCCGCCGCCATCCTGCGTGGATCGAACGATATCGCCGCGATGATCCTCGAACCCACCGGCTCAACCTGGGGCCAGGTGCCGATCCAGCCCGCCTTTTTGCAAGGCTTGCGGGAATTGGCCACGGAAACCGGCACATTACTGATTTTCGATGAGGTTATCTGCGGTTTTCGCTGCTCGCCTGGCGGCGCGCAACAGGCCTATGGCATCACGCCCGATATGGCGACTTTGGGCAAGATCATTGCCGGGGGCATGCCCGGTGCCGCCGTCGTCGGTCGCCGCGACATTTTAGCCGGCATGGATTTCCGCCAAGCGGCACAGGACGGGGCTGAAAAGATATTCCACATGGGTACCTTTAACGCCACACCGCCCACTTGCGCCGCCGGCATCGCCGCGCTCGATATAGTACGCGACACGGATGTCTGCCAACAAGCCATCGACTATGGCGATGCATTGATCAACGGATTAAATGAAATGTTTACAGCGGAGGGCGTAGTATGGATCGCCTACGGAACCTTCGGGGGCTTTCACGTCTTCCTCAACCCGCAACAGATCACCACCAACCGCGCGGAAATCGAAGCGGGCGTGCACTCCTATGCAACACTCAAAGCCCCGAACGACCCGGCCTTGGCAATGAAGGTCCGCCTCGGCGTCTTACTGCACGGCGTCGACATACAGGGTTGGCCCGGCTCTCCAGTATCGACGGCTCACACCCCAGAAGACCGGGAACAGACCATCGACGCCTTTCGCCAAACCATCGGCTTATTGCGCGAAGAAAAGGCCCTCGCTTAGATAGTTGGGATATAAAGAAGGACAGATTATAGAAGTCAGAGCAATAAAGGTCAGCGGCTGTTTTTCGCTGACCTTTATTTTCTGCTCGCTGCAGTTTTAGACGGAGGACAAGCGGCGGCGCAGGCGACCAATAATAGTCCGAGCGCGGCGATGGCCAATTCGGTCAATGCACGTTCGCGAAGCACGAGATATTCTTAGGCGCTGGCCGCGCCCAACTCGGCAATCTTCACACGGCCAGCGACCTGACCTGTATTTTGCCACTGCGTGCCACCCGCCCATTGCACGGCTGCCAATCTCTGCTCTACAACCGCCTTATTTTTTGCCAGCATCGCTTTTTTCTCTGCCAATCTCGCACGCGACACGGGCTCAAATAGCCCAATTAGATGTCAGTTCCTGTCATAGCCACAGCAAGTATCATGCTATTCAAATTCATTAATAACAGATTCTTATGTAGATATATAAAATAAGCCTGTATAGGGCCAATCTATCTATCACCGTATCCTATAGTGACATTAATCCACCTTGATAGACCATTACAGGTTCCGTTTCATCGCTAATTCTTCGCAATAAAACCCGCGGCCTGATGGCAATTTGCAAAGAAAATAATTTTCCCACCCCCATTGGCGCAACCACCCCGGCGACGTATCTTTGCGCGCGATTCGCCCCATATTTATCAAGGGACCCAGCCATGGAAAAACTCATCGAGCATCGCCTTAATACAAGCGCAGAAACCACCACAATCGACGACCTCGATCTCCCCCTCAACAAAGCCCTGACCGTCGCGGCCTGGGTCCATAGTGACACCAGCCGTGCTGAGGCCATGCAACCGCTGGTCTCGCAATGGACGCCGCGCTCGGCCTTCGACACCTTCACGGCCTACGACGCCGGCCATACCGACCAGCTTTCGACCCGAGGCTATTTCGGCGCGGTATTCGACGGACGCTATGTCTACTTTTGCCCGGTCCGCGACCAGCAGGACCGCACCGCGGTACACGGTCGCGTGTTGCGTTACGATACGCAAGCCGAATTCAAGGACCCCGATAATTGGCAGGCCTTCGACGCCAGTTATACCGATGGTTTGCATACCGCCGGTTTCTACGGCGGCGCCTTTGACGGACGCTACGTCTATTTCAACCCGCGCGACGACGGCCAAGACCACCACTCCCGCCTGCTGCGCTACGACACGCAAGCCGAATTCAAAGACCCCGACAGTTGGCAGGCCCACGACGTGCAATTCCCCCACTCGGGACAGGGCCTGGCCTTTGACGGCCAATATCTCTACTTCTGCCCCGGCTATACAAAGGCCTCCCATGCCGACCCGACCAATCCAGCCGCCTCCTTGGACGATGAACCGAGCGGCCAAATCTTGCGCTACAATACCCGCGCCCCACTCAAAGACCCCACCAGTTATACCATTTTCGATGCCCAGCAAGTCTCAGAGCAAGCCACCTGTTTTGACGGCGCGGTATTCGACGGGCGCCATATCTACTTCGCGCCCTTGAGCGGCGGCCAGGTTCTACGCTACAATATCGGCAGTGATTTCTCCGACCCCGCTAGCTGGGACACCTACAACGCCAGCCCGCAAGGCATGCTGATGAACGTCGGCGTGCTCTTCGACGGACGCCATATCTACTTCTGCTCCTACGGCAATAGCCATATGATGCGTTACGACACCGATGGCGCCTTCGGCCATCCCGATAGCTGGGAAAAACACGACGCGGCACAGACCAACAGCCTCGACACCGGCGGTTTCGACGGCGGCTTCTTCGACGGGCGCTATCTCTATTATATGCCCTTCACCAGAAACGCCGCACCCGGCGAAAGCATCTTCCACTGCAACTGGCTGCGCTACGATACGACCGGGATCTTTACCGATCCCGCCAGTTGGTCCGCGCACGACGCTAGCTTTGTCGACGGCCTCCATACCACCGCCTACAACGCCGGCGCATTCGACGGCCGCTTCTTCTACACCGCGCCCTGGCGCGGCGACCTCGACAACGGCGAAGCACACGGCCGGGTGTTGCGCTACGACACGCTCGGCAGCGCAAGCAGCTTCTCGTTGCGCTACGACGATTTCGGCCACAATGGCGGGCTCTGCGCCGCACTGCTCGGCCCGAGCTTTACCGTCAACACGACGCACGGCGCCGTCAGTATCGCCACGTACCAAACGCTCGCCCCCGGCACACACCACCTCGTCGGAGTCTACGACGACAAAAGTATCAAGCTATATATCGACGGCACACTCGCCGCCGAACGCCTGCACAACGGTCACTCGTTACAGCAAAGTAATACAGCGGTCGACATCGGCCACATCGCCCAGGGCACCGCACGCTTCCAAGGCACCATCGCCAAAATCTACCTAGCCAATACCGCGCAAGACGCCACTTGGATCGATTCGGCCTATCGCGCCGACACCGAGTAAACCTAAAAAAGAAGGAAAACACATATGGCTGAAAAATACACCGTCGCGATCATCGGCTGCGGCCGCCTCGGCCAGCACTACGCCGAGGTCTACCAGACCCTGCCCAATACCGAAGTAATCGCTATCGCCGAATATAACCCTGAACGCCGCAAAATAGTCGGTGAGCGCTTCGGCATATCCGCCCTCTACGAAGACGCCGACGACCTCTTTCGCCACGAAAAACCCGACCTCTCGGTGATTGTGCTGCCCGGCAAATTTATCAAGGATGCCGTGATCGCCTCGGCGCAGGCCGGGGTCAAAGGCGTCTCCGTCGACAAACCCGTTGAGGCGCGACTTTCCGATGTCGATGAGATGATCGCAGAATGCGAAAAACGCGGCATCGTCTTCGCCGGCGGTAACCTACAACGCGCCATCGGCGAAGTGCAAGAAGCCGCGCGCTGGCTGCACGCGGGCGATTTCGGTGAAATACGCGGGGCCAGCGTACACGGCTGGGGCGGTGAGATTTCCGGCGGCGGCTGTCAACACATCGCCGTCTTACGACTCTTCACCGGCGCCGAAATCACCGAGGTCATCGCCTGGGGCGCACCGCAGGAGGCCCTCGAAAAAGACGACGACGAGGGCCTGATGATCAACGCGCAGTTCAAACTCAGCAATGGCCTGATTTGCCCGATCTTCAGCGAAGCGACACTAACGCGCGGCGTCGATGTATGGACCGACGACGCGCTGATCCGCTGGGATTGGGGCCCACCGGTAATCTACCAGGGCTTCGACGATGCGGGAGCCCGCATCAGAATCGACCGCCCCTATACCCCGCTCAAATACCCGCGCTTCTCCTATTTGGGCACCTCGATTCTGTCGTTTCTCGACGCGGTCGAAAATGGCGGCGAGCTCTATGTCTCCGGCCACGACCTGCGCCAATCGCTCGAAGCCGCCGTCGCCGCCAAACACTCCGCGCTCAGAAACAACGCGCCGCTTAGCCTGCCGCTCGCAGACCGCTCGCTGGCGCTCTACCCACGCGCCTATCGTTGGCTCGGCGGCGACCAGTCGGGGCTGGTGCAGACCGCGCAGCAGGCGCTGGAGGATCCACTTTTCCCAGAATCTGCATAGAACGAGAATGCGGGTCAGGCGCAATCGCTAAAAGCGCGCCCGACCCGCGTCTTCTCTTTTTTTGCCTACAACCTGCCCCTACTCTTCCGCCATTTCGTCCAGCGGATAAATCGGCCGCGGCAAATGCTGCCACGGCAACTCTTCCAAATGCGATGTCGTACCGCCCGGCGTATCGACGCGGATCACCTCGGATATCCACTGCTGATAAAACTGCCAATTGCTCGCCGTCTTCAGCACTACCATTTTGGCGTCGGCAAGATCGATATCGAAGTGCTCATAAACCGACGGGTGATTGCCGCCGATGCCTCGTTTTTCGGTCACCAGAATGCGAATCGCCCCCACCGCTAACAACACTGCTTGCCCCAAGTCAAACGACTCAAACCCCAGCATATTCACATCAAAGCGGCCACCACCAATGGCGACGACCTCAGCCGTTAACTCCAACGGGGTACCAAAATTCGGATCCAGTTTACCGCCCACCATAACCGTCAGTGTTCCACCCACCCCTGCTGCGATGGCCGCCTCCACCGTCTCCGGGTCGACCATCGGCACTAGCGCCAAGGACGAAACCTCCTGACGGACTAGTTCAGCCAGAATCGTCGTGCTATCGCCCGTCGCCCCGCCAAAAACACTGTCGCCCGTATCCGACAGAATCACCAGGCCCTTCTCGGCTTCTTGCGCCCGGCGCACGGCTTCTTGCGGGCTAATACTATCTAAACGGCAAAACTCTTCGCGCAAAGCCCATGCCCGATCCGCCAACTCATCCGCCAATTCCTCCGCCAACGCCTGGTCGCCGTTGGTGACCACCGCCGTCGCCCAACCGCCCTCGGGCACATCGAGCCAGGGCTGCATCGGAAAATTCGACGTCGACAATACCCCCGGCCGCGTTTCCATCTCACGAGCCAAGTCAAACCACGCCTTCATCGGCCCGTGTGCGGTCAGAAACTGTTCTTGATGTGTAATCAGTGGGATTTTGCGCCAGGCCATAACGGGCTCTAGCTGCTTGCGCAAGATGCCCAATAACAAGCGACCAGCCAACACTCCGGTCTCATACTGATCATGCGGCTGCGTGCGATGACCGACCAGCGCGTCGACCTGGGCGACCATCGCTTGTGTGAGATTAGCATGGTGGTCTAACGAAATAACCAAGGGCACTTCCTCACCGATCACCTGCCGCACGATATACAATAAATAGGCCTCCGTATCGTGCACCCCATCGGCCACCGCCGCGCCGTGCAGGGCAAAATACATCGCGTCAAGCGGCCCGGCGGCTTTGAGCCCATCGGCGATCTTTTTAGCGAAATGATGCAAGGTCTCCGCCGTCAACGGCCCACTGGCCCCGGCCCAACCATGTATAATCGGCACCGGGGTCCACTCGAGTTCGGCATCGAAGGTCTGCATAAAACCGCCGATCGCTCCAACCTCGCGACACTTCTCTAAAATCTGCTCGCCCTCGAACAAACCATAAAGCTCATAGGTTTCCAGCGTGGTCGGCACCGGGCTAAAACTGCTGGTCTCCTGCCCATACGAAGCAATCGCAATCCTCATTGTATTTCTGCCTTTCCCTGACTAAATGCCCAATCGTACATCTGCCCCGCCCGCCTGGCGACCAAGGCCAAATCCCGCGACAAAAGCAAGCGCTCGGCGACAAGCGCCTCGGCCGCTTCCTCCGCTTGCCTGATATAATCTCCCCGATCGCGATACCGCGCCGCGATCGCAGGGCGCGAATCACACGCGTCCCGGTCCTCATCCTTTGCCGCAAAAGGCAGCCACCCGCCCTGCAAACCCACAATCGCCCATGTGGCCCCCTGTGCCTCGGAGCGCAAACGCCAGCCGACAAAGCTCCCCAAAGGCACGGCTACTTCCGGTAAGCGAATGCCCGCGATCTCGTTGCCATCGGCATCCACCGCCGGCAGTAAAGTCTCATACTCATCCCCCAAACCCGGCGGCTCTGTAGCGATAACTCCCTTATCCCAGTCTGGACCGTAATCGAGTTTCCTCGGTCGGCGGTGCAGTCGCGGCAACGGCATGCCCGGTAAGGACGGAAACTCCAGCGCCGCATAGTGGCGCAAGGTTCCATCGGCGATCTTGCCATAACGGCTCACGGGCGGCTCGACCCCATCTTGCACCCACCGATCGAGCGCCAGCAACAAAGCCCGATGGCCGAGGCGGAAATCGACCGGATTGCCCGGTAAAGCGTTCGCCTCGATCGGCAGATCCGCCGCGCCGTGCTGAGTCGAGGCAAAATGATAAATCCGCACCGCGGCAGGTACGGCCAGATCTACCGCTCCACTCATATCGATATGTGCCAACGCAGCGCTCCTGTTCCAATACTCGGTCGAAGAATTGATATAAAATATTTTCGGCGTAGTCCCTTGCTGCTCGCACTTATCCAATAACCCTTCTCTCGCCCCCGTATGGGGATCCTGCTGCGGCGCATCACTGAAGGGAAATTGCTCGGTGGGATAGTAGGCGTCAAAATGCGCGCTGGCATGGCGTGAGGGTTGCGCAAAACGGTGATTAAAAGAGCCTATGCTGCCACCGGCGACATTGACCTGCAACCCATCAAATACCTGGCGCCCTTCTTCATCGGCGTTAAAGCCTTGATAGAGTAAATGCCGCAAAAAGCGCCCGCTCTGCGACGAGCCAAAACCATAGGCCCGTGCAATCGTCGGCTGCCCATTTTGCGCGGTCGGATTATCCGCAGCAAATTTGAGGTTTGCAACAAAGTCCCTCGTCACCGCCAAGCCCGTGCCCATAATTACCGGGTCCTTGCCGGTATACACCAAATTATAAATCAACCCGGGTATAAACCCCGCCGCATAGTGAATCGCCGGCCGATCATCGTCGAGCCGAGTAAATTCCCATGCCTCTCGTGCGACCGGCTTCGCCTCGCCGTAGAGCTCTGCGCGGACGGTTAATTGCGCTTGATCCTCGCTACCTGGCGCCACTTCGTAAGGCCGATGGTAGCGGCTGCCCAGCGAATGGATTTGCATCGGCTCATCCACCAATATCTCACATCCCACCGGCCCCTGCACACCAGGGGCCATCGGCGCGTCCAGCGTCAATAAATTGAAATCTTCGTCCGACTCCGGCGGCACATCGGCCTGCCAGGCGCACGCCGCTACCACATAACCGGCCTCCAGCAACAACCCGTCACCGAACTCCGCTTCCGTCTTCGGGGCATTCGCCCCCTCAGCTAGATTAAACGTCGACAAGGCGCCCTTGCGCCCCCGATTCACCACATAGTAAAACAAATTGCCATTGCCGAGGGCGCGGTCTACGGGTTGCAGAATCCAAATATCGGCGCGGCATTCGACCAGACCGGCCGCATTGCGCGGTGCCAATGCCAAATCAACCACTGCCTGGTTGTGCCGATGCTCAGGGTCAAAGGCAAAATACGCGCTGCCCGTCAATTGTTCATAGGCGCCGGCCGCGCCAAAATGTTTACCATCGAGTACCGGTTCGCAAGCGGCAATTTCAAATCGCGTCAGCATATCAACCTATAAACCCTCTGTAGGCGTCGACCAAATTAGTCGCGCCCTCGCGAATAAATTGCAGTTCGTCGGCTGCCTCGAAAAACAGCGCCCCCTCTTCCACCCAACGCCGACCCGCCTCAGTATTGAGCGCGGTAGTGCCGAAGGGCACCTCATATTGCTTGCACAACGCCAATATATCCGCCATCGGCCCGCGCACTTCCGGGTGCTCGGGATTGCCCGGTTGCCCCATTTCTACCGAAAAATCGCCCGGCCCGACATAGACCATATCAATCCCCGGCGTGCTGATAATCTCTTCGGCGTTTTCGTAAGCCTTTTTCGTCTCGATGTGAATCACCAATGAGACCTCCTCGTCCTGCTCTTGTAACCATGCGCGCGGATCTTCCGGCACGACAAAATCGCTATTGCCGTACCCGGGCGCCGCCGCCCGAGTGCCATTGGGCGGGAATTTCAGATAATCCAACAAGGTCTCGACCTCGGCCCGCGTCTCGGTGCGCGGCAATTGGATCCCCACCACCCCACACTCCAGCAACTTCGCCACCTCAGCCCGCTCCAATTGCGGTGTCTTGACGATCACCGGCAGACCATTGTCGCGGGCGGCGAGCACCGTATCCGCCAGATCCGTCGCACTGAAAAAGACGTGCTCGTACTCGAGATAGACAAAATCAAAACCCGCCTGCTGATAACATTTGACCAGCGACGGGCGGACGATCTCGCCCAAGATGCCGCCGAGCAACACTTCGCCGGCCTTGAGTCGGGCTTTTAACTGGCGGCCGGGGCCCCCTTCGGGATAGAGATGGGCGTTGGGTGGTTTATTCGTTTTTGGCTTGGGCATGGCGCGTTGATCCCCTTCAGCAGAATGAGCTTGAAAATATCCGCAGCACAACCTACTGCGCCCGCTACCGACGGGCAAGCCAAATTGCGAACGCACATGAGCCGCTTACCATACCCCTGATCCGCTACTTTTTGTTTTTTCTTATAGGCGGCCGCCTTCTGTATACAGGCAACCGCTTCCGGCGTGTTGCAACTGCGCAATAATGCCAGTCCACAGGTGCTAATACGCGACGGATATCACCCGACGCCTGCTCTGTATTCCCCCATCCCCATCAATCCGCAATTCAGCGACATAGAGCCCGGGCGGCACCCGGACACCGTCTTGTGCTCCCCCGTCCCACACCAACGCCCCGTCGCCCGCCAAGCCCTGCTCTTCCAATACCTGTAACAACCGTCCCGCCATATCGAATACTCGCAGCCCCACCAACCGCGGCGCGAGCACATTGACCAGGTCGAACTCTACCCGCAACACATCGTTGACCCCATCCGCATTCGGGGTCAAGATCCGCGGCTCGATCGATACATTGGCCAATAGCTGGGGGGCCACCGGCAAACGCACCGCATTGGTGCTACTGACGACCTCCGCATAGGCGTCGCCGGAATCTACTCTTTGCCGTGCGAGCGCGGCGTCGCGACTATCGGCGAGAAAGGCGTCAAAACGGGTGGCGTCAACGAATACCGTCCCGACAAAACGCAACTCGAGCAACCTGCTCTCGCGAATCGGCGCTGGCAATGTGACCGCAAAACCCCTATCCGTCTCCTCCAAAACCACTTCTTGTCGCTCGCCGTCGACCCAAACCCCTTTAAACTCGACCGGCGCGGAAGTCTCCAATAGCAAGCGGTCGAAGCCCGTTCCGGCAATCTGCCGTGGCTGAATATAATAGGTGAATTCCGTCTGTTTTCCCGGCTGCACTTGCACGGGAAAAATCTCGCCCAACACCTGTTGGGCCAGTGGATTGTCAAACTCAATTTCCAACCAGTCCAGTTGCACCCCGCGCTCGGCCCTTGCCGATATTAGGGCGACCTGTAACTCCATATACCGTCGCGGCGAGGGGGATTGAAAGGCCTCACCCGGCCGCAGATAGATATTGCTCCAGGGACTCCAATCACCGCCGGCGGAAAATGCAGTGTCGATCCGGCCCTTAAAACTGGGAATTAGCTTGCCGTATTTTTTAGCGGTGACTTCCTTATTGTTCTTGTCGTGATACGTAACCTGCAACTGTAGCTCGTTGCCGCTACGGCTGCGCACTTCCAGATGGGACCCCGCTGGTGCGTCGGCCCCCCAGCGCAAAGTCTGCACCTGTTTATCGGAGCCCAAGTCGATAAGAGGCGAGGAGAACACCACCCGTGACGGATGACCCGCCCCAAAAACTTGCAACTCGCGCGTGCCGCCCCAGAACTGGCAGGGCGGCACAATACCGCAGCCCGTGCAGGCCGCAGCGCAGGCCGCATCCCAGAATACCCATTCGACCCGCACGTAGCGGGTCTTCGTCGTGGCGAAATGATGGTTGGCGATCCCCAACTGACGGTTGGATTGCGAGGCCTTGCCGGCAAATTGCTTGTGCCAGATCCGCGTGCCATCGGGCGCCAGCGAACCGTCCGAGGTCAGTACTTCATAGCGGTCAAAGTTGAAGCGGAACTGTCCCGGGCGCGACAGAAAGTCACCGACAATCCGCACTATATCGACCCAGTACACCGCACCCAGATCCAGCGTCATCCGTGAAATTACATTGACCGAGCGATTGATGCGGCGATTTTCGCTCCATAGCGAGAAGCGGCCGTCGGCCAGCGGCAACACATTAGCAAACGAAGCGGCATCGCCAAAACCATCGATATCAACGATGAGTTCCAGTCCCCCGCCCTTGGCCAGCAGATCCAACGCCATATTGTCGCCAATCGCCTCGACCTCGACCTCGACAAGCTCAGCGCCCGGGACCAAGTCCAGCGCTTCGAACCGCATAAATTGCAGCAGCGGGTCACGCACCGGATCCAATTCTATATTTATCCGATGTTTGGCGTTTTCCTTGAAACGCTGCTTAGTCCGATAAATAAGAGTGCCCTCGATCGGATTGCCGACCACATCTATCGCCGGCTCGCCCGTTGACAGAAAGACATCGAATAGCGCTAAAGGCGGCGCGTCTTCCGCAAAGACCAGCGTTATCCGCCGCGCCGCCACCGCCCGTCCCAGGTCGATTTCGACCCACCAGTCCTCGGAATTAGCTGCCGGGTCGGGGCTCCAACCCGTCAATGGATCACCGTCGATGAGCCGCACGGCCGTAAAGGCATTTGATCCGACCGCGCGAATCCCACCACCAAAGGCGGCCGCGTTGCGCACGGAATCAACATTCTTGCGAATCTCAACCGAGCGCACAATACCTGTCTCGTCAAGCTGCACGACACCCATGGGCAGCGGCCATTCTCGCCATTGCTCCGCCGTGTCGAAACGAATCTGCTCAGCAGCGATCGCAACGGATAATCCGAGTACGACGCCACTGCTGTATAAAATCGCTTGCGCTGCTTTCAATGCCATCAACTGTCCTTATTATTAAGGTCCGTTTGCTGCTTGCTATTACACTATAAACAGCCAAAGTGCCGCGCGGAAGTTCCACTCCTCCAGACGCATATAGGCAACCGTCCCGCCTATTGTCTGGCACAATCAGCAATAACGCGGCCGTTGCCAAATGGTTAACTGCAGGCAAGAGAATTGTTCTCCTCAGCGATGGAGTGATCCACGTCTTCCGATTAGCGGCCGGTAACACGCAATACAGTCGTTTGCCCGGACCCGCCAAGCACTCTCAGCAGCACAACCGAGCGCTTGAACCTGATTCAGCACCGCAATCATCGCCATTCTCCCGTCGCGACGCACACAGCATCCGAAAAGTGCGGGCAGATTCGGTCGAGCCATAAGGCCTTTTGCATCACCTATCAATGGCCAGTACACTACTGTCGGCAGTTCGCCGCACAGCAACAAGACAAATTCGCCCGCTTCAGGTCCAGTACGACATGCCCAACGTTGCCACCGCTACTCTTGTAAAAAAAGCTTCCGCTAGCGAGATTGCCCTGCTATGGAAAAGGTAATCCCCAGCGCATACGCCCACCATATCAACAACCGCAATAGCGATCTCCATTCGCTCAATGATCCGGCGCAAGGCCTCACTTTGCGGGGATTCTGGGTCGGCTCTTTCCTCAGTTTCTTCCTCGCTATCGGTGCCCCCTACGGCAATATGATCATTCGCGGCACCTATATGAGTCTGGACTTTAGCACCCCCGGAGCGATCTTCCTATTCCTATTCCTCATCGGCGTATTGAACCTAGCCCTCAAATTCGCCGAGCGCAGTCTGGCCCACGCTCTGGCCTGTGCCGTGCCGGTGACCACAGCCTGGCTTTTTGCCTACTGGCCACTGAACCACTTCGACATCCACTCGCCCGGACTGATCTTTTCTACTTTCGTACTGATCACCGCTCTGGCGGCCGGACCTCTGGCTGCCAGCGGCCGGCGCCTGGCGCTCAATCGCTCCGAGTTGATCCTAGTATACGTCATGCTGAGCATCGTCTCTGCGGTGTGCACTATGGGGCTGGGCGAGCAGATCCTGCCGATGATATCGGCGATTTTCTACTACGCCTCGCCACAGAATAAATGGACCGAAAAGCTTTTCCCCCACCTACCACAAAAACCAATCCTGGTCGACGACGGCAACAATAATAGACTATTCTACGAAGGACTGGAAAACGCGGACCAGCCCATCCCCTATCACGCCTGGACCGAACCGCTCTTATGGTGGGCTATTCTCTTACTAGCCGTCTACGTAACCATGGTGTGCATCGCCGTCCTGCTGCGGCGCCAATGGATGGACCGCGAACGTCTGTCTTATCCTATAGCCCAAGTCGGTTTGAGCATGATCCGCGGCGAGCGCAGCGACCGCCTGATCAACGATTTCTTCAAAGAGCCAGCGATGTGGATCGGCTGCGCTATTCCGCTCTTTTTCGGTTCGCTCCGCGGCCTGCACGCCTATTATCCAGAAATACCCATCATCAACCCCGTCTGGCACCTGTCCTTTATCGGCCATCAGCGACTCGAACTGAGTATCCGCTTCGCCATCATGGGATTCGCGTATTATATCAACTCGAGCATCGCCGCGGGAATATGGGTCTTCCACCTGCTGGCCAAATGCGAGAAGGAAGTACTGGCTGCAACCGGAATAACAGCACCGGATCAGCAGATTGTGTTCGGGGCTTCCGATTCCCTGCCCATGGCCTATCAGGGTGTAGGGGCCCTTATCGCCCTCGCGCTTTTCAGCCTCTGGATCGGACGCCAGCACCTTAAAGAAACGGTCCTCAAGGCCCTCGGTCGAGCCGACCACGTCGACGACAGCAATGAAATCCTCAGCTATCGCAGCGCCGTTTTTGGCACCTTCGGAGGCATGGCAGTGATCACGATCTGGTTCTGGATCATCGGTACTCCAGCAAGCATCGCCCTGGCCTTTACCACTATGGCCATCCTGGTCTTCATCGGCATGACGCGGATCGTGGTCGAGGCCGGCGTGCCGGTGGTGCGTTCGCCGATGGCGACACCCGATTTCATCGTCCAGGGTCTGGGCTCAAATCTGGTTGGGACTACGGGGTCTTTCAACCTCTCGCTGACCTATATGTTCGCCGCTGACACGCGAATTTTCGTCATGGCTATCTGCGCCAATGCCCTCAAACTGATCGAACAAATGGCGCCGCGCGACCGCCGATTCATCTTCTTCAGCATTATCCTGGCGCTCTTTATTGGCACTTTGGGCGCATTGTGGATGATCTTTCACATGGCCTATCGCCACGGCGGTATCAACCTCAATAGCTGGTTTTTCAAAAACGACCCGGCCTTCGCCTACAGCTTGGCCATGCGCGGTCTGAATCTGCCCGAGGTCTTCTGGCCCGGTATCGGATTTTTCACCGGTGGCGGAGTATTGATGTGGATAATGCTCTGGATGCGCCAACGCTACCTCTGGTGGCCGATTCACCCAATCGGATTCCCCATCGGCGGCAACCACCAGTTTATGAATCCGCTCTGGTTCAGCGTCTTGCTGGCCTGGGCAGTGAAAAAACTGGTTCTGCGCTTCGGCGGCGCTGGAGTCTATCGCCGCAGCCAGGTTTTCTTTCTCGGCCTGATCGCCGGCCAGGCCTTGAGCAACGGCCTATGGCTGATTATCGACTATTTCACCGGCAAGGTGGGAAACCACATCTTCACCATCTGAAAGCCTGTCAAAACATAAACATACGCCATACCACGTTTTGCTAAATCCTATAGCTAAATTATCCAGCAAGTAATCCGCTGCTCTATTAGTCGTTTATCAAAACATCTTATGATTAAGTCAATTAAATCAGAAAAATCATAGATGGATTATAGATGGCGCCCTACCTAATCGCCTGACGCATCCACCATAGCTTGACCAATGATATACGCCGCCACCATCGTCCTGTGACCCAGGCCACGCCCACTGAGGGGACCCCGAAAACTGGATCACTTTGGATGTGAGGTTTGCCGTGTATCGGCGGGTTAAGTGTTCATGTTTTGTGCGAATTGATCGGGTGTTTTATAGCCCAAACTACTATGGGGTTGCGGCGGCCAGGTGCCGGTCTGAGCATCGTATTTCGGGATTGGGAACCCCACGGAAGATCGATGTCGCATTCGTCGATTAACCATCCTTCCCAGCATCCACCAACCCCTGACCAATGATATACGCCGCGGCCACAATAGCCACCGGCAAGGTGATCTCCACCGCGCCCGTAGCTGCCGCCGTCACCGCCAGCTTACGGCTGGCCTACCTTATCATTTACCCTTTTATAATATCCATCGTATTCAACTCCTTATATATGCGGACGACAGCCCACAGGGTTGCGGATCCCCTATCACCGCGTTGCGCTCCATCACCTATTGTTTAGGGTCGGTGCTTTATGTAAGTTCCTGAGCGAATACTATACACATTGAAAGGTATGACCAACTCAATTCCTTTTCTAATCGAAATATTCCTCGCCATCTGGCGACATGAGATGGTTTGGTGAGAGTCATTGCGGTAACGTTCATCTCGACACGGAGGATAATCGCTATGAATAAGATTCTTGCTTTCTTACGCGCATTGTTCAGTTCAGGTAGTACTCATCGGCATGGCCATGGAGTGGGCACAGGGCACCATCACGGAGAAGTAGGCCGCTCATACGACCGGGGCCGAGAGGAGTACTTCGAAGAGGAGGGCTCCGATAGCGAAGGCGAGGAGGATGCTCCCCAAGAAGATCAGCCATCCGAGGAGGAATACGTCGAAGAGGGTGCCTCCACCGAAGAAGATTCCCCGTCCGAGCTTGCTGAGGAAGAGGAAGAAAAAAGCGACGCTGAGGAAGACGCTGAGGAAGAGGAAGAGGAAGAGGAAGAAAAAAGCGAAGAGGATTAACCGATTCCTGGATCCGACACTGGTAGTCAACTCTCTGGAGGAGAGATGGTGGGATAAGAACACCCGGGTGATCGTATTGTGATGCTGATCCTCATTCGACGCAAGTCTGCGGTTGCCCACCATATGAATAGCCCCCGATTAATGCTGATGATTTAATCGGGGGCTATCCTTTATATATTGATTCTTTTTACTCCACTAACCCCCGGATCATCTCACAGGAGATTAGCTTATGAAAGACGATGACCTCTTCTGGTTTATTAGCGATTTCTTCGAGCAATTCCCTCCTGGTCACCAGTTGACGATAGTTGCCAAGCACGCATTTAATCGTGAGTATGCTGTCAATTTCGGCCCCGCCAGCGGCGGACCCACCGAAGCCTACCATCACCACCCCGCTCCACCGTGCGCAACGCGGTGGCCAGACTCTGGCGGCCGCGCTTCAGATCAGTGCCGACATGAGCATCACCAAAGGCCCAGAGGGCAAAGGTACTCATCTACAATCCTCCGTTAAGTTCCTCAGTGCAAGAGCACCAATTTGCGAACCACCATCCGACCTGCGTAGCACAGACGGTAAAAATAAACGCCAGCTGCCAGCGGTCGCTTCCCCAGGTCCAACCCGTTCCAGACCACCTCGCTACGCCCCGCCGACTGGTGTCCGCTAGCCAGCAGCGCGACCCGCTGACCCAAGAAATTGTAAATCGCCAGATCGGCCTCTCCCGCCGCAGGCAGCCAGAAGTCGATCACCGTGCCTTTATTGAACGGATTGGGTGCATTCTGCGCCAATCCGAAATCGAGGGGCAGCGTTCCCATAGATTCTGCTACCGCAGTGACCGCCGCAGGCAGGGCAAAACGCGCAAACCATAACTGGTATTCCGGATGGGTCCCAGCACTGAACACCACCGCAGGTCCTTCGGGCATCAGGCTGCCGCTGCCAGGATGGATACCGTGGAGAAAAAAGCTCGAGACCAAGCCATGCTCGGCAAATTCCGGCACATCTACAACCTGCCAATCATCACCCGTATAAAGCCGCAAAGCATCCCAGTAAGTACTCGTCATCCACATTTTCCCACCCCGATCCTCAAAGACCGCCCCGACCTGCGCCGTGCTGATCCACTGCACGCGCCAGGTCTTTGTCTGCGGGTCGCGCTGATAGATATGCAACCCGTTTTCCCCTCCTTCGGGCTTGTACTGTCCAGTGATGTAAATGCTCCCATCGCTGCCCCGCCACATCGCTTCGGCAAAAGCCATATTGCCGCTCCACGGGTCCACCTGGGCTACCACTTCCAGCGCGGGCGTATCCAGCCCGTCATAGGGCAGATACGTATAGAGAATGGTATCGTAGCTGGCGGTCGGATCCGGTTGATTGCTCACTGCAAGATGAAAGCCATTGGCATCGGGTAGGATAATTGGATAGAGCCAAGTCGTCCAGGGCTCTTCTTCCCGCTGGGCGCTGGCCAGGAGATGGGGCCCGTTCCACTCCATAGTCTCCATATCGAGTATCGCGATATTGAAACTGTATGTCGCCGGATCGCCAATATATCCCAGCACGATTCGGTTGCCGTAAATCCCGGCTCCGATATACCCCGCCTTGCCGATTCCCACCGGCACGTCGATTGATTCAAAATTTTCAATATCCCCCCTGGCACGCCCCCGCAAAATCACCGGCCCTTCGTTCATTCTGGAGTATATAAGCACCAGACGCTGCTCGCTATCCAGGAGCAGCATCCCCGGCTGATAATTCAATCCATCCCAGGTATAGCCCTGCTCCCATTTGCCATCCTGATACCGGTATAATGCCCCCGTTGCCGTCGCCTGCTCCGCACCCCAGAGCGCCACGGTATAATAATGATCGCCATCGTAAACCAGCTTCGGCGCATTGTAGCCCCAGTAGGAACTCACCCAGGCCGTGCCCTCAGCGACCTTAGATATCTCATAGGACACACCGGTTTCTGCTCGCGCGAGTGGGCATAAGAGTGCTGTACCCCAAACGATCCAGCGTCCGCATCTTCTCCGTAGCGACACATTATCCAACATGGTTTTTATCCCGTTTATAATCGCGTTAGATTAGTAGCGGCTCAGATGGACGCAGCAGCGATACGCGTCGAGTGGTACTTGTATTAACGGACGCGACGGCATTACCCCGCTTTCCCTAATCACAGAACATCCGCTTTTGCTATTATATAAAAAACCTGGTGTAGGCCATATAATATACCGAACGACTGCCCCGCAGATACCATCACAGCTTGTTTGGCTGATTATACTAGACAACAAAGTCGGAAATACGACCTCGAATCCAACCTGGGATAATAAACAGCAAGCACCCAATCGAAAGACTCGTTAACACCCCGTTTGCCCGGACGAACGATATACCCACAGGTATCCTCATGGACCCCATCAATATCACCCTCGTCGGCCTCGGTCACTGCGGCCTGCACTAGCTGGTGCCAACTAGACCACCTCAACGGCTATCGAATCGCCGCCCATAGCGGACCAAAGCGAGTATTATGTCTATCTTGCACTTGCAGGAGAGGTGCTCCATTCTTTATCCTATTTAGCAAACGAGTATCCGACAAATCATCTGGAGACCATCCATGCCCGCACTCACCCCTGCCGAACTCGAACACTTCGACCGCGAGGGCTATGTCGTCGTCCGCAACGTCATCGACCCGGCTAAAACCCTCGACCCCCTCATCGCCGAATACGCCACGGTGCTCGATCGACTCGCCGACGAGCTCTATGCCAAAGGCGATATCGCCTCGCGTTACGACGAACTAGCATTCGGCGCGCGCTACACCAAGATCTGCGTCGAAACCGAAACGGTCTACAACCAGTACTTCGACTTCTCGTTGCCCTTCCAAAACGTGCAGCCCGACACCCCCTTTTGGACCGGCCCCGCCGTCTTTCAGGCGCTCACCGACAGCGACCTGCTCGACGCCGTCGAATCACTGATCGGCCCCGAGATTACTTCCAACCCGGTGCAACACGTGCGCATCAAGCCGCCCGAGCACCTGCTGCCTAAGAACCAATTCGGCAACCCCATTCTCGGCGCCACACAATGGCACCAAGACCACGGCGTCGTCACCGAAGAGGCCGACGATACACGCATGCTGACGGTGTGGTTTTCGCTGCAGGACACGCTCTTCGAAAAGGGGCCGCTAATGGTCGTGCCGCGTTCGCACAAAGAAGGCCCGCAACCGCATTGCCCGAATTATATGGACAACGCGCCGCAATTCGCCGGCGCCGCCCAGATCCCCGAAAAGCTCTTCGCCGCCGATAACGCCATTCCCCTACTGGTCGATCGCGGCGACGTGATCTTTATGCACAAACAGACCATACACGGCTCCTACGCCAATACCAGCGACGAGGTCCGCTGGAGCTATGATCTGCGCTACAACCCCTCCGACCAGTCCACCGGCCGCATCGCCTTCCCCTGTTTTGTCGCCCGCAGTCGCCGCAACCCGCAAAGCGAATTACGCGACCCCGCCGAATGGAACCGGCTCTGGCTCGAGACCCGCGCGCATATGGCAACGATAAATCAAGGCGAGCAAATCGACATCTCCTTCCGCCGCACAGAAGACGCGCACCCACTCTGCGCCTGAGGATGATAATGGAACTCCGACCCAATCGCGTAAAACGCAAACTGGCGGCCGGTGACATCGCCTATATTGCCGTCGGTATGACCGATCCCGACGATATTGATGCCTTTGGCCCCTGCGGTTTCGACGGCGTGTGGCTCGAAGGTGAGCACGGCGCGGTCGACGCCTCCGACTTGGGCGACCTCACCCGCGCCTGCGACATCTGGGGCTTGACCTCCATCGTCCGCGTCAACGCCAATGAGCAGGGCCTGATCTACCGCACCTTCGACCGCGGCGCACAAGGCGTCTGCATCCCGCATG
>JABHFS010000111.1 GCA_018672475.1 Gemmatimonadota bacterium | reverse complement strand
ACTTTCGTCGATATCTTTCTTCTCAACTTCAATCCTGCCAGGCTCTACAACAATTAACTGATCAGTAATCATCTGCAAATCCTCTCTGGAAATTTAAAAGGTGCGCACTGAATGGCATCAGAGCAAACTCAAACCACTTGCGGCTCAATTCGGCGTCCGTGTTGAATTTAAGCACACCGTAGCCGCTAATCGTCAGCCCGTTCTCGCGATACTTTTTTACCACGTCCATATACTTCTCATTGATCAGCGGATCGATAAAACGCTGGCCCTGCTCTATGCAGTCCAACCCGCATTCCTTGGTCGCTGCGATCAATTGATCATGTTGGTCCCAAGTGCGAAAACACTAACTCTGTATGCTCAGTTTCATGCTTCGCGTTCCCATTCGCTTAGAGTGAGCCTAAAAAAATGCCATGTGCCAAAACGCGATAGTCAGACATTTTTCCAGGCACACTATACCCCTTCAACTTAGATGTTATTTATAGCAGATGATCGATCTCGCCCTCTTGCACATTTTCCGCAAAAAGTTCCGGCCGGTCGTAGGGCGTCGTCATCTCGATCGGCTTGTCCTCGCGCGCAGACCGCACGAGCCCTTCCATGATATCCAATACGTGATTGGCCCTTTCACCTGAGGCCCGGTGCGGCCGGTCGGCGATAATCGCCGCCGCCATATCGGCCATTCCAAGACCGCGATACGAGCCACCGACATAGGGCCGGTCGGTTTCGATATTCTGCCAATCGCCGCCGCCTTCTTCTTTTGTAAAGAGGTCAAAATCGCTTTGATAATTGTTCCAGTGCGGCAATCGCATCGTGCCTTCGGTGCCATAGATCTCCATATTCGGCAGTTTCGACGCCCAGATCTCCCAACTGATCATCAAATTGGCCATGCCGCCTTCTTCGCATTCGAGCGCGCACACCAGATGCGTCGGCGTTTTGATCTCGATCTTTTCGCCGAATCGCTGTTCGGTAAGCACCGTGCGGTCCGTCACGCCAATCTGCGCGCGAGCCGAGACGGTCTTTACCCGCCCGAACAACGGCAGTAGCGCCGTGATCACATAGACCCCCTGGTCCAACATCGGACCGGCGCCTTCTTCATAGAAAAAATGCGGATTGGCGTGGTAGGCGTCCGGGCCATGGCCGCTCACTGCACCGAAGGCGGCGACCGGTCGACCGATCGCGCCGCTTTCAACGAGTTGCCGACACTGCTGCTGGGCTCCGGCGAGAAAGGTGTCCGGCGCGCACCCCACACGCAGCCCCTTTTCTTTAGCTTTCGCCAATACCTGCTGCGCTTCTTCAAGTTTGATACCCAATGGCTTTTCGGAATAGACGTGTTTGCCCGACTCCAGAATTGCCAGGTTGACCTCGCAGTGCACCGCGGGAATCGTCAGGTTCAGCACCAGGTCGCTGTCGTCGCCGGCCAATAACTCATCGACGCTACAAGCCCGTTGGAAACCGTATTCCGCCGCGACCTGCTCTGCGCGCTCCTGCATCAAATCGGCACAGGCGCCGAATTCCACATGCGCGAATTTCTGCAGCGTGTTCAGGTAGGAGTTTGCAACCATACCGCAACCGATAACACCTACTTTTATTTTTTGCATTTTGTACTCCCTATTTGACTTTTGAAATTCCATAAATTTCTTGCATAGACTAAGTTGGCAGTTTTAAAATCTCTCAAAGACACCACTGCCGCAAATTTAGCCCATTATAAAAACGATAAACATTCATCACCAATCCCATTTCTTGCAGCAACCCGCTAGCTGTCTTGTGGGGGTCTTTGCAATACAGCATCTTTCCTCTTCAATAGGCGGTCAACATTCAGTGGGCTCAACGTCAACCTCGCGGAGTAAAAGAGATGAGACTCGAAGGCAGAGTAGCACTAGTAGCTGGTGGCGCCGGCTCAATGGGCAGCGCAGTGGCGCAACTTTTCGCCGCAGAAGGTGCGGCCGTATGTGTGGCCGATATGGATAAGGAGCGCGCCGACGAGGTGGTTGGTGAAATCGTTGAGGACGGCGGGCGGGCGATCGCCGCCGCGTTGGACGTCTGTCAAGCCGAGCAGTGGGAACAGGTGGTGGTGTCGGCAGAAAAGGCCTTTGGTCATCTCGATTTGATGGCCAATCTCTCGGGCAGCAACTATCGCGTCAGCTTTGACGAGCAGAGCGAAGATATGTGGCGGAAGATCATCGACGTCAATTTGACCGCTTGTTTTATTGGCATCAAGGCGGTGGTTCCTGCTATGCGCCGAGCAGGGCGCGGAGTGATGCTGCACGTGGGATCACTGGCTTCGATTCACCAAGGGGCGGGTAGCCCAGCCTATGGCGTCAGCAAGATCGGCTTGGTGGCTTTAACCCGCAGCGCCGCCGCTTCGTATGCCCAGGACAATATTCGCTGTGTGCTGGTCTCGCCGGGGCACGTGGATACCAACTTTCTTCGCGGCGACTCGGCGCACAGTCCCAATAGCTGGGAAACCAGTATAGAAAATCCCGACAACTACGAGCGTCGCAGGGCCTCGACCCCGCTGGGGCGGCTGTGCTTGCCCGAGGATATTGCCAAAACCTTTCTCTTTGCAGCTTCGGACGAGGCGGCGATGATTACCGGGTCTATGCTCACGGTCGATGGCGGCGCGGGGATTTGAGCCTATGGTGCTCTAGCCCGCTTCGATCGGCGCGCACATCAAAGGCATTGGATCCGGTCGGTCTACATACTATAGAATAGTAAAAAGAGAGCATATAATAGCCCGCGCTATACTAATCGGTGACGGTGTAGCGCTTCACGGCTTCTTCATTCGAATCGATGACGACACGCATGTCGGGCGCCGCCTCCAACACCGCGAGCACACGGTCCACGACATTTCCGTCTCCATACGGGAATCTTCGCTTTATGACCGTTATATACTTCTCGAAGCTGTAGAGTCACACCGTCAAGAATAAGCAAATAGGTACAAAGAAAGCCCCCGATTTCTCGGGGGCTTAAGTAATGGTGGGCAATCGCGGACTTGAACCGCGGACATCCTGCGTGTAAAGCAGGCGCTCTGACCAACTGAGCTAATCGCCCAATGACCTCTTAAAGGTAATTATTCTCATCACAATACGCAAAAACCCGAATAACCCTCTATT
>JABHFS010000110.1 GCA_018672475.1 Gemmatimonadota bacterium | reverse complement strand
GGGCATAGAGAGCAAGCAGGCCGGCCACGACCAGGTAATTGGCGCTAACGACTACGGGGGCGTAGAGGTTGCGGCGCTCGGACCATTTAAAAAGCTGGCCAAAGCCGAATTCCATGGCGAAGGCCAGGGGTAACCAGTGCAGGTCGATTCTCCTAAGAAATTGCAGCTAATAACAAAGACCGAAGCCTTGTCGCCGTCGAACTTGACATTGTGATACGCTCTTTGCTAACGTGTAGCTGAACCACGTCTTAGCAGGAGATACTGCACATGACTAAAAAAAATAGCAATAGCTCGTCGCGTCCCAAAGGTCTTAACAAACACCAGCGGTCCGCGTTTAAGGAGGGTGAGGAGCGCGTAGGCCGCGAAGAGATCCAGCAGCTTTTGCAGATGTCGCAGAGCGAAGATCCGACGGATCGCTTGCAGGCCGCGTCTTTTCTGTGCCCTTGTCATGTGCGCAAGCGCATCGACGAAGTTTGGGAGGCGCTTTACCGGATGCTCGAAGACGACGATCTCAAGGTGCGCCGTGCCGCTTGGCACACGCTCGAAGACGGCGGCAAACCGGATGATCCGGCGCTTGACGAGATTATCGAGCGAACTTTGCAGCGCGACACCGACCGCCAGGTGCTGAACTTCGCGCGGCAGTTCGCCAAGGGGCGCAAAAGGCGCAAGGAGATTGAATTCGAAGTCGCGGTGATCTCCGATTTCGCCGACCGCGGCAAGTGCGATTTCTGCGGCGAGGCGAGCGTGCCGATCAAGAAAGACTTTGAGACCGAGCTCGACGTGGGCAGCAGCCGGCGTTTTGCGATGGTCTGTGAACCCTGCGATAAGGTGGCATAAGCCCAATTGCCCCCAAATGAAGAAAACCCTCGCCCGACTTCTAATCGGGCGAGGGTTTTCTTCATTTCAGCCAGTGGCTTCTTCAGTCCGGATCGGAAATGTCGGTACTCAGCAAGGCATTGACGCCTATCGCCGTGCTGGGAATCTCGGTGCGGACGACCGGATGCCATTCGAGCACTTCGTCGATGCGGAAGACTTCGACCAGACCGGCAGAAATCTTGAAGAAGAAATCGATATCGCTGCGAATATCCTTGCTCAAAGCGATCTCAAAGAACTTTTCGCTGCGGGCGGCGGCCGAGTCGATCAGGTGCCAGCTGAGCCAGACGGCTAACGATTCGGTATCGTCCATGCCCTCGTTGGCGTGGAATTCGCGCAGGAAAGGCGTCAGCGTGTCGAGAAACTCGCGCGCTGAACGTCTGTCCTGAAGATAAATCAAGCCGTCCCACTGGTCGGGTGGCTGGTTGGCGTCGCGGTAGACGCCGATATGGCACTTCATGGATGTATGCTCCATTACCATAGGTGGGGAAACCTATTGCGAAAGGACGGGAAGGAGGCTGTCCTGAATGAAAGCAAATTCTGCACCAAAGGTTGGCTACTTAGTTAATATGAGCTGCAACTCTTTTATTTATTAATAAGTAACTAGGATTGGGGTCCATTGCAACCCCTTAGCTATCTTGGTATAGGGCGAAA
The DNA here is from genome assembly GCA_018672475.1 of Gemmatimonadota bacterium. Taxonomy (GTDB): domain Bacteria; phylum Latescibacterota; class UBA2968; order UBA8231; family UBA8231. The sequence continues at coordinate 64,266 of JABHFS010000110.1, read as the reverse complement.
AAATCTGCCTGCCATGCGGCAAAATGACCACTTATGATCGCATCGCGCATATCGCGCATCAATTGTTGGAAGAAAAAAACATTGTGAAAAGTGGCCAAGTGCATGCCGAGTACTTCGTTGGTCTTGAAGAGATGGCGCAGATAGGCTCGGCTATAATGGGTACACGTTTTACAAGCGCAATCCGATTCGAGCGGTTGTGGATCTTCGGCATGGGCGGCGTTTCTGAGCCGCAATCGTCCGTTGCGGGTAAAGACGGTACCATTGCGCGCGTTGCGGGTGGGCACCACGCAGTCGAACATGTCGGCACCGGCCCCGACCGCTTCGACCAGGTCATTCGGCAATCCTACGCCCATGAGATAGCGGGGTTTGTCGTTGGGTAGCAGAGGGGTGGTTTCGCGTATCACGTCGAACATCGAGTCGCGCGGTTCACCGACGGCCAAACCGCCGATGGCGTATCCGGGCAGATCCATCTGGATCAGCTCCTGAGCGCAGGTCCGGCGCAAATCCGGGTAGACGCTGCCCTGGACGATACCGAAGAGGGCTTGCGGCGGTCGGTGCGTGCGTTGCGCCGATAGTTCCTGGTGGCGCTTGATACAGCGTTCGGCCCAGCGCAGGGTCATGCGCATGGACTTTTCTGCATAGTCGCGTTCGCAGGGGTAGGGCGTGCACTCGTCGAAGGCCATAATGATATCGGCGCCGAGCCCGTGCTCGATCTCCATAACGCTTTCGGGCGTGAAGAGGTGGGACGAGCCGTCCAAGTGTGACTGGAAGCGCACGCCTTCCTCGCTGATTTTGTTAAGGTCGCCGAGGCTGAAAACCTGGAAGCCGCCGCTGTCGGTGAGGATAGGGCGCGACCAGTTCATAAACTGGTGCAGTCCCCCCATCCGGTCGATCAGCTCGTGCCCGGGGCGCAGATAGAGGTGGTAGGCGTTGCCGAGGATGATCTGTGCCTGTGCCTCGATGAGATCGTGTTGGTCGAGGGTCTTGACCGTGGCTTGGGTGCCGACCGGCATAAAGATCGGCGTTTCGATCTTGCCGTGCGGGGTGTGCAGCACGCCGGCTCGGGCACCAGTCTCGGTGTCCTCGGCGATTAGTTCGTAATGGAAATCGTTCATGGCAGCAGTCGGGAAATGGGTACGAAGCGAAACCCGCGCGTTTCGAGACGGGGCAGGATGCTGGTGAGGGCCAACAATGTCGCTTTGCGGTCGTGGCCGATGCCGACGGCTTGGCCCGCCCGTGCGGCTATTCCGGCGAGATCCCACAAACGGGCTTCAATCGCTTCAATGTCGTCGACTTGGTCGAGGAAGAGGTCTCGGGTGTAGGCGTGGAGGTCCATGTCGATGGCCATATCGTAGGCGACTGAGTTGGCGGTGGTACGGCTGTCGAGAAAGAGCAGGTTGCGGGCTTTGAGTTCGTTTAGCACCTGCTGCATGACGCGCTCGTCGGCGGTGGCTTTAGAGCCCATGTGATTGCTGATGCCGCGGGCATGGGGGACCTTTTTAAGGGCTTGGCGGATCCGGCGGCGGATTTCTTTGTTATCCTGGTCCACGGATATCGCGCCTTCGCCGGGGTCCTGTCCGCCCTCGGGCTCCATCGGCAGGTGCACCAGTATTTGATGGCCATTGGCGTGGGCTCGGTCGCTGAGGTCGCTGACCTGGCCTTCGTTGGGCAGGATGGCCAGCGTCATGGGCTGTTGCAGGGCGCAGAAGCGCGCGGCGATGGCGTGGCCGCCGCCACCGAAATCGTCGAGGACGATGGCGATCTTGCCGGCGCGACGTCGCTCGGTGATGGGGGTTAGCGTCAGGGTAGTGGTGGCCGTGCCCGCAAAGCCGCAGCGCATTTCGACTTGCCCTCGGCGTTGACTGGCACCGATGACCTGGCCGCCGAGACCTTGCACGAAGCGCGTGATGCCGAGATTGGCTTCAGTGAGCGGCAGATCGGCAGGTACGCTCACCTTGATGCGGTCGAGGTCGGTTTGGCGACTTTTGCTGAAGAGTTCCGGCCAGAGACCCATTTCGAGCAAGGCGCCGTCTATGCCGGCGTAGAGGCTGTCGGCAAGCTGGCCGGCGTCGATAGCCTGGAAGGGCGCGGGTGCGGAGATCGGCAAGGTTGCTGGTGTTTCATCGGCTTGCTCGCGCCAAGGGATATAGAGCGCGAACACGATGGCTCCGGCGAGCAATACGCCCGAGAGGGCGAAGTGCCAACGTGGCTGGCGCTGGCGCTTCGCCAGGCGTTTCCCCATATGCTTAGGGTGCGGTCTGTTGTTTCAGTGCGGTCCAACTATGCACGCCAACCGGGCGTTTGCCGGCGCCGCCACAGTCGCCGCTGAGCGGATCGTCGATCCAACGGGTGATCTTCCACAGGGCCTCTTCATCGAGGCGCAGTTTGTAGGTCATGATTTGGTCGACGCGAAACCCGTCGCCGTTTTCGTCGAGCAGCAGCATTTCGACCCGGCCGCGGAAAACGTCCCAGTCCTCGTCGGGATGGCCGTCGGGGTCGTTTTCGTCTCGTTTGGGAAATTCGGGGCCGAGTTCCTGCGAGCGGCGGATTAGCTCGAAGTCGTATTCGAAGGTGCGGAAGATGTCGAAAATGCCCGCCTGCGAACCGTCGCGGCTGCCGCCCATGATCTCCAACTCTTCTTCGAAGCCATTGGCCAAGACCAGATCGCCGAGGCAGTCGGTTTCGGTGAACCAGTAATTCTGGTCGAGCAGGGTTTCGTAGAGGTCTTTGTCGCGGTCGCGCATGGCGCGGGCGAGGTTGTCGAGCAGGATCTCGGGTGTAGTGGCTTCGAGCGCGGGCGGCAGTTCGGTGCCGCCGTCGGGCGTGTGTTTTTCGGGAGCGAAGGGGTTGGCGCAGGCGCAGAGGCCTAAGAGTAGGGCGCAGGTGGCGTAGCGCGTGAATGACGTCATTGTTTCTCCGTATTTTGTTGCGGAAACGGCTTTGTTTAAGTCTTTGTATCTAAGTTTTATATATCACATAAATCAGGCGAGTTGGCCATAGCTATATAAAAGTACTAAGTGGGCGGATTATTATCAAAAGTTTGGAGTGGGGTGTGCGCTGCGCGGCGACCCTCTCGCTGGTCAACACTCAGTTTTGAGAGGGAAAGTGGTTGCAGGCAACCTTGGTTTTGGGCTTGGGAGTGGATGAGGAGCTTGCTGTTATGGCGATGGTCTTGTCGTGCGGCCTAACTCGCTGAGCGCAGCGTTCATCCGGGCCCATGAATCTTCTTCTACCGCCTCCAAGTTTTCTCATTAAGAACTGCGGGAGAACCGCTACCGCGCAAAAATCGCCCGCAACTCTCCCCAAGAGAACTTCGCCGAAGCCCGATCGCGCTGATCCCGCCAAGCTTTCACCGTCCACACCGGATTCTCCACTGTCGGTGTCACCAGATCTACCTCCATAAACCCCTTGACGCCGATTATGTTGAGCGTCGTGCCCGTCGTGTCGCCCTCCGCGGCAGCCACCAACTCTACAAACTCGACCTCGTAAGGAAAAATAAACGTTTCGTTCAACTGGTCTTCGGAGGGGATGCGCTCGTCCCTGGAGGCCGAAAACCAACGGGCGAAACGCGCGCTCTGGATGCGCTCCGGGTCGAGGATCGCGCGGGCGAAGCTACGCTCCTGTTCCGCGCCCCAGAGCGTATCGCGGCCGGCGTCGTAGATCTCGGGGTGCAGATCGATGTCTTCGGCGTCGGGGATGAAGGTGAAATCGGGGGCGAACTGGTCCATATACTGTTCGGGGCTGCGGGTTTCGGGCTGGGCCTGGAAGATCGAACGGAGATTGGCCAGTACCGACTCGGGCCGGATGCGTTCGAGCAGGAAGAGCTGTTGGCCGCTGGGGCAGTCGGGGACTTGTGTCGACAGTGGGCTCGTGGCGTCGGAGCGCGCTGTCTGGTTGTCGACAGTGTCGCAATGCGGGAAGAGCAGGGCGCTGGTATCGGGCGCGCAACGGCAGTCGACTAACTCGCTGTCGCCGAGACCGCAGCCGGCAAAAACGATTAAGAGCAGATAGGGCAGTGGTCGCAGCGCTAAAGTTTTCAAGAGGTGGCGAAGGGGACGGGGGCGAAACAGACGACGAAGATTAGCAGGCAGAGATAGCCGACCAGGCGTCGCCGGGGGTCCAGTGAGGTAAAGGTGTCGTAGGGGGCTGGATGATTTTTGCCGAAAATCGCGAGAAAAAAGGCCAATGCCAACCAGCCCGGCCAGCCTTGAGGTAGTTCCCATATCAGTGATAAAATACCATAGACCCCCATGCCTAGCAAGATCGCGTAGGCGGTGCGGGCGATATGGCGGTGCCAGGACCCGAAGAGCGCGTAGACAATATGTCCGCCGTCGAGTTGGCCGATGGGGAAGAGGTTGAAGGCGGTGATAAAAAGGCCGACCCAGCCGGCGAAGGCCACCGGGTTCAGGAGCACCAATTGGTTGGGGCCTATTTCGGGCAGGACTAAGGCCGCGATCCCACTGAAGAGCAGTGGCGACCCCAATTCGATGGGGTAGACGTGGAAGGCATCGGTCGAGACGATGGATGAATGGGCCAGCCCCGCGAAGCAGGCGATGAGCGCGATGACGAAACCGGCCAGCGGCCCGGCGGCGCCGATATCGAGCAAAGCCCTTTTGTGCGGGATGGGGGAGTGGATTTTTATGACGGCGCCCAGGGTACCCAAGAAGGAGATATAGGGCAGGGGCAGGAAGTAAGGCAATGAAGCTTTGACGCCCCAGTGACGCGCGGCAAAATAATGGCCGAACTCGTGTACGGTGAGGATAAAGAGCAGAGTCGCGGCGAAGGGCAGGCCTTCGACGAGGTGGACCAATGCTTGTATGCTGCTCAGGGGGTCGACGCCTTGTTGCATGGCTCCGGCGGCGGTCATCGAAAACATGGTCAGGGCAAAGAGCAGTAGGTGGACCCAAGGGCGAGAGATGCTGCTTTTGGCGGGGGCGGTTGGAGTCCAGATCGACTGTCCGAGCGGCGCCAATTCGGTGGCCGGTGGCGGCAGCAGGGGGACGGTTTTGCGCCAGAAGTTCACAAGGAAGGGCTTTCGAGCAGCAGGGTGATCCGGTGTGCGTCGCCGAGGCCCGAGCTAAAGGGCACATAGGCGTAGTCGATGATCCAGCGCCCGGTCACTAGGCCGAGGCCGGCCGAGAGATTGCGGTTTTCCGTATGCTGATAGCCCGTGCGCAAGCGCAAGCGCTCGCCGGCGTGGTATTCGCCGCCTAGATGGAACGTGAGGTCTCCGTCGCGGGCTTGTTGCGCTTCGACTGTGATTAGAAGGTCGGTGAGGCCGGTGTAGGCGGCGCCGAGGCGGGCTTCGAGCGGCAGATCGGTCGCTTGGCGGTTGAGTTTGCCCATGCTGCCGAGGTTGCGCAGGCTCGCCCCGAAGTGCAGGCGCGGATCGATGGCGTAGATCAGGCCGAAATCGGCGCTTGCGCCGCTGGCGTTGTCGGTGGAGATCGATTGGCGGATGACGTTCAAGCGCAGTCCGACGCGCAAGCGATCCATACGGCGGGCGTAACTAAGGCCGGCGGCGCCCTCATAGACGCCGAAATGGCCCAGAGGGGCGGTGGAAGGGCCGGTACGGCGTTCGAGGTCGTCGGTCTGCCAGAGCTGGCCGGAGAGTCCCCAGACGCTTTGTCCGCGGGCCCAGGCCAGGTGCAGGTAATCTTGGCGGGTGCCCTGTATCCAGGTGGCGTGGCTGAAGGCGGCGCTTTGTCCGCGCGATTGCAGGGCGGCCGGGTTGAGGGCCTGCGCATCGGGGAGGGCGGTGACGGCTTCGGCCAGCGCGGCGGCGCGCGCGCCGCCGCTAAGGCGCAACGAGGGCAGCCCAGTGGCGGACAGGGTGACGGGTAAGGCCAAAAGCACGGCGAACAAGAGACGCATAGGGCTCCTTAGAACGCCAGCGCCAGGCCGATGGTCGTGCGACCCCCGGCTTCGAGGGGGTCGGCGAGGTAGGCGTAGTGGAATTGCAGGGTCTTGATGCGCATCGGGCGCAGGGTCAGCCCGGCGGAAAGCAGGCTGCCGTCTTCGGTACCCAGGCGGTTGAGGCCGCCGCGCAAGGTGAGCAGGGGGCTCAGGGTCCATTCGGCGCCTAGAGTGGCGCTCTGCTCGTCGTCGGCGCGGAATTCGGCGGCCAAGGTCAGCCCGGTTAGGGGCTGGTGCGAGGCGCCGAGCAGTAGGACGCGCGGTAGTTGGTCTTCAGTGGCGCTCGACTGCTGATTGGCCCGGGGAACTTTCCAATCGAGTTTGGCGCCGAGATTGCGGACGCCGGCGCCAAGCCAGGTGCGCTCGGAAACGCGGAACTGGGCACCGAGGTCGAAACCGCTGCCATTGGCGGTGGCCGCCGACGAGAAAGGGGTATCAATCGTCTGGTTGAAGATCTTCATCGCAAAACCGACGGACAGGCGCGGCCCTACGGTGCGGCCCACCGCGACGATAAAGGCATTGGCCCCGTCTTCGATGGAGCCGGTGAATTGGCCATTGGAGGTGCGGCCTTCGATCCCATCTACGGAAGCGTGCGACCAGGCGATGCCGAAACCCATGTCACCGCGGGGGTTGAGCGCGAAAGATGCGCTATTTTGCAGGCGGTCTTGTGAAAGTGACTGGAGCGAAGACTGGACCGTGCTGCCACGCGAACGGGCAAGGCCGGCGGGGTTCCAGTAGGGGGCTGAGGCGTCGTCGACCGTGGCGACGAAGGCGCCCATCCCCAGGCCGCGGGTACCCAGGCCCGTTTCGAGAAAGGCGGCGGCGAAATCGGCCGCCTGCGCGGTCGTGACAAGCGAACAGAGCAGAAGAGTGCAGAGGCTTTTCAATCGAGTACCACTACTTTGCCGAAGGCCATTTGGCCGGTGCTGAGTTGGATGCGATAAAAATACGTGCCATTGGCGACGGCCTGGCCGTCTTGGTCGGTGCCGTCCCAGGCGACACGGTGGTCGGCGCCGCCGGCGAAGGGCTCGGCCGAGATCAGGTCGCGAACTAAACGGCTGGCGAAATCGTAAATGGCAATGGAGACATCGGCTTCTTTTTCCAGGCTGAAGACGAGAGTTGCCGTATCACGCGAAGGGGCGAAGGGATTGGGTGCGGCGTAGGTCCGCGCGGTACTATCCTGGACGCCGCCGGTGCCGACGAAGTTGCCGGTGTCGATTGATCGGGTGCGGATCAGGTCGCGAATAATGCGCCAGGTGCCGCCTTCGTCCTCAGAGCGTCCCAAACCCTTTTCGGCACCGGCCCACAGCACGTCGCCGACGCGTTCGAGCCCTACAAAGGTGCCTTCTAGCGGTTGCCCATCGGCGACTTCGATACTTTCCCAGTCGCGTGCAGCGTCGAGCGGCAAGGCCGGGTCACGGCTGGCTAGAAGCCCTTGGGCCGTGCCGGCCCAGACGAAGTTGGGGGTGAAGGCGAAATCCCAGGCGAAGGTCGGACCGGTGTGGGCCCAGGTCTGGCCGAGATCGCGGCTAACACTGATGGCTTGGGTCTGGCCGGGTAAGGGAGTGGTGTTGGTGCCGGCCCAAAGTGCGGTGGAGCCGTCGGGAAGAACCATGCGCTCCATCGCCACGACCCAATTGCCCGACGGGTTGCCCGGTAGTGGGTTGCCCGTTTCATCTAAGCGCACCTTGGCGTTCTTCCAGCTTTGGCCACCGTCCAAGGTAAAGGAGATGCCGCTGGAGGTGCCGATCCAGACGGTGTCGCCGTGCGCGACGACCGAAAAGGTGCGGTGCAAAAGCTCTAGACTGGCGAGACTGTCGGCGCCGACGCGCAATTCAGCGATAAGGGCTGGGTCGCCGCTTTCGCGTGCGAGGCTGTCGGCGAGAATCTGCAGGCTGTCGGCGGCGGTTTCGCCGGCGAAGTAGACGAGCTTGGTCGCACCGCCGGGTATGAAGGGTTGCCAGGTCTGGCCTTGGTCGAGCGAGCGGACCGTCGAGCCGGCGAAAAAGGCCGCGTAGATGGCCTCGCCGTCGAGCGAGAGATCGAAACAACCATTGAGAATAGTGGTGCCGGGGCTGCGCTCAAAACCGGGTTTGCTCGGATCGAAGATAAACTCGTTGGAGATATGGCTCCAAGAGCGCCCGCCGTCGTGGGAAAAACTCAGCCCGGTACCGGCTTGGGCCGTTCCTTGTCCTGTGATGGTGGTGTCGATCAGGGTCGCGACCCACACCGTGTCGCCGCTAGCGTCGAGCGCGCTGATCGCGCCGCGACCAAGGCCATTGAGGGCGGTAAAGGTGACCCAGTCAGAGGCGCTGAGCCCGCTGCTTACCGCCGGATCGAGACGAGCGACCCCGCTTTCGGTGCCGACCCATAGATAGCGCCCGCTCCAGACCACATCGCCGATTTCGGCGCCGAAGAGGCCGCGAATCGGTTCGGAGCTTTGGTGAAAGCGCTGGGGGCGTGCCGCGTGGGCAGGCGAGATATGCAGCGAAATAAGGATGAAAAGCGAAAAAAAGACGGAGATATAGTTGAATCGGGAGAGAGATATCATCAAGCGCTTATTTTTACCTCGTGCCGGGTGCGGAGTGGTTCAAACATAGGTGGCAGCCCGTTCGCGCATCGCTTCGATCACCTCGTAGCCGACACCGTAGTCGCCGATGCGCGTGCCGTCGACATTGCCGTGGCTGTCGGAGCCACCGGACTTGAGCAGCCCATGGCGATCGGCGAGTTGGTTGTAGAAGTCGATTTGCGGTGGTTGGTGGGCGGGGTGGAAGACCTCGACGCCGTCGAGCCCGAAGGAGACGAGTTGTTGGATAATGCCCTCGTGCAGGCTGGCGCCGGGATGGGCGAGTACCGCGACACCCCCGGTGCGGTGAATCAGGGCGATAACGTCTTCGGCGGATGTATAGGGTTTCGCTTTGAAAGCGGGCCCACGATCGCCGATATAGCGGTTAAAGGCTTCGTTCTTGTCGGCGACCAGGCCTTTTTTGACCAATGCGGCGGCGATATGGGGCCGCCCGAGCGGGCTGCCGTTGGCTTGTTCTAGCACTTCGTCGAGACTGACGTCCAGGCCTAGGCCGTTGAGTTTTTCGACGATTGCGACGCCGCGCTGATAGCGCGACTCGAAGGCCTTTTCGAGATTGGTGCCGAACTGGTCGTCGCTGCAATCGATGCAATAGGCGAGGATATGGACTTCGCGCTCGCGGACATGGGCACTGAGCTCGGTGCCGGGAATGACTTCCATGCCCAGACGTTTTCCGGCCTCGGTGGCCTCCGGAATACCTTCGACCGTATCGTGGTCGGTTAAGCTAATCGCTTGTAAGCCCGCTTCGCAGGCCTCCTCGACTGCTTGGGTCGGAGTCCGCAAACCATCGGAGCAAAAGGAATGCATATGAAGATCGGCTAAATTATAGCGCACAGGGGTCTCTTTAAGAATAGGTCTATAGACAATTCCGGAGAATGGCTATAAAAAAAGCTTTTTGGTGCCCCTGATCAAGGGCAGTGTAATTAGGTTGTGATCCTCGCCGTCCCACGATGTGGGGCGAAAGTGCCACAAGGGTGCCGCTACAAGGTATAAAATAGATTGCAAGCGCTTAATTGCTGGAGAGTTCGATCAACAAATCTCCACAGCCGGCGCGCATTTTTTCTAGTGCCCGATCTCTGAGCTGGCGGACCCGCTCTCGGGTGAGGCTCAATTGCGTGCCGATTTGCTCGAGGGTCAGAGGGGCCTGGTCGTCGAGGCCGAAGTAGGCGCGGATGATCAGATCCTCGCGGTTGTCGAGCAAGTCGAGGCAGGCGCGCAGGGTTGTGGAGAGTGCGGTGCGCTCGAAGGAATCGGCTGGATCGGGCGCTGTATCGGGAAAAGAGGCTCCCAGAGGTTCGCTGTCGTCGGGAAAGGAGGGGAGGTCTAAAGAGACGTCGCTCTGGGCGATATCGAGGGCGTTACGTGTCCTGTCCAGCGATATTTCGGCGGAATAGGAGAGCTCGTCGAGGGTCGGATAACGGCCCAGCTCTTGCGCGAGAACACTCATTTTCCGCTCGATTTTTTGCAAATCGTTGACTTGGCTCATCGGCGGCCGGGCGATTTTGCTGTCTTCGGCCAGGGCTTTGAGAATGGCCTGACGGATCCACCAGACGGCATAAGTGATGAATTTAAAGCCGCGGGATTCGTCGAAGCGCTTGACCGCTTCTATCAATCCGACATTGCCCTCCGAAATCAGCTCGCTAAAGGATAGTCCTCGGCCATTATAACCTTTGGCTATACTGACGACGAAACGCAGATTGGCTTCGACCATTTGGTGCATGGCGTGCTCGTCACCGGCGCGGGCTCTGGCGGTAAGCTCGGATTCGCGCTGGCGGCTTAGGGGTTGGAAGTCCTGGATATCGCGCCAATAGGACTCTACCGAGCCCGACGCATCTGGATTTATTTTGGCCATAACTCGTTGGTAAGCTTGGCGTAAGGGAGAATAGTGCGCCCTGCGGTGGACGCGGACTCTTAAATAGAACGGTGGAAGGGCTGCTGCGGTTCCAGCTAGCGTCAGACGAGGGGCAATAGGCGGCGGAAACGGTCGTAGGCGGCGTCCCAGTTCGCCGATTGCTCGGGCTGGTAGACCTCCGGATCAAAGGAGTCGCGCACGACTTGGCGGGCTTCGGCCAGTGAGGCGAGTTGGCCCAGGCCGATAAGTTGCAGCAGCAGGTTGCCGATGCCGGTCGCTTCGAGCGGTCCGGCGATGACCTGCCGTCCGGCGGCCGAGGCGGTAAACTGGCAGAGCAGGCGATTCTGGATTCCGCCACCGACGATGTGGATGCATTCGAGGCGTCGGCCGAGGATGGTCTCGAGGCTTTCGAGCACGTAGCGGTATTTTAGCGCCAGGCTTTCGAGCACGATGCGAATCATCTGCCCCTCGTCGGCGGGCACATTTTGACTAGTCTCTTCGCAGTAAGCGCGGATTCGGGCGGGCATATCGCCGGGGGTGATAAAGCGCTCGTCGTCGGGCTCGATCAGCGCGACAAAGGGCACGGCGTCGCGGGCCATGGCGGTCAGTTGCTCATAGGAAAAATCGCGGCCTTCGCGCTGCCAGGCACGGCGGCATTCTTGTACCAGCCACAGCCCCATGATATTTTTCAGGAAGCGATAGTTCGGCCCGACGCCGCCTTCGTTGGTGAAATTGTATTGTAGAGCTTTGTCGGAGATCAGGGGCTCGTCGAGTTCGACGCCCATCAGCGACCAGGTGCCCGAACTGATATAGGCGTAGTCGCGAGTTTCGGCGGGCACCGCGGCGACCGCCGAGCCGGTGTCGTGCGTCGCCGGGGCAATGACGGGTACGGCGTTGAGGCCGGTCGCCGAGGCAATGGAGGGCAGGAGCTTGCCGACCTCGGTGCCGGGTTGCACGATTTCGGGTAGAAAATGCGTCGGCAGCCCGAGGCCGGTGAGTAGCTCGGTCGACCAGGCGTTTTTGCGCGGATCGTAAAATTGCGTGGTGGTGGCGTTGGAAAACTCGCAGACCTTGTTGCCGGTGAAGTAGAAGTTAAAGAGATCGGCCATCAGCAGCAGGGTGTTTGCCGATTGCAATAGCGGGGAATCGCGCATCGCTAAGAGCTGGTAGAGGCTGTTGAGCTTCATGAACTGCACGCCGGTATGTGAGAAAATCTCTTCGCGCGGCATGCGGGAAAAAGCCTCTTCGAGCATGCCGGCGGTGCGCGGGTCGCGGTAGTTGCGCGGGTTGTCCAAAAGCGCATCGTCCGGGCCCAAGAGCGCAAAGTCGACGCCCCAGGTGTCAACGCCTATGGATGCGAGGTCTTTGCCGTGATCGCGGGCGAAGAGCGACAGGCCCTGCTGCATTTCGGCGAAGAGGCGCAGTGGGTCCCAGTAGAGGCGGTCGAAGATTTGCACTGGACCATTGGCAAAGCGATGCAGTTCCTCTAAGGCTAGGCGTTTGCCGTCGAAGTGGCCGACGAGTGCACGGCCGCTTTCGGCCCCTAAGTCGAAGGCGAGCAGCTTGCTCATAAATAGTTGAGTCCCAGGTCGGAGACGAGTTCGCGGGTATTGCCGTCGAGCAGGGCGCAAATCAGCGCTATGCCGAGATCGTGCTCTAGGCCGGCCGCGTAGGAAGTATGCTCGTCCTGATAGTTGAGCCGTTGGAATCCGCGCACGGTCGATTTGAATTCGTCGGGGCGTTCGTAAAGGATTTTTTGTGCGACTTGCGGGTTCTCGAGCGCCTCGCTGATAAAGGGGGCACCGAAGATATCCTCGAGGGCATTGCGGAGCTGGCGATGCAGCATTAGAAGGGGTAAACCTCGTCGAGTTTGCGCATGAGTGGGGAGCCGCGCTTTTCTCCTTCCTCCTCAAGCACCTGCTGGATCAAAGGCGTGCGTCGCCAATAGCTGAGCAACGCCGAAAAATCGAGCGAGGGTTGGCGGAATTCGAGACGGAAGACCAAGAAGGCGCGGAATAGGTTTTTTAGCATAGCACTCTGCCGTTAAGATCTTATGAATGAGAGGTTTTGTCTGTACATGCGCAAGTGTATTTCCGCGTGCTCGGTTTTACGCCTAAGCAAATAAACAACCCCACCGATCTCGGTTCGGCGGGGTTGTTTACAGGTTCTGATGTCGCTTAGTCAATAAACTCCGCGATCCGCTCCTCGATTCGCTCTAATATGGGCAAATCGCTGATTTCGGCTTCGAACTCCGTTCCCGTGACGCGCTGGAACAAGTCGATATAGCGCTCGGCGACCTGGATGCGGATATCGTCATCGAGCTCGGGGATATGCGTGTCGGAGATGCCTTTGTCGCGCAGCCAGAGCCGCAGGAACTCCTTGTCGAGGCTCTCGGGCTCTTCGCCATTGGCATGGCGGTCGGCGTAGCTATCCAGAACCCAGAAGCGCGATGAATCGGGCGTGTGCACCTCGTCGGCGAGCGTGACATTGCCGTCGGGGTCGAGGCCCATTTCGTATTTAGTATCAACGAGGATTAGGCCCTGTTTGGCGGCCAATTCTTCGCCGCGGGCGAAGAGTTTGAACGCGATGTCCTCGATTTTTTCCCAGGTATCCTTAGCCACTAGGTCCTGGGCGAGGATCTCGTCGCGCGAAATCAGCTCGTCGTGCACCTCGTCCTTAGTGGTGGGCGTGATAATGGCCGCGTCAAAGGGCTGGTTTTTGATCATGCCTTCGGGCAGCGTATGACCGCAATATTGGCGCACGCCATTGTTATAATGCGTCCAGATCGCGGTGTCGGAGCTGCCGGTCATGTATCTGCGCACGACGATCTCCACGGGCAATATTTCCAGCTCGCGGGCAATGGTGACATTGGCGTCGGGCACTGAGAGGATCTGGTTTGGGGCGATATCCTCAGTTTGCTCGAACCAGTATTGCGCGATGCGGTTGAGTATTTGGCCCTTGAGTGGGATGGCGCCGAGCACGTGGTCAAAGGCGGACTGGCGGTCGGTGGTGATAAGGACGCGCTTGTCCTTCAGCAGATACATATCGCGGACTTTGCCCTTTTTGTATTGGGCTTCCCACTGGGGGAATTTGGCCTCCATGAGGCAATTGTCGAGCTGAGATTGGATCTGTTCGCGGGTGATCATGGTGGTATGGGTTCCTCCGGCAGGGACGGCACGAATGCGGATAAGTTACCCATGGAGCCCGCCTCAGGCCCCGCAGGCGCGGTTGAATTATGAGCAAAATTATTAGCGCATAAGTGTCCCGTCAATACACGATAGCGTAGAGATTGCTTGATTTTCGTTCATCCACGGCGTATTTTGGGGCACGAATGGGGCGTCCGGGGCCCGCGAATTGGCGTCCGGGCCTCGCGAATTTCTGATATTTACAATCAACTGACGAAGTCATTATCCTTCAGGGAGGTCCATATGTTACGTAATCTGGCTATACTGGCTCTGGTGGCGGGCCTGAGTGGGTGTAGCACCGAGAACGAAGATAAGGCAATGCTGGTTCAATATATCAATGAGATGACGAAATTGGCCGACAAAAATAAGCAGATTGTCGAGTCTATTAAACATCTGAGAAAGCCCATTGATAAGATATCTGCACAGGATTTGGTCGAGGCACGAGAGCTCATCAATAGCTACGTGTCTGATGTGCAAACCATGTTCCCCCGAGATGTCTCGTACCGCGAACTGCGCGTGACCCACAACCTCTACGTCGACAAGGTCTCGCAGGCTGTTGAGTTGTCGGGGGACAAGGGGCGCGAGATGAAGCGCGAGAAGAGCAATGTGGCCATTGGCGTGAAACACATCGCAAGATTTACCGAACGCCATTACAATGGCATGTCCATCTTGTGGGAACGCCACAAATTGACGGACTTCCCACTCGATTGGCCCGAGTGATCTATGTGATTTTTTGGCAAGCGAAAGCCCCCGGCCCCAGTGGTCGGGGGCTTTTGTGTTTAGGGAGTCCAGGCCTGGGGAGGGTATGCAGGTCTTGAACGGGTGCCGCTAGCGCTGGCCGCTAGAGAGGAAGCCGTTCGGAAGTCCTATCGGTTCTAAAAATGGTACCGATATTTTGTGGTTGTGGCAGAAGATAAGCGATCCTTATCCGCTGGTGTGGCCTTCGGCTGATTGATCGTCAGATTTGTTGCGAAATATTAAAAATTCCCGGCCTTGTAAGGTCGGGAGTTTTTTGTGTTAGGCGGCGATACTCGGGCTGGGCTGCCGCGTCTTGAATTGGTGCAGCCAGCTCTGGCCGCTGGAGAGCAGGCCGGTGTAGAGGAAGCCGGCGTGGAAGAGCAATAGGAAGGGCAGTCCTAAATAGAGGCTCGTGGTCCAGGCGTAGTAGAGGGCGACCGCGAAATAGAGTGCCATGCCCAACTCGCCGAGGGACAGCAGGGTCCAGCGGCTGGAGTATTTGCGCGGCAGGTGTTGGGCCTGGCTGCCGGTGACGCCGTATTTAGGCGTGCGCAGGAAACCGCTCTCGTGGCCGACGAGCCCTTCGATCACCGCGCGGGTATTGTTGATACAGAGGCTCATGCCGACGGCCATCAGTATCGGCAGGTATTTGATCTGCCGTTTCCAGTCGGGGTAGAGCACGCGCTGCGAGGTGATATAAAACCCGGAGATCGCCATGGTGGCGAAGGAGAACAGCGGCAAGTCGATGATAAAGATTCGCTCCCAGCCCAATTGCGAGCGGATCGAGAGCACCGGCAGAGTCAACAAGCCCATCAACAGCATCATGATATAACAGAGATTCGCCGTCAGATGGAAGGTCGCCTCGATTTTGATCTTGGCCGGCAGCGAAGATCGCCAGATTTTGGGTAGGACTTTTTTGGCGGTTTGCACCGCGCCCTTGGTCCAACGGTGTTGTTGCGACTTGAAGGCATTGATTTCGATGGGAATTTCGCCGGGGATCTCGATCTCGGGCAGATAGCGGAATTGCCAGCCGGCCAATTGGGCCCGGTAGCTCAGGTCGAGATCTTCGGTGAGGGTGTCGTGTTGCCAGCCGCCGGCGTCGTAGATGGCTTGTTTGCGCCAGATGCCGCCTGTGCCGTTGAAGTTGAAGAAGCGGCCGGAGCGGTTGCGGGCAGTGTGTTCGACGACGAAGTGGCCGTCGAGGAAGATCGACTGGATGCGGGTCAGTAAGGAATAAAAGCGGTTGAGGTGGCCCCAGCGCATCTGCACCATTCCGATCGAATCGTCGGTGAAATGGTGGATGGCCTGTTGTAGGATATCGGGGGGTGGCACGAAGTCGGCGTCGAGCACCAACACGAATTCGCCCCGGGAGCGTTCGAGTCCGGCGGCGAGGGCGCCGGCTTTGAAACCATGGCGGTCGGTTCGGCCGATATAGTCGATGTCCAGCCCTTCGGCGGCCAGGCGTCCAACCGTCTGACGAGCCCTGTCGCGGGTTTCGTCTTGCGAGTCGTCGAGGACCTGGACTTCAAAACGGTCGCGCGGATAGTCCATTTGCGCAACGGCATTGAGCAGGCGGTCGACGACGTGGTATTCGTTGTAGAGGGGCAGTTGTACGGTGACGGCGGGCAGTGCCTCGAAGCGGTCCGGTTCCGGGGTCGGGGTCGAGTGGTGCCGATAGAAGAGGCGTAAAAGCTGGTAGCGATGGAAGCCGTATATGCCCAAAAAGGCGATGATAAAACAATAAGTTACCAGACAGAGGATTTGCCAGAATTCCATATCAGTAGGGCCTCGTTCTATAGGTTCGTGTCCCCGTAAGATGCGCTCCGGCGCAGAAGGGTTGCATCTGGCCTATCCGTTGACGCCGTGGCATTGTTTGTATTTTTTGCCGCTGCCGCAAGGGCAAGGGGCGTTGCGGCCGACTTTTGGCTGCTCGCGGACGATCGGTTGGCGCGCTGTCGGGCTCTCGTCGCTGCCGCCGCCGGAGCCGCGCAGTTGCGACGGGCTGTTGACCGGTTGGCCGGGGGCTCCTCCGGTCGGCGCCTGCTCGACCCCGCGGAAACCCATATTGGTAGCGTCGCGGTGCACCGCGCTGATGCGGCCGGGTTGCGCGCTAGATTGCAGCGAGTCGGCGCCGGTATCGATGCGCAGTTGGAAGAGATTGCGCAAGGTCTCTTGGGCAATGCGCCCGATCAGACTTTCGAACATTTCGTAGGCCCCCTTCTTGTATTCGATCAGGGGGTTTTTGCCGCCGACACCGACAAAGCCGATGCCGTCTTTGAGCTCGTCGATCTCGTGCAGGTGCTCCTGCCAACAGGTGTCGATGGTGTGCAGGGCGATGGCTTTTTCGACCTCGCGGAAGACCTCCTCGCCGACGGTGGTCAGGCGGCGCTCGTAGGCATCTTGGATCGTCTCGCGCAATTGCTCGCGCAACGCGACGGCGCCGATCTCGGCGCGCTCGGACTCGGAGACGGTAAAGCCGAGGAAGAAGTTACTGCTGAATTCGTTCTGCAGGCCTTCCCAGTCCCATTCCTCCGGGATGTCGTTTGGATCGACATAGGGGGCCAATACGGCGTCGAGGGATTCTTCGATCATCTCCTCGATCTGATCCTGTGCGCTCTCGCGTTCGAGCACGTCGCGGCGGCGGTTGTAGATGACCTGGCGTTGTTGGTTCATGACATCGTCGTATTCGAGCACGTGTTTGCGCATCTCGAAATTGCGTCCCTCGACCTTTTTTTGTGCGCGTTCGATCGATTTGGTGACCATGCCGGCTTCGATGACCTCCCCCTCTTCGGCGCCGAGCTTGTCCATGACAGCGCCAATGCGCTCTGAACCGAAGAGGCGCATCAGGTCGTCTTCGAGCGAGAGGTAGAAACGCGAGGAGCCCGGATCGCCCTGGCGGCCCGAACGACCGCGCAATTGGCGGTCGATACGCCGGGCCTCGTGGCGCTCGGTGCCGATGACTTGCAGGCCGGACGGGTTCTCCTCCAGGTGTTTGCGCATGACCTGGCCGGCGGGCAGCTTGTCGTCGAGCGTGAGGCCGGATTCGACGATCGCGCGATCGATGCGTACGACTTCGGGGGCGAGTTTGATATCGGTGCCGCGCCCGGCCATATTGGTGGCGATGGTCACCGCGCCGATCTGGCCCGCGTCGGTAACGATCTGGGCCTCGCGGTCGTGGTGGCGGGCGTTAAGCAGCTCGTGTTTGATGCCGCGACGGGTCAGCATGCGGCTCAACAGCTCGGAGATTTCGACCGATATCGTGCCTACCAATACCGGCAGGCCGAGTTGATGCAACCGGTCTACCTCTTCGATGAGGGCGTTGTATTTTTCGCGTTTGGTGCGGTAGATCTGGTCCTGCTGGTCAAAGCGGCGAATGGGTCGGTTGGTGGGGATGACCGCGACGTCGAGCTTGTAGATCTCCCACAATTCGCCGGCTTCGGTTTCAGCGGTGCCGGTCATACCGGCCAGTTTGTGATACATGCGGAAGAGATTCTGCAGGGTGATGGTGGCGACCGTCTGGGTCTCGTTCTGCAGCTTGACTCCCTCCTTGGTCTCCAGTGCTTGGTGCAAACCGTCGGCGAAGCGCCGCCCCGGCTGCGGTCGGCCGGTGGACTCGTCGACAATAACTACCCGC
This sequence comes from Gemmatimonadota bacterium, assembly GCA_018672475.1. Classification (GTDB taxonomy): domain Bacteria; phylum Latescibacterota; class UBA2968; order UBA8231; family UBA8231. Next base: position 46,357 of record JABHFS010000110.1, on the reverse strand, counting down.
CCGTCTTCGGAGACGAGGTACTGCACGTCCTTTTCGAAGAGGGTATAGGCTTTCATCAGTTGGTTGATATTGTGCACCGCTTGGCTCTTCTCGGCATATTCGCGGTGCGCCGTTTCCTCCTTGAGTGTCTTCTCCTCGTCGCTCAGGTCTTCGTCCGTGCGGATCACTTCGACATCGATGCTGATATCGGGCAACACGAAGAGAGCCTGCTCGTTGGGCGAGAGCAGATCGCGGCCCTTTTCGGTCAGGTCGATGGTATTGCTGCGTTCATCGACGACGAAGTAGAGTCCCTCGTCGACTTCCTGGAGGTTCTTGTCGCGCATGTAATCGGCTTCGACGCGATTGATTAGCTTTTTAACACCCTCCTCCTGCAGCACTTTGGCAAGGCGCCGGTTGGCGGGTGCGCCACGGGTGGCTCTGAGCAACCCTATGCCGGTGTTGTAGTCGTATTCCTCGCCTTCCTTGCCCACCTTCTCGGCTTCGGCAACGATCTTGTTGACTAGGTTGGCCTGGGCCTTCATCAACTTCTCTACCAGCGGTCTCATCTCTTTGTACTGGTTAGTGGCGTCGGGCACTGCGCCGGAGAGGATCAGCGGGGTTCGCGCTTCGTCGATGAGGATTGAGTCGGCCTCGTCGACGATGGCGTAGTTGAATTCGCGCTGCATTAACTCTTCGAGCCTTACGCTCATATTGTCGCGCAAATAGTCGAAGCCGACTTGGCTGCAGGTGGCGTAGGCGATATCGGCGGCGTAGCCCTCTTTGTGGCCGGTCTTTTCCCAATTGAACTCGGTCGGTAGGCCGTCGGGCACGTTGAGCACGAAGGCGTCGGCGCCGGTCTGGTGCACGTCCTGGATGATGCCGACCGACAACCCGAGGAAATTGAACAGTGGTCCGATCCACATCGCGTCGCGCCGGGCCAAGTACTCGTTGTGGGTGATCAGGTGCACGCCGCGTCCGGGAATGGCGTTGAGGAAGAGCGGCATCGAGGCGACTAGGGTCTTGCCTTCGCCGGTGGTCATTTCGGAGATCTTGCCCTCGTGCAATGAAATGCCGCCGAAGATCTGCACGTCATAGGGAACCATATCCCACTCGATTGGCTCGTCGGCGCGGTCCCACTTGCGGCCCAAAAGTCTCCTGCAAGCATCGACGACCATCGCGAAGGCCTGTGGTAGGATCTCGTCGAGGAAGGCGGCCTCGGTGTCGCGGATCGCCTTGTCCAATTCGTCGTACTGGTCGTTGAGGCGTTCGCGTTCGGCCATATCGAGATCGCCGCGCAGGCTCTCGGTGATCTCGTCAAGGCGCTGCTGATTGTCGGCGTTGCGGATCTTCAGGTCTTGGCGGAAGACGGCGGTTTTGGCCTGAAGATCGGCGTCACTGAGCGATTGGTACTGGGCCGCGAATTTGTTGATCTCGTCGACCTGTGGCATGGTGCGCTTGAATTGGCGGTCAGACTGCGAGCCAAAGAGTCTTTTTATAAATGAAATTAACCAGTTGAGCATGCTGGATCCTCTACAATTATGAACTAATGCCCCAGGGCCAGGCGTTCGGCCAAGGCCGGGGGCAGACCGGCTGTGATAATCTTGTATTGCGTCGTCGTTATATCGTACGGGCAGCGCACTAACTCCAAGGTCTCCGCCGCCTGGTCCCAAAGGGCGAAACAGGCTTGGGCATCTCCATCGCGGGGTTGGCCGACGCTGCCGATATTGGCCAAGTAGCGCGATCGGGGCTGGATCGGTTGTGGGCCCTTCGGCAACAATTCCACACCGCCATCGCGCTCGATACAGACGAAAGGGCAGTGCGAATGTCCCACAAAACAGAAGCGCTGTTCAATGGCGTCGAGGGCCTTTTTTGCCTCGGCGCGGTTGTGCACATAGCCCCATCGTGACGGCTGGTGGGGTTCGGCGTGCACGAAGAAGGCATCGTCTCGCTGCAAGACGAAGGGCAGCGAAGCCAAATACCGACGCTCTGACTCGCCTAGCTGTTCCGCAGTCCATTCGGCGGCCCGGCGGGCGTAAGGGTTGAAATACGCCAGGTCGGTCTGTCCGATGGCGGCCGCGTCGTGGTTGCCTAGGACCACCTCATCGCTCAGCTCCTGTACCGCGTGCAAGCAGGCCTTTGGATTGGCGCCATAACCGACGATATCCCCCAGGCAGACCCAGGCGTCAACGCCGCGCGCGCGCCCCTCACAGACTACGGCGCCAAGTGCCTCAAGATTGCCGTGGATGTCCGATAACAGGGCGAGGCGCATGGCAACGGGGGCCTGTTAAACGACGAGTCCCTTTTGACGCACGACGCCGTCGAGCACGCCATTGACGAAGGCATACGACTTATCGGTGCTGTAGGACTTGGCCAGTTCGATGGCCTCGTTGATTGAGACCCGAACCGGGATTTCCTCGATGTAGAGCATTTCGGCCAGGGCCAGCCGCAGGATCAGGCGGTCGATGCGGGCGATGCGATCCCAACTCCAGTTTTTGGCCATCGCCGCCGCTGACGTATCGATCTCCTCTGCATGTTCAGTGGCGTGCAGTAGAAGAGTTGTGGCGAAAGCGCGGACCTCGTCGGAAAGAGCGAAGCGTTGGCAGAGCTCGTCGAGGGCAATGCGAATATCAATGGCGGCGCTTTGTGCCGAGTAAAGCGCTTGCAGGGCCACTTGGCGTGCGCCATGGCGGTTGTCGGGCGGCGCTTCGTCGGCGGAGGTGCCGTCGCCGAAAAAGTCATCCTCTTCGGTCATTATCCCAACTCGCCATCAGGCTGGCCATTTCGACGGCGTTCATGGCCGCGTCCCAGCCACGGTTGCCGGCTTTGATACCGGCGCGTTGCACGGCTTGGTCGACGGTATCGGCGGTGATCACACCGAAGATCACCGGCACGCCGGTGTCGAGGCCGACGCGTGCGATGCCCTTGGCCGATTCACCGGCGACATAGTCGAAATGTGGGGTTTCGCTGCGCACGATGGCCCCCAAACACATAACGACATCGAAGCGCCCGGTCGTGGCCAGCTTTTGGGCGGCGATGGGCAGTTCAAATGCACCAGGGACCCAGGCGACCTCAATGTTGTCGTCGTCGCCGCCGTGGCGCTTGATGCAATCCAGGGCTCCGTCGAGCAGTCGAGTGGTGACCAGGTCGTTGAAACGGCTGACGACGATGCCGAATGTACGGCCTTTGGCGTCGAGTTGTCCTTCATGCACTTTCGGCATGGTTTTCGTCCTCTGCGGATGCGCGTTCGAGCAGGATGGTATGGCCCATCTTGTCGCGCTTGGTTTCCAGGTAACGGATATTGTGTGGGTTGGGGTCGGCTTCGATGGGGACTTGTTCGACTACGGTCAGCCCGTAGGCTTCCAGGCCGACGCGCTTCTTGGGGTTGTTGGTCAAAAAACGCACTTGGCGCAGGCCCAGATCGTAGAGCACTTGGGCGCCGATGCCGTAATCGCGGGAGTCCATCGGATGGCCCAACGCATGATTGGCCTCAATGGTGTCCAGGCCCTCCTGCTGTTGCAGTTCGTAGGCTTTGAGTTTGTGCAGGATGCCGATGCCGCGGCCCTCGTGGTGTTGTATATAAACGATAACGCCGCTGCCTGCTGCGGTAATGAGCCGCATGGAGCGTTCGAGCTGCTCGCCGCAGTCGCACAGCAGTGAGCCGAGCGCGTCGCCGGTCAGACAGCCCGAGTGCATACGCACGAGGGTTGGCTCGCCGGAGGAGACGTCGCCATAGACCATGGCGATATAGGGATTGTTGTCGACGAGGCTGCGATAGGCGTAGACGGTGAATTCCCCGAAGCGGGTGGGCATCGGCGATTTGGCTTCGAGGTGGATCAGTTTCTCGGTGCGGCGGCGGTGGGCGATTAGGTCGTGTATGGTGGCGATCTTAAAACCGTGCTCGTGCGCGAAGTCGAGCAAATACGGCGTATCGGCCAATTTACCCGTCTCGTCGAGAATGGCGGCGATCACGGCCACCGGCCTCGAATCGGCGATCTGCGCCAGGTCGACCGAGGCTTCGGTGTGCCCGGCGCGGCGCAATACGCCGCCGGGCTGGGCCCGCAGGGGTGTGACATGGCCCGGCTGGATGAAGTCCTCGGGGGTGCTGGCAGGGTCGGAAAGCTTGCGGATGGTCAGCGCGCGGTCTTGCGCCGAGACGCCTGTGTTTTCGATGTCTCGGGCGTTGACGGAGACCATGATCGACGCCCCGCGCGGCCCTTGTGCGCTGGGCGTCGTCTGGTGTAGTTCAAGTGCTTCGAGGTGCTCTTTGCTGGCAGTGAACATCGGCGGGTTGCCGGCGCGGCGCATCATAAAATTGATCGAGTCGGCGGTGGCTAGCTCGGCGAGCATCATCAATTCGCCCTCGCCGACGGCTTCTTGCCCGTCGATGTCGGTGTCGCGCTCGTCGACAAGGACCACCATGCGGCCGTTTTGCAGATCCTCGATAACGTCTTCTATGGTGTTGAAGCCGGGCATATTCAGTATCCCATATCGCGCAGAGTCTCGAAGCTGAGCCCCGTTGATGATGGGGCTTCCCCGCCAAATAAACGTTCGACATAGCGGGCGATCACGTCGACCTCGAGGTTGATCGAATCACTGGCGCGACGATAGCTAAGAGTAGTATTATCAAATGTATGAGGTATTACGGCAACCGTAAAGGCCTCGCGCGTTACCGCGGCAACGGTTAGGCTGATGCCATCGAGGCAAACCGAGCCCTTAGCGGCGATATAGCGAACGATTTCGGGGGGGGCGGCCACTTCGATCCGATGTTCCCGATCTTGTTCACTGATCGTGCGAATTTGACCGATGCCGTCAACGTGTCCCAGGACCATATGGCCGCCGAGCCGTTGGTCGGCGCGCAGCGCGCGTTCCAGATTGACCTCTTGCCCGACGCGGAAAGTGCCCAGCGTGGTGCGCGCGAGCGTCTCGGCTACGGTTTCGACGACAAAGCCGTCTGCGCCGACAGCGACGGCGGTCTGGCAGGCCCCGTCGATATTGATGCTGTCGCCTACGGCCAAGTCGGATAACACGTGTGCGGCGGCGATCTCCAGTCGCTGAAATACGCCTTGGCGTTCTAAGCGACGCACGCGCCCTAATTCTTCTACGAGTCCGGTGAACATGAGTATTGCACCTCGGCGGTGTAGAGTAAGTCGGGACCCAGGCGCCGGGTGCGGACCTCTGACAGGCCGATGGCCTCTGCGGCGCGTTCGACGCCCAAATCCCCGATGGCTTCGACGCCTGTGCCCATCAGGCGGGGGGCCAGGTAGAACTGGACCCGATCGACGACCTGGTCGGTGAGGGCAGCGGCGGCCAGTGTGCCCCCGCCTTCGATCAGCACGGTGGTCATGCCCTCTTGTGCGGCTCGGGCAAGAGGCAGATGCAGGTCGATACGCCCATCCTCGGCGGGAAAGGTCCAAACCTCGGCCCCTTTGTGCGCATACGCTTGGCGCCTGTCGGTAGAATTTTGCTCCGAGGTGACGAGGATCGCGCCGGGACGCCGGTAGATCCGGGCTTCCGGCGAAGTGCGCAAGCGGCCGTCGATGACGATGGGGCGCGGGTCGCGGCCTTTCACGTGGCGCACCGTTAAAAGGGGGTCGTCAGCTAACACCGTGCCGGCACCGACGATTACCGCGTCGACCCAGGAACGCCAACGATGCACGTGGCGGCGGGCTTCTTCGCCGGTGATCCACCGGGCGTCACCGCCTTGTGCGGCGATGCGTCCGTCGAGGGTTTGCGCCAGTTTGAGCAGGACGAGCGGCAAGCCTTGCGTGCGGTGTTTGATATAGGCGGCATTGAGTCGGCGGGCTTCGGTTTTGCAGAGACCGACTTCCACTTCGAGGCCCGCTTCTTTGAGTTTGGCAAAACTCTTGCCCGCGACGCGTTCATCGGGGTCTTGCATCGCGCAGTAGACGCGTCTGATGCCGGCGGCGAGCACGGCTTCGGCGCAAGGGGGGGTACGGCCGTGGAAGGAACAGGGCTCCAAGGTGACATAGAGATCCGCGCCGTGTGAGCTTTCGCCGGCCTTGGCGAAGGCGTTGACCTCGGCGTGTGGGCCGCCGACTTGCAGGTGGGCGCCCTCGCCGACGATGCGGTCGTCGCGGACTACGACAGCGCCGACCAGCGGGTTGGGACTGACTTTACCGCGACCCCGTTCCGCGACGCGCAGGGCGCGGCGCATATACTGTAGGTGGTCGGTCATTTGATCTCGACGACAATCTGCCGTACACCGACATTGTCGAGCAGGTCGAAGACCTGCACCGAGATCACGTGTTCGCCCGGCGTCAGATCCTCAACGGTGAAGCGCGCTTTTTCGTCGCGACCGTCGAAGACGCCGTCGAGCGGGCCGATTGGGTGTTGCGGGTCGTTGTAGTCGACGGTATAGTAGGCTTTTTGCACGGCCGAGATTCGGTCGCTGATCGCGACGGATTGCGCGCCAAGCGAAGGAGTGAATAGGGGTAGGAGCGCGAGAGTGAGCAGTGCTCTAAGGCGTCCCATTATGCGGAGTGCGGTCTGCACGGCCTTTTGTAGCACCTTTCTGAGAAAAAAGAAAAGCTATACAGGGCCGCGACAAAAGTCAAGATAAGGGCAAGAGAGACTTTCGCTGTAAGATTTTGTTTGCCAACGAGTTGTATTCTTTGCTTCCCTGTTGTAGTCCCTTGACAAACGCCGCGCAGCAGATAGTATTTAGCCTTACCTCTTTACCTTTATTATCTCTATACGATAACTTTCTATTCGTTTGTGGGAGTTTAGTTTGTACGAAGCCTATTGGGGACTGCAAGAAAAACCATTCGAAAATACACCCGATCCACGTTTTCTCTACCAGTCTGGTGGCGGTGCCGTTGCCTATAGGCTTCTACATTATGCGCTGGAGAATAATCGCGGCGCGGCGCTGCTTACCGGGGATTCGGGATGCGGCAAGACGCTCGTCACGCGCGCGCTGATCCAGGACTTGGATCCTGCCAAGACCGAAATCGCCCTGCTGACCAACCCGCGTTGGACGCCCGAGGAATTTATTAGCGAAATTCTCTATGAGCTCGGCCATGAGGAGGAGCTCACCGAACGGGCCCAGATCGTACACCGGCTGCACGAAGTGCTCTACGAGAATTTTGAGGCTGGCAAGAATACCCTGGTGCTTATTGACGAGGGCCAGTTAATGAAAGACCCGGCCGTACTCGAAGAATTGCGGCTGCTGCTCAATTACCAACTTAACGACGCCTTCCTCGTCACCTTGCTGCTGGTCGGCCAGCCGGGGCTAGGCCAGCAGATCCGCGATTTTCCGCCGCTTGACCAGCGCGTCGTCACACGTGGCCACCTCAAACCGCTCTCGGTCGAAGAAGTGCGCAAGTATATCGAACACCGCCTGAAGATCGCCGGGCGCACGGAATCAATTTTCACCGAGGGGGCCATAGAGTTGGTCGATCAGTATGCCGAGGGCATTCCCCGCAAGGTCAATAACATCTGCGATGTCGCCCTGGTTGTCGGATTTAGCCGTAAGCTCAAGCATATTGATGCGGACTGGGTTAAAAGGCTGATCCAGGCTGAAGGCGGCAATGGCCCTTAGGATGAGTCAGATGCTGCGCTCGTCCGAGGACGTGCGCAGCACTCGCCCCAAAGCGAAAAAGAAGGACGTGCTGCCCGCGCAGAAGAAGGTGCGGGAGGAGCCGGTGCCGGAGGAGTTATCCGCCGCGGCAGCCCCCGCCGTCGTGCGCACCGACCTAGAGATCTACCAGTGCCTGGTCAAGGTCACGGAAGAGGTCTTCGCCGCCGCCCGCACGGGACCCCCCCCGAAAGAAAGCACCATTATCAGTATTTTGCGCGCCTGCATGGGCAAGTTGCGCGAGGGCGAGGCGCTGCTGGTTGAGACGATGCGCCAACACCAGGGGGTGCCCGACCTGGCCGAGCGTGGAGCCAATTCGGCGATTCTCTCGATGCGTCTGGCAATGGAGCTAGCGGCGGACGACAAGCGTTGTCTGGCGGTGGGGCTCTGTGGCTTGCTGCACGATCTCGGGATGTTGAAGGTGTCCGAAGAAGCTATCCGGGGAAAGAGGCTCGATGAAGCTGGGATCGAATTGCTGAAGCGCCATCCCAGCGAATCGCAGCGTATCCTCGAGGACTTCGGTCCAGCTTTTGCTTGGGTCGGACGCATTGTGGTGCAGGTTCACGAGCGGCGCGATGGCAGCGGTTACCCACGGGGGTTGAGCAGTGAAGAGGTGCACGAGATCGCCCAACTCGTCGGTCTGGCCGATACTTATCTGGCGATGGCCCACCCGCGCGCCGACCGCCCGGCGTTGGTTGTTTACAACGTATTGAAGGAAGTTATAGATATGCGCCGGACGATCTTTGACACCAAGCTGGTCAAGGCGCTTATCAACATCGTTTCGATCTTCCCGTTGGGCAGCCTGGTTAAGCTTAACAACAACGAAATCGGCCGGGTGATCGGGACTAGCCACTTGCACCCGACCCGGCCCAAAGTCGAAATTCTGTTGGATTCGCGCGGGCGGCCGCAGAAGCCGCCCCGGCAAATGATACTGGAGGAAGAGCCGATGGTCTATATCGTCAACCCGGCCATCGCAGAGGGCGTCCTCAAAAAATAACCATTCCGAAAGATGTACATTTATGCTTAGTAAGTTTTTTGACAAAGTAAAAGAAGGCCTCTCCCGAACCCGGGCGGCGATGACGGAGACGATCGCCGCCATAGTACCGATCGGCACCCGTTTGGACGATGACGCGATCGACGATATCGAGGCGGCGCTGATCGGCGCCGACATGGGGTTGGAGACGTCCACCGAAATCGTCGACGAATTGCGTAAGCGGCTTAGAAGCGAACAGTTGGAGGACGGTCCGGCGGGCGTGATGCGGGTGCTCGAGGAACAGGTCGCCGCGATGGTCGCTCTCGGCGAGGAAGGCGTTTTGCCGCTCGAAGGTGTGTTGCCGGGCAAACCCTATGTGGTATTGATCGTCGGTGTCAACGGCGCTGGCAAGACCACGACCGCCGGCAAACTGGCCAAGCGCTACACCGATGCTGGTAAGAAGGTGGTGATTGCCGCCTGCGATACTTTTCGCGCCGCGGCGATCCCGCAACTCGAAATTTGGGCCGAGCGCGCCGGCGCCGATATCGTGCGGGCACAGCACGGTGCCGATCCGGCGGCGGTGGCTTTCGACGCGCTTGAGGCGGCTAAGGCACGCGGGGCCGACGTGTTGCTGGTGGACACAGCCGGGCGTTTGCACAACAAGGTCAACTTGATGGAGGAGCTCAAGAAGATCCGCCGTTCGTTGGCCAAACACGACTTGGGCGCTCCGCACGAGACCTTGTTGGTGCTCGACGGGACCAGTGGCCAGAACGCACTCATCCAGGCGCGGGAATTCAACCAGGCCACCGAGTTGACGGGATTCGCGTTGACCAAGTTGGACGGGACGGCGAAGGGGGGAATCGTGGTGGCGTTGCGGCGGGAGATGGATTTGCCGGTGAAGTTGATCGGCGTCGGCGAGGGGGTGGATGATTTGCAGCCTTTTGACGGGGCGGCGTTTGCCAAGGCTTTGTTTGCTGAGTGATAGAGCGTGGTGAGGTGCTGGGGTGGTGGGCTTTTTTTCGGGGGGTGCGTCTCCGCATATGTTTAAGTCCCCCGGGCCGTAACCCCTTGGCTCGTCTTCACGACCACTCCCACCGCACTATCCCCACCAGGCCCTTTCCCTCCACCGTCGCCCGAAAAATACGCTGCGCCATACCCCCCAAACCCAACGGTTGATCACTGGTCTCGGTGTTATGCGGTAGCTTGGCAGGCTTCGACGAATTCGGCGGAGGTGGTGGTGTAGCCGATGAGGTGTTCGAAGTTGCGCAGGGTAATGCGGTTGATCCAACCGCCTTCAGGTAGGCTGGCATCCAGGGTGTCGGGCATTTCTATTTCGCCCGGCGCGTTCGAACAGTCCCTCAACAGTATGACCCGATAGTTGCGGCCGACGGCTTCGGCGCAGGTGTAATGCAGGCAGGCGCGGCGGCTGTAGCCGACGACGAAGAGCGTCTTGATGTCGTGGCTGCGCAGGTGCTGATCGAGGAAGGTGTCGTGGAAGCCGCTCCAGATCCATTTGGGGAAGTTGCGCTCGTTTTCTTGCGGAGCGACGCAGTCGAGGTATTCGGCTTGGTAATCCTTCATATTCCAGTAATCGAGATAGGGGCCTTCGAGGCACTTGGTGCGGCCCCAAACTTCGCCGACTATATTGCCGGGGTCGGCTACTAGGCGCAGGTCGTTGTGCACATAGGCGACGTGCATCTCGGCATTGCGGGCGGCGGCGAGGGCAGGTCCGATGAAGTTTTGCGTGGTAGCGTTGGGTGTTTTGCCGTCGACGTCGACTAACAGGAAGGCGCTCTGTTCGAATGAGAGGGGGAGGTTTTCGTAGCCGTAGTCGTAGGCATCGGGGTGGTCGCGGTAGTAGCGGATGGGGATGTCGATGGTTTTCATATTGGCCTCTATACTTTTGTCGTAGTCAATGTCTTTCGAATGTTATGATGACTTTTGAAATATAGTCAACGCCTCTTCGAGCTCCACGCGCACTTCCGCTTCTTCCTCTGTTGTTAACCTCCGCACCAACGCCTCTTTAGCTTCGCTCCCTCCAAGCTGCCCCAACGCCCAAGCTACGTGCGCGCGCACCAAAGGTTCTTCGTCGTCGAGCGCTGCGATCAAAACGGGAATCGCCTCTTGCGCCCCCGAATTACCTAGGGCTACAGCGACATTGCGCAGGAAACCCTTGCGCTTGGGGCGCTTTGCGGGATTGCGCCGGAAGAGATCGTTGAAGGCGTCGTGGTCGAGTTGGATCAGGTCCAAGAGCGAGGGGTTATCGAGGGTGGGGCGGCTTTTGTAGCTGGGTTCCGGGGCCGGTTCGGGTTTGCGGTTCCAGGGGCAGACTTGTTGGCAGATGTCGCAGCCGAAGATCCAGTTGCCCATGCCCTGGCGCAGGTCGCGGGGAATCGATTCTTTGAGCTCGATGCTGAGATAGGAGATGCAGCGGGTGGCGTCGAGCACATAAGGTTCGGGGAAGGCGTCGGTGGGGCAGGCGTCAAGGCAACGGGTGCAGGTGCCGCAGTGGTCGGGGGCGGGTTCGTCGTAGTCGAGTTCGAGGTCGGTGATGATTTCGGCGAGAAAAAAATATGAGCCGCGGCGCTTATCGATCAGGCAGGTGTTTTTGCCCCACCACCCCAGGCCGGCGCGTTGTGCTAATTCGCGTTCGAGGACCGGGGCGGTATCGACAAAGTAGCGACCTTGTGTATCGGCGCCCGCTGTTTTGAGCATAAATCCCCATAGCTCGGCGAGGCGTTTTTTGATGACCTCGTGGTAGTCGTCACCGCGGGCGTAACAGGCGATCTGGCCGTGTAGGGGCTCGGTTTCCGGCGAGGGCTGGTAGTAGTCCATCCCCAGGCAAATGGCGGTGCGGGCACCGGGTACTAGTTTGCGGGGGTCTTCGCGTTTGTCGAGGTACTTTTCGAGGTAGTGCATCTGCCCGGCATAACCCATGGCGACCCAGTGAGCGTAGAACTGGGCACCTGCCAACGGGGTGGCTGGGGTGAAGCCGATGGCGGTGAAACCGAGGTCGCGGGCTTTGCGGCGGATCTGCGTTGTCAGCGACATATATCGGGCGGCCGTTGCTACGAAGTGTTATTCGAAGAGTTTCGTGATGTGGTGGAAGACCATCTGGTTGAGATCATTGAACATGACCAGCACCATGATGCAGAGCATGATGGCCAGGCCGATCTGCTGGAAGACCTCGCGCTGGCGTGGCGACAGCGGCCGGCGCATGATCGCCTCTAGGGTGAGGAAGGTCAGATGGCCGCCATCGAGCACCGGGATGGGCAACAGGTTGATGATGGCGAGGTTGACGCTGAGCATGGCCAGGAAGCTGATAAAGGAGTACAGGCCCTGCTCGGCCGTCTGTCCGGCGAGTTGCGCAATGCGCAAGGGGCCGCCCAACTCGTCGGTCGAGCGGTCGCCCTGAAGGAGCTCGCCGAGGAATTCGAGGATCATCCAAGAAGAATTGTAGACGCCCAACGCGCCGAGGACCACTGCCCGCCCCAAGTCGACGGTATGGCGTGAGGTGTGCGGGCTAATGCCGATACGGCCCAAGGCGGTGTCGCCTTCGGCGTGAGTGGCCGGGGTCACTTGGTGCTCCATGCGTTGCCCGTCGCGCTCCCAAACCAATGGGACCGTCTCGCCGGGGTAACGGCGGATTTCAGTGCTCATTTCGGCCCAGCTGACCACCGTGGTCCCACCGACGGCGAGAATGATGTCGCCGTCTTGCAGACCGAGGCTGTCGGCGGGCATGTCGGGTACAACCTGCCCGACAGTGGTCGGGCGCATGAGCAGTAGGCCGTAGCCGTCTTCACCGGCGGCTGGTAGGTTGAGTGTCAGGGTCGTGTTGTCGCGTTCGATGACCAGGCTGGAACCCTGATCCGCAACTTCGTCGAGTGCGCCGATCAGTTCGTGTGCATTGGTGACGGATTGATCACCGACCGAGAGCACGCGATCGCCGCGCACCAGGCCGGTCTGGCTGGCTAACGAATTTTCCATGGGGGTGACGCGCGTGCTGTCGAAGGTGTCGACCCCATAGGAATTAAAGAGAAAAATCAGGGCCACGAAGGCGAATAGGAAATTCATAATGGGGCCGGCGGCAATAACCGCCATGCGGATCGCCACGGACTTCGAGGGGAATTCCCAGGGCTCACCGGTGGCGTCTTCGTTGCCGACGTCGGCCATGCCGGCGACTTTGACATAGCCGCCGAAGGGGACCCAGGAAAGACAGTATTCGGTCTCGCCGTAGGTAAAGCCGATCATCTTGGGCGGGTAACCCAATGAGAAACGCTCGACTTTGATCCCCGACCATTTGGCGACCAGGAAGTGGCCCAGTTCGTGCACGAAAACCAGCACGCCCAAGGCGATGAGAAAGGAAGCAATAGTATTCAGGGTATCAAACATATATAGTCCGTCTAAGGCTCAAAGATGGCTAGCATATCCACATAGAGATAGGCCAGCGGAAAGGCGAAAAAATACGAGTCGAAACGATCGAGCAGGCCGCCGTGGCCCGGAATCAGCGGCGGTGCGTCCTTGATGCCCATATCGCGTTTGAAAGCCGATTCGACAAGGTCGCCTAGTTGGCCGCCGACGCCAGCGACCAATAAGAGTCCTGCAAGCGCCCAGGGCGAAAAAGAAGGCAGGAGAAATCCCAAGGCCAGCGGACTCATGCTGCCCACTATGCCGCCGATGAATCCGACCCTGGTTTTGCCCGGGCTGATGGTCGGGGCGAGCTTGGTTTTACCCCACAGGCGGCCGCTGAAGTAGGCTCCGGAATCGGCGAACCATATACAGAGAAACAACGCGGCCACGAGATGGCGGGCTTCCTCGCCTTGCCCTGCGGTTTGCACCAGTAGCAACGGTGCGCCGCCCAGGATCCCAAAAAATAACACGCCGCCCAACGTCAGAAAGGCATTGGCTGTATAGCGCTCGGTGCCGCTCTGGTGCAAGGTCCAGGCCATCACCAGTACTGTGACTGCCATCAGCAGGGGGATCAAGTCCCCCGCCGGCATTTCGCCCTTGCCTAGTCGCCAGAAATAGCTGCACACGCCCATGGCCAGGATACACCCCGGCAGGCGCAGGGGGCGATAACCGGCCTCCTCGAGAATTTGGTAGAATTCCCAGGAACAACGGGCCGCTACCCCCAGCACAAGAAAGTAGAGGGTCCATTCGGTCGCCTCTACCAAGAATAAGACCCCCGGCACGAATACGATGGCAGAGAGTACGCGCAGCCGCAGGTTGGAAGCGTTCTTCGCTGTGTCAGCCGCCAAAACGCCTCTGCCGCTGCTGATAGGCGGCGATAGCCTCGTAAAGGTGCTGGCGGCGGAAATCGGGCCAGTGTACGTCGCCGACGAAGCGGATCTCGGTATAGACCATCTGCCAGGGCAAAAAATTGCTCAAACGCATTTCGCCGCTGGTGCGGATCAATAAGTCCGGGTCGGGTAGGTCGGCGGTATAGAGCGTGTCGCTGATTTGTGCTTCGTCGATATCCTCTGGCTTGAGCTTGCCGGCTGCGACATCAGCGGCCAATTTGCGGACGGCGTCGACGATCTCGCTACGGCCCCCATAATTGAGCGCCAGGTTGAGTCTGAGGCCGGTGTTGTTCTTGGTCTTGTCGAGGGCGTGTCTAAGCGCCAATTGCACCGTTTTTGGCAATTCGTTGGTGCGGCCTATGGCGTTGAGACGCACGTTGTTTTTGTGAAGTTCCGGGATTTCGTCGCGCAGGCTCTCGTGCAGCCACTTCATCAGCGTCTTGACCTCTATCTCGGGTCTCGACCAGTTCTCGGTGGAAAAGGTGTAGAGGGTCAGCGCCTCGAGCTGGAGCTGGCCGCAGGCGCGGACGATATCGCGCACCGATTCGCGGCCGAAGCGGTGCCCGTCGGTCTTGGGCATATTGTGCTCAACGGCCCAACGCCGGTCGCCGTCCATGATAATGGCGATATGCTTGGGTAGGTTGCCCTCGTCCTTTAGACGCTGTTGGATCTGGGAGTCCTCGGCTGGGTCGAGGGGTTTTACCGGTTGGTATTCTTTAGGACGAATTTCCAGCGGCAGCGCCGGGGAGCTCATAGTAGTTCGGATCGTGTAAGGCGTTGTAGGATCTGAGTTAAGTTATGCCAATCTAGGGGCTGGCTTCAGATTCGTCAAGGAAGCTAAAAGCCCGTTCTCATTGTGCCAGATGCGCTTGACACTTGTTCTCGGTGCTTGTATTATGCGGTTTATGACAAAGACATTGATAAGCGGTAAGAAAGAGAAGCTCAGGGCGCGCGTTTTGGCGACGCGCGAAGCGTTGGAGTTGGATCAGGTCGAAATCGGCGCACAGGCGATATTAGAGCGCGTACTGGGCCTGGAGGCGTATCGCCGGGCGACGTTGATCCACGCCTATATCTCCAGTAGGGAGAACGAGGTGGACACCCGCGCGTTGATCGATATCAGCTTGGAGCAAGGCAAGCGCGTGGCGGTGCCGGTGATAGAACAGGGCAAAAAGACCATGGCGCACGCGTTGATCGAGAGCCTAGACGGGTTAGTCGACGGCCCGTGGGGGTTGGCCCAGCCGGACCCCGCCAAGGCGACCTTGCTCGAAAAGCAGGAGGAGATCGACCTCGTCGTGGTGCCGGGTATCGCCTTTGACCGCCGGGGGCACCGCATCGGCTTCGGTGGTGGTTTTTACGACCGCTTTCTGGCCAATGTGCAAGTGGTCAAAGTGGGTTTGTGTTATGACGATCTGATTTTGCAGGAAATTCCCAACGAGCCGCACGATGTGCCGATGGATATCGTCGTGGCGCAGACCGCGACTTATCAAGGAGCTATATAATGATTTACGAGTTACGCATCTATCGTTTTCACAAGGTCAAAGATAGCAAGAAGAAATTCCTCGCCGGTTTTAGCAAGGCGCGCCGTTTTATGAAGAAGTACGGGGTGACCTTCGTCGCCGCCTGGGAAAACCCCGATCGCGACGACGAGTTCATCTGGATCCGCTCCTTCCCGAATGCCAAAGCCCGCGACAAATCTGTCGAGGCGTATTACGGCAGCCCGGAATGGGCCAAGATTGTCGACGAGATCCGGCCGCTGATAAAGCGCCGCGAAGTACGGGTAATGAAGTCGTTGCCCTATTCGACGTTGAAATAAGTCGTGCAGGCATTGTCGCGCGGGGGTAGTAAATGCGCGGGTCATCGTCTATTTTCTTATAGATGATGAGGGAATTGCCATGCTAAAAATCGGTCCTATAACCGTCGATCCAGGTATCCTGCTGGCGCCGATGGAAGACGTTTCGGAATTGCCTTTCCGCCTGATCTGTAAGGAACTAGGCGCCGATATGCTCTACACCGAGTTCGTCAACGCCGAGGGGTTATTGCGCGAAGACCCCGAAGGCCCGCGACGTACCTTTAACAAACTGCGTTTTTTGCCCGAAGAGCGGCCGTTGGCCATACAGCTCTACGGCGCCACCTCGCTGTCGATGGAAAAGGCCACCGAGATCGCCTCCGAACAGAATCCCGATCTTATCGATATCAATTGCGGTTGCTGGGTCAGCAATGTGGCGTTGCGCGGTGCGGGGGCTGGGCTGTTGCGTGACCTACCGCAGATGAAGGAGGTTGTGTCGCGGGTTATCGGCGCTACGCATCTGCCGGTGACGGTGAAGACGCGTTTGGGCTGGGACCAGGAGAGCATTCGCATCGTCGAGGTCGCGAAAATGCTCGAGGATATTGGCGTGCAGGCGTTGGCGATCCACTGCCGCACGCGTTCGCAGGGCCACAAGGGCGCGGTGGACTACGATTGGATCCCCAAGGTCAAGGCGGCAGTGTCGATCCCGATTATCCTCAACGGCGACGTGGTCTCGCCGCAGATCGTCAAAGAGGCCTTCGATAGCACGGGGTGCGACGGGGTGATGATCGGCCGCGGCGCGATTACCCACCCGTGGGTTTTCCGTGAGGCGCAGCATTATTTGCAGACCGATGAGTTATTGCCCGAGCCGACCTTCAAAGAGCGCGCCGAACTGTGCATCAAGCACTTGCACCTCGCCGTTGAGCACGACGGCGCGAAATACGCGCTGATCGGCATGCGCCGCCACTACGCCGGTTATTTCCGCGGCGTGCGCGGCGCTTCGCAGCTCAGGGCCGAGCTGTCGTCTTACAAAGAATTTGACCCCCTGCTGGCCCGCCTCGAAGAATTGCGCGAGACCGACCCGGAGCGCATCGCCGCCTGATGGGGGCGCCCGACCCTGCGCGTTACGCTCCCAACACTCCCTTTCCGCCCTATCGCCATGCGCCCGGCCGGACGCCGCATCCGCGCAAGCACCCCGATGGGCACAGCTATAACACCGAGGAATACGCCGGTCCACCGTTGACGATGGAAAATTGGCGTGAGAATCAAGCGTATCTATACGGTGTAGATCTGTTTAACTACGGTTATTGGTGGGAGGCACACGAAGCGTGGGAAGGGTTGTGGGGGCAGGAGGATAAACGGTCGTTGTGCCGGGGGTATTTGCAGGGTTTGATCCAGATGGCTGCGGCCTTGGTAAAATGGCGCGAGGGGAATCGGCGCGGGGTGGAGAAGCTCGGCGGTCAGGCCCGGATAAAATTGGAGCGGGTGGATGGGGAAAACCCCGTTTATATGGGGTTGCGGATAGCGGCTTTCATCCGTGAAGTGGAAAGTGCGCTCGCTGTTGCTGAGCAAGTCGATCCGCCGCTGCTGCGTTTAAGTTGATCGTCGGTTTTCCCGAGTGATGGTGCGGCGCGTGCTTGACTGAGGTTGCAAAAACAATGTAATGTATAGTGTCTTGCATGTGTTTATCCCGACGGGTGGAGCGCATGGGCAAAACCGCGGCCTTGGTTTTTATGTGCGACGAGGTTTTTCACGGCCACATCGAGCGGCTAATCTTAGGACCTGTCGTGTATTCTCAAATGGAGCACCGGTATGCTTGGTAACAACCGCGGTTGTACGACATTCTTGCTGTGTGCCCTACTCATGGCAGGCACGGGTGGGGGGCATGCGGAGGTGTTCACTTTCGACACTCCGGAGGAATGGTCGAGCTGGCAATTCCCCATAGGGGTTGTAGAGCCGAACGAGCAAGGCCAACTGCAGTTGAAGAAATTCCGCAAACAGATCGACGCGGTGGAAGACGCGCATTTATTCAGCCACTCGACCCAGGCGCGCGGCGATGTGAACGGCGGGATCTGGTTGGCCGGCAGTGCGGCCGAAACGGCGGACCACGTCATTGACGGCGACCTGCAGACCATTTGGCAGCCGGACGAAAATGACCATGTGACCGAATGGGTGGTGGAGATCGACTTGGGTCGAACGGTATTGGCCGAGGAGATCCGTCTGCACTTTCCCGACCGGGAGGGTGCGCGGCCGTTCCGGCAGTTTAGCGTCTTCGTGGCTACGGGTGCGCGCATCAAAGTGAGCGATGACGTATTCAAATACAACCTGGTCCATCGCACCACCCAGCCCAACGAAGAAGACTTCATTAGCATACAGGTTTCCGACTCCAGGGATACCACCTATATCCTCGACCCGGGTACGGCGATCGTGCAAGAGGATGTCAACCATCATTTTGCCATTCAGTTCGTGCGCATCATAGTGGATGAATTGCAGGCGGATGCCGGACTCGCCGAGATAGAAGTGATCGCCGCCGGCGATAATGTGAGCCTGGGCACGCTGCAGCGGGGCGGTTCCTTCGGCAACGGGCTGTTGGCGCGCGAGCCACAGAATATGTTCGACGGCAATATGGATACCTTCAGCAATATCTTCACTGTTAAGTCGAAAGGCGGGTGGAAGGAGAGCGGAGTGTGGTGGGAGGGGGATTTGGGGGCGTTGTTCTGGGTTGATGAGCTCTTCCTGTATTATAAAACCCAGGGTGAGGCACTCTCTTTTTTCCTCTCCGACCGGTTCAATTACGGCGAGGGCTATGCGGTGCTCTCTTCGGAAGGGCAGCGGACGATTGCAGGTGAAATTGACTATGGGCCATTGCTCGAACAGCCCAATGGCGAGACAGGGCGGGAAAGGGAGCTGCGGCATTTCCGCTATATCTTTGCGCCGCGCAAAGTCCGCTACTTATTCTTTCACGCGTTGACCGACCAGGGTTGGTACTCGCACCCGATGGAGATGATGCTTTTCTCGCCCGGCTACCCGGCGCAGGTGACTATTAGTTCGGACTTCATCAACCTGGGCGATCTGGTGGGGGATGGTCGTCCCAAGGCGATCAAGGGGCTCTCATGGCAGGGGGACACGCCGCCTGCCACTCGGTTGCAGTTGCGTTCGCGCTCGGGCAACACGCTGCAAGAGGATTACACCTTTTTCGACAAGAAGGGCGAGCAGGTTTCCGAAACCCAGTGGGAAGGGCTGCCGAAAGTGATCCGGGGGCCGGTAGACACAACAATCGTCGCCGGCGGCGACTGGGGTGAATGGAGTAATTTCTATCAGTCCTCGAATGAGCTATTCAAGTCGGAGACACCACGGCGTTTCATCCAGCTCGAGCTGATCGCCTCCACCGAAGACCCCAAGGTCGCGCCGCTTATACACTCTCTTTCGATTGAATTCGAAAATGCCTTGGTCCAGGAGGCCAGAGGACGTCTGCTGCCACGCAGTGTCGCAGTGAACGAAGATACTCGTTTCATTTATTCGCTATGGCCCAGCGCAGACGCCCTTGATGCGGGTTTTGACCAACTGCGTATCAGGTTGCCCAGCTCAGTGGATACCGACGGTGTGGCCGTGCGGGTTGGTGCGACAACAGTGCAGCCGAGCGCGTTGCGCGTCGAAGGCGATTCGCTACTCTATATAACGATGTCTGAACTCGTATTTACCGATTCGGTGCAGATCGAATTTACCACCCGGGTGTTGCGCAATGCCACATTATTTGCCGTTGACCTCGGGCATAGTAAGCAGCCGGGGCTCTGGCAGTCGGTTGACGCGGCCGATCGCCGTGCGAATATCGTCTTTCTGCCGGATCTGGTAGGCAGTAGCCAACTAATCGGCGATCTGTTGATCGCCCCGCCGGTTTTCACGCCCAATGGCGACGGCATCAATGAGCAAGTGGAAATCCGCTTTGCTCTGTTAAAAGCGACCCTGGCCAACCCCAGCGTACGGATCTTCGATTTGGCCGGCCGATTGGTAGCCGAACTCGATCAGCCGCAGGGGACGGATATTAAGACCTACACTTGGTCGGGGCGCGGTACAGATGGGAAGGTAGTGCAACCGGGGGTCTACCTTTGTCATATTGACGCCGGGGCTGAAGCGGGGGACGCCGTGGTAGTGCGCACTTTGCCCGTAGCCTATTGAGGAAAAGACCACGGGACCTTACAAAAAATCCTGTAGCGTATTTCATCTTGCACTAGTTGCTTGGGAATGCGTTTGATGTCTGTGCGCAAACCTTGCATCGGTGCCTTGGCCGGTTATTCGCTTCGCTGCGTCTTAATTGTGGCTCGCCATAAATAAACCACGGTCCCCATACCGATGGCGCAGGATCCCGACCAAAAGATCGACCAGCGTTCCCAAGGGAATGCGAAAAAGGCATAACAAGAATAAAATCGCACCTATAGAAATTTCCTATAGACCGTATAATAATAATCAATTTGTCGAATAGATGATCTCCCCCGATTTTAGATCAACGACAAAAATTTGACCTGAAAAGGAGATCTACCCGTGAATCAATCCACAACTATCGCCCCCGCCTCGGGCAAACTCGGCGTTTTGATGCCCGGTATGGGTGCCGTGGCTACAACCGTTATTGCCGGTGTTGAGGCGATTAAAGCTGGCATTGGCGCACCCATTGGCTCGCTGACGCAGATGGGCACCATTCGCTTGGGCAAGCGCACCGACGGCCGTTCGCCGCTGATCAAGGACTTTGTGCCTTTAGCTGGTCTCGACGACTTGGTCTTCGGCGGTTGGGACGTCTTTCCCGACGACGCCTACGATTCGGCCATACACGCTGGAGTTTTGCCCAAAGATCAGCTCGACCAGATCAAGGACAAATTGCAGACCGTCAAGCCTATGCCAGCGGTCTTTGACCGCAATTACGTCAAGCGTCTGGAAGGCTCAAATGTCAAGAGCATGAAGAGCAAGTGGGACGCGGTGCTAGAAGTGCGCGACGATATCAAACGCTTCAAGGCCGACAATGGCTGCGAGCGTCTGGTAATGATTTGGTGCGGCAGCACCGAGATCTACATGGCCCCGCACGAGGTGCACAATACGATCGAAAGCCTCGAAAAGGCAATTAAGGAAAACCACCAGGCGATTCCCCCGAGCATGATTTACGCCTACGCCGCGTTGCAAGAATGCGTGCCCTTTCTCAATGGCGCACCGAACTTGACGGTCGACGTACCGGCGATGGTCGAGTTGGCCAAGCAGCAGGGCGTATGTCTCGGCGGCAAGGACTTTAAGACGGGCCAGACCCTGATGAAGACCTTGTTGGCCCCAGGGCTCAAGGCCCGCATGCTCGGCGTGCGCGGTTGGTTTTCGACCAATATCCTCGGCAACCGCGATGGCGAGGTGCTAGACGATCCCGAATCCTTCAAGACCAAGGAAGTCAGCAAGCTCGACGTGTTAGAATATATTCTGCAACCGGACCTCTACCCGGAGCTCTACGGTGACATCTACCACAAAGTGCGCATCAATTACTATCCGCCGCGCGGTGACGAAAAAGAGGGTTGGGACAATATCGACATCTTCGGTTGGTTGGGCATGCCGATGCAGATCAAGATCGATTTCCTCTGCCGCGATTCGATTTTGGCCGCGCCGCTGGTGCTCGACTTAGTGCTCTTTACCGATCTGGCGCAGCGCTCGGGCATGTCGGGGATCCAGGAGTGGCTCTCGTTTTATTTTAAGAGCCCGATGACATCGCCCGACCTCTATCCCGAACACGATCTCTTTATTCAATTGATGAAGCTCAAGAATACGCTGCGCTTTTTGCAAGGTGAGGATTTGATTACGCATCTGGGGCAGGAGTATTACGACTAAACGGTTGGTGCGCTATGTAGAAAGCCCCGGGTGCCTGTCGGCGCTCGGGGCCTTTGCGTTCTATGAGGTGTCTGGAAACTTTTAAGATTGTTTCTCCGTCGGCATTGGGCCGCAATGTCAGGATCTGGTCGAAGAAGAAATTGTGCGCCATGTGGCGCAGTGGTGCCGCGAGGCACTCTTCATTAGAGCTGTTCGGCCAGTTCTTCGGCCGGATAGGTGAGGATTTCGGCTAGGGTCGGGTGGTAGTGGGGGATTTTGGCCAGATCCTGCACCGTGCCACGGAAATACATTACCGCGACCAGCTCGTGTATCAGTTCACCGGCTTCGGGCCCGACGATATGCGCGCCGAGAATCTCGCCTGAGCGCGGGTCGCAGAGGATTTTCACGTGGCCGAGGGTTTCGCCCATGGTCATCGATTTGCCGTGGTCGTCGAAGGGATAACTGGCGACCAGATAGGGCCGGTCCTCGTCCTGGCAGTCCTTTTCGTACAGCCCGACGCTGGCGACCTGCGGGTCGGTGAAGACGACTAAGGTATTGAGCCGTTCGTCAAAACGGTGTTCAGGGCGGTCGGGGTGCGTGGCGTTGTAAGCGGCAATCTCGCCCTGCTCGATGGCGATGTGCACGATCTCGTGCTCGCCGTTGACGTCGCCGACGGCGTAGATATGCGGCTGATTGGTGCGCATAGCGCCGTCGACTACGATCCGGCCGTGGTTGGTCTCGACGCCGGCGTTGTCCAGGTCCAGCCCCTCGGTATTGGGACGGCGGCCCAGGGCTTGCAGAATCACATGGCCGGAGGCCATTTTTTCTGCGCCATTGTGGGAAAAATGCGCGGTGGCGAGGCCGTCTTCGTCGCGGGTGAATTTGTGCAGTTGCGTCGCGGTGTAGACCTCCATGCCCTCGGCGCGAAAACGCTCTTCTACCGGCCGGGCGAGGTCTTCGTCGCCGGTGGAGAGGATGTGGTGGCTGCGTTGGATCAGTTTGACCTTCGTGCCAATACGCTGGAAGAATTGCGCGAGTTCGGCGGCGATGGGGCCGCCGCCGAGCACAATCATGCTCTCGGGCTGTTCGCGTAGCTCCAGGGCTTCGTCGCTGGTGATATAGCCGGCTTGGTCCAGGCCCGGAATGGAGACGTGGCGGATGGAGGAGCCGGTGGCTATAATAAAACGATCGGCTTCGAGGACCTGGCCGCCGACCTGGAGCGTCTGTGGCGTGAGAAAGCTGGCGCGTTGTTCGTAGAGGGTGAAGCGGCCGTCGTGCAATTGCTCGCGGCGGTAGTCGGCGAATTCACCGATCAGCCGCGCTTTACGGTCGATAATGGCAGAGAGGTCGGCGCTCACTTCGACTGGCGCCAGGCCGAACTCGGCGGCGCGTTCGAGGTGAGCGGCGATTTCGGCCGAGCGCAGGATGGCCTTGCTGGGCATGCAGCCGCGCAGGATGCAAAGCCCTCCCCAGGGGCCGTGGTCGATGACGGCGACGTTAGCCCCGGTCTCGTGGGCGGTGCGCGCCGCGGCATAGCCTGCTGAACCGCCGCCGATGATGGCGATGTCGTGTTTCATATTTCCCATAATTTTATTTTCACCATACTCTATTGGCCTGAGGTCAATGACTTGAATACATCCCACACCATACGCGTTGCAGCGCTCTGCATTATGCTCTGTGTCCCCGCCCGGGGCGAGGAGTCGGAGTATACCATACGCGGCTTCGATCCGCGTATCCAACAGGGCGTAGACCTGATTTACAATTTGCGCTTTGTCGAGGCTGAGCGCCACTTCCAGGCGGTGATCGAGGCGGCGCCGGACAATCCCCTGGGGTATTTTTTTCGCGCGATGGTCGTCTGGTGGCGGGTGCTCGTAGATCTGGATGACGAATCGCACGACGAGGCCTTTTATCGGGCGCTGCAGGAGTGCGTCGATGTCTGCGATCGGAGGTTGGAACAAGATCCGATGGACTTCGATGCGATTCTCTTCAAGGGCGGCGCGATCGGTTTTCGCGGGCGTTTGCGCGGTGACCGAGGGCAGTATTTGAAAGCGGCGCGCGATGGTTTGCGTTGTCTACCGCTCTTGGAAAAAAGCCGCGAACTGGACCCGACGAACAAAGATATCCTCTTTGGTCAGGCGGTCTACCACTATTTCGCCGAGGTGATGCCGAAAGAGCATAGAATCATTCGGCCTATGATGGTCTTCTTGCCCGATGGCGATCGCGCATTGGGTTTGCAACAGTTAGAAGAGGTCGCCCGCGAAGGCGTCTACGCGCGCACCGAGGCCGCCTATTTCCTCGCCCAGATCTACCGCATGTTCGAAGAAGACAACCACCAAGCGTTGCCCTGGTTTGAGAAACTTTATGCTCGTTATCCCGACAACGCGCTTTTCCATCAATATACTGCGCGCTTATTGGTCGAGCTAGGCCGCTGGCGGCGGGGTTCGACGCTCTACGAAGCATACGTGCGCCGCAATTTGGCCGACCAGGCGGGTTACCACCGCCATGGCCGCATCGAGGCGGAATATTATCTGGGCAAATACGCCTATTTCAAACGGCGCCTTCCCGAAGCGGCTGAGCGTTTTGCCGTGGTGGATCGTCTTGTCGGCGATAGCGAGCGCGAGCGCGATCGAGCCTACGCCGCGCTGGCCAATTTGCTGTTGGGGCAGATCCGCGATCTGCAGGGGCGGCGAGAGGAAGCGGTCGCGTGCTACGAGCGGGTGCGGGATTTGCCCGATTATGCGGGGAGTCGTAAAAAGGCGAAGGGGTATTTGCGGGCGGCTTATCGAGAGGGCGAAGAGTAGAGGAAGGGAGGAGGGGGATGGTCAGGGCAGTCCCTTTGGAAAATCATAGCACGGCCAGTGTTGGTTCCTTGCCGCAGGCCTTATTCTTGCTGCTCGAACTTGGTAATCTCCTCGTTGTAGACCCGCATCAGATCCAGATACATGATATAGCCCAAGAATTCGTCGTGCTCTCCCTCCGTCGTGCGCATCACTGGCAATTTGTCGTAATCCGAATCCAATAGCTTTTGCAATGCCTCGTGCAGATTGTCCTCTGCGGCGATCGGGCTGACGTCGTTGACGACCATGTCCTCGATCAGGATCAAGCTGTGCAGCATATCGTCATCGGGAAGCTCCTGGTCTTCGAGGCCGATCATGCCGCGCAGATGGCCTTCGGCGTCAAGGACGACGAAGTGCAGGTGGCCCAATTTCTTGCTCAACGCGCTCAGAGAGAAGTAGGAGAGCTTGTTGCTGACGATGGCCTCGGACGTGTTCTGTATCAGGGACAGGATCTTTTGGACTTGCAGATTTTTCAGGACGTTGACGGTGAAGTCTTTCATGTGCGAGGGGGAGTGGAATTTGTTCTGAACTTGGTTTTCGTAGATCGAGAAGTTGCGGGCGAAGATCAATGCTAGGGTGCTGACGAGCATCAGGGGGGGCAGTAGGTGGTAGCTGCCGCTGATCTCGATGACGAGGATCAGCGCCGCCAGCGGTGTATTGGCGACCGCGCCGAAGAACGAGGCCATGCCGACGACGATATAGGCGGCCGGCTGTTGCACGATATCGGGAAAGTACTGTTGGCCGAGCAGGCCCACCGCGCCGCCGAGCATACCGCCGATAAAGAGCGAGGGACCGAAGACGCCGCCCGAACTACCGCTGGAGATGGTGCAGCTGGAAGCGAGGATCTTGAGCAGGGCCAACGCCAAAAAGGTGCGCAGCCCGAGTTCGCCGTCGAGCCCCTGTTGCAAAAGACCGAAACCCGCGCCCAATACCCGCGTATCGACGAAGGCCAATAGCCCCAATAGCAGTCCGCCGCAGCAGGCGATCCAGTAGCGCGGCAAGGGCAGGCGATTGAAGAGGTCGCGGGTGACGCGTAAGGTTTTGACGTAGAAAATGCCGACCGTCGCGCAGAGCACGCTGAGGATCAAATAGAAGAACAGTTCGCGCACATCGGTAAAGAGCAGGTCGGGCAGGATAAAGAGATGCGAGAAACCGAAGACGCCCATATAGATCGAGTAGGCGACGAAGGAGCTGATGACGCAGGGGATCAGCGCGTCGCTTTCGAAATCCTCGCGGTAGAGCACCTCGACGCTGGCGATGGCCGCGCCTAGTGGTGCGCGGAAGATCGCGCCCAAGCCCCCGGCGGTGCCGGCCAGCAATAGAATCCGCCGCTGGCTGGCCGAGAGTTTGAGTGTTGCGCCGAGCCACGATCCGAGGCTCGCGCCGATCTGCACCAGTGGACCCTGTTGGCCGGCGGCCCCGCCCGAAGCCAGGGTGATGATCGTCGTCAGCGCCTTGACCGGGGCGACGATGGGGCGAATCTGGCCGCGGTTGTTGTGGAAGGCGTCGATCATTGCGTCGGTGCCGGCCCCTTCGGCTTCGGGGGCGAAGCGGTGGGCGAGGTAGCCGCCGGCTAGGCCGCCGATGGCTGGTAATAGCAGCAATAGCCACAGATGTTCGGTATAGGTGGGCGTAGCGAAAAAAGAGAAGTCGAAACGCACTTCACCGTGTAAGTGGTAGAGGTGGAAACCTGCGATTTTTTCGGTCAGCAGAAACTTGGCCAATTCGAGGCCGTAGGTGAATAATACGGCGCCTAGGCCCGAGACGATACCGATTAGCACGCTGTAGAGATAGATGCGGGAGACGAACTCGAAGCCGAGCCAGTCGTGGAAAAAACGGGTTAAAAGGCCGCGATGGGCCGGAGTGGCTTCAGGCACGGGCCGTGGGTTCGCCGGTTGCGCCGGTTGTCTGCCATTGGCGCAGGACCTCAAAGGCGAGGACCGCGCTGGCGGCGGCGACATTGAGGCTGTTCTTATAGCCGTACATGGGGATTTCGATTAATTCGTCGCAGCGGTCGAGCACGGCGCGGTCAATGCCCAACGCTTCGTTGCCGACGACCAGGGCGAGCGGGCGTGGGTAGTCTATTGCGGTATAGCAGCGGCTCTGGGAGGTTGTTTCCAGCGCCCATACCGGTATCTCGCGTTGGCGTAGGTTTTCGACGGCCTCAAGCGTCGTGGCGAAGTGGCGGGTTTCGATATAGTCCAGTGTGCCCAGGGCGGTTTTGTCGAGCTTGGGATGGGGCGGATGGGCAGTGTAGCCACAGGTATAGATGCCCTGGAGGCGGGCGGCGTCGGCGGCACGGAAGATCGAACCGACATTGAAGGCGCTGCGCAAATTGTCGAGCACCAGATACAGCGGGTGTTTGGGTAGGCGGGCGTATTCGTCGAGGGACATTTCAGCGTCGAAGTTGCGGACCTCGAAACTGGTTTCCTTGCCGTAGTTGCCCGGCTTTAGTTTCACGCGATTTCGCTAGGGGTTACCACGCGGCGCTCGGCCGCGGATAGGCGGGCTGCTTCGATCGCGACCAGGGTCTGGCGCACGCTCTGCGCAGTGACGGCCAGTTCGGCACGGCCGGTTAGGGCGTCGGCGATATTTTCGTAGTAGGAACGCCAACGGCCCGGTATCGGTTCGATGATGGTTTCTTCTTCGGGCCCATAGAGCCGCGCGTAGTTTTCGGGTGCTTCGATGGCGGAGTCTATATCACCGGCGATCATCGCCTTTTCCTGCGGGTCGAGGCCTGTTTTGACCACGGCTCCCTCGGTGCCGAGCACATACCAGCGCGGTTTGGGCTGGCAGGTCAGCGACGAGGTTTCGACACGGGCTTCGACGCCATTGGCAAAACGATAGACGGCGAGGGCGTGGGCTTCGACATCGAGGTCGAGCACCGCGCCGGAGTGGAAGCTGGCGTAGACCTGTTCGAGCGGCGAGTCGACCAGTTGCAGGGCCTGGTCGACCATGTGGGTACACAGGTCGAGAAACTTACCACCGCCGTGCGCCGCCTCGCTGCGCCAGCCGCGCGGTTTGCCGTATTGGCCCCAAAACAATTCAAACATAAAGGGATGACCAAGGCGGCCGTCGGCGATCAGTTTTTTCACCGTCAAAAAGTCGCCGTCCCAACGGCGGTTTTGGAAGACACTGAGCAGGCGGTCGTGTTGTTGGCTGGCGGCGATCATCTGGTCGGCTTCGGCCAGGCTAAGGCACATCGGTTTGTCGGTGACGACGTGTTTGCCGGCCTGCATCGCCTGGATCGCATGCGGGGCGTGCAGGTCGTTGGGAGTGGCCAGAACGACGAGATCGACGGCCGGATCGGCGAGTACTGCGTCAAAGTTGTCGAAGGTTTTTACGCCTAGGTCGCGTTCGATTTCTGTGCGAGCTTCGGCGCGGCTAGTGGCGATACCATAGAGATTGAGCCCATCGGCGAGGCCGACCAGATAGGCGTGAAAACAGCGGCCGGCAAAGCCATAACCGATCACGACGACATTGGGTTTTTCCATAGTAGTTTTACCTGTAGCCGGGCATTTTGGAGGCTGTCTAATGGGTTCTTATATTAAGGCCTGTCAAAGATTTGGGCAAATTCTAAAGGAGGCAGATGATGCGCATTCGCATAAGTTGGCAGACCGGGGCTGTCGAGGCGATTATAGGCTCGACGCCGACGGCGAAAAAGGTTTGGCAAGCTCTGCCGTGCAGCGCTTCGGCAAGCACTTGGGGCGAGGAGGTTTACTTCGAGATGCCGGTGACGGCCGAGTTGGAACCCGACGCCCGCCAAGTCGTCGACAAGGGCACGGTCTGCTTTTGGGTTGAAGGCCGCTCGTTGGCCCTGCCCTATGGGCCGACCCCGATCTCGCAGGGCGACGAGTGTCGGTTGGTAAGCGAGGTCAATGTGCTCGGTCGGATTGACGGCGATGCGCGCGTTTTGACTGAAGTTGTAGATGGGGCGTCTATTAAGGTCGAGCGGGTCGAGTGAGAGCAATGAACACATATGGTCATTTTAGCCTTTCGGTTCTGATACCGCGCTGCTTGCAGCGCAAATTCGCGTATAGCCGACTCGATACCCCGCAGCTTGCTGCGGCGAGGCTTCATTTTCGCGTTTGCCCTGCGCGCGGGCTGAATTTTTTCAAGCAGTGACACTTTTCCCGGGCTCAGGAGTTCTATATGGAGAAGGGTCGATCTGGCGGATCCAGGGCGACACTATGCTAAACGCTTTTCCGCCGCGGACCACGGTGCGGAGTGCAATGGATGTACGGGATCGAGTATGATGGGATCGCGCCAGCACAAATATATAAGCTCGGCCGTCGGCCTTGTCCTGTTGCTGTTTTTACACGGCTGCGGAATCGCTTACTCGGGTTATATGTCCCATTCGCTCAAGCGCTTGGAAAAGGGCGACTATGAAGGGGCGCTCGGCAAGCTTGAAAAGCCAGATAGCAAGACGAATAAGTTGCTCTACTACCTCGAAAAGGGGCTGATTTTGCACTATCAGGGCCAATACGAAGCGTCGAATCTCGAATTCGAACGCGCCGAACGCTTGAGCGACGTGCTCTATACGCGCTCGGTTTCGCGCGAGGTCGCGGCCCTGCTGTCCAACGATTCGGTCATCGCTTATCGCGGCGAGGAGTTCGAATTGGCGCTGGTGCATTATTATCGCGCCATGAACTACCAGCGCTTGGGCGATCGCCAGGCGGCGCTGGTCGAATGTCGCAAGGCGAATCTGAAACTCGAAGACTACGCGCAAAAGGCCGAATACAAACTCAGCTATAAGAACGACGCCTTCCTGCAGTATATGACCGGGTTGTTCTACGAGGCCGAAGGCGAGTGGAACGACGCGTATATCTCGTATAAAGACGCTTTAAAGGGCTATCGCGCTTACAACGAGGTCTTTGGCCTACAAGTGCCGCGCATGCTACTGGTCGATCTGGCGCGCCTGGCTAGGCGCCTGGGCTATGACGATGAGGTAGCCGAATTTGTCGAGCGCTATCGGCTGCGTCCCGATGAACTTAAACCCGCGCCCGGCGGCGAGATTGTGGTATTTGTCGAGAGCGGTTTCGTGCCGCGTAAACGCCAGGTCGAATATAGCGTGCCGATTATGGAAGGCGAGCAGAAGGTGGCGTTGTGGACGGTATCGGAACGCGCGGTGCACCGCTACCACCATCCGCGCGTATATCACCGGGGACGCGTCGATTATTGGCTAAAGGTCGCGCTGCCCGAATACCGCGAAGTAAATTCGCAAGTAGCCGGCGTGCGGTTACGCGCGGGCGAAGAAAGCGCGATAGCGACCGAGGTCGAAGATTTAGACGCGATCGCCCAGCGGACCTTTGCGCAGAAATTCGATACGATCATGTTGCGCACTGTCGCGCGCAATTTAGCCAAGTATCTGGCGTCAAAGAGCATCGAAAAGGCTTTTGAAAGCGATGACTACGACAAAGACAAAAACAAATGGGCGAAAGAGGGTTTGGGTGAAGTTTTAGGGGGGTTGGTCAATCTGTTTGGCGCGGTGACCGAAGCGGCCGATACGCGCAGTTGGCTTTCGCTGCCGCGCTCGATTCGTATCGCGCGCTTGCCGGTGACCGGGGGTATGGCCGCGCCGACGTTGGAGTTTATCGACGACCGCGGTCAGGTCGTCTTCGTGGAACCGTTGCCGGAGGTGCAGGTTGGGGCCGGGCAGAAGGTCTTTTTGAATTTTCGGACATTTCGCTGAGGAGCATAAAGCCATGTACGCTAAACTATGCACAATAGCCCTGTCGTTGGCGTTCGCTTTGCCGCTGATGGCACAACGCAGCGCGCCGGCCACGGGCAAAGCGGTTGATCCGCTGGCCAAGGGCGAGATCTTCAATATCGTCGATTGGGACGGCGGCCAGCTGCCCCAGCGCTACGAGCGTTCGGACCAGTTGCCGATGAGCCTGGAGGATGTCGGCAAATTGAGCGCGAGCAAGTTCAGCAGCGGCGCGATCACCAAGATGCTCGAAGAGCGGCGCTGCGCCTGCGATGCCTCGGTCGATGCACTGGTGGCGCTAAAAGAAGCCGGCGTTGCCGAAGAGGTGATACAGGCCGTGTCGCTGCATTCGCTGCCGCCAAACCGCTCGTTCGGGTTGATGATCTCGCTAGATTTTGAGGGCTTGGGCGGCGCGGCGGCCGTGTCGAACGAGGCGCGCAAAGGTTATCTCTATCTGATCGTGCCCGACGGCGACAAGGAGCGCGTCTTTATCGGCAATCTACAAGCGATTCTCGCCGGCCGTTGGCAGCGCGACGCGCTGGTGGACCAGACCGATTTGCTGTTGCCGAAGAAGGTGCGGCGCGTCACTTTCGCCGCCGAGGTACCGCTCAAGACCTATGGCCCGAAGAAGGTCCTGGTCTTTACCTCGACTAAGCCGGACATTTACACCTCGGCCGATATTCCCGAGAAAGATCGGGCGGGCGTGCAGGAATTTGACTTCGACTATCCGTCTTCCTCGCTGGAGCGCATCTGCAATTTGCAGGTGCTGTATAGGCAAGACGCGATGTTGGCCAACCGCTGGCATTTAGAGCGCACGCATTTTCAGTGCGAATGGGATTGAAAGGAGTGTATGCAATGAGACGCTATGTTTTCGCGACCGTCGCCCTGACGATGACCTTGGGGTTCGCGGCCTGCGGTGGCCCGAGGGCTTTTACACAAGGCCAGTACGGGGATCCGGAAGAGATCTCGATGCTCGACGACAAGTGGAACCAGAACGATATGCAGCTGATCGCCAAAAAGATGGTCGGCTCGATGGAGACTTGGGTCGCCACCCAGGGAGTGGACCAGAAGCCGGTGGTTATCCCTGAGATGCCGCGCAACCGCACCACCGAGCATATCGATATGACGGCGCTCTACGACCACGTCAAGACCGCATTGATCCAGAGCGGGGAGTTCAGTTTTTTGGACAAAGCGGCCCGGCAGGAGGTCGCCGAGGAATACGAATACCAGGGCTCCGGATATGTCGACCCCGATGAGGCCAAGGGGCCGGGCAAGCAAAAGGCGGCCGAATATTTCTTGGGCGGGACCATCACTTCGACCGTGCAGCAGGTGGGCAAGAACAAGGTCATTTACTACAAGGCGACCTTCGAGCTGACCGATATCTCGACCACCGAAATCGTCTGGATCGACCACAAGGAAATTACCAAGCACTTCAAGAAGAAGAGCATCGGGTTCTGAGAAAGGGCGCCTTATGAAAGTTATTGTACTCATCGCGACGCTGGTGTTGGCTACCGGCGCGTTTGCGGATCCCGAGCTCGGTCGGACGGACGGCTCCGAGGGCAGCGAATACGGCAAGGGCGGCTATTGGAAAAATACGCAATACGGTCGTTTTTACGTCGAAGGTTTTATGGGTTCGGCGACGGTGGACTTCGAGGATGATAAGTTAGGGGCGGTCAATTTTTCGCGGACCGATATTCTCGCCGGGCTCAATGCCGGTTATATTATTGAGGACTGGCTGGGTTTTCAACTGGGCTACGGCCATATCTCCGACCAGGATGTTAACCTCTATTCGGGCGGGATCCGCTCGGCGTATAATCGCGAGCCGTTTAATTATTATTTCTCGCTCGACGCCGAGCTCTACTCGCCGAGCGCCGGCGAAGACCGCTTCGGTATCGTGCCCGGGGTTGGCGCCGAAGTGATTTTGCACAAGCACTTGCGGGTGGGCTTGCGCTTTCAGCGCGATTTCATCTTCGCCGACGAGACGATCAAGATCAATAAGTTTACGGCGAAGGTGCAGGTGGATTTTTAGCGCGAGATAAAAAGCACTAAAACAGAAAGGGCTTGCTTCCGCGAGAGAAGCAGGCCCTTTCTGTGTCTTCGAATGGTTCTTATCTGTTAATGATTGATCGTTTATCCGCTAGCGCTTCTATTCGGAGAGTCCTTACACGCCGACCATCTCTGCAAAATAGCGATGCACGCCCAGGTCATCGGTCAATTCAGGATGAAACGACGCCACCAGCACCTTCCCTTGCCGTGCCATCACCACATCGCCCCGGCATTCGGCCAACGCTTCAACCCCTTCACCTAACCGTGCAATACGCGGAGCACGGATAAACATCATCGGCATCGCCCGCGTCTGGCCATCGGGGCGAAACGCCCCTGTGTCTTCGAAGCTGTCGATCTGACGACCGTAGCCATTGCGTTCGACATCGATGTCGATGAGGTCGAGGGATTTTTGCGGCGGGTTGGCAACGCTTTTTGCGACGAGGATCATGCCGGCGCAGGTGCCGAAGACGGGTTTTTTCGCGGCGAAGTCTGTAAGCGGCTGCCACCAGTCCCAGGCGTCCATTAGTTTGATCAGTGTGGTGGACTCGCCGCCGGGGAAGATCAGGCCGTCGATTTCAGCCAATTGCTCGGTTTTTTTGACCACGCGATTAGGGGTGTTGAGTGCGTCGAGCATCTTGCCATGGGCCGCGTAGTCGCCCTGCAGGCCGAGAATTCCGATCATCGTTTACAGTCCCATATATAGTATTGCCCCGTCCCTTAAGATCAGAGACGGGGCAATGCTGTGTTTGTTATGATTCGTTGTTTACCAGCCCCGCGTCTGCAGCTTGTCTTTCTCGTCGAGGGTATCGATGTTGATGCCGACCATGGCCTCGCCCAGATTCTCCGAGACGCGGATCAAGACGTCGGGGTCTTCGTAGTGGGTGGTGGCTTCGACAATGGCCTTGGCGCGGATAGCTGGGTCGCCCGACTTGAAGATGCCCGAGCCGACGAAGACCGCTTCAGCGCCCAGTTGCATCATTAGCGAGGCATCGGCGGGGGTGGCGACACCGCCGGCGGCGAAGTTAGGTACCGGCAACTTGCCGTTTTGTGCTACCCATTGGACTAGCTCATAAGGTGCGCCGAGATCCTTGGCGGCCGCCATCAGTTGCTCGGGACGCAGGGTGGTCAGGCGGCGCATCTCGTCGGTGACGGTGCGCATATGGCGCACTGCCTCGACGATATTGCCGGAACCGGCCTCGCCCTTGGTGCGGATCATCGCTGCGCCCTCGCCGATGCGGCGCAGGGCTTCGCCGAGATTGCGGCAACCGCAGACGAAGGGCACTTCGAAGGCTAATTTGTCGATGTGGTAGTGCTCGTCGGCCGGGGTCAGGACCTCGCTCTCGTCGACATAGTCGACGCCTAAGGCCTGCAGCATCTGCGCTTCGGCGAAATGGCCGATGCGGACCTTGGCCATCACGGGGATGGAGGTGACCTCCATGATCTCGCGCAGTTTTTCGATGCTCGACATGCGCGAGACGCCGCCCTCAGCGCGAATATCGGCGGGCACGCGCTCCAGCGCCATAACGGAAGTGGCGCCGGCGTCTTCGGCAATTTTGGCTTGCTCGGCGGTGACGACGTCCATGATGACGCCGCCCTTGAGCATTTCGGCTAGGCCGGTCTTGAGTCGTAAGGTGCCGGTCTGGTGATTGGTATTGTTGTCGCTCATGGCAATTCTCCTTTAGCAGTCTCCTAGAACATATTCTATAAGCTGCACCCGCGCAAAGGACAAACCCGACTTTTCATCTGGGACAAAATTAGGTGCCGCGCACACTTTTCCAATAGGTGCGGCAGAGATCGCCAGCGATTAGGGGCAGGGCGGCGAGCGTGGCGATGATGCCGAGGGCGGTGCCCGCGGTGAGTACGGCCAATGGCGATCCGGGCAGCAGGGGCCGGGCGAGCCAGAGCACGGCTAGAACGCAGGCGACGAGCAATACCGGGCGGGCGAGCGCGGCGAGGTAGGTGGCCGAGGGCAGGCCGATCAGGCGATTGGCCAGGTGTTGTGAAAGCAGCAGGAAGAGCAGCGACGCGGCGGCGATCACTTGCGCGACGCCTTCGACGCCGCGCGGCAGACCGTAGAAGTACATCGCGGGGATCAGCACCGCCATGCTGAAGAGCGACCAGTAGAAGGACCAGTTGGCCTTGCCCTTGGCCATAAACATCGAACCGACCATGGTGCCGATTACTTTCAACAGTGTCGCGACCGCCAAAAAGCGCAGCACCGGCAGGATCGGGGCTTTATCGAGCAGGGCGGCGATCTCCGGCGCGAAGACGAAGATGCCCGCGAGCGCGGGCCCCATAGCCAGGATCAGGCCCTGCACGGAACGCAGGTAGCCGCTGCGCAATTGTTCGTCGTCGTCCTGAATGCTGGCGAAGGTGGGGAAGGAGACGCGTTGGATGGTGGTGGCCAGACGAGTCAGGGGCTGTAAGGTCAGGCGTTCGGCGAGGCTATAGTAGGCCTGCGCCGCGGCGCCGAGCGGGCCGAAGATGAAGAGATAGGCGATCTTGGTGTTGGCGTAGGCGACCGCGCGCGAACCGGTGAAATTGAGGGCGAAGGAAAGCAGTTGGCGCAGGGCTGAAGGTTGGAAACGGGCGCGGGGTCGCCAGCGGGCCGAAAAGGCCAAGCTGCACAGCAGACCGGCTTCGCGGCAGACTGAGGCGAAGACCGGGACAAGCACGCCGAGGTCGGAGCGTAGGAGAAATAGTAGACTGACCGATAGGCCGAAGGTGAGGACCGATACGAGCTCGGAGAGGGCGATGGCGGAGAAGTCGAGATCGCGTTGCAGGCGGGCGCGGAACAGGCCCGATACGGAGGCGAAGGGGATCAACAGGCAGAAGATATGCAGGACGCGGGCGAAGGTCTCGGGATCTTCGCCGCCGAGCAGGCTGGCCAATATGGGTGTTGCGGTGAAGATGCAGCCGGTGATCAGCAAGCCCCAGACCAGATTTGTCCAGAAGGCGGTGTCGAAGTGCGCGTCGTTGGCGTCTTTCAACTGCACCAGGGCCGCGCTCAAGCCTAGGTCGCCGATCATCGCCAGAAACATCACGATCGTCAGCACCCATTCGAAGTGGCCGAGCTTGTCGATCGGCAGTAGCCAGTAGAGCGCCAGCATAGTGCAGAGCTGGATCGCGGAGGCGCTGCCATTCCATAGGAAGCCACGCAGGGCGCGGGTGGCCAGGGAAAGCGTTGGGCTCAATAGAGGAGGGTACGGATGTAGTCGAGATTGTGGCGACTATTGGCCTCTTGCTCGCTGAGGCCGGCGATGGTCGGCCGGCCTTCCGGGCGTTGCTTGAGGTGGGTTTCGATGACGATATATCCGTTGTAGCTGTCGGCTTTGAGTGCGGACAGTTGTCCCGGCCAGTCGATGGGGCCGTCGTCGATCAGCGCCCACTGTTTGTCTTTGCAGTTTTTCAAATGCACGTGCGTGACGAGGTCCTTGAGATCGGCGTATTCGTCCGGATAAGGGCAAGGCGCGCCGGCCATCGCCGAGTTGCCCGGATCCCATAAGAGCGAAAGATGCGGCGAGGCGACGCGGCGGATTAATGCGGCGGCTTCGGCGCCGGTG
This sequence comes from Gemmatimonadota bacterium, assembly GCA_018672475.1. Classification (GTDB taxonomy): domain Bacteria; phylum Latescibacterota; class UBA2968; order UBA8231; family UBA8231. Next base: position 10,740 of record JABHFS010000110.1, on the reverse strand, counting down.
GCGCCCCAGCAGACGGCTTCGTTTTCGAGGATCAGCCGACAGCCGTGCTGGGCGGTTTTTTCTGCCATTTCGCCCAGGCGCTCGGCGACGGCGGCTGGTGGCTCGCTCTCATCGTCATTGCGGCGAAAGGCGAAGGCGGAGACCTGGTCGGTGCCTAGACGCAAGGCCCACTCGCAGGCGCGCGGTAGGAGCTCGGCGAGATCGGGTTCGACGGAGGGGTCGTCGACCGGGCATTTGCATAGGCCCGGCGAGACGCCGGAGACCTGTAGGCCGGCGTCTATGACCAGCTGGTGGAAAGTGTGCAACTCGTCGTCCGAGACTCTCGGGAAGCGGCCGCCGGTTAGGCCGCGCAGCTCGACGTAAGGCACTTGCCACTCGGCGGCCAATGTTATGGCGCGTGCGGGCTCGGGGCTTATTTCATCGGTAAAGATCGAAAGCTTCATATGAGATTTACCCGCGCTGTGGCGATGCGGCCGGTCTTGCCGAAGACATTGACGGCCTGCGCTTCGAGCTGGTTTTCGCTCGCGGTGAGCGACCAGACAAAACGCGCTTCGCGCTCTTCACGCCACTGGCCGCCGCTTTCGCGGACGAGGAAATGCGAGAAATTGGGCGCGGTGTGTTCGAGGTCGACTTGCAGACTTTGTCCGTCTTCGGCGGCTTGCAGGTAGATACGCGTTTGGTTGACGGACCAATAAAAATCACCGGGCCGCGAGGTCTGCAGCGAATACTCGGCGTATTTTGGGTCGATACCGTCGGACCACCACAAATAGCCGTCCCAATGGTACTGTCCGTTGCCGTGGCGCAGTTCGGCCGGTTCCGCAAAGATTAGATGCGTGTTGCGCAGTGGGATGCCGAAGCGGCAGAAGACGTCGATATACTGCGTCATTGGTTCGGCTTTGTTTTGCGGCAGCTTGTTGGCCATAATCTTCTTGCGCTTTTTGCTGGCGGCGGCGTAGTGCAATTCGAGCGCGTTGATCGGCACGCCGTCGATTTCGTAGGTGGCGTCGAATTCGGTGTTTGGGCCGGCGTCTTCGAGGATCCACTTTTGCAAGTCCTCCGACCAGACCTCAGCCAGGCAGTGATGGTCGACGACGATCGAACGGGCGACCCAGCCCAGCGCCGAGGCGCAGCCGGCGAAGACCGCGCCGTAGTGCGTGCACATGCCGTAGCCCCAATTGCCCTTGGTGGTGTCGAGGATGTCGAGGGGGCTCCAAGTTGGGCAATGCGGGTATTTGCCGGATTGCCAGCCGAGCCATTGGCTGTGGATCCAGTCGCGCAAGAGGGCGAGTTGTTCGAGCTCGGTCTGGCCCTTGGCGATGACTTCTTCGAGGCGATATTGTTTGAGCAGACGCTCTTGGTGCGGGTGCGGACCCATGTAAGCGAAGTTGTAGGAACTGTAGACCAATTCTGGATGGTCGAGGTCGACGAGTTCGAAGGGGGCGAGGCTCTTGGCGTCTTCTTTGATATCGGCTTCTAGGGTGACGCTTTGCAGCGTCGGCGTTTTGTCGGCGGAGTTCGTCTCTAAGGTGGCGCGCCATTGCGCGAAGCGCCCGGGCCATTCCAGCGCGGTGGATTTCTCCCAGCTGGTCCAGGTGCGCGGGTCGAAGGAGGGCGTCGAGCCCGAGCGCAGTTCGAAGCAGATGTGGGTGCCTTTGGGTTTGAGCGCACGGGTTTTGAGTTGCAGGCGACGGATCCCGAGACGCGGGGCGATGCGGCCCTCGCCCTTTTCGTCGGTCAGGTCGATCACCGGCGAACAGAGCGTGCCGCGCGACGGGTGGCCCTTGAGGCGCAGCCGCACCAGGTATTCGCCGTTGATGGCGCGCGCTTCGCCCAACGCGCCTTTGTGCCAGGTTTTGCCGCCGTCGTAGCTACGAGACGAATGGCTCTCGGGCTGGTCGGCGAGGCCGCCGGGGAAGGGGTCGATATGTAGCACGCCATTGTGCGAGAAGACGAATTCGTTGGGGCCTTCTTTGAGGTATTTGGCGGCGATCTTTTTGCGGTCCCAACCGCCGGTGAGCATGCGCTGGCGATTTTGTCGGTGGGTCAGCACGTGGCCGTTGACCTGTAACCGCATGATTTTGTCTTCGGTCGTGCGGTCGGCGTTGACGTAGAAGAGCAGCTCGGCGCCCTTGAGCTTGGCCGAGGGGATGTCGAACTCGACTTTCGCGGCCGCGGAGGGGGATAGCTCTTCGCGGATATCGCCGTCGACACCCATTTCATTGGTGAGGAAATGCGTGGGGGCGAGGCGGGCGGAGGGGGTGGTCTGCGCATCGATGAAGCGGTCGCGCAGGTGGTCGCGGAAGTCGGTGGTGGCGATGCGTTTCATGGGGTGTGCTCCTAAGGGCGGCGCTGTGTTGGGCTGGGAGAATTTATGGAATCGGGGGTAGGGAGGCAAATAGTTGGGAGGGGGATGAGAGTGATATTTCCTGTGACGGATCTCTCGACGTTCTCCCGTCTTGGCAAGGTAATGGAGTGATGTTCCATTTGGCAGTTGGACCCTGCACTGGCTTGGAAGAGTTTGCTTAAAGGGGAATTGAGTTTAGCCTACGAGCCCTTCGACATATTCACGCGCGGCGATGGCGGCGGGTAAGGGTTCAGCCCAGTCGACTTCTTCCAGTTCGATGACGAGCAGGCCGTCGTAGTGGCTGTCTTTGAGTAGGGTGATGAGTTCGGCGAAGGGTAGGTCGCCGGTGCCGAAGGGCACGGGTTTGTCGCCTTTTTGGTCGCGGAGGTGGACGTGGCCGATGCGGTCGGCCAAGGCTTCGGCGAAGGGCATGATGGGTTCGTCGGCGGTGAGCAGGTGCCCGGTGTCGAGCAGCACGTGGGCGCGGGTGGACAGCTCGGGCATGACGGCTTGGTAGTCGGCTAGGGTCTGTAGGCGGTTGTCTTTTTGGTTGCCGAGGTTGAGGGAGATATCGGGGATTTTTTTGAGCAGAGTGTTGACGCCTTCGATAAGGTCGGCGAGTGCCTCGTCGGTGCGCTCACCGCCCTTGGTGTTCATGGTGCTGAGGCCGAGGGCGCGGCCCAGATGGATATCCCATTCGAGCTGGCGCAGGTTGTAGGCGAGGTTGTGCTCATCGGCGTCGGCTTTACGGCCGGTGAGGTTGCGGATATTGAGGCTCGTTAGTGCGAGGCCGGCGTCGGCGAGGGCCTCGCGGACCATCGGTACGGACCAATCGTCGTGCACCGGAGTGGACTCGGTGTGGGCGCGGAAGAGTTCGAGGCGCGAGAAGCCGGCCGCCTTGGTCAGGTCGATTATGTCGGGCAGCAGCAGGTCGGGGCAGAGGGTCGGGCTGAAGACGAGTTGCATTAGTTGATGCCCTCCCAGGTCGCCCATTGATCGTCGTTGGTCTCGAAGCGGATGTCGTTGCTGTCTTTGCGCGAGAAGCGGCCGATCAGGGCCATGCGGATATTGCGGTTGACGTTTTTGGAGCCAGAGTGGAAGAGCTGGCCGTGCCAGAAGATGGCGTCGCCGGCTTTGCCGACGAATTGCTGGCCTTCGGGGAATTTGCCTTCCGGGTACAGGTCGCTGGAGACCCCGCCTTGCACCGAGAGCAGCGAATGTGTCTTGAAATATTCGTGCGCGACACGGTGGCTGCCGGGCCAATAGGTGAAACACCCACCTTTGGCGTCGATGTCTTCGACATAGATCGTGACATTCATGGTCATATAGCCGACGGTGCCTTCGGCGACGCCATTGGTGGGCGTGTAATAACCGTCGAGGTGACCGCGGGCGGGCAGGGACCAGTTTTTGTCCTTCGACGGATAGACGAACGCGGGGCCGGCGCTACCGGGGTTAAGCAGGTCTTTGCCGACCATTTCCTCCATCATCGCGAAAAGCGGCGATTCGTGCACGGTGGCTCGGATGGCGGGGTCGTTGGTGGAAGCCGGGCTGCGGGGTCCGGCCTCAACCCAAGTTTCGGGATCGTTGCGATTGGCTTCTATGCCGGCCCAGAGGGTGTCCTGTGCGGCTTGTATTTGCTCGGGAGCGAGAGCATTGCGGATGATGAGGCAGCCGTTTTCTTTAAAGTCGTTTTTTTGCTCGGGGGTGAGATGGGGCATGGGTGAGATGGCCTCCGCTGTGGTTAAGTGGCGAGGCAAATATAGAACGGGGGGAATGGGGTGTCCATCGGTTCGTTACGAGGGTAGATCGTGATTGAAAACGTACTGGTGTGGATTTTCTCTCCCGGGCTGAGGGCGACGGCTCGCGCGGTCTCCGCTGGGGTGCCGTAAGCGGAATCTATCGGCGCTTTTGCCGAGGATCCTGAACGCTTTAACGCGATCACCGGGGTGGTGTTGTGGACCCATATGGCGTCCACCGTTCGATTACTTTCTGCTTGTGTGCAGTAAGGTCGCTTTAGGGACGGGAAATGTTCCCTAGGCGCGGAAAAAAATCGGGCTGAGCGGTTTTCCCCGCTGCGAAGATCTCCAGATAGGGCCCAGCTTCTTCACCGATGCTGGCCAGCAGGTCCGTGGCGACCTCTATCCGCGCGCCGGCGCGCAGGGCCAGGGCGACGGCGTCGCTGGGGCGGGCGTCGAGCACGATTTCCCGTTGTTTGCGCACAAGGCTGACGGCGCCGATATAGGTATTTTCCCTGAGCTCGGTGATGCGGCCGTGGGTGACGGTCGCCTTGGAGGTGACCAGTAATTCGTGGAAGAGGGCGTGCGTGCTGGCCTCTTCCCTATTGAGGCGGTTGAGCGTCGCGTTGATCGAGGCGGCCTGGCAAAGACCGACGAAGAAGGGAAAGACCAGGCGGTCTTCGAGGTCGACGAGTAGAATGGCCAGTTCCTCCTCGGTCTGCCCGATGCCGAGTATGCGCATCTCGACGAAGCCATCGCTTTGCGCAAGGCGTGCGCTGGGCAAATGCAGTGGCTCTTCGGTACGTGGGGCGGTTGCCGCGGCGATCTTTCCGGCGGGTGTGGTATCGGCATAGGCCGCCGTCAGCGTCGGCGTAGCCAAGAGCGGGACGCCGGCCCACTGATGGATGGCGAGCCCGTCGCTGATGGTCGCGTCGAGTTCGGCCGGCGTGTCGCCGCCGAGGGCAAGGTGGGCGTGGGGGATGCCGTCGGTGAACTCGAAGAGGACTTCGGTAATAGGTGAGCCGAGACTGTCGGCGGCGCTGATCAGCAAATCCTGGGTCAGGGGCCGGGGAAAGACAAAACCGTCTAGACGCAGGTTTATCGTCGTGCTTTGACAGGGGGTCGTGGGTAGGACGATGCGGGTATTTTCTGGGCCGTCGAACAGGGCGCGCGCCGCGTCGCCGCTGAATTCGATGTCGATCAGTGCGAGGGATACGGCCCCGAGATCGGGTGCGGTCGGGGCCGCATCTTTTTTGCTATCGCTGCAGGCTAGCAGCAGTAGCACGGTGCAGGGTATAAGTAGACTGAGCATCGGCATAGGATACTAATAAAAGCCTCACCCGACCAAGGTGTCGTCGTTTTTTCGCGATTCGACATGGACAATGCGTTATATTGTGCAATTATTATTGGGCGTTTTTTGTGGTGGGAAACCATTAGCGAAAAAATGAGTTATATAAAGTGAACCTCAAGTAGGAGAAATGGTGGGCATGATGCGGACGAAAGAAGAACTCACCCAGGCGATCAGGACGCAGTTCGTCAATGTGCGGGAGCGCGGCCGGATGTTGGCCCAGGCGCTCAAGGTCCGGGCGGATATCGCCGCGACTCGCCGTCGGCTGCGCTCGACCTTTGCCGACTTGGGCGAAACCGTTTACACCAAGCTCAACGCGGGCGAGGCGGTGGACCTGGCGGAGAACCTAAGTGAATTCAAACTGCAGATCGAAGGGCTCAAAGCGGAGTTGCGCCAGCGCGAAGAGGCGTTGAAGGTGATTATGGACGGAGAAGCGGAGGAAGAGCAAGCAGCGGAATAAAGGCTGGATTGAGGCAAGAGTGATGGGGCGCGAACCGAAGGGTCTGCGCCCTTTTTTTGTACTTGCTGCGTTTAGCGTTGCGGGGCTGACAAAAAGGCCCTCTTAAGAGGGCCTTTTAAATCGGGCATTCACGGCGAAATGTACAAAAAAATGGTGCTCCCACGGAGAATTGAACTCCGGTTACAGGGTTGAAAACCCTGGGTCCTAACCTCTAGACGATGGGAGCACACAACATCGAGAATTTAATCTCGATGTAGGAAGAAATATAGGAGTCGTCCTGAATATTGGCAAGCCCTGGACTGCGCATAATAAAATTGGTGTTGGGGGTGTATTTTAACGTTTGGCCTGCTTGTGGGAGAATGAATCCTGTCGCTAATATTCGTTCTGTTGAGCGTAGTTAAGTCGTTGTCCAAGAGTCGGTGGTGTGGCACTGGTACTTTCGCTTGTCGACGTCAAATAAACGCTTCAAGATCGGGTGTCTGGCGGTGGAAGTCGGTGGCCTGTTCGAAGGCACGGGCCAGGCGCAGGAGGCGCGCCTCGTCGTGCGGGTGGCCGATCAGTTGCAGGCCGATCGGCAGCCCGTCGTGGGTAAAGCCGCAGGGCAGCGAGACGGCGCACAGGTCGAGGGCGTTGACGGCGATGGTATTGCGCAGACAGAGGGCGTTGACGGGGAAGTAGACGCCATCCCTGTCGATCTCTTCTAAGACTGGCGCGGCAAAGGGGGTGGTCGGGGTGATGAGAAAGTCGACATTTTCGAGCGCGGTGAGTGCTTTGCGGCGCAGCGCAGTGCGGCTGTCGATCTGCTGCAGGAAATCGGAAGCCAAAGTCTCGCGTCCGTCGAGCATGCGTTCGGAGACGATGGGATCAAAACGGTCGAAGTGGTTTTCGAGGTTTTCGCGGTGGTAGCGATAAGCTTCGACGGCGGTGGTATTCACGCCGCGGCGCCAGGCGACTAGGTCGTCGAGTACTTCGAGGGATATTTCGTCGACGTGTACGTTGAGCCCGGCGAAAACTTGGGCCGAGGCCCGCACCGCCGCTTCGACCTCCGCATCGACGTCGACCCAGAAATATTCGCGCGGAAAGCAAAGCCGCATACCGGCGACCTCGCCTTCTAATTCATCCATAATCGAATGGCAGACTTGGCCGTAGGTTTCTGGCGCCGCCGGATCGGGCCCGACCATCGCCTGGTACAACAAGGCGCAGTCTTCGGCCGTGCGGCACAGAGGGCCGATGCTGTCGAGGGTCGGATCGAGCGGTAGTACGCCGGTGTTGGGCAGCAGGCCGAAAGTCGGTTTTAGGCCGACGAGGCCGCAGAAAGAGGAGGGGATGCGGACCGAGCCTCCGGTGTCCGAGCCGAGGGCGGCGGGGGCGAGGCCCGCCGCGACGGCGACGCCCGAGCCGGAGGAGGAGCCGCCCGGCAGGCGGTGGATTTCGGGGTCCCAGGGATTAACCGGCGTGCCGAAGTGGTGGTTGACGCCGGTGCCGCCAAAGGCGAATTCGACCATATGGGTTTTGCCCAGCAGTACCGCGCCGGCGGCGAAGAGGCGTCTTGCTACGGTCGCGTCGGTGGTGGCGGGCTGGTCGCCGAGCAGGATAGAACCACCGGTCGTGGGCAGGCCGGCGACGTCAACGAGATCCTTGAAGGCCAATGGGATGCCGTGCAGGGGGCCGAGATAGGTGCCGCTGGCGATTTGCGCTTCGGCGGCGCGGGCTTGCGCGCGGGCGCGTTCGGCTGTGGGGGCGATATAGGCGTTGAGGGCGGAGTCGTACTGTTCGATACGCTCCAGGTAGAGGTCGGTTAGTTCGATGGGTGAGAGTTCGCGGCGGCGGATTAGGGTGGCGAGTTCGGTGATGGGGGCGAAAGCTAAGGAGTCGTCCATGCTAGGGTCCTTGTTTTTGGAGTGCGTCTGACGCTACGGGTCAGGGGGCTGCCTTCGCTGCAATGGGAGCAGACCGCTATCTCAGGAGAGCTGTGTTTAGACATGGTAGCGTGTACGGGTTGATGTGGTTTCGGGAATTCATAGCCTCTTTTACCCCAGGTGTTGGCCAGGGGGAGGGGATGGCTGCGGCGGGTATTTTTAAGGGCAGGGCGGTTGCGGGGCGAGTGGTCGCGATGGAGCGCTGCCCCTCCAGCAACCGCCCTGGAAGTAGCCGCTAATCTAATAAGGAAAAACCCTTGTAGCCCATCCGGTTTTCTTCGCCTCTCGACATTGCCCGCGGGAAAATACTCACTCCAGCGGTTGGTGACTTTCTTTGCAGTACTCTCATCTATGATTAGCTCGTCCGGGTAACCGGGTTTCATGCGGCAGTCCAAGACTACGGGCGGCGTATAGCAGGGGTGGTGCCGACGCAATTCGGTATCGGTGGCGTAGGTGTCGGCGGCGGGTTCGAATCTCGTGAAGGTGCTCCAGAGGAAGCTGATGTTTTTGTGGGCGACGTCGGCGTCGTCTACGAGAAAGATCAGCGGCCAGTCGGTGACGGCGCGGTGGCCGGCGAGGTGCTGTGCGTAGTCGGGGTCGTCGTCGTAGGTCGGGTCTTGCACGGCGAGGGCTCCGGCGCAGTAAACGGCGGCGGCGTTGGCACCGTAGGGCAGGTCGCCGCGGAATTCGTGCGGCAGATCGCGTACGGGCTCGCCGACGCCGATGAGGCTGCCCTTGCTGCCCTTGTTGATCTCCGGTCCGGTGTAGTCGAGTGTGTCCATGGCGAGGTTGGCGATGATGAAAAGGTCGGTCTGGAGTTGTGCGCGGGCCAGGGCGTAGGCGAGTACCTGGCGGAAGTCGCCGAGGTCCATGGGGCGATCGATGACGACCAGGAATTTGGTGAGATTGAGCTGGCCGCCGTCCTCGCCGAGGATGCGGAAGGCGAATTTCATCGCCTCGCGCGGGTAGCGCTCCTCGACAACGATGGTCGACAGCGAGTGGTAGCCGGTTTCGCCATAACTCCACATCGCCTTAATCGCCGGCATTACCCGTTTGCTCAGGGGCGCCATCAGCTCCTGTATGTAGGTGCCGAGGAACATGTCTTCTTGCGGCGGTTTGCCCACTACGGTCGCCGGGAATACTGCGTCTTTGCGGTGGTAAAGATGGCTGGCCTGCAGTATGGGGTAGTCGTGTTGCAGCGAGTAGTAGCCGTAGTGGTCGCCGAAGGGGCCTTCGGGTTGGCGCACGTGCGGCGGCACGATGCCCTGGATGGACTCGGCTTCGGCGATTAACGATAGGCCGCCATGGGGGTTTGTCACGCGCTGTAGGCGCTCGCCTTGCAGTAGGGAGGCCAGGATTAGCTCGGGCAGGTCCTTCGGGTAGGGGCGCGATGGCGGAGAGCATCAGGGCCGGCGGTCCGCCGACGAAGATGACCAGGGGGAAGGGCTCATCGCGCTGTTCGGCGATGTGGTAGTGGAAACCGCCGCCCTTCTGTATCTGCCAGTGCACGCCGAGGGGCTGCGCGTCATGCCGTTGGATGCGGTACATGCCAAGATTATGGTGGCCGGTGTCAGGGTGTTGTGTGTAGACCAAGGGCAGGGTGATGAAGTGGCCGCCGTCCTCGGGCCAGGTTTTTAAAAACGGCAGTCGCGAGAGGTCGGGTGGCGTTTGCACGTGCTGGGTGATGGGCCCTTTGGCACTGGTTTTCATGCCGAGCTTGAGTGCGGGAGAGACAGGGGTTTCGATGCGGACGAGTTCGCCTTCGCGTTGTAGAATATCGAGGAATTGGCGCAGGTTGTGCATGGATGGTCCATCGCGAGAGGTGGGGTGATCAATCGTCCTTGAATATATTAAACTTCGACCAACTGAACAGCACCGTATTCTGTCGTGGAGACACGATGTCAAAAAGAACATGGCTCATCGCCCTTGCCGCGTTGATGGCCCTTGCCGTGGGATTGCGCCTATGGGGGACTATTCTCGCCCCGGTTATGCGTCATCCAGATGAAATTTTCATGGTCGTTTTTCCGTTGGAGTTTTTCAGCGGCGACCTCAATCCACATCGCTTCTATTATCCGACATTGCACTTCTATCTGCTCGGCTTGGTCTACGGCGTATGTTTCGTACTGCAAAATATTTTTGGCGCAGGTTGGTCGCGGGTGGAGTTCGCGGCCTATTACATTTTTTGGGATCCGGACGCGTTGCTCGTTTGGGCTAGGCGACTAGCGTGGCCTTTGCTGCGGGCACGGTGGCTTTTGTCGGGGTATTGGCGCGGCGCTTGTACGGTCCCGGTTTAGCTTTGGCGGCGGCGGCGTTTATTGCGGTGGATGTGGTGCATGTGCGGCAGGCGTCGTTGGTGTCGGTCGACGCGTCGTTGGCCTGTTGGTGTGTGGCGGTGGTATGGGCGGCGGTGCGTCTGCTGCAAAACGAGGCGGTGCGCGATTATGGGCGGGCGGGACTAAATACCCGGGCGCGATAATCGGCGGCACAGTGATAGCGTCGGACGCCTGTTACAAAAAGCATTGGCAATGCGTGCCGCGGATCCGTCGATCTACAATGACATCGGTATTGAATATCGCAAATTGCGCGATTACCAAGCGGCTATTCCCTTATGGCACCGGGCGATAGCCGCCGGTGAGGATTCGGCCGAAACCTATAGTCACTTGGCCAACGCCTATAATCTCAGCAAGAACCCGTCCGAAGGTTTGCGTTGGTTGCGGCGAGTGCTCGAGCGTTATCCGGACTCGTCACAGGCGCGACAGGTCCGCGAGATGATGCGGACTCAAGAAGAGCGGCTATAACGACCGAGTTTGTCGCGGATGCGGATATGGAGCATGTCGACCGGATCCTGGACAATACAACGCCAGATATTGATGGTCGAACCCTCGGCGTTTTGCCAATGGACCGGGACGAAGTAGATGGGGATGTCGAGTTTG
>JABHFS010000109.1 GCA_018672475.1 Gemmatimonadota bacterium | reverse complement strand
GCGTCCAACGCGGATCCCTACAAGGTCGCCGCCGTGATCATCAAGACCACCAAGAAGGCGTTGGCCTAACCACCCAATCTTCGCGACAGAAAAAATAAAAGCGGGACGGTGCCCAAGGGCGCCGTCCCGCTTTTATTCGGCTTGCTAAAAATTAAATCAGACGATCTCGTTTATCATGCCATCAGCCGCCCCCTCAAGGGCCTCGCGCTGGTTATAAAAACCGCTGCCTGCCAATTGCTTCGTCCGCTCGACCTCCTCAGTCCTCACGTTAGGAACCTCGCTGAGCTGGCCTTTGGCGGTCTGGAACTGTGCAATTTCCGAGACGGCATCCTGAAGGACATCGGACTCGATCATGGCATTCGCCATGTTTTCGAGCGCCTCCGGGGTATTGTAAAACCCCGACTGAACCTTCTCGCGAACTCCGTCTAGGTTGGCTTTTGACTGGGCGGGCGTAGATTCAGCCAACTCCGTCAACTCGGCAACACTCTGTGCGCCCTGCGAAATCTCGACCGTATCGCTGGCCTGTGCGCCCTCTTTTTTAGGGCGGACGGCTGCGCTTTGCTGCTTGGTCTGTGAGACTTTGGGCTGATGCGACAATGGATCTATTCCGCGCATCATAATCTACCTGCTTCTCTGATGGTTAAACCCGGCTCTTATTGGTATTATCGGCCTTGTAAACAAAAACTTTAGCGAAATCTCAAATTATATATAAAATACAAAGCTTACTTGCCCCAATATAGACAAAAGTGGATTTGATTACAAACTCAACGCGTCCCGTCATAGAGCCGAGACTTGCCTGGGCTCGCAGATTTATAACCGCGAAAGGCCTGCCGCCCCTTCCCCATTTGGCGCATTTCCCCGCGTGTCGCAACCAGCAGCTTCTGCGCCATCTCCTGTGTATCGTGCCGAACCCCTTCAAGTTCGTAGAGTAGGTTGCGCATAGTATCGACTCGCGCCACTACCTTCGGCCCCCCATTGTGTGGGTCGGGTATGCGTTGCTGACGCAGCCTCACTCGATCCATCAGCTCCTGCATTCGGGCAAAGGCGGTTTCAAGCCCCGCCAAATCCTCGCGTTCGACGCAATCCCGCTGTTCTATGCCGATAGCGTACATAGCACGGTAATCACCACATTGCTGATCGAGCAAATCGAGTATTTCGCAAGTGTCGGCCATAAACCTATCCTGTCAATACCACACTGGGTGAGGGCGAGGGGGCGGGATTCGCACCCCCCGAACCACTGTTGAGTACAACCTGCTCCCAGGCCTGCAAAAGATTCTGCATCAGCTTAATAACCTCTTCGACCGCCTCCGTATCCATATGGACATTAGCGTGGACCAATCTCCGATAGGAATAGAGGTATAGACGCTGCAAGTTCAGCGCAAGTTCATCGCCTTGGTCCAGCAAACCCTGATCGAGAGAATAAAGCAATTCGAGAATGATATCTTGCGCGCGAATCAAGGCATTCCCCTTGCCTTCCATATCCTTCTTCTCCAATAGCAGCAACGCTCGATTCATAAAGCGAATCGCACCCTGGTAGAGCATGACGATCAACTTACCCTTATTGGCCGTCTTGATCTGGACCTGATTGTATTGGTTGTGCTGTTTGTAACCGCCTCGATTCATAAACCCTCAGTTCCCTCTTTCATACTTACCTGGATAAGCCCGCCAGCTGACCACTGAGAAAATTACCCTGAGATTGCAAATTGGCGATTGTACCTTCTAAGGAAGCAAATCGCCCCACAAGATTCAATCGTTTCTGTTCAATACGCCTTTCCATGTTCACCACCTGATCGCCCAAATCCTCGATCGTATCGTCGATTGCTCTTCCGCGATTGGTCAACGTACCTTCGAAGTTGTCCGTAATCGAACCAAGGGAGTCGCTAAGCCGCCGGGCGACACCAAAGATCAGATCCACTCTGCCCGCATCTTGCCCCTCGGCCGCGACCTCGCTTTCGGCCAGGTTGACCCGCAGAGAAAGCCCGGCGACATTTTCGGCGTCGAGCGAGCCGGTGAGGATCCGACCAAAACCATCGGCGGCTTCCCCATTGATCGTGCCTTCGACGTTTTTGCCGTTGAACGATCCGGCCACCAGCCCGAGTTCCGCGGCATCCTCTTCAATGCTGAAGCCATTACGGCTACCAAAGCCATTGTGCCCGAGTTCGAGCTTGCCATCGATATTGGCTGCGGTGATATCGAGCGAGAACCGCCCCTCCGTCTCGACTTCGATACTGCCAAAGTTCAGACTGCCGCCGCCTTCGTTCTCCTCAATCAGGGTGATGGTCAGATCGCTGTTGCCCAACTGGTTGTCAGTGACGCTAATCCGCCCCTCCGCATCGACATTGACGCTAACTTGACCATTCAGCGTGCTGCGGATCTGGGTTAGCAAATCCCCGACCGTATCGGTCGCCGTATCGCCAATCGTAAAAGTTTTACTGTTACTATTGCCTTCGTGGTCCGTAGTATTAATGCGGATCGTATCACCGTTTTGCACACCGGCACCAAAAATGTCGGCAAAAGCCGTGTCGGCGTCGATGGCCTGGGTCCCGTTGGTGGTATTGGCGATCGACCCCCGGCGCACCTCGGCAACATCGCTGACCAATTGCGTATTGATTGAGGAGACGACATCGTCCAAATTCAATCCGGCGGCCAAGCTAATCACGGCGGGTTTGCCGGTAATATTGTCGATAAGTGTCAGTGTTTGATCCGTCGATAGGCCGCCAGTGAGTTCCACCGCCCCCAAGACATTCGCCTTAGTCGCGGCCTGAGCGATCTGAACCGCATAATTGCCGTCGCGGGTCCGCGAATTGGTCGAAACGAATTCGATACCATCCTCGGAAGTATTACCCTGGGCGACAAAGAGCTTGCGCACCTCCTCGAGGCTTTCGTCCAACGCCGTCGTCAACCGCTCCTCGTCGATTTGCAGACGGCCGCTGCGGTTAAAACTGACGCCGACCAGCACCAACGCGTCAAAGCCGTCAGATAAACCGCCGATCTGATTGGAAACGACCGATCGCAATTCTCCCTGCACCGAAATCAGGGTCGAGTCACCGGTCAGCGGTCCGCCCTTCTGGGTATCTTGGTCGAAAGCCGAAGCCTCATCGATCAAATCCATGACCGAGTTGAACTCGTCGACAAAACTCTGAATATCGCCGCGCAAAGCCGAAGTATCGTCTTTGTCAATCGTTATATCGACAAGCTGCCCCTCTTCGGCCTCAAGCAGATTCAAGGTTACTCCCTGAACCGCGTCAGTCACAGAATTAGTAGAGCGACTCAGCGTGATCCCATTGATCTGAAAAATAGAATTCTGCCCCGCCTGTAACTCTGCCGAGCGAGCATCAACTCCCGAAGTGGTCAACGATTGCGTACCAAAATCAAGACTGCCGCCACCTTCGTTATTGCTAGTAAGCGTTAGCGCGAGTTGGCTGGTCCCGCCCTGCTGGTCTTTGACGTTGATCCGCCCTTGGGCATCGATCGAAGCTTCGACATCGCCACCAAAGGTTTGCTCGATGGAGGTGAGTAAATTCTGGATCTTGATATTGTCGTTGGCAATGGCAAAGGTACCGGCGACTTGGTCGCCCGCGTGATTGACGCCATTGATACTAATCGTATCGCCGGTCTGGACGCCGGCTCCCAAGATATCGGAGAGACGCGTATCAGCATCGAGTGTCGTCGCCGCGGTGACCACACCGAGCTCCTGCAACACGTTTCCATCGTCGGTAAAACTGGTCGTACCGCTGATCTCCAACTCGAAGGTCGAAGGGCCGGTCGCATTGACCGTCGCGGTTACGCCGGTCGGCGCCGCGGCATTGATCGCATCGCGGATATCGTTGAGCGAATCGTTTGCCAAGTCGATGGCGACCGTCTTATCCCCAATCGAAACCGTGCCGGAAGCCGTCGAAGCGATCAGATCACCCACCGCATCCGACCCGCTGGCGAGTTCGTCGGTTTTGGCCCCGTCGTTGGTGGCATGGACCAGCGTGCTGTTTTCTTGTAGTGCCGTATTGGCGGTAAGGACCTGCGCGACGCTCTCGAAAGCGTTGTTGGACCCGACCAGAATACCAATGCTCTCCAACACATTGCCGCTGTCGGTGAAGGATCCAGTCCCGTCGATACGCAAACTGAACTTAGTGTTGCTATCGTCGTCGTTCGAGGAACTGATCGTCACGACTACTCCGGGCGGCGCCGCATCGTTTATCTTGGTCTGGATATTGGTGAGCGAATCGGTGGCCAAGTCGATATCGACATCAACTCCACCGACCTGTATAGTCGCACTCGGAGCATTAGCCAACCCGAGTAAAGAGCCAATGGCGGTGCTGGTGCTGACAAACACGTCACTCTCGGCTCCAGTGACGATCTCGTTGGCTATCGACCCATCACTGACCAACACACCCAAATTCTCAAGCACGCCGCCATCATCAATCAGGTTCGTCGTACCCTCTACTTCAAGCCTATGGCGCGTTATTCCCTCCTCCAGACTGGAACTAACCTTGGCCGTAACACCCGTGGGCGCCGCCGCATTTATTTTATCGCGAATACCTTCGAGGGTGTCGGTAGCCAAGTCGATCGCGACCTCTTCGTCTCCAACGGTGATCGTGCCCAAGGGCGATGAACCCAAACCGAGCAAAGTCCCCACCGCCTGGTCGGAGGCGAGAAACTGGCCAGAGCGACCGCCACTGGCAAATGCGTTCTTAATATCGGTGCTGGAAGAGGTAAAACCCAGGCCTTGGAGGACATTGGCGGAACTGGCATCCTGGATCGAGAAACCGTCTGCGCCGACCTCGTCGGCGGTCAGGATCATCCTGGTGTCGCCCGAGGCCACGGTGAGAATTTGCGCCGAGACTCCCGCGTCGGCGGCGTTGATCTTATCGCGCATATCTAGCAGACTATCGTCAGCTGCCAGTTCGACGCCCTTCCCATTGATGGTGAAGTCGCCACTGAGCCCGAGCGAGTCGGAAATACTGCCGAACGAGCGCGAAGACAAGCGCCGCGACTGAGCCAATTCAACGACTTCGACACTAAATGTTCCGGCAGCCGCTTCATTGCTGGCACTGACGGAAACTCGGCCGCTATCGTCCGAATTCGCATTGACGATCGAAAAAAGATCGTCACTCTCCAGTTTCGCCACCGAATCCTTGAGCGAGAGCAAGCCAGAGTTAATCGACCCGATGGCCGCTTTCTCCTGCTCTAATTCGACTTGACGACGCTGAATAAGAGTAACGGGACGGCGCTCAATATCGATTAACTGCTTTATAATAGAATCCGTATCGAGACCGGATCCCAGACCAGCAAATGAAATTCCTTGGGACATACTATACTAACCTATTCCGCGGCGTTTATTCCGCGTCTCATTCCTACATGTACAGCAAGGCTGAAGCCACCCGGGGCACGGGCACTTCAGCCTTGCTCATTTACTAATAGACCAATTATTTTCTCCACGCTCATACTGACATCTAACACCTGTTGTGGGGGAACTTGCTTAACCAGTTCTCCAGTCTCGACATCCGTAATCCTCACCACGACCATTCCGGTATCATTGTCCACAGACACGGAATAATCGCCATCAACCTTTTCAAGCGCGCTGTTTAATTCCTTGACCAGCGCCTCTGTTTTCGCCACCCCAATCTCGCGCCCCGCGATCGGAGCCGATGCCGGGGCGGGAGCCGCGTTCTGCTTATCAGACAACGCAGTTCCCTCGGGGGACCGCTCCGAGGGCGATACGCTCTCCGAGGCTTGTGTGTATTGAGTGTTAAGGGGACTAATATTATTCATAGTATTTTCACCCCTCTCTTAGAGAGATGTCCTGCTGTATTAGCAGTGTTTAAGTCATGTATTACTCTTGCAGAGTTAGTTCCCCGGAGTGCCCATTTGGCCTCCGGGGAACGGCCCTCATTTAGTTTCATTTCACCTACTGCAGCAACGCCAAAGCGTTCTGCGGCAGGACATTCGCCTGGGCCAACATCGCCGTGGCAGCCTGACTCAAGATCTGCGCTCGAGTAAAATCCGTCACTTCTGATGCGATATCCGCATCGCTGATCGAGGCCTCCGATGCCTGGATATTCTCAATCTCGTTCTCTGTGTAGGCAATCGTGAATGACAACCTGTTCTGGAAAGCACCCAATTCACCGCGTTCCTGAGACACCCGAGTGATTGCCTGGTCGATCGACGTGATCGAACTCCGCGCAGACGAGATCGTAGCCACCGAGGCCGTATTCAAATTGAGATTCGCGCCCGACGCGCTCATATCGCCAACATTGACTTCGATGCGGTTGTAAGCCCTATCGGTCGGCCCCACTTGGAACGAACCTCCGGTGCCTGCGGCGACGACGATGGTCTGCGCCTCTAAATCACCATCGCTATAGGAGCCGGTGGCGTTCGAAACACTGGCCCCAGCTAGCGTCACCTGCACGCCAACGCGGTCAAAATTGGCAACGATCTGCGTGCCGGTGGCGACATCACTGCCGTCGAGCAAGGTGGCCAGGCGGATCGTCTGCGTTGTTGTGCCATTGCCCAGTGTGACTTCTCCGTCGGAGCCGCCGTCCACAAACGTATAGTTCCCAGCGGCAGCACCCGAGATCTTAACACTAGTCACGCCAGAAGTATTGCTGGCCGTCAAAGCCGTCGAGCTGGCATCAATCTGATTGCCGAACCCGCTAAGAAGCGACTGCTCATTATAAACAGTCGCATTTGCAATCCGGTCGATTTCAGTGGAAAGCTGAGTAAACTCAGCCTGAATCGCCTCGCGGTTCTCATCGGTGACCGTGCTTGACGAAGACTGAACCGACAACTCCCGCATCCGCACCAAGATCGCGTTGACCTCGTTGAGCGAACCTTCGGCGACTTGCAGTAGATTAGTCGCCTGTTCTGCATTCGATACATTCACCTTCAGGCCACTGATCTCAGCCCGAAAACCCTCTCGCACTGCGAGACCAGCAGCATCGTCAGACGCTCGATTAACCCTCAGACCGGAAGCCAAACGTTCAAGTTTGACCCCCAGAGTGCGGTTATTCGCATTTAAGTGCCGTCGTGAATTGATGGCAGATATATTATTATTAACTCGAAGTGGCATATTAGTCGAACCTCCTTGTTTGTCTTGCTAATAAAGGCATCCATGCCCAATTATTTGCTCCGTTCCCCAACGGAGCTTAATACCCGATCGATCAAATGATGCTAAAACCTTATAAACAAATAGCGCCTATCGACCTCCTTCTTAAAACCAATAAATCAAGGCAACAAAGTTTCTTAATAATTTTATCGGCACTATGAATAGCGACCTTTAACATTTTCTTACATAGCTAAGACCACCCCCCGGTGACCTCAGCTATATGGTCCTCTTTTTTCTTCTTCTATTATATATCGTCCGCTATATCGGGACCTTTACTCCCGACTCATTTTTGCCTACTGACCAAGAAGCCCCAAAGCCTGTTGTGGTGTCGTATTTGCCTGGGCGAGCATGGCGGTGGCGGCCTGACTCAGTATCTGACTGCGCGTAAAGAGAGTTACCTCGGCTGCCATATCGGTATCTCGCAATGCCGATTCGGAGTTCGTGTTGTTTTCTATAGAGTTATCGGTGAAATTAATCGTGTGTTGTAGACGATTCATTATCGATCCGAGATCCCCACGTGCCTGCGAAGTATTGTCAATTGCCTGATCGATCCGGGCAATCGACGACCGAGCAGAAGCCTGGGTCCCAAGCGATACCGTATTCAGGTTGAGCAAAACACCACTCGCGCGCATATCGGCAATGTTCACCTCAATGCGATCTTCAGCCACATCGTCGGCTCCAACTTGAAAAGATCCACCAGCCGTCTCAGTAACAACAATCGTCTTGCCATCCAAATCACCGGCGGTATAGTCCCCACCCACATCAGCTACTTCGCTACCGGCGATGGTGACATTAATCCCCAAACGGTCAAAATTGAGGACCGACGTCGTCCCGGTGGCCATTTGATTGCCATCGAGCACCGTATTGAAATTAATGGTCTGAGAAACGACGCCATTGCCGATAGAGATAGTTCCATCAGCGTTATCAGCCATGGTATAAGTGCCCGCGGGGACACCAGATATAGAGATGTTTTTCACGCCGGTCTGCGCAACATCCGTCAAGGCCGACGACGAAGTAGCATCTAAGGTATTGCCAAAGCCGGTCAGCAAGGTTTTGTCATTATAGACCGTCGATTCCGCAATGCGATCAATTTCCTGCTTGAGTTGATTGACTTCCGCCTCAATCGCCTCGCGGTTTTGGTCAGTAAACGTGCTCGAAGACGACTGCACGGCCAATTCTCGCATGCGGATCAACATCGAACTAACCTCATTGAGAGATCCTTCGGCGACCTGTACTAGATTCGATCCCATTTCGGCGTTGCGCACTCCCATGGTCAATCCTGTGATTTGCGCGCGAAATCCCTCTGAGATGGAGAGCCCAGCCGCATCGTCTGCAGCCGTATTGATCCGCATCCCAGATGAAAGTCGTTCAAGCCGCGTTCCTAAATCTTTATTATTCGCACTCATCGTATGCGCAGTGCTCATCGCAGATACATTTGAATTAATTCTTAGGGCCATAACCAAAACCTCCTTGTCTGGTGGGGTTCCCTTGGCAGAATCCGTTCTACCATCCTTGTGGCATTGCTTTATTTGATATTACTTAACACCACTCGGTAATACTTTATTTATCGACCCAGTTTGATGGGTCTTTAGCTTTTTATACTTTTTTACTGCAAGAGCTGCAAAGCACTCTGTGGCAAGGCATTGGCCTGTACAATCATCGCAGTTGATGCCTGAGTTAGTATCTGTGCACGAGTAAATTGCGAGATTTCCTCAGCCACATCAGCATCGCGAATCGCCGATTCTGCCGCCGTCAAGTTCTCAATGGCATTTTCGAGGTTAGCGGTAGTAAACTGCAATCGGTTCTGCACAGCACCCAAATTACCACGCTGTCGGGTTACAACGAGAATTGCAGCATCGACACGCGAAATAACGTTTCTCGCACTTTCGAGGTTGGCTACTGAAAGACCCGTTAAGTTCAATTCGTTGCCGCTAGAGCGCATATCACCGATATTGAGCGCAATGCGGTTGGAAGCTTCATTATTCGGCCCCACCTGCAACACACCACCTTCAGCTTCGATCACGACGATCTGTTTACCATCAAGGCGCCCATCGATATAGCTATTGGCTGCAGTAAGCCCCAAGAAGCCAGGAGGAACTTCAGCAACCCTATTGCCTCCGGTATCAATCTGTACCTCGTCAAGTGCAGCATTGTAACTGGCTGAACCTGCGGGTGTCTGCGCAGATAGGACCGTATTCAAGCTGGTCGCAATATTGGCCAGGGTCTCGTTAGCTGGAATGGTCACACCTTCGTTTCCAATCTCCAAAAAACCACCCGTCCCGGCATTGGCAACAGTGCTTTTCAATGTAGTGCTGTTCGTATCAACCGTGGGACCGACCACCGTAACCTGGACGCCCATTCGATCAAAATTAGCAACAAAGGTCGTGCCAGTAGCCACCAAGTTGCTAGTGCCGTCGCGGTCGAGGGTCGCACCGACATCGATGGACTGTTTAAGCTCGGTGCCGTCGGCGCGGGTAACCGCCAATGTAATTTGGTTATCATCCGCACTGGTATCTGTGAAGGTATAAGTCCCCGGTACAGCACCCGAAATGCCCACCTCGCTAACACCGGTATATCCGTCGAGTGCAGTAGAAATTGTCTTGGTCTGTGAAACGCTATTGCCAAAACCCGTCAACAAAACCTGGTCATTATAAGTAGTAGAAACCGCGATGCGGTCAATTTCGGCGCTGAGCTGGTTAAACTCAGACGAAAGACCTTCGCGGTTCGAGTCATTGATCGTCGAGTTGGCTGACTGCACGGCCACTTCCCTCATGCGGCGCAGCATACTACTGACCTCGTTGAGAGAGCCTTCTGCTAACTGGATCAGACTAATTCCCTGCGTGGCATTGTTAACGCCCTGCTTCATACCTAGAATTTCTGATCGCATCCCCTCAGAGACCGAGAGGCCAGCAGGATCATCGGCACCTCTATTGATCCGTAGACCAGACGAGAGTCGTTCTACACGCTTAGTAAAATCCGCGCTATTCTGATTTAAAAAACGCCGCGCATTCATCGATGTAATATTATTCCCGAGGCGTATCGGCATAATGAACCTCCTTGGTCGCCGGACTGTCTGGGCCTTCCCTAGCTAGACCCTCATACTTCGAATCCGCATACTTTGTAGATCCGAAGTTTATTCTACTGTCCTTTAAGCAAGTGCCATGCCAAATAGCAGAAAAATAAATTTTAAACTATATATGCCACTAAATAACAATAGCTTAAGAGGTTAAAATTCAGTGCAACTCAGCGAGAAAACATACGCCTATAATTTACAGGGGATCAAAAAAGAGAAAGAACTGAAAAGGGTCTGGAATATTTTACCTGCCCTCAATCGCTCTTTCCCATCGCTTTTCGGCAGATAGCTAAAGACTGCAGGGCTCATCTCCCTCTATAAGAGGGTTTTATCCTGCTGTGGCTACCCCTTCCCGATCTATACCAGCGACGATTGGCGGCGTCTAAATCGGCCGCTAAAGTGTGGGCAATTGATTCGAGCAAGACACATCCGCTTCTGGCCTATATAATGGTAATCAGGAGGCTTGTTGGCTTTTCGCGTAACACAGACGCGCCGCCTCGTCGACCCCCAGCTGCTTATAACAATCCCCCAGACGCTTAAAGGCCGCCGCGTCTGTCGGAAAAACGAGCAACACCGCCTCCAATTGAGCCACCGCCTTCCAGAAACTGCCCTCCGCATAAAGCACCTCGGAAAGCGCCCGGCGCGCCTCGATCAAATTCCCATCGAGCAGCACCGCCGCCCAGAAGGCTAATTCGGCGCACTTTATCTGATTTCGATTGAGCAACACTAACCCCAACCTCTCCGCGGTGCGGGCCGCTTCTACCGCCGTCCGCGTATCGCCCGGTTCGCGCTGCAGATCGGGAAAGGCAGCGGCGATTTCCTGCAACAACTCCAGTGCCCCCTCATTTTGCTGAGCCCGCGTAACGAGCAAACCCAATTCGATATCGACCAACCCCGACTTGCGGGTGCGCACCTCTTCAAAAAGCACCGCGGCATCGACAAAACGCTCTAAATCGAGATAGAGATGACCTAGATTCGCGCGCGCTTCAACCCCTTCCCCATCACAAGCCATAGCCCTGCGATAATGCATTTCGGCCTGATCGAATGCACCTCGCGTCTTGGCAATATAACCGAGGTTCAAAAGCGCCAAGGCAAAATCGGGTTGGCTTTCGACCGCCGCGGCAAATATCGCTTCAGCCCGATCCAGATCTCGCGCCTCCAAAAACCACACGCCCTTATTGAAGCGGTGCTGGGCGCTATCCGGGTCGATCACCAGCGCTTCATCCAACACGGCGAGCGCTTCATCCCGCCGATCCATGGCTTTGAACATATTGGAGAGATTGCCCAATGCCTCACTGCGCTGAGTCACCGGAACCCCAGCCGCACGGCGATAGGCTTCTTCGGCTTCAGCCCATTGTTCTAAAGCTTGTGCGGCCTGGCCGCAGATGAGCTCGGCTCCATAACGAACCGCGTCGTAATCGACTGGAAAGAAAGTCATCTGTCCGTCACCGGCCAACGTCGCACGCCCGTAGCGCAACGCTTCCGGCCAATCCACGAGTCGAGCATTCACTTCTGCGAGCGAAAGCTTGGTCAGTATATACTCTGGGTCAATTTCTTCGGCGCGCAGCATTTCGACCTTTGCCCGCTCGAATTCCCCCATTTTCACCAACGTGCGCCCAAGAAAGAGCAACGCGGTGGTATAAATGATCCAATTGCGGTCCTGACGACAGGTGCTTTCTTCGACGATATAGCGATAAGCCGCCTCTGCCTCCGCTAGTTTCCCCGATGAATAGTACGTCAGCGCGACGTGCGAACCGGTCATATAGTCTTCTGGACGCTGCACCAGCCAGCGTTCCATGATTCCGAGATAGCGCTCCTTCTTGGCCCGGACGACCTCCGGGCTCGTATAGCCGGTGTGCACTACGCGAATATCGGTCGCGATCATCTCCAGGCCTAAGCGCCCCAACGAAGGCGTGATCTGCTCGTGCACGGGCATCTCGAACTCGATGCCCGGCAAGTTGGGGAAAAGTCGCATCTGCAAACAGGAGACCTGTTCATGGCCCTGGTCATCGAGCACGAAAAAATAGCTCTTGTTACCGCCTTCGTCGACGAGCCGACGAATCTCGGCATGGCATTCCTGAGGCATAATATCATCAGCGTCGAGCCAGAGAATCCAATCACCAGTGGCCAATGCAAGCGATACATTGCGCGCCGCCGCCCAGTCGTCACACCAGGAAAAACTCCCCATTCGCGCACCATAACTTTCCGCCAGGGCCACCGTACCGTCGACCGAACCGGTATCGACGACCACGATCTCATCGACCAAACCCTGCACGCTATCCAAGCAGTGGCCCAGCCGCTCCTGCTCATCGCGCACGATCATACACAGCGTCAACCGGCCACCGCCGTTTTCCGCCTTCTGCGCGATAAGCGATGCGGCAACGCGCGCCGGTTTTTCCCCTTTGGCAATATAGAGGCCGGTGCCGGATCCACTTTGGCGCAGCATATTGAGCGCCTGCGCCGCCTCCCCTCGTTCCGGCGATATATTGCTTGCCCGGAGAAAAGCCTCTTCGGCCTCGGCGAATCGACCGAGATTGTGCAGCGCCTGGCCAGTGAAAAAATAAAGCGAATAGTCTATGGCCTGCGGATCCAGCGAGACATCCATCTCCAGACGCCCCGTAGCAGCAGCGGTCAAATAATCCAGCCCCGCGGCAAAATGCCCCAATTTGACATGCACATCGCCCAGCGACATCAGGGTCAGCTTATCTTCCGGCGCCAACTGCCGAGCGGCCTCCAACGGTGCGATGGCTTCCTCGTAGTGTTCTTCCTCCAACAGACAACGCCCCGCGAAGGTCGCCGCAAGCCGCCGAACCAACACCAATTCAACCACCTGCTGATCCGCCGCGAGAATCCGCGCGAAATACTCGGCCGCCGCCGGGCGTTCCCCCGAGACATAGAGTCCGTGCCCGATGCGGAAACAGGTCTCCCAGTCCTCCGCATGCTCGCTCAGCCATTCGTTCATCAGGCGCAGATAATAGGCATTTTTGCGTTCGATCCCCTCGGCGTCAACGACTCGAGTGTGATGCACTTCTACATCAGTACCGCGACAGTCAATGCCCGCCCGCCGGAGCGCGGCGGCGACATTTTCGTGCACCGGCAGTTCAAAGCGAATATCGGCGCGGTTGGGAAACATTTTCAATTGGCGAAATCCGGTCTGCCCACCGCCTTCGTTGACTAGGGTAAAATACAGGGCCTGATCAGGTTCGAGAGCTTTCGCCTGGCGTATTTTGTCGCCATCCTCCGGCAACAAATAGTCATGGGCGTCGAGCCAGAGGATCCAATCGCCGGTCGCCATTTCGAGTGAGGCATTGCGTGCCGCGGAAAAATCGTCGCACCATTCGAAATGGCCGATCCGTGCGCCATAGCCCTCGGCCAACGCGATCGTCCCGTCGACAGAGCCGGTGTCGACCACCACAATCTCGTCGACGATGCCCCGCAAGCTGTCGAGACAACGGCCGAGCACCTCTTCTTCGTCGCGCGCAATTATACAGGCGCTGAGTGTATAATTTTTCCGCTGTAAGCGCTTGAAGTTGTCGGCGAGAATGCGATTGTCCGGAGCTAGCTCGGCCCCACGCATATAACACTGCCGGGCTTCGTCCAAACGGCCAAATTGTTCGAGCAGCAGTCCCCTGTTATTGAGCGCCTCAAAAGACGCTGGGAAACGTGCGAGCATCTCATCATAGGCCGCCAGCGCTTCATCCGCACGTCTCAGGCGTCCCAATACCTCGGCTCGCAGCAAGAGGACCAAGTCCTCCTGCAGGTAGATCCGCGCTTCCTCTCCGGTATCGGCGGTTTGTGCAACCACCGTTTCGATGCTGGCCAGCGCCTCATCGAAACGCTCGGCGTTGCGATAGGCGATGGCCAATTCGTAGCGAGCCCGCAAATCATCTGGATTGTCGCGAACCTTGCGCTCGCCGACTTCCAGGTAGTGGTCTACGCCGCGCTCTTTTTCGATATGGCCATAATGATACACCGGTACCAGGCAGTCGCCGAGCGCCATGCCCGCTTGCAATAACGTCGGTTCGACCAGCTCGTGCACCGCACCGACGAAGCGTACATCGCGTCGATTGCGCCAAAGCCGGACCTTGGTAGTCGGAAAATAACCCGGATATCCCTTTTCCTCCGGGATTTCACCGCGACAGGGCACCCAGCCAGAACGGTTTTCCTCTTTACTATAATTACGGGTCGTCATGCGATAGGCGTCGGCGTCCCTGCCCGCGAGCAGTTGGCGCAACCGCGCATGGTCCTGGGCTGCCAAAACCTCGTCACAATCCAGCACCAGTATCCATTCACCCTTCGCCTCGGCGATGGATCGATTACGGGCCTTTGAGAAATCGTCGTCCCAGGCTTGACTGAATACCCGCGCACCTGCGCGCCCGGCTACGGTGACGGTATCGTCGCTCGAACCCGTATCGACGACGACGATCTCGTCTACCAAACCCGCGACACTTTGCAGGCACTGCCCCAGAAATGCAGCCTCATCCCTAGCGATCATGCAAAGCGACAGCTGCGGGCGGCGCAGGCGGGCACCCTTGTTCTTTTTTTGTTTCTTGCCCTTACTCTTGCTCTTCTTGCCCACGTATTCTCTCCAATATGGCATGTGCCACCGGATACTGCGGGTCGTGCGCCAGCAGACGTCCGGCCAATTCGCGCGCCGCCTGTAGCTCCCCGGTCTGTATCAGCACATCGGCCAGCGACGAGGCCGCACCCTGATCGCGTGGGTTGAGATCCAGATACTCTCGCAGGAGGGCGATGCCAGCGGCGGGGTTGCCGGACTGGGCGTATATGACCCCGGTGTTGACGATAACATCCCGATTGTCCGGCTCCAACTTGGCCGCCTTCTCTAGATAATCAACGGCTTCCAAGGCTTCCCCCTGCTCCCACTCCAATACCGCCAGATTGATCAGCGTTTCCACACAGGCGGAGTTTAGCGCCAGTGCCTTCTTCATCGTCGACCGCGCCGCTTCGACCTGCCCCGCCTGATAACGCGCCAACCCCAGATAATTGTGCGCCCGAAAGGATCCTTCATCCATCTGCACCAGACATTCGAGATGTTCGATCGCATCGGCGGACCGACCGGATTCCATCAGCAAAGCTGACAACACCACGATCGACTCGACAAAATCACCCTTCGCCACGACCGAATCCCGATAAGCTGACAATGCCGCCTCGTCATCCCCAAGCGAACGCATACGATCACCTTCAGCCAACGCATAGATCGCTTTGAGCTCATCTTGATGCACCTGGTCAAGCGGCCCTTGTCCCCCGACCGAGACGCATTCGAGCACTTGCACAACTCTCCCCCCATGGCGCCCGAGTTGGCGCGTCGCCTCACACAACACCGCCGGTGAGTGAAAACTGTGGTCAAAACCGCCAATCGTCGCAAGTGCCTGCCCGCGGAAAGCGACGATCCGCCCTTCGGCGATCTCCAGGTCTACCAGACCGACCCCTTTGGCCTCACCTGCAAGCGATGGTTGCACAGCGGCGATATTGTTCTGTAATCGCAAATGCTCGATCAATTGGGCAATGCCCTCGGCGTCAATCGTCTGTCCTTGCCCAATACACACCAAGTATTCCCCCTCCATCCGTTGCCGCAGCGCCTCGAGTTCCCCACCCAACGATACCGCCGTATCCGCACCATCGCGCAAATCAAAACGAACTACCCCCTCACCCAAACCGACCATTACTTCATCGATGGTTTCTTCGGCCACATCACCAA
Organism: Gemmatimonadota bacterium; assembly: GCA_018672475.1. Taxonomy (GTDB): domain Bacteria; phylum Latescibacterota; class UBA2968; order UBA8231; family UBA8231. The sequence continues at coordinate 65,153 of JABHFS010000109.1, read as the reverse complement.
GCACGACGAGCGTAATTTCTACGGACGGCGCCTGCACCGGCGAGGCCAATTGCTGCATAGCTCCTATTGCCAACGCCGGAGCGACCACAGGCTCCATCGTTGACGAAGTTGCCTGCCGCAACTTCGTCAGCGCCGCCTGGGCATCCTCCGCGGCATCTTGCCAAGTAAAGTGCGCCGCGATATGTTCAGCCGCTGCTTTCCCCCGCTGCGCCGCCTCCTCCCGCCGCTCAAAAACCGTGCGCAATCTCGCCTTGAGCTCGTCGGGGTTCGGTTCGAGCACCCATGGGTCGCCCGCCAATTCCATCTCATCGGGCAACCTGACCGGCACCCTCCGCGCAGACACCAGATAGGCGGTATCCTCATTGCAAAAATCGTCACAGGCCCCGCCCGCCGTCACCACCACTGGCAACCCGCAGGCCATCGCCTCGGCGACGGGCAGGCCAAAACCCTCCCCGCGATAGGGATGCACAAGGCAATCGCACCCGCTGTACAGACTCGGGATATCGGCCTCCGGAAGATCTTCGGTCAAATAGAGAATGTCGGCGCAGTGAGGATCATTTTGTAACGTGCGGATCTGCTCACCCGCCGTCTGATTCTCATAGAAAGTACGGGTGCCCATGTCTTTTATCACCAGGCACACGTCATCTTCCGGGGTAAAGGCTTGGCGATAGGCCTTGAGCAGACAATCGATGCCCTTGCGCTCTAATGTCCCGCCGACAAATAAGAATTTAAAGGTCTTTTCGGTAGGCAAATACAACCCGCTAAGGCCTGGCTGGAAACGCTCCGGATCAACCCCAAGACGAACGACCTCCACCAGATTCGGATCAATGCCGCTGGCGATATAACAATCGCGAACATAACTGGTATAAGCCCATATCTGGTCGACATTCTGTTGGATCGGCTCGACCCATTCGCTGGGAATCCGTCCGAATTCCCAAGGCTGCACCAGGACCAGCTTCCCGGCCGGGGGGCGGCTGAAATTCGGCGGCCAATGGTGGCGCAGATGGAAGTCGACCTCGCCGTCTAACGCTTTGTCCAGCCGTTCGGCGACCGGGTACAAGCGGGAAGTGATTGCGACCTCCGCCCGCTCACCGGGTTCGGCCTGCAACAAACCCAACTCGAATTTCTCACTCCGCAACAGCGCTAAGACCAATTCGCGATTGACCGTGGCCAAACTCGAATAGACTAGAAACGACCCCTCCCAATTTCCGCGGAAGGGCCGCGACTGGACGGCCACCGGCTCGGGTACCACCCCTCGCACCTTTCGCGTCGCGGAAATCGCCTCTTTACCGCCGACCATCAATCTGCCTTCAGCGTCAAAACGCCCTTGCCAGCGGTCGACAAAGCGCTGCAGATTCTCGCGCACATGATCGTAACGCCCCTCGCTGCTGCCTTCGTGGTGTTCGACGACACTCGTCGGGCAATAGACGACCCGCCACCCTTTCTCTCGCGCTCGAAGGCATAAATCGACGTCTTCGACCCCGTTGAGGAAGTTTTCGTCAAAACCCTGCAGTTCCGCGAAAAGCCCCCGGCGCACCAGCATGCAGGCACCGGTCACCATATCGAAGTCGCGCACCGCGTTAACCTGCGGATCATCGGCAGCGGCCTCTCGGTGGATATGGTCGGGAACGCCATGGATCAATTCTATGCCGGCGTGTTGTATCTTGCCTGTTTCTGGATAGAGCAACTTCGAACCGACAATGCCGATGGACGGATCTGAATCGGCCAAGCCCACCATTTCACGCAACCACCCCGGTTGCGGCACGGTATCGTTGTTGAGGAAGAGTAGGTAATCCCCGCTCGCCATGGCCGCTGCCTGGTTGTTAGCCCGGGCGAATCCCTTATTCTCGTCGTTGTATTCAACGCGGATATCCCCCTCGAAAGCGTGCAGCAGATATTTCGTCCAGTCGGTCGAGGCATTGTCGATGACAATCACCTCATAGGAGGGGTCGTCATCCGTATTTTCTGCCACGCCATAAAGACAAGCTTCGGTAAATTCGGCTTTATTGTAGACTGGTATGGCGATACTGACTCGGGGGGCAACAGTTACAGTCGACAATGCGCCCCCGATCCCCAGCAGCACAGACCGGATAACAATTGTGATTCAGACCGGTGCGCAAGCGCGAATGAAGTGCTGCTCGATCGCCTGCCGGGTATTGCTACCCAATTCGGCCGCCAGAATCTGCTAAACGGGACCTGCTTGCGGTTTTTCGCACAGCTAGCGATAGTCGTCGGAGATATAGCCATTGTAGCCGTCGGAGATAGGGAAAGACCTAGTATCGATGGCGACGACAAAAAGGCACGGCGCCAGGTCTTTTGCGAACTTTGCTGTGGGTGAATTAAGTGGAAGGAATGGCCTGTGTGGGCCAAGTACCGCAACCGAGCTTCGCACGGGTTAAAAACCAGTGCTCGGTAAAAATCAGTGGACTTCTGCATGGAAGTGATGGCACGCCCTCGCGTCCGATCGTCATCCTTATCGACAGACCCATCCTTGCAGCCTCCCGTACAAACCTCGTTCAGCCGCTCCCTTTTTTCAGCGCTTGGCTCAACGCCTTGAGCTCTTGCTGGTCCCCCTGTGCGGCCCGCTCGTTTTCCTCGCGGATTCGCTCGTAGACCTCACCCCGATGAACCGATATTTCAGACGGCGCCTCTATCCCTAGGCGGATCTGGCGTCCCTGCAATTCAAGCACAGTGACCCGGATCTCGCTGCCTATGACAATGCTTTCGCCTGCTTTACGCGTTAGCACGAGCATAACGAATCTTCCCTGATTAAAACGGTCGCTCCAAGCGACCTAAATGCGCTAGGCTTCCTGACTGCTAGCTTCCATAATCGAGTGCCTAGTATGATAGCGCTCGTCCACCAAAATCATCTGCTTGGCCTGCATCGTCTCGGTATTGATACAGATCGGTCCCCTGAGGTTTGCCGTAACCTGTCCTGGTTCACTGCTCAAGGTTACGATACAATAAACCGCCAAGTGCTCGGGCTGTCCTATCCCCAAGCTCTGCAAAGCCTCCTGCCCTATGTCCGGATCGTATTCGGGCCATAATAGCATCGGGTTGACCAGTACGAACGCGAGACGGGGTTCGTTAAGGGCCAGAAGGCGTATAAAAGGCACCTCCTCTTCAACTTCGACCAGTCCATAGTCTCGGTGGCGCTCGAAACCCGGCAACCCATATGGGAAGCTCAGCACGTTTCCGCGTTCGATCGTCACCTCGCCGAACTTGGCGTTCTGAAATGTTACCTTATCTGATTCGCTCATCCTAGGATCCCCTGAATACGCGGCGATCGTCATTTTCTTAGCTCACGCTCGTCTAAAATGTTCGGCGCAGGGAGCGCGCCAGAGGGAGAGAGATCACTCATTAGATGAAGTCCATCAGCGATTGGGGAATCACTGAGGACCCGGAGGCCAAAGCCGCCTGAAATACATCTTGTTCTTGACGCAAATTCACAATTGTGGAAGCCAAATCGACATCTTCATCGGCAGACAGTATTGAAGTCATTTCCACAGAAATGCGGTCGAGCACGTTCTGGGTCGTCTCCATGCGATTAACCCGGGCGCCGATCAGCCCACGAACCGAGGAGATGTTCTCGCGCACATTAGCCAACTTGTTTAAGGTGCCCCGCACGTCATCGACATTATTGTCGCGCAAAGCGTCGCGCAGTTCGATCAACACATCGAATGGGTTGGTCTGCTGATCCTCAAACGAGTCACGCGCCTGCACCAAAACCTCATGTACCGCCTCACTAATCGGCGGGTCCACCACTTCTGTTCCGTCCAATAGCGCGTTCAACCGATCCATATCGAGCTGTTGGTCCTGCCCGACGACCTGGTCCAACTGCGCCCGATCCTCAGCGCCCAACCCGCGAGCCAAGGTATTCAAAGGCAACCGGATGTCTTTGGGATCTTCCCAAATCTCGCTGCCCGGGATATTGACCTGCATAATAACCCCGTCAGTCACTTCGCGCTCAATGCTGCCGGTCGTGTCGCCGCTAGCCCTGACATCGAGGGCGTTGCCGTTCTCATCGCGATTCGGCATATAGGGCACGCCGCCGGTCTGGGTCCCCGAAAATATATAACGCCCCCGATAGCGAGCTTCGCTCAAGCTAACGGCGTGCTCGAGAAACTGGTCGACCTGGTCGGCGATGGCGTTGCGCTGCGAGGAATTATAAGTGCTCGTCGCCCCCTGCACAGCCAGCCCACGCGCTTCGACGAAGAGTGTTTCGAGCGAATTGAGGGTCGCCTCACTCAACTGCAACCAACCCACTCCGTCGCCAATATTCTTTTGAAACTGTTCGGTATTGCGCAGTTCCGAGCGCAATGCCAGCGAGCGTTCGACTCCGGCCGGATCGTCGGAGAGCTTATTCAGGCGCGTACCGGAAGACAGTTCATTCTGGAAACGCGTGATACGCTCGTATGAGCGGCCTAAATTATTCGTCAGGGTGCCCACTGCCATCCCCGTCGTGACTCGCATGGCGCTATCTCCTGCTCAATCGCCCCAAATATAGGGGCCTCTTTAAAATAAGTCCATCGGTTAATGGACAGTGAACTTCCCGGCGACAAATCATATGTTGACCGTAACTTCCAACAACTCGTCAATGATCGACACTGTACGTGCCGCCGCCTGATAGGCGCGTTGAAAAAGCATCAACTGCGATGCCTCGTCGTTGAGCGAAACGCCCTGCACGCTTTGGCGACGATTCTCGATCTGCGAGGAAAACAATCTGTGGTTCTCGGCCATGGTCTGCGCCTCGCCGCTCAACGCCCCGACTTCGCCCAACATCTCGTAGTAAAACCCCTCCATCGTCTGAGTGCCGTCGGAGAGAATATTGCCATTGCGCAAACTGCTCAGCGCCAGAGCCATACCATTATCACCTGTATTGCCATCGGCCGAGGCGGCGATATTATTGAGATTCGACAGGATGGCGTTGTCGACAGCGATATTACTAGCGTCAATCTTACCCGGATCAAAAAAATTGACGCCCGTTCCGCCGTCCTTGCCGAAGCCCGTGCGATGCAAGGCATTGATCTCAGTGACCAAGCCCGCCGCCATCTCGTCGAGGTTCGTCAACAACTTCGGCACGACATTGTCACGGACCTCGATCAGACCGCGCAAGCGGCCTTCACTGATCCGTGCCCGTGTCCCGTCGTCCGCGTAGTGGACCTGACTGACCGACGTACCATCATCGACCGTCTGACGTACCTGCAAGTGAACAACATGGTCCCCTTGCAAGAGATTGTGCCCGGCCAACAATACCGAAATCTGGCCATTGTCGCTCTCCGTCAGGGAAATATCCACCCGCCGCGACAACTCGTCGATGATCAAATCGCGCCGGTCCTTCAGGTCACTAGCATCCCCGCCATCAAAAGAGGCGCGTGGCACTTGCGAATTGATATCGGCCAACTGGTCGAGCATCTCATTGATATCGGAGACCTCGTCCATTACATCCGCGTCCATCCCATTGCGAGCATCGCGCAGCTTGTCGTGATACTGGTGCAGCGTGGTCACCATGAAATCGGCCTCTTGCCGCACCACCGCGCGGGCCGCACCACTTTCAGGCACATTCGCCAAATCCTGCCAGGCGTTCCAAAAGCGGCTGAACGAACCCGAAAGCCCCAAACCCGACGGCTCGTTGAAAATCGTTCCCGCCTCGCTCGACCCCGCACCAGCCGGCTCATTGAACACCGCCTCGATAGTGCCGATCGCACTCTCTAAAACCTCCCAACGACCCAAGACCTGCTGCTGCACCCGCATCTGTGCATCGATGAAACGACTGCGCTGGCGGGCCACCCCCTCCAAGTCGACACCGGATCCAATACCGTTCTGCCCACTGGAGATGGCATTTTCCAAACGAACCTGACGCCGCGAGAAACCCGGCGTGTTGACGTTGGCGATATTGTTCCCGGTCGCGTTGAGCGACGCCTGTTGCGCCTGGAGGGCGCGGCGGCCGATCTCGATGCCGTGGCTTGCGGATGAAGTGATGGCCATGCTTGTTTCCTCAGGCGGTCTGGTTCAATAGCGAACGCTCGCCGGCGCTGCGTTTGGCTTTGCCGAATTGCCCGTAAACGCGGCGCTCGACCTGCTGCCCGGTGAGAATATCGAGGCAGCGGTCGGTATAACGCAGCGACTGACGGATGAGAAAAGCATTGTTTTCGCTGATCGCGCGAATCTGGCTGTTGAGCTCGAGTAATTGTCCGCGCATATTCGCCAACTCCTCGCTGTGCGGTCCTTCTAACACTTCCACCAAACGGCTCAAGCTCACGTTATCGGGCTGCAAATCCAGGCACAACGCCAACTCGTTGACCAATTGGATGCGCCGAGTTTCGATCTGGTGGGCGTAGACGGCCAACTGCCGTTGCTCGGCGACAATCTCCTCGATGCCTTCCAAGTCGTCTTCGATGATGACCTGCTGCTCTTCCTGCAGTGATGTCAGCAACCGATGGAAGGTGCGCACTTCCTCGTTGATCACTGCGATCAACTCTATCAATACCGGGTCATTCATTTCTGTGTTCCGTTATTTTTTATTGGCAACACCGGTGGCGGAGCAGGCCACAACTGATCCTGCGTTTTGGCGCTGTCTTCTGCCTCGTCAAGCCCCATATTGGCGCTCAATTGCCGATAGAGTATCTCGCTCAGACTCCCTGACCCGGATTTATTCACCAGTTTCTTACTCCACTCCTCATCCAACATGCTTTCAAAAATCTTCTGGCCATTGCTCTTGGGCGTCAGACTCGATTCGCTGACGGTCTTACGCATCGCCGAGATCATCTGGTGAACGAAGACCGCCTCGAACTGCTTGGCCGACTCCCTGAGCGCTTCGCGCCGCTCCTCAATGGTCTCGGCCCCCCGAAACGATTTGACATCCACCGTCTTCTGCTTACCCGTGAAATTCGTCCCCTTCAGCGATGTCGCAATGTTCATTAAATCGTTCACGTCGCCATCCTCCTACTGGATGATCAATTCGGCGCGTAATGCACCGGCCGTCTTCAACGCCTGCAAAATCGAGATCAAATCGCGCGGGGTAACACCCAATGCGTTGAGATTGCGCACCAATTCCCGCACCGTGGGCATAGCCCCGACGTCGAACGAACTGATGATCGGATGCAGGCGATCGGGCTCCTCGACGACTTCGGCCTCGCCACCGAAAACATCGCCACCGTCATCACCGGGGATCTTTAGTTGGAGACTACCATGCGACATAGCCACAGCCGAAACCGATACGTTCTCGCCGATAATCACCGTGCCGGTGCGTTCGTTGACGACTACCCTGGCTGGCAGATCGGGGATTACTTCGACCTTTTCCAACTCGGCGACGAAATCGACGATCGCGTCAGGTTGACCGCGCATCGAGTTAAGTGCCACCACAATCGTTCCCGGGTCCATCGCATGCGCCAAGTCCCCCTCGCCGAAGTGCTCACCGATGGCGAAGGCCACACGCGAGGCCGTCGTCCAATCCGCATCGTACAACATTAGCGTTACATCCTTATCCAGTTCTTCCTGTTTGAACATTTCCTCAACTACGATTCCCCCGTTCGGCACCGCACCTACTACCGTGTGATTCTTGCGCACCGATCCAGCAGCTCCGCCGCCGAGGTTGAAACCACCAATCGAGATCGGCCCTTGCGCCGTGGCGTATACCGTACCGTCCGGGCCCATCATCGTCGATAAAAGCAGCGTGCCGCCCTGTAGCGACGAGGCGTCGCCTATCGAGGCCACATGCACGTCGATACGACTGCCTTTGCGCTGGTGCGGCGTCAAAGTCCCGGTAACACTGACGCCGGCAACATTGCGCACTCGAACCTGCTCGGGCGTGACGGCCACTTTCATCCGATGCATCATATTGGCCATCATCTGAAAAGTGAATTCAGCCCGACGACCATCCCCCGTCCCTTCAAGTCCGATAATCAAACCGACGCCGGTCAACTGTATATCCTGTGCCGTCTGCACTTTCGCGAGGTCTTTGATCCGGACCGATGCCACCGCTTCCACGCGACTACACATACCGCAAACGACCGCCAAGACCGCCAAGACCGCCAAGACCCCAACTCTGATGAATCCTCCCGCTAGCATAGCCTAAAAAATCCAGTTAATAAAGCGTACGACTACCCCTGGCCTAGTACCCTGGGTGATAGTGCCCTTGCCAGTGTATTCGATCTGCAAGTCGGCGATACTCGACGAAAGCACCGTATTGTCGCGGCGCACCATCGCCGGGTTGACCGAGCCATTTACATAAATAGCCTCGTTCTCTCCATTGATCTTTAAGGTGCGCACGCCCTCGATGATCAGGTCTCCATTGGGTTTCTTGCTCACGACGGTCACCGTCATCCGTGCCGTCAACCGCGCACTGCGCGAAGTCGATGCATCGCCCGTGTACTCGTTGTCAAATCCGCTGTCGAGCGAATGCAGCGGGATGAAACCCAGGATATTGCCGGCACCCGGTATTGTGCTGCTGATTCCCGTCTTGCTGTTTTTCGCCGTCTTCGTCGATGTCCGGTTCGAAGCCGAAGCGTTCTCCTGAATAATCACCGTCAACGCGTCACCGACCTGGTTGGCCTTGGGGTCCGCGAACATCGACTGGATCTGCGCCGATGAGGCGGTCGCCGCAAGAGCGACGACTAGCGCGGACATTTGCATTCCCTTTTTCACGCTCAACATCAACTGCGCCCCCTATAGCCCGATCTGAATGGTATGGGCGTCGAGTATCTGCCCATAGAGAATCTTGCCCGAGTCGCTGTTCTTGACCCGTATCCGCTCACCAACCCCACCATCCTGCATCGCCTCACCCAATGCCGTGGCGCTGAATCGCTTGGTGCGCGCGACGAGTTCGACCGCCGTGCCGCGTTTCACTACGGGAATGGCCGAGACGTGGTTGCGAGTCAAGACGGCCCCCGCGGCCAAACTTCTGCGCGTCTGCATATCCTGCAACAGGGCGGGTTCGGTGAAATAACCGTTGCGCAAGGTGGTGATATCGCGTTCCACCATTTCAACCATCGATTCTTCCAGCGCCTCGCCCCGGCTCAACATATAGCTGGCGACCAGCACCGGTCGCAGATAGCGGATATCGGCGGTCACACTCATCGTCTTCAGCGTCTGCCCGCCGACGTCGATGCCCACTCGCAAGACCGTCGGTCCACGCAGCGGCCGCGACGAAGCGCGACGCACGCGGATCTGCGGCTCACCGGCCGACTCCAATTCTACTACCCCTTGCCAACGAGTATTGATCTCAATGCGCATTTCGTCTTCGAGGCTACCCTCAAGTTCTTGTTGCACGAACACCTCGACGGCCTTGGTGATATCGGAAGCAGAGACCTTGCTTTGCGCCAAGGCTGGACCGCCGGAAAAACTCAATATGAGAAAAATCCAAATCGCCTTTTTCATCGTTTTAGCCCTATCGCTTCAGGTTGTTGGCGTTCGAGAGCATTTCCTCGGAAGTCTGAATCGCCTTGGAATTGATCTCATAGGCCCGCTGGGCGACGATCATGCTCACCATCTCGTCGACTACTTCCACATTCGACAGTTCCAAAAAGCGCTGCGACAGCTTGCCGAATCCTTCTCCGTCCGGCGCGCCGATAATCGCCACACCCGAGGCTTGCGTCTCGAGCATCAGGTTCCGCCCGATCGTCTTGAGGCCGGCCGGATTGATGAATCGAGCCAGTTCCAACTGCCCCACCGTCTGAAAGGCCGCAGTACCCGGGAGCTTGACGGACACTTCGCCATTGGACGAGATATTGATATCCGTAGCATCCTGCGGCACGGTGATTTGCGGTTCGAGCGCATAACCGTCAGAGGTGACGATGGTGCCGTCGGACCCCATCTTCAATGCCCCGTCGCGAGTAAAGGATGTCGTACCGTCGGGCAAGGTCACCTGTAAAAAGCCATTGCCGTCGATCGAAACGTCGAGTGGATTACCCGTCGGCACGATGGTGCCCTGCGAGAAGATCCGCTGTGTTGCCACGGGGCGCGTGCCATAGCCGATTTGCAATTCCACCGGCACCTGGGCGCCCTCGGCTTGTGTCGCACCGGCAAGGCGCAATTGTTGGTAGAGCAAATCCTGAAATTCCATTTTGCTCTTCTTATAACCCGTCGTATTAACATTCGCCAAGTTATTGGCAATATTATCGACGTTCATCTGCTGAGCGATCATCCCTGTGGCCGCGGTATACAGTGCCCTACTCATCTTATGTCTCCCCTTCTCTATCTATTAACTGACGCGACCGAGATCGTTGACGGCCCGCTCCAAAGTGCTGTCTTGGACCTGAATGGCTCGTTGTTCCGCCTCGTAGGAGCGGAAAGTGTCGATCATTCTGACCATTTCCAATACCGGTTCAACATTCGACTCTTCTAAAAACCCCTGTACAATTTCCACCTCATCAGCCGGTACCTGTGAGGTCGCGGGGTGAGGAATAAAGAGCCCGTCCTTGGACTTTCTTAGCGGATTCTGATAGGGGGTCTGCGCCATAGCATTTTTATCATAAAGCTCTGGAAAATCAACTATTTGTATCGTAGCTATAACGGTATCTTCCCCCGTGGCTTCATCGCGCACTCGCACAACCCCTGCCCCATCGATGATCGGCGCTGTTATGTTTTCAGGTATAACGATCGGCGCCCCACCCTCATCGAGGACTTGATGCCCCAGCGGATTGACCAACATGCCCTGGTCATTTTTAGAAAAATTGCCATTGCGGGTATATTGCACACCAGAAGACGTCTGTAGCGCAAAGAAACCTTTGCCGCTTAAAGCCATATCGAATACATCGCCTGTTTTGCGCAATCTGGCTTGCTCATGGTCGGTCCAGGCCCCTTCAAAGCGATTGATGCGCCAATCTGGATAGTCGCCAGATTGCCGTTTCATCGCCTCGCGCACCTCGCGCATAAAGAGGTTATCCTTTTTAAAACCAGGTACTTCGGCATTTGCAAGATTATTTGCAATCGACTCTTGTTGCGTAGCCTTTGGCAACATGCCCGATGCTGAGATAAATAGTCCTTCGATCATGGTCTCTCGTTATTATTACTGGTAGAATGTCTTTTCACATATCATAGGGAAGCAAGCTATGTGCCACGTAGAATAGCATTTAACATGCCCCTTACTATACCCTTGTTTTTATACCACTTTAACTAGAAAACAGCACCGGCCTATGTACAAATGTGACAAGGAAATAATTTCCACCAACTTTTAGCCGGAAGCGATGTTGGTTGACCGGCGCTATTTTTTGTATATTCAACACCGCCTTGTGTCTTTAAAAATGGAGAACTTATGCGTTGCTTTCCGCGTCTTATGCTCATTGTCCTATGGCCCGCGCTCGCGACTTCTGAACAAGCACTGACCTCGGTTGGTCCATTGGCCTACTATGCGGTAGAACGCGCCATAGACCCAATAATAATCGACGGCAAACTCGATGAATTTTCCTGGGATAAATCCAATCAGATCAATAGTTTAGATCGAATTCTAAACGATTATGCTGATGTACATTTCGCCACGCGCAGCAAGATGCTCTGGGACGACGAATACTTCTATTTTTCGTTTGTTTGCCAGGATGCCGATATATGGGCGATCTACGAAAACGAAGACGACCGCCTATGGGAGGAAGAAGTCGTAGAGGTCTTTATAGACCCCGACGGCGATGGCAAAAACTACTTGGAATTGGAAGTCAATCCGCAGAATGTGGTCGTCGATCTGTTGGTCTACTCGATTTCCCCGGAGTGGGTTGCATCGATAGATTGGGATATCAACGGACTTAAAACAGCGGTTTCCATCCACGGGTCGGTCAATGATTCGCTACAACTCGACCAAGGTTGGACCGCGGAAATCGCTATTCCCTGGGCAGCAATGGCCGATAGCGTGACCGGTGGCGCGCAACCTATATCTGGCGATATCTGGCGCCTCAACCTCTACCGCATCGAACGCAAAGGCGGCCGGGACTTGAAAAAACGCATTAACACCCTGCAAGCTCAGGCCGCTCCTATTCGTGCCGCGATAGACACCTTATGGCTAGGCCATGAGGACCGCGATGAATCACAACTCGATCCGCAGAGCCGGCAACAGCTTACAAAATTGAATAAACGCCTGGCACCGATAATCGAGGCTTTATCCCCTCTACAAACCCACTATGGCCAGCAGACCGAGTATACCGCTTGGAGCGAGACATACCAACGGGGCTTTCACCACCCTGAGCGCTTTGGCGCGATTCAATTTGTGGAATAAGCAATGAATAGACTATTAACCCTCTCAATCCTACTGGTCTTGCCCTCACTGATCTCAGCTGGTGAAGGAAATATGGCACTGATTGAAGGGACCTTTTATATAGATGTATACGAGTACCCCAATCAGCGCGGCCTATTGCCCAAAGTCGACGTAACCTGGCGCCAGGCCGAATCGCTTTGTGCAGCGCAAGACAAAAGACTTTGCACCGAACAAGAGTGGCAAAAAGCCTGCACTGGTCCGCAGCATTTCAAGTATTCCTATGGGGATCAATTAGAATCGGGACGCTGCAATACGCCCATCAAAGTTGATGGAGCATGGCAACGCGGTCCGGGTTTAGCCCCGAGCGGGGACTATGAGCGCTGTACTAACGACTATGGAGTCCACGATATGATCGGCAATGCCTGGGAGTGGACGGCCTCTTGGTATTCACAACCCGACCTTTGGCGAGTCGTACGCGGTGGGTCCTATTTTCAAAGTGTCAACTTCGCCCGATCCGACGCCCGCTATGGCTATCATCTGGGGCCTGAATACCGCCTCGACCTAGTCGGTTTCCGCTGTTGCCGCTCGCCCGCCCAATAATTGGCCTATTCTTTGCTTGTTTTTATACCAAAAGAGTAGGCAAAGAAGTTTATATATCTGTTTTTACACCACTTGACCTACTTCACCGTATATTAAATTCAGAGGTGGAGTCGCCAAACGTGCCCACAACAGCAGCAAATTTTGCCATGAACCCCAAATCGCTCCTGTTGATATTCGCAGGCATGACCCTCTCCTTCGGGATGATTCTGGCTATTATGCTGGCGGCAGTAGACACCAATGCCAAACGCCCCACCCGCCGCCGAGTGGCGCAAAGCCGCATCCAACAAGAAACACCTGTGGAGACCCGTACAGAAAAACGCCGCCCAAGCACCCGCAAAACGCGTGCGGCACGTCGGCCGCAATCGACCACCTCGCCCAACGCCGCAACCCCAGAACAGCCGACGCCGACACCAACCCTGGCAAGCGAAACACTATCCTCCTCCCCATCGGCGCAACAACCTGCGGCATCCGCCGCGAGCCAACCGGCCAACCTGGCGCCCAATCAGGCCGCCATGAACCAACTCGGCACGCTTAAGCAAGAGTTAGGGCGCGAACTAAAAGCCTTAAAGAAAGACCGCGACGCCATGCTGAAAGCGCTGGCGCAGTCGCTGGTCGCCCTGCCCGCCAAAGAAATCGCCCTGGAAGTCGCCGCGCTCGACGATCAGAGCGCGACCTTCCTGCTGCGCCAATTCTCGGCCGAGGCCCGCAATAAGGTGCTTAGACACCTCAAAGCCAAACGCGCGCAAAAACTCAAAAAACGCCTCAAATAAACCCCGGCAATTGACAGATTCCCGCCAACAGCCCTTTTTCTCTTTTCCACCTAAAAAGAGAAAGAGCCATGGCCATTCTCAAAGTATCGCGCATGGGGCACCCCGTGTTGCGGCAACGCGCAAAGGACATACCGCCCGAAGAAATGACAAACCCGCCATTACAGCGCCTAGTCGCGGATATGGTCGAAACGATGGTCGACTACGAAGGTATTGGACTCGCAGCGCCGCAAGTCTATCAACCCCTGCGCTTGATCGTCTTGGGGATGCCCGATGTCGATCCAGAAGAAGAGGGGGTTATTCCGCTAACCGTTCTGTTCAACCCGGAACTTACCGCCATGTCGGACGAACGAGTAGATGGGTGGGAGGGGTGCCTGAGCATCCCCGACATCCGCGGTGTCGTCCCCCGCTCGGCGGCGGTGGAAGTCAAAGGGTTCGACGTTGAAGGGCAGCAGGTCGAATTTGCAGCCGAAGGTTTTTTCGCCCGCGTCCTGCAACACGAGATCGACCATCTCGACAGCGTGCTCTTCCTAGACCGCATGGAGGGTTTCGAGACCTTAGCTTATTTCGAAGAGTACCAACGCTACTGGATTGAGGACGAAGAAGAAGAAGAAGAGTAGGATATCGCGGTCCGCTTTTTCTCCTTTACACACCCTATATTTTTATCGACGAACCACAGGTCTTCAATCCCCCGGAACGGACCTGACGGTTAATATCGCCCTCGTCGATACCGTCGATTACGCCGCCACTCAACGCTCAGACCAACCCGTCGTAGATTCGCTCCAACGCCTGGATCTGCCGCCTTGCCCCATATCGGTCCTCAACATGAGACCGCCCCATCCTCCCCATTTCAGCCCAACGTTGCGACTGATCCACCAAGAGCGACATGCGTTCGGCCAGACCCTCCACATCTCGCTCCTGGGCCAAATAGCCGCTTTCGCCGTCGCGCACATACTCCGGGATATCCCCGTGCGTTGTAGCCAATACCGGCATTCCCGAAGCTTGCGCGTCGAGCAGGATCACCGGGGCGCCGCCCTCGCCGTCGCCGTTTTGCGCCGTAACGCTGGTCTGCAATAGGATATCATGCCGGGGTAATTCCGCCAGCACTTGCTCATAGGGCATCATGCCTTTGAAAGTGGTACACGGGCGCAAACCCAACTCGTCAACCAGCGCTTCGATCTGCGGTCGGTCCTCCCCATCGCCGACCAAGGTCAGCGCATAGGGGAAGGGTCGGTTGGCCTGGGCTACAGCGAGAGCTTTAAGCGCATAAGGGATGCCCTTTTTCTCTTTAAAACCCGCACAGATGAGAAAGCATACCCGCTCGCCCGGCGAACGCTCAATGCATTCAATCCGCTCGATATCCACACCCAATCGCCATACGCGCACCTTGTCTTGCGGACAACCGAGATCGACCAGTTTCTGCGCCATCGCCCCACCTTCGGCCAGAAAGAGTTCACCGGCAGCGAAGAGGTGCCGATAGCGTTCACGCCATTGCGGATAACGCGGATACTCCGTCGCGTCCGCCCCGTAGAAGGTCGTCAATAGCGGCAAGCCGCTCGCCTTTTTGCTGGCCAACAGCCGGCACGCCTCATAGCCGAAATGCGCGTGGATCAACGCCGCGTTCTCGCGCTGTAAAATACCTTTATAGAAGGGGTAGCTATTCGTCGTTTTACGCCAGATCCTATTGCAGAGTTTTTTTAACGGCGGGAAGTCTTCAGCCGAGTACAGCGGCTCAACCGGATAGTGTTCGAGATTACAAGCGCCCTGGGTCAAAACAACAGGGCGAAAGCGCTCGAGCCGGCGGATTTGCTCGTAGACCCAAGGGCCGGCGGTCTGCAAGTAGGGGGAGATGCAATGCGCGATGGTTTTCACGAGCGAAACTCGACGTGGCCGGGCAGCGGAAATTCAGATGCGATCGGCCAGCGAAAGAGCGGCAATTCTCCCTTTAGTGGTTGTAGCGCTCGGCTCATCAAATCGAGGCAGGGTTTGTTCTTTTCTGTCGGCAAATACTCAACTAGCAATTCTTCCCAACCCAAAACCTGTGCACGCGCAACCGCATGGTGAAGCAGCGTTTCCTCCACACCGCGTCCCATCACCCGGCAACTGAGCACGAAGTCTACCACCCGACCGCCACCGCTGACGGCCTGTAAACTGAGGATGCCCGTCAAGCCCGAATCGCCAAAGCGATCCTCAACGCGATAAACCCACGCCTCCCGCCCCTCCTGCCCTACCCATTCGACCAACTCGGCCTCACTCAAACGCCGGGTACTGAGGTTCATCTGATTGGTCTTGTTCAATAGCTGAATCGTCCGCCGCACATTGGTCCGATTCACCCGTTCGGCCGAAACCTGCAACGCCAGGGTATGCAACCATTCATCAAGTGCCCCCACAGCCTCCCGATCAGTGTGCCTTTCTTTTTCCTCGGCATACATCTGATTGCGCGCGCCGTCTTCCCAGGTCCGGTCCGGCGCATCGAAGCAGACCATCTGCTCTAGGGTCGCGGCATAGTGCGATGGGTCGGCCGGCCAATCTGGGACCAGGACTTCGGGTAGAGCTTCGCGCACACGGGCGCGTTCGGCAGGGTTGTCGTCGATAAAAACGACATCCTGCAGCCCCAGATTAAGTTCCGCGGCCAAGCTGGCGATATGATGCGCCTTATCGGTCCAATCGATCCGCCAGCCGGCAAAATCCGCTCGCCCCAATACCATCTCCGGGTGGCTATTGATCGCCGACAGCGCCACCTGCTCCTCATTCTTGCTCACAATGCCCAAGAGCACCCCGCGACGCACCAGCGCCTTCAACGCCCGTTGAAAATCGAGAAAGGCCTCGCCCACCCGGTCGTGCCCTCCCAATACCAAACCCTCCACCCCTACCTCGCCGACAATTCCCCCCCACAGCGTATCGTCGAGATCGACGACCAGCAACTTCTTCGCGCGGCCATTCACGCCCCTCAGCGCGGCCTTTATATCCGGAATCGCCGCCTTGAACACTTCGTGACCAAAGGGGATCTTGCCCAAATACCAAAGCTTGGGGTCAAAGGCTTTGGCGCCCGCCCTCTCGCACCACTTCTGCGCATCAAGTACATAGACGCGCGGATCACCGGCCAATGCCGCGACAAGGCGGCCATTCATTGTCATCAGGGCATGCGCGACACCGCCGGGTCTGAAATCGGACATGCCCAGACCACGGCGATAGGTCGGCACGACCCAAGTCGGCACCAGCATCAATTGCACCCTAAGGCCGGCTTCGATGAGCAATTCGGTATAGCGGTCGACTTCTGCCGCCAAGCGGCCGAGATCGGCGACATCACCGCGCAGGATGGCAGAAAAAGTCGGGCTCACCGCCTCGGGCCGAGTCCACACTACCGCGATTTGCGCGCCCGCAGCCCAACTCGCGTGCCCAGCATCGGCAAGAATCGGCACCACTTGATCATAAGGAGCTTCGACCACCTCGAAGAGCGGTGCCGCTTGGTCATTACGCAAATAGGCCGCGAGGTTACCGCTGTTAAAATCGGCCAAGAGCAGACAAACATCACCGCTCATAGGATTCCGTCGATATAATCGACCAAGCGGCCGACGCTCTGGAAGGGGCTGCCTTCGCCTGCAAACAAGGTTTCATCCGCCAAGTTGACCCATTCGCCGAATTCAGCCTCCACCCGACCTTCCAGATCCGCGATTAGATTGACCAAACCCAGCGAATCAAGCGGACCACCCAGGGTAAAAAGCAGGGTATCCGCGGCCTTGCCCAGCGCTTCACCTGGACCTCGTTGCAAATTTAGTTCGTCTATTGCCGCGCCTACAAGCGCCGCAATCTTCTCGCGCCTTTGCAAAATTCTATCTCGCCTCCAGTTTCTCCGCCATATAGCTCAAGATGGTTTCAAAGGGACTCTGCCGATGGATGCTGCGCCAATATATCGTCACCCCCCGCTGCGCCAGGGTCATCATGCTTTCGTATAGAGGCTTAGCTTCTACTCGATAAAACGGTACGCCCTCGACCTGCAGTCTCCGACAAACTCGTCCGTCGATATGGCACGCCATAAAATCCAACATGCGGCGAAAGCGCATGCGCGGGTGGCCGATGGCCGTTTTGACCAGGGACTCGTGCCCCTCCATATCCAATACCCGAGCAGAATATAACTCGGAACGCCGCGTCTGGACCGGAAAGCGTCCGCCGAGCACATCTTCGACGCAATGCACCATGGTCAGCACATCCGCGTCGACACCCAAACCCACGACAACTCCCCCCTTCTCAAGCATTTTATAATAAGGGCTATGCACCCCGCAAGGCGCTGGACTCCAGTGGTGCTCGCCGAGCAATTCGACCGCTAGCGGCCCCTGCGCGACCACCGAGTGCGTCGGGTGCATACTGCGCTCGCTGCCGCGTTGGCGTCGGGCCCACTCGGCCAATAAACCCATTGACGTCGGGCTGCGCTTGAGATCGAAAACCTGCCCACCAGCCAACCAAGTTTCGGGGCGCTCAGTCAACTGGCTCGCGGGAAAAAGCAGGGTTCCTTCTGCTCCGACAACTTCGCGCAACATACCCAGCAATTTAAAGAAGGGAAAGTCGAGGTTGAGCGCATCCACCGAACTGTGCACAAATACGATATCGCCGCGAACAAGCCGCAACTCATCGGCGAGAATACGACGCATGGCATCCTCTCCGATCTTGGGTTTGAGCAACTGGCGACGAACGCGAAAACGCTTGAGCCTCGCCTTGCCCACGCCATATACCCCAGCTGGCAGTATGCGACGCAAGATCCGCTTGATCATCCCACCTTCCTTCGCCTCTCGTGCAAAAAATCAAACATCAGTTATAATATATAGCGAAGCGAATCCTGACCAACTCGCCCGCGGCTACAAAATTGAAACAACATCTTATCGCCCTCTATGAAAACCTGCGGCTTGCCAGCCGCCCCCACCACTGGTCCGTGCTCTGGCGCGACCGGCAAGAGACTCGGCCTTCGACCTTTAGCGACGACGAGCATCTCGCAGCAGCCATCTCTTGGCTATGTCGCGCCCAAGACGTGGTGGCAGGCGGCGTCTCGGCCGGTTATTTTTTTAAACGCGGCTGGATGCCCCCCTATCCGGAGACGACCGGCTATATTATCCCGACCCTGTTGGCCGTCGACCAGACAGACCGCGCCATAGCACTCGGCGAATGGGAAATCGAAGTACAGTTGCCCTCAGGCGGCGTGCGCGGCGGCATCGGCCTGAACGACTATCCCATCGTCTTCAATACTGGACAAGTTATCCTCGGCTGGACCGCCCTCTACCGCGCCACCGCCGAGGAAAGGTTCTTGACCGCAGCGGTCCGTGCCGCCGACTGGTTGCTCGACATACAAGACCCCGACGGCAAGTGGACCCGCCACACCTACCTCGACGCCCCACGCGCCTACCACACCCGCGTGGCCTGGCCTCTATTAGAAGTACACGCGGCGACCGGAGAAAAAAGCTACCGCGCCGCGGCCGAGCGCTTCCTGCAATGGCTCAAAATCCAGCGCTTGCCCGCAGGTGGCTTCGCGCACATGGCCCTCGAACCGGGACAAGTCCCCATCACGCATACCATCGCCTACACCCTGCGTGGCCTGCTCGAATGCGGCCTGGCATTAGGCCCGCCCTCGCAGAACGAGCTAATCGACCTCGTCTCATCGGACGTGCGGCAACTAGTCACCGCGCAACAAGCCCAACTGCAAGCACCCCCAGCCAAGCTGCCCGCTGCACTCGACGAAAATTGGCACGGCCGCGCCCGGCATTCCTGCCTACCAGGCAACGCGCAACTCGCCATCCTCCTGCTCAAGCTCCACGCTCTCGCCCCAGCGCAAACCGCAGATTTCGCCCACGCTGCCCAGACCCTTATCGAGCAGGTAAAAGCCGGTCAATTTTTAACCAATGAAAATACAAGCCTATTCGGAGGCGTACCCGCCTCAGCGCCAATCGGGGGAGCCTATGTGCCCTATGCCTTGCCCAATTGGGGCGCCAAATTCTTGGCCGATGCCCTCTTGCTAAAACGCACCCTGCCGGCCTAAAAATCCCAAGCAAAACCATAGGACGGCCGCCGCTTGCCGGAACGGGAGCCAGCCCCCATATTAGCACCCATGATACGACTTTATAAACCCGACGACATAGACGCGCTCAAGCGCATCACCGCCATTTGTTTCGACGGCGTATCTATTGACCGCAATATAGAAGAGCGCTTCGGCCAGATTGGCAAACGTGATTGGCAATTTCGAAAGTTGCGCCATATTGATGACGATGTCACTGACGAACGAGCGGACGGTGTCTTCGTCTGGGAAGAAGCCGGCACAGTCGTCGGTTATATCACCACTCGCATCGACCACGAGAGTAAGATCGGCGGCATACCCAATATCGCCGTTTTGCCCGACACCCAAGGGCAGGGCATCGGCCGCAAACTACTCGAACATGGCTTGCAATATATGCGCTCCCAGGGAATGGAAATCGCAAAGATAGAAACGCTGGCGCAAAACCAGATCGGCTCCCACCTCTACCCCAGCCTGGGTTTCGAGGAAGTCGCCCGGCAAGTCCATTATTGCATGAAGATCTAGGAGAGATATGCTCCCCAAAGAAGTCGCCGGCCGTCGTGCCGCCGAATATATCGAAACCGGTATGGTCGTCGGGCTCGGCACTGGTTCGACCGCCGAATTCGCCATCCGCGCCATCGGCGAACGCGTCGCCGCCGGGTTAGAAGTCAAAGCGATCCCGACCTCCGAAGCCTCCGCCCAACTCGCCGGCGAGTTGGGCATAACACTGACGACATTGGAGGACGACCCGGCGGTCGATTTGACCATCGACGGAGCCGACGAGGTCGACCCCGATCTCGATCTGATAAAAGGCCTGGGCGGCGCCCTGTTGCGCGAAAAAATCGTCGCCTCCGCCACCGCACGGCAAGTGATCATTATCGACCCTTCGAAACTCGTCAAAAAATTGGGCACACAAGCGCCGTTGCCAATCGAGGTCGTGCCCTTTTCCTGGTCCTTGGTCTGTAATCGCCTCAGCGAGCGTGGAATCGAACCAACCCTGCGTATGCAACAAGCGGAGCAACCCTTCGTCACCGACAATGGCAATTACATTATTGACGGCCGTTTCCCCGAAGGCATTGATGACGCCCAGGCGACCGATATCTGGCTCAACACTCTGCCCGGCGTCGTTGAAAACGGGCTCTTCGTGGCGATGACCCATCTTGTCGTCATCGGCGAGGCGGACGGCACCTCCCGGGTGATCGAAAAAAGCTGAGGCCTACAGTAGCCCATTCATAGCGAGCGAATTCAAATTGAGACTTACACCATGAGCAAGACCCCTAAACCCAGTGCAAGTAAAGACTCGAGCACCCGACGGTCCTTCTTGCGCCAAGCCCCATTATTGGCCACCGGTGCGATTGCGGCGTGTGCGCAATCCGAGCAACAAACCGCACCCGCGATACAAAGCCAACAGCATTTCAAATGGAAAATGGTCACGACCTGGCCAAAGAATTTCCCCGGTCTCGGCACCGGTGCCAATACGCTCGCAAAATATATCGAAGCCATGTCGGGTGGGCGATTGCAGGTCAAGGTTTACGGGGCGGGTGAATTGGTGCCCGCATCAGGGGTTTTCGACGCCGTCTCCGGCGGCACAGCCGAAATGGGCCACGGTGTCTCCTACTACTGGAAGGGCAAGCACGAGGCGACCCAGTTTTTCGCCGCCGTGCCCTTCGGCCTCAACGCCAATGAGATCAACGGCTGGTTGCGCTACGGCGGCGGACAAGAACTCTGGGACGAGCTCTATGCTCAATTCGGGCTCAAAGCCTTCCCCGTCGGCAACACCGGCGTACAAATGGGCGGCTGGTTTAACAAAGAGATCAACGAAGTCGGCGATTTCTCGGGACTAGTAATGCGCATGCCCGGCCTGGGTGGAGAAGTGCTGCGCCGCCTCAACGCCACCGTAAAATCCCTGCCCGGCGGCGAGATATTCCAGGCGCTAAAAACCGGCGCCATTGACGCCACCGAGTGGGTCGGGCCCTATAACGACCTGGCTTTCGGTCTGCACCAAGCCGCCAAATACTACTACTGGCCGGGTTGGCACGAACCGGGCACCGCCCTTGAAGGCATGGTCAACGCCAAA
Source organism: Gemmatimonadota bacterium (assembly GCA_018672475.1). Taxonomy (GTDB): domain Bacteria; phylum Latescibacterota; class UBA2968; order UBA8231; family UBA8231. The sequence continues at coordinate 43,491 of JABHFS010000109.1, read as the reverse complement.
GCCCTTGCCGCCCTGCCCAGTGACCTACAGGCCATCGTCGCATACGCCTGCCAGGCCGCCAACGAAGACATGCTCAACGAATTCACAGCCCGCAACAATGGCGCACTGCAAATCCTGGTCAAGAAACACGGCGTACAGCTGCGGCGCTTTTCCGACGAATTGCTCACCGAAGTCGGCAAAACCGCCGCTGATGTCGTCGCCGAGATCGCGGGTAAAGACCCCTTCTCGAACAAGGTCTACACCTCATTCGACGCTTTCCGTAGCGCATCGGTTTCCTATACCAGGATCTCCGAGGAAGCCTATACCCAGGCCCGCGCACTGACCTTCGGCTGAGCTTCGCGATGCAGCGCTTCAACCGATTCGTCGTCTCCACCGTGCCCTGGCTGACCTTGGGCATGGTACTGGTCACCTTCACCATCGTGGTCTTCCGCTACCTCTTTGACCGCGGTTGGGTCTGGATGCAGGAAATCGCGCTCTACATGCACGCCTTCACCTTTCTTATAGCCGCCGGTTATACCCTCGCCAAAGATGCACACGTCCGTGTCGACATCCTCTACCGGCCCATGAACGCGCGCAAAAAAGCATGGGTTAACCTATTCGGCAGCCTGTTCCTTTTGCTGCCCACTTGCCTAGTCCTGCTCATGGAATCTCTGCCCTTTGTCTTCGATTCTTGGGCTGTCTTTGAAGGCTCAAAGAACGGCGGCGGCCTTGAAGCCGTTTTTCTGCTCAAGACCGCCATTCCGCTCTTCTGCCTATTGTTATTATTACAGGCGCTCTCGCTGATCAGCCAGAGCGCGCGGACATTAAAGGCCCCATGAACGCCCTATTGCCGCTGGCGATGTTCCTGGTCACCTTCGCCGTACTGCTCACGGGGTTTCCCGTCGCCTTCTGTCTCGCCGGCACGGCGCTGATCTTCGCCGGCATCGGCTTGCTCACCGGGCACTTCGACCCGGCGTTCCTCTCCGCACTGCCCTCGCGCATCTACGGCATTATGAGCAACGAGACCTTGATCGCCATACCGCTCTTCGTCTTTATGGGGATCGTACTCGAACGCTCGAAGATCGCCGAAGACCTGCTGGAAACGATGGCCCAACTCTTCGGCGGCCTGCGCGGCGGGCTGGGCATTTCGGTCTGCCTTGTCGGCGGTTTATTGGCCGCCTCCACCGGCATCGTCGGTGCAACCGTAGTGACGATGGGACTGATCTCGCTGCCGGCGATGCTCAAACGCGGCTACGCCCCTCCGATCGCCACCGGGATCATCTGCGCCTCGGGCACCTTGGGCCAGATCATCCCCCCGAGTATCGTCTTGGTCATCCTCGGCGATGTCGTCTCCTCCGCCCACCAGCAGGCGCAATTGAAAGTCGGCAATTTCGCCCCCGTCTCGATTTCGGTCGGCGACCTGTTTATGGGCGCACTGCTGCCCGGCCTCGCCTTGGTCGGCCTTTATGTATTGTACATTGTATTGGTAGGCATCGTCCGCCCGCAAACAATGCCTGCAATTCCCATCGACGAACGCGAGCAAGTACTCAGCACCGCATTTTTGCGCCGCCTCGCCGCCGTTCTCTTACCGCCGCTCCTGCTCATCTTCGGCGTTTTAGGGTCGATCCTGTTCGGCATCGCGACTCCGACCGAGGCCGCTTCAGTCGGCGCGATCGGCGCGATATTCCTCTCGCTGCTCAAAGGACAATTCAACAAAAAAGTGCTCAAGGAAGTCATGCGCGCCACCACCGAAGTCAACGCAATGGTTTTCACCATCCTCATCGGCGCCTCCATCTTCTCGCTGGTCTTCCGCGGCTATGGCGGCGACGTGGCCGTCGAGGAATTTCTGTTGGGCATGACCGGCGGCGTGGTCAGTTCCTTCTTTCTGGTGATGGCGGTGATCTTCCTGCTCGGCTTCTTCCTCGACTTCTTCGAGATCATTTTCGTCGTCGTGCCCATCGTCGGCCCGATTCTGTTGGCGATGGGCTTGGACCCCGTGTGGTTCGGGGTCATGATCGCCCTCAATCTACAGACCTCTTTTTTGACCCCGCCCTTCGGCTTCTCGCTCTTTTATCTGCGCGGCGTCGCCCCCCCCGAGATCAGCACCCCGCAGATTTACAGGGGTGCGGTGCCCTTTATCGCAATACAGGTTTTATTGTTGATCGTGCTGTGGTTTGTCCCCGAAATGGCGACAAAATTACCAGAGATCGTCTTCGGCCGCTAAGCGTCCCACCGAATACTTCGACGAATAACGTCTCATATAAGAGCATCTAATGGTCGCAGTATTTAAACCACAGTTCAACGCCAAATTGGTCCAGGGAGTGGTCAAGGCTGCGCACAGGGACCTCGAACGCATTATTAAAAGACCACAGCAAAACCATTCAGATGCAGCGCCTATAAGATGGCTGCAATAACGCAATCGATAACAGCCCCTAGCCCCGCCCTGCCCTTTTCGACGATTTTGCCCGGGTGCATTCGACCAAATCGTCGAAAGTGATAACCTCTTGTGACATATAACCATAGAGCCTAAAAGACCCTGATCAATCGAATACATTCGACCAGGATGTCGAAAGTGTGTTGGGGAACACGTCGCACTCACAACCCACACAAGTCAATAGTAAACAATTATTTACATTTAATTTATTCAATCATTACACCCTGGCACGCACCTTGCATTATCTCTGGTAGAACATCGGCAATGGGCCCAGTCGATATTCGACACAACGCAAAAATCAACACACGATTTAATTCATCAGGGAGCAATACCATGCAACGGATCAATCAACTCGCCGCCTTTGCCTTAGCCCTCGTGGTTGCCGGAGGCGCGCTCAGTGAAACAGAAGCCCAACGCAGAGGGCGCCAATCGGCGCAAACCCTCGTCGCAGATGAAAATGCCGATGGCATCAGCGATGGCCAGGCCTCGCGCCATCGTCGCGGCGGTCATAAGCCGGGCCGGGCCGCGTTCGCCGAACAATTGACTGCGGATCAACGCAGCGAGCTCAAAGACCAACTCAGCGCCTTGCGCGAATCAGGCGCTTCCGCCGAAGAAATCAGCGCTGCATTAACGACCGAACTCACCGCGGCTGGCGTCGAACTACCCGAAGATTTCACCAAACGTGCCGCCCAGCGCGAAAGCCAACGAGCCGAGCGGACAGCCCAACGTGAAGAGATCAAAGCACTCGTCGACGACCTCAAAACCGAGGGGGCAACGCGCGCGGAAATTCGCCAGGCACTCAAGGATGCTGGCTACGAAAAACCCCACCGCGGGCACAAAGGCGGTCGACAGGGCGGCAGAGGAGCAATGCCAACGCCGGAAACCGATGCACCCTCTACCGAGTAAACCGTATATTAAAGGGAATGCGGGGTCGAGCGATTAGGCTCGACCCCGCATTCCCTTTTGTCAGGAGACCTAAACCGTGCTCTTGCTTTTCGCGTTATTCGCCCTCGCCCTGTCGACGCTGCCCGTCGGCGCGCAACAGCAACAATCCGCCCCCGACGTCGTCGGCTATGTCGACGAGGACCGCGACGGCCTCAACGACCACTTTCGCGACCACGATGGCGACGGCCGCAACGATATCGGGCAGCGTCCGTATCCACACCACTTTAGTTTTGTAGACGCGGACGAGGACGGGCTCAATGACCACTTCCGCGATAAGGACGGCGACGGCGTCAATGACCTAGACGGGCGTTTCATAGACTCGGATAAGGACGGCTTCGTCGATAATATCATCGACTTCGAGGGCGACAATATCAACGATATCACCGGCGAAAAATACGGGCCGCGCGGCTTAAAGGGCTATCGCTTCGGTCGTATCTTTGAGGAGCGCGGCCACCCGGTCAAACGCTTCCTCGACGAAGACGGCGACGGTATGCACGATCCTTTCAAACGACTGCATCAACGCATGCGCATAATGGACCGCCGCATGGACTACTTTTTTGACGAAGACGGCGATGGCATTGATGATGCCCGCCTATTGCACAAGAAACGAGGCCCACCGGGACTGCGATTGCAGAAAAGGTCTAAGGTCGGACCGCCACGGCGGAGCTTGCCTTCGCGCTTGCGACAAGATGACCCCGAACGCGACAAAAAACGCAGAGGACGCAAATGAAATATTGCCTGGCCCTTCTCACCGCGTTAGTCTCCGTCGCCGATGCGCAAATCATACCCAATGTAAACCTGTATACGACCTATACGGACAATCTCTTCCTGAGTTCGACCCAACGCGGCGACGTAGTCAATGCCAGCTATGTCGATCTCGACTACGTCGTCAACGAGGATCTCGGCCTCTACTACTCGGGCAGCGCCAGTCTCTTCAGCGAAAACACCGACCTCTTCAGCCACCTGCACACCTTTGGCTTGAGCTATACGCGCCCCTTGCGCACCGACGACCTACTCGTCGCCGGCCTTGAAACGGGGTTGCGCCTGGACCACCCGCTCTACGACTATCGCGACTTCGCCGAGGGCCGCGCCTTTGCCACTCTCAAGTCCTATCTGCGCCCCGACCTGCTCGGCCGCATCGGTTATAACCTGCACTACCAGAATTTCCTCAACGCCAACGACTACAGTTATGTCGAACAACGCCTCAATGCGCAATTCACCCATGTCCTGCCGACACGCACTACATTGCAATTCGGTGGCGAATTGGGCCTCAAATCCTATACGCAAGCGAGCGGGGCTGATCCTTTCTTCGATCTTTCCGCCCGATCGGACCAAGACCACCACCTACTGCAAGGAGTCAGCCGACTCAAAGCCGCCCAGTCCCTAGGCGCCAATGCCGGCCTACAGCTCGAATGGCAACACCGGCAGAGCTTCACCGGCCAGAGCCGCTTTGCCGACCTGTTATTCTACAACCCCGACGACGATCTCTTCGACGACCAATTTAGCTATGACGGCCAACAACTCGGCACAACCTTGAAATACCTGGCGCCGTGGCAGAGCGAGCTAGTGGCCTCTTTCCAGCGCGAAAGCCGTCATTACAGCAACCGGCCGGCCTATGACCTGAGTGGTTTCCCCACCGGAGACTCGGCATCAGAAAACCGCCAGACCCTGCGTTTGGGGCTGGGCCGAACATTCTATCCGGTAAACTCATGGATCCAGGAAGCCGGTGTCGAATTGGAATGGCTCTACCGCGATATCGACTCCAACGACGTCTTCTACGACGCCACCGCGCGGTCGTATACAATCGGTCTACAATTGGGCTTTTGAAGAGAAGTGCTGTAGGTGTAGGTAGAACACCTACAGCAACTCATCGATTATGTGACCGCCCGGATGGGAACTTCGGCCAGCCATACCCGACATCCGCCCACCCGCGTGTTACTCCGTCCCCGCCATCATTGATCGCACGTCTCGCACCCGTCGAGTTAGATCGAATACTGCGGGTCATCTATAACAGTATCGCACTAGTCGACGCACATGCTTAGTTGTCCGCGCCGCACGGTCAACTAAGCGTCTATTTCAGCCCGTATTTCTTCAGCTTATACCGCAGATTGCGTTCGGTCAAACCCAAGATATCGGCCGCCCGGCTCTGGATGCCATTAGCTTGCTGCAAAGCCTCGGCGATGGCCTTTTTCTCTAAGTCTTCAACTTGCTCCGACAAGGTCGTTCCGCTCGGCAGCGACTCGGCGGCACTTTGCATTTCTTGCCCTTCGAGCGACAAATCATTCTTCGTCACGACATCGCCGCGTGCCATAACCACCGCCCTCTCGATAATATTCTGCAACTCACGCACATTACCCGGATAGACGTAGCGCATCAAAAGATCCATCGCCTCTTTCGAAACCCCTTCGATGGTCTTGGCGTTTTCTTCGGCGTAGCGGGCTAGGAAATGCTCGACGAGCACGGGAATATCTCGCTTGCGGCTTCTCAACGGCGGCAACTGCACCGAAACCACATTGAGCCGGTAGAACAGATCCTCGCGGAACCCGCCATCAGCGACCAGCCCCTGTAAATCGCGGTGCGTCGCCCCGATCAAACGCACGTCGACCTCGATCTCTGTGCCACTACCAACCCGCTCTATTTTGCGCTCCTGCAAAACGCGCAGAAGCTTTACCTGCACTTCGGCGGGAATTTCAGCCAGTTCGTCGATAAATAACGTGCCGCCGTTCGCCTGCTCAAAACGCCCGACCCGACGGTCAATTGCACCGGTAAAAGCGCCCTTCTCATGGCCAAAAAGCTCACTTTCTATTAGCCCCTTGTTGAGTGCGGCGCAATTAACCCCGACAAAGGGTTTGTCCGCCCGCGGACTCGCGTCGTGCACCGCCCGCGCAACCAATTCCTTGCCCGTGCCCGACTCTCCCCTGACCAGCACCGTCGCCCGGCTTGGCGCGGCGCGCGCGACGACATTCAACGCCTCTTCCATCGCGGGGTCGCGGGCGATTATACCGCCGAATTGTGCACCTCCGCCGATACGCTCGCGCAATAACTCGTTTTCCGAGACTAGATGGCTACGCTCCAGCGCGCGATCGACGATCTCATCCAACTCATCGAGGTCAATCGGTTTCTCCAAATAGTGAAAAGCCCCCTCTTGCATCGCGTCGACCGCTCCGTCGACTGAGCCAAAAGCCGTGACCAGTACCACGCCGATATCCGGGTTGGTCTGGCGAGCCGCTTCGAGCACGCCCATCCCGTCGAGCTCTGGCATACGCAGATCGGTGATGACCAAATCGACGACCTGCCCTTGCAATATCTCTAATCCCCGCCGCCCGTTATCGGCCTGCAAAACGGTGAATCCACGTTTGCGCAAATAACCGCCGACCGCTTCGCGCTGCGACGCCTCATCGTCAATAACCAGAATCGTGTCTCCGGCCATATCAACACCCCCTCGGCAATAAAATGGTGAATCGAGTGCCCTCGCCCAGCGCGCTCTGCACTTCAATCCGGCCCCCGTGCTCGGAGACGATGCGGTGCACTATACTCAAACCCAGCCCCGTGCCCTCGGCCTTAGTCGTAAAATACAAATCAAAAATTCGTTCGAGCTCCGCCGGAGGTATGCCGGGACCCGTATCTGCGACGGTGATCTCCACCCAGCCATCCGCGAGGGAGCGCGCCGCCAATTTGATCGCCTCCTCGTCCATCGACTCCATCGACTCTATGGCGTTGCCCAACAAATTCAGCAACGCCTGTTGCAACTGATCTGCATCGACTTCGACTGCACCGACATCGTTGAAATCTCGCTGCAAACGCAAACCCGTCGCCAGGACGCGAGGTTCGATGGTCTGCGCCGCCCGTTGCAAAAGCGCCGCAAGGTCTGCTCGCTCCTTTGCCAGGGCCGGTGGGCGCGCTAGTTCGAGAAATTGTTCGATAATGCGATTGACCCGCTTGACTTCCTCCGAAACGACACCGGTCAATTGGCCGTATTCCTCTTTATCCTGCTGCGGGATGAACTCGCGTCGCAGCCGCTGTACTATGACGCTTATGGCATTGAGCGGGTTGCGTACTTCGTGGGCGACCCCCGCCGCCAAAGCCCCCATTGAGGCCAAGCGGTCTCGTCGTCTCAAATCCGCCTCCATCGCTACCTTTTCGCTCAAGTCCTGAACGACCAAGACTATCGTCTCCACCTCGCCGTCGGCGTTGCGCACCTGCGAGCTCGAAACCGCGAGCGTCCGCTCACCACCCTCTTTATTCGTATATAGGCAAACGGCCCCGAGCAACTCCTCGCCTTGTAATGCCCGGTCGACAATCTCGTGCGGCCAGACCTCTTGTAAGCGCCGCCCCCGAACTTCATTGCGATCGCCACCCAACAGGTCTTCTGCCGCCTGATTGAACACCTCGATCACCCCGACCGGGTCCGTGGCGATAACGGCGTCCGCCATCTGGGTCAAAATCCGGCTGCTATACGTTTGAATACGGGTATAGGCATCGCCGAGCAGGGACAGGTTTTGCCGCACCGTCACCGCGCCTGCACCGACCGCTCCGAGCACCAACAACAGCAATACCAACAACAACACCTGCAGCCTGCCGCGCCGCTCTTGCACACGAAGCTCGTCGAGCGAAAGGCCGATCCGCAGTAGGCCGAGCGTCTCGCCCTCGGGCGCGAAAGGAATCACTGCCTCAAAAATCTGTTGGCCCTCAAAGGTGACTAACCGCGAGTCCACCGAATCTTTGACCAACGCCGATTCGAGGAAGGTGTCGCCGGTTATCGGGTCGATCAACACCACGTCGCTGGAGGCGGCCAACACACCCAGCGAATCCTGTAACACCATATATACGACGCCTTTATTAGAGCCGATCTCCTGGATCAGCCTACCGGCCCCGGAACGAATCCGCAATTCTAAAAGCCGCTCGGCAGACGCCCGCACGATCACCACCCCCCCATTGCGCATCGCCACCGCGACGGCAAAGAGCCGTTGATCTAATTCAAATAGCAGCGCTTGCTCCAAACCGGCGAACAATCGCTGCAAACCCTCCTGCCAACCATCTAGTTCGTCATCATCGACAATGCCACTAGACGCCAAAAGCCGACCCTCCAGATCCAACACGTCCACCTGATCTAGTTCATGCTCCGCTGCCAAACGCTCGATAAGCGTATCGGATAAGGCCTGCCTACTGCCCAACTCCGCAAGCAACCGCGCATTGTCGAGCAAGCGCTCGCCGACGAGCGCTTCCATATCGGCTTCGGCGCGCAACACATTCTCCTCCGCACGGGACACCGCCTCAGCCAGCGACCGCGCACCGCGTTCCATCGTTTCCAATGTCGATCGTCGTTCCTGTTGTAGCCCATATAGAGCAAAGGCGCCCAAAACGACGGCCAGCACCGCAAAGAGAGCGGCCAAATAACCGGGTTTGAGCGCCGTGGGCCTGACCGGAACGATATCCGGTGTGAAGTCAGCCACCCGTCACCACACCTATCCCATGCACATAAACCAATTCGCCCCCGCGATAACCGGTCAACGCCACTAACACGCCGATCAGTATGCCCATCCCGATGCACGCGTAAAGCGCCTTACCGTCCATTGCCCCCTTCAACTGCAAGGGCAATCGCCCCAACGTCGTGCCTAAGGCCAATAACATAGTCCATGTCGCCAGGTCCTCATGCGCCGAAATCTCCCCGGCGGCAGCCCCCTGCCAATGGCCTTCGGCCGCGGCATTGCCGCTGAGCACCGCGACGCATGATGCCAGGGTCCCGAGGACCATCAACCCATAGGCGAGCAGGTGTCCTTCGCCTCGCCGCGACCACAACGCGACCAGATCGCACAACGGGCTCAAGGGCAACAAGGCGATGGGATAGTGAACGATAAGGGGGTGCCAATCCATCTTCGAAGGATAGGCCCTAAACCCCGTGCGGGCAAGCGCGATTGACACATCTGCCACGAGGTCATATCATCTGGGAAATCGACCCTCTTTGACGGGATAAACATCATGGGCACAGATCTGTCACAACATATAGAAAGCCTATCGTTAATCGACACCCACGAGCATTTGCGCAAGGAGCGAGACTGGGTCGAAGACGGGCCCGATATCCTACAGGCCCTCTTCGGCAACTACGTGCCCGCCGACCTGATCACCGCCGGAGCCAGCCGCGCTGATCTCGACCGCCTGACCGATGCCGCCGACCCCGATTTTGGCGCCCGCTTCGAGGCGATCCGTCCGGCCTTCGAAACCACGCGTTTTACCGGCTACGGCGAAGCGGTCACCATCCTCGCCCGCGAGGTCTACGGTATGAGTGAGTTCAGCGGCGACGAATTGCAAAAAGCCCAGCAAAAGCTCACCACATGGCGGCAACCCGGCGGGCGCTACAAACTGCTCAGCGAAGTCGGCAAACTCGATCACGTGCAAACCGACGATTTCTGCTGGCCCTGCGTGCCGGACGACTCGGGCGTCGACTTTTTCCTCTACGATCTATCCTGGGCCGGCTTCTGCAATGGCCAGGTAGACCCCGCCGCCCTAGCCGGCGAAACGGATATCACGGTCACCAACCTGGCCAGCCTCAAACAGGCGATGGAAGCAATTTTCGCGCAATACGGCCCCAGCGCCATCGCGGTCAAAGCGCAACACGCCTACAACCGCACCCTGCGCTGGCAAGAGCGAAACGACGCCGACGCCGAACGCGTACTCACCCGCTCATTGAAAGGCGAGGAATTGGACGAACCAAGCCGGCTGCTTTTAGGCGACTGGTGCTGGGCGCGCGGCTGCGAACTCGCAATTGAATACAACCTACCATTCAAGATTCACACCGGCTATTACGCCGGCAACGACCGCATGCCCGTCGACCGGATAAAAAGCGGCCATCTCTCTCCCCTATTAGCCCGCTACCTCGACTGTCGCTTCGTATTGATGCACATCGCCTATCCGTATTCCGGCGAACTGGTCTCGCTCGCAAAGCACTATCGCAATGTCTACGCAGACTTGTGCTGGGCCTGGTCGATCGATCCATACAGCGCCTGCGATTTTGTCCGCCGCTTTATCCACGCCGTGCCCGCCAACAAGCTCTTCGCCTTCGGCGGCGATACCTCCTGGCCTACCAGTTCAGTGGCCTACGCGATTCAGGCGCGCCGTTGGCTAACGCGCGCGCTGCAGGGCGAGATCGACGACGGCCTGCTCACAGAGGTCGAAAGCATCGAATTGGCAACGCGCTTTATGCGCGGCAACCAGGAAGCCTGTTTCGACATCGCCGGCACTCGCCAGGCCCTCAAGGCAGGTTGAGATGAAATTTCATTGCCCCGCCTGCAAAATACCCGTCATCGAACCGATATACCGCTGCCCGACCTGTGACGGACCGGTAGAGTATCTGCCATCGCAAACGCCAACATTCCCCCGCGAGGCCATCGCCACCCGCCCATCCGATATGTGGCGTTATAGCGAGGCACTGCCCGTGTTCGCCAAACGCATTTCACTCGGCGAGCCAGTAACCCCATTAGTCTCTTTCGAACAGGACGGAATCGAGGCCTGGGCCAAGTGCGAATACCTGATGCCCACCGGCTCCTACAAGGACCGCGGTGCCGCCTTGCTCGCCAGTTATCTCGGTGACATAGGCATCCGCGAAGCAGTCGAAGATTCCTCTGGCAACGCCGGAGCCGCCCTCGCCGCCTACGCCATCCGGGCCGATATTCGCCTCAAGGTCTTCTGCCCGGCCACAGCCTCACCCGGCAAGCTGGCGCAAATTCGTCTCTATGGCGCCGAGCTCGTGCCCGTCGAAGGACCGCGCCCTCGTGCGACCGAAGCACTGCTCACCTACGCTGCACAACACAAAGTGCCCTACGCTTCTCATCTGTGGCATCCGCTATTTATCGAAGGGGTCAAAACACTGGCGTTTGAATTGGCCGAGCAAAACAACTGGCAAGCGCCTGCCGCCATCCTATGTCCCGTAGGGGCAGGCAGTATCCTCCTCGGCCTCTATAGGGGCTTTCGCGATTTGCTCGCAGCAGACGCCATAAGCTCCATGCCGCGCCTCGTCGCGATACAGGCAGCCCACATATCCCCCCTACACCGGGCTTTTCACGAAGGGGCGTGCACAGTCGCGCCCGCCAAAGACCCGCAGCCCACTTTGGCCGAAGGCATCGCCCTGCCCAAACCGGTACGCGACGTCGAACTACTGAGCGCGTTGCGGGAAAGCGGGGGCGATGTGCTCGCCGTATCCGAGGAAGATATCAAAAAGGGCATTACTGAATTAGGGCGCAGGGGATTTTGCGTCGAACCGACTTCGGCTGTAATCTGGGAAGGCTTGCGACAATATCGGCAGAAAGCGGATTTGCGACCGGGCGATCGGGTGGTCAGCGTGCTCTCAGGACACGGCCTGAAAGCCTAATATACCAAGCTCGTTCGGACTACCAACCAAGTGCGGAAAGTCCAATTTTTCAATAAAGCGAGCAATCCACAGCGCACTAACCCGAACGCCTAGCCCGCTGCACCTGAATCGCACGCTCCTCGGCCAACTGCCTGAGACGCAGTTTAAAAAGCGGCACCTCACCGATCCAGCTGAATTCTTCCGGCGCCAAGCGCAAGACCATTGTTCGGCGCCGGGCGACGACCCGATAGGCCTCCTGCTCACCGGTCGTAAATGCGGCTTCGCCAAAAAACGGATAAGGGCCGGCGTCAATCGCATAACTGTCGACCTCGACGGTAAAGGCATCGCAGTCATCACTGATAAACAAGGATCGCTCTCCGGCCGCCCCCAATAACACGTCCCCCTTTTCCAAACAGACTTCGTCAGCCCGTTGAGCGATCTTGTTTTGCAAATAGAATGGTACTTCAGCACCGAAAATACCCGAGTGTTGTACCATCTCACGGTGCCGCCAGACTTTCTCTATCACCCCCTCGCTCTGCCCGTTGTCTTTGTCGGTAATACCCAGAGCCACCGCGACCTCCTCAAAGAGCATCGCCGGTATACGCAGTAAGTGCATATAGGTATCAGAGCGAATGGTCACGGTGCGCGGCATTTTTAACAGTATTCCCATATCGCCGATCACATCACCAGCCTGCACTGTCGCGACGCGTGTGAGTTCGCCATCTCGATCATCCCAGAGACTTCCCGCCCCGCTGATCACGACATCGACAAAGGTCGGCTCCCCGCCCTCTTTAAGAAAGGGCGTATAGGGCTGGATAACGCGAATCTCGTTGTCGGCGAGGATCCGCAAATAGCTGCGCAACCGATGCCTACCGAGGTCCCCGTCTTCGAGTCGGGCTTCCAATAACGAGAACAGATAGTCGGCCAAATAGCTAAGGGCCCGCTCGCGGTATTGATCATGATAAGTATGGATTCCGCGTTCGCCCATATCGCGGGCAGAGCCGGCTACTGCGAATTGGCCAACCTGCACCTTCGCCCTTTCATCGAGCGCATCTGCCGAAGTATGAGCAAGCACAATATGCTCCGACTTATCCTCAATAAAATCGCGCCAGGAGCCGTGTACGGAGAAGTCTTCGGTACCGTCGCGCGCCCCGACGTCGATTTTCTTAACCGCCGCCGGCTCCATTACGAATTTTTTGTACTCGGCCAGACGGCGCGTTGTCAGATGCCCCTCTTGCAACAGTTTCTGACAGCGCTGAAAGTTGAGGATATCGCTCATATGGGCGTAGGTCTTCCACTCGCCGTTGACGATTCCGCGGATGCGGTAGATCGCACAGGGCACCGAATGAATCGAAGGGTGCGCGAGGATGCGCAAGCCTGCGTAGTCGTATTCTTCGCCGTAGACGATCGGCACATAGTCGAAGTACTCCGCCAACTCGTCAACGGACATATCAAAGACGGCGGAGGCCTTGAGCAGGATCGCCCGCCAGATGACGCGCGGGCAGAAGATGGTTAGCTTGCGGTCCATCTGCAGCAGTAACGAGAAGTCGCCGATGTGGTCGTCGTGGTTGTGGGTGAAGATCACTGCGTCGATTTCCGTTTTGGAAATACTCACCTTGCCGAGCAGATACGAGACATTCATCGGCAGGTCGACGCAAATAACCCGGTCACGCCACTGGATCACCGTGTGCATGCAACTCTTGGTTGAGAAACCGTCCTCTTCCCCTGTATCGATGATTTGGAAAAGTCTGTAGGGAACGTTTTTGACATCGATATTCAGCGGCGGCCGGTACTCCTCGCCCACTGGAAGCGTGCAGTCGATGGAAACCCGGTGGCCCTGGTATTCGATACCGAAAACATTGAAGTCCTCTTTCCAGATCCGCACGCCATTATAACAGGTCGCATCGAACTCGCTGGGCAGTTCCTGCAAGGGCACCAGCGGCACCAATTCGAGCAACTCGTCTATCGGCTGAATCCCGTTGAGCGAGAGCCCTTCGATCTCGCGCATTACTCCGTCTATTTCCGCGGCCGAAAGGCCGCAATCGGCCAATTCCTCCGCCGAGTAAAAACCGTAAAGGCCCCGGCGAAAGCTCTCGCTAGCCAGCGTCAGTTGGTGCTCAGTACCGATGAGGCAGGGTTTTTCGTTGCGGAAGACCATCCCCTGGTTGAACATCGCATGCAACAGGGGGAACTCGATGAGATTGCAGCTTATCCCCTTCGAGGTTTGCATGCGTAAATCCGGATAGACGACGCCGTTGATCTCGTGCTGCTGCTGGATCAGGTATTTGGTGATATCGGGCCAGGCGTTAAACAGCAAGGACACGCCCGCCTCGAGAACCTTGAGCAGAAAAGACCCCGGACAGATTTCAATAACTTCTAGTGGCGTTATGTCATGCGTTTTGGACATAGTTTCCTCCAGCCTATTGGAAGATCTGTACCGTAGGTTTGATCACCAATACCGGCACACAAGCACGAGGGGGCAAGGAAGCGACGAAGAGCACGGTGCTGGCCAATTCCTCGGGTTGCAGCATCGCCGCCCGGCGCTCGGCGCCGACCGGCTCCGGCCGCTTCTCAAGCAAGGGCGTTTCCACCTCGCCTGGGCATATCGCGCAGGCGCGGATGCCATTTCCCACTTCTTCTTCGTTGAGCGAATGCGTCAAAGCCACTGCACCGTGCTTTGAGGCCGAGTAGGCCGCCCCGGCCAGTTTGCTGGCCCTGAGACCAGCTATCGAAGAGACCGTGATGACCACTCCATCCCGCTGAGCACGCATGCCGGGCAATACCGCCCGAACCATATTGTAGACCCCGGTGAGGTTAATGGCGATGGTCCGATCCCAGTCTTGCGGATCGACCTCGCCGACAGCGCGCGGATTGGAATTGGTCCCGGCGTTATTGACCAGAATATCGACGGTGCCCCATTCGGCCGCGACTTCGGCCGCCAAAGCGTCAACGGCCTCGCGGTCGGCCACGTCACACGACCGCAGCATCACCCGCTCTGCATCAAGACCGGCGGCGGCCACTACCAGTTTCTCGGTTCGTCGGCCGACAAAAACCACCCGCGCCCCGGCATCAACAAATCCTCGGGCTACGGCCTCGCCAATCCCCGTGCCAGCACCTGTGACCACCACTACCTTGTCCACAAACGCACTCATTAGCTCAGCTCCCCTCAACAGGATGCATTTTGTCTATTTTTAACACTGATAGATAATATCTCCAAACGGCTTTATTTCAAAGCCTTCTTAAGCTCTTTCATCCGCACCGCCTCCTCACGCTCTTTATAAAATGGGTCGAGCGGAAAACACCCCGAGACCATCCCATTGCGCGGCGCCGTCGTGCAATCTGAGAATGTACGGCAGATATACTTGCGTTTCATCTGCCCCTCTTCTAAAACGTCGCGAGGCAAATCCGGATAGGACAATACCATCCGCCCCAAGCCGATGAAATCGACCATCCCCTCTCGCACCAACGCCTGCCCAACATGCGGCAAGTACTCCTGCAGATACGAGTAACCCGAACCGACGATAAGCGGACCTGGAAAGCGCGCTTTAACCCGAGCAACTGCGGCCACCTGACGCGCCACACCGCAAAGCGGGTCTTCCGGCGGTTGATATCCATCCGAAGGCGGAAAAAGCGCCGGACGTTGGATATGCGGATTATAATAGGGGCTTCCACATGATAAGTTAAACAATTCAACGCCGAGCCCTTCGAGCAGTGTAATAAACTGTTCCGCTTCTCCCAAATCGATTTGCAGCGGATCATCTTGAGACAGCCCGAAGCCGTATTGATAAGGCAGAAAGTCCGTATGCGGTTCGGGTATGCCCCGCCCCAGCTTGCCATCCTCCCCTTCGTTTGGATCAGGCATAAATGGCACAAAATCGAAGAGGCTCAAACGTACACCGATCCCTAGGCCCGGAGCTTCGGCGCGAATCCCCGCGATAATCTGGCGAACAAAACGCGTGCGATTCTCAAAAGAACCACCATAGGGCCCCTCGCGGGTAAATGCCCCCAGAAACTCGTGTCCAAGATAGCCGTGGCAATGCTTGACATCGACGAAGTGGTAGCCCAATTCCCAGGCGATCTTCGCGGCGACGACATAGCGGTCGATCAACATTTCGATATAGGCGTCTTCGATCAATGGATAATCGGCGTCGATACCGAATTTGCGATCGAGAATCGGATGGCGATAGAGGATCGCCGGTTCCATCCGGTCCTTGCGAAAGGGCCGGCAGAAGCGCCCCGAATGCGTCAACTGCAAACCCAATAACACGTCATCGGTCTTACCAAAGCGCTCGTTATGGGCCGCGAGTAGAATGTCGCGCAACTCGGCCATGCCCGCGCGATTTCCCTCCAGCGCCATTAGTTGGTTCGGATTGGCGCGCCCCTCCGGCACGACCGCGAAAGCTTCCCCGCCCCAAATCAGTTTGGCGCCGCTGAGACCGAAATTTCGCCAGCGGCGACGGGTCAAATCACTAGGCTCGCCCTTTTCATTGCCGTCCCAACCCTCCATCGGCTGGATCGCAAAGCGGTTGCCGATGCGCACCCCGCCGACTTCGGCCGACTGCGCCAGCGGCGAAGCCGGGGCCGTCTCAATAGCATCATCACAGGGCATCACCGCATCCACCTTCTCGAGATGGGCGCGAAAATCGTCCGTTTTTTTAAAGCTCGATACGCGGGGATACCGCACTTTTTCCGTCAATTTGACTCTTCCTTAACCTTAAAATGCAACCGAGCCGCCAAAAATAAACCAAACACCATAAAGGCGATGCTGATCAACTGCGCTTCACTAAACCCCCAAAGGACCCGCGGGTTCAACCGGATCGACTCCACCATAAATCGCGCGCCCCCCGCCAATACCAGATAGATGGCGAACAGAAGCCCCGGCGGTTGAATGCGCATCCGCAAACTCCAGAGCAACCCTGCGATCCCTAAGTGCGAGAGCGTTTCATAGACCGGCGCGGGATGTACCTTTTCCAGCGTCGGGACCACGCCGTCCGGATAGGCCATCGCCCAGGGCAGGTCGGTCGCTACGCCATAGTCACCGTCGCCAGCCAATTGACAACCGATCCGCCCAATCGCATAGCCCAGCGCCAGCGCGATGCTCACCGAGTCGACGACCTGGCCCAGCGGCACGTTATGGCGGCGAATTTGCCAGATGACCCCAGCTGAAGCAACGACAAAACCGCCATACCAAGTCAGGCCATAACCCGAAAATACTTGGCCAAAAATAGTCTCCCAGTCTTGGTTCGGCGGTGTTTCGAATAGGACGAAGTAGAGCTTGGCCCCGAGCACGCCGCCGACCATACAGGTCGTGATAATCGTCGAGCCCAACTCGTCATCGAACCCTTTTCGTTTGAAGTCCAGATTCAGGATGTACAGCGCGGCGATAAAACCCAATGCGACCATCGCGCCGAAACTGGCGATGGTAATCGGGCCGATCTCAAGCAGATAGGGATACATATCAGATATTCTTTCGCCCCAACGCCTCGATCTGCCGCTTGAGCGACTCGGCGATCTCGCGATAGACCTCGTAGGCATTCAAAGCATCGTCGCGCCCTTTGAAAGCGTCTATTTCGAGGGGCAGGCCGAAGAGCAGTCGCAAGGGATGGCTCGCCGGCTTGCGGCTACCCCGCGGCAATGCTTCCTCAGTGCCGGCGATATGCAAGGGCACCACGGGCACACCCATCTCATAGGCCAACAGCCCGACACCGGCCTTAAAGGGTTGCAATTGCCCGCTTGCGGAGCGGGTCCCCTCGGGAAAGACTAGCAGCGGCCGCCGGACACCGACCAACTGTCGTGCCCGTACCAGGCTTTGCGCGAAATCGCCGTGGCCATCGAGCGGCACGGCGTTGACTAGAGCATCTGAAAACCAGCCCCCCAACTCCGCGTCGGTGAAATAATCTTGCGCGGCGATGACATTGAGTTCGTCCACCCGGGAACGCACCGCCGCATAGACGCTCGGGCCATCGAGATGGCTGGCGTGGTTGGCGGCGATCAAATAGGGTCGATCCTGTGGCAAATGCTGCAACCCGCTGGCGCCAATGTCGAAGTATTTGCGAAACAAGGACCCCCCCACCCCCCATACGGCCCCTTGCACCATTTTCTTGCCGGTGCTGGCTATTTTTTCCGCCTCAGGCACCGCCTCAGGCACCGCCTCCAGGGTCTGCGCCCAGTACCCGGATGCTTGCCCCTCCACCCCCCAATCGACCACTCCCTTAAGGTCCGATTCATACGGGGCCAGCACCTTTCGCAAGGTATCCTGTGAACGGTCCATTCCGTTAAGACGGATCCCCAAACGCGTTTCGAGCAACGCGGCGAATTCCACAGCCATCAGCGAATCCAGCACAGTATCGAGCGGCACATCGGCGTGCGCGGCGACCTCGCCAGGGCTCAAACCCGAAATCTGACCGATCCGCCGATAGATTGCCTGTTCCCACGGCGGCAACGAGTCTATCGGCTCCGTGCTCGTTCGCAAATCCCCTTCGAGTTCGACGAGTAACGCCTGACGATCTACGGCCCCGTCGTCAGTGCGCGGCAAGGGGTGCGTCCAGATGTGTAGCCGGTGAATCCGGTGATAACTCGGCAGCGAACGCGCGATTTCGTAGACGCTCCCAATAACGGCCTCCCGCAACACCTCTTGCTCCTGCCCACCCCGTTCGAGCACCGCAATCCCATGCACTTCTTCGCCTTCAGTGCGCTCGGCAAACACGCCGACGACCGCTAACTCGGCTACGTGCGGCAAATCAGCATATAGAGATTCTACCTCTTGCGGATAGATATTTTTACCGGCGCCCGTAACGATCAAATCCTTACAACGACCTTCTATAAAAAGATATCCCTCGCGGTCTAAATAGCCCAAATCGCCGGTGTGCATCCACCCGTCGGACAATAGCTCTTGGCTCAGATCGGAGCGGGAGAAATAGCCCCGCGTCACATTAGCGCCCCGCACCAGAATCTCGCCGACACCAAGCTTGTTCGGGTCGGCAACCCGCACCTCCTGCCCGGGCAACACTTTCCCCACCGACAACGCCTTGCACTGCCCCGGTGCGTTCACCGCAACGACCGGCGCGGCCTCGCTTAATCCATAGCCCTGATATACCGTCACCCCCAGTCGTTCATAAGTGAGGCGCAATTCCTCCGTCAGCGCCGCACCGCCACTAACGAGCAAACGCAATCTGGCCAGCGCCGGTTCCCGCTCCTCTGGCGGCCGCAAACGCGTGATACGATCGGCCACAATCCGCAACAGGCGCGGCACAGTCAACAGGGCCGTCGTGCCTGTGTCTCGCATCATCCGCAAAATCTCGCGGCTATTGAGGGCCTCTAAATAGGTAATCGTCGCCCCCCCCAAAAGCGGCACCAACAAGCCGCCCGTAAATTCGAGTGCGTGGTGTAAAGGCAGCGTCGAAAGCACGCGGTCTTGCTCGTAAAGTGCTTGCACTTCGGCCAAGACCAATAGATTCGCAACGAAGTTGCCGTGACTCAGTTCTACCCCGCGCGGTTCAATAGCAGAGGTGAAAATTATCGAGGCCAAATCATCGGGCTCGACCCGCGCAGCCTGCCAGCTTCCTCTCCCGACCGCCGAGCCAGTAGACTCCTTGCCGCCAAAAGACATGCCCTCGCGGTCAATACTATTAAAGGACATCTGCTTGTGGGCGATCACGCCCTCAGGGGACAGCTGAGAGAAGCGTTTCTCTGTAACGATAAGCGCGCGAGCTTCGACAAAATCGCACAAAGCCCAGATATCCACCTCGCGGGTCTGCGGATCGACCGGCACTACCACTAGGCCGAGAAGGCTCGCGGCCATATAAGCGACAACCCACTCCGGACTATTTTCTCCGCACAATAAAACCCGGTCCCCGCTCGACAAACCCTCGGCCTGCCAGTAGCGTGCCATAGTTTCGGCATTGCCCAACAATTCGCCATAACTAACCCGCTTCCAACCCGACGGGCGTTCTATCTGCAACGCGGTCTTAGCCGCATACCGACTGCTGACCGCGCGCAAGAGATCCGGAATGGTGCGGATCTCCTCTTCAATCTGCCAACGGCTTTCCTCGCCACCCATTTCTTCCCCAGGAGCCGCCCGCAATGGCTCCTCATCACCTCCCCCGCCCAATTCATGACGGCGCAGACCGGGCAGGTGGGTCTTTTGGTAATACTCGAACCAATCTATCTGCCGCACATCCATATTGAAGATCCGCTGCTCTTCCGGTGGCAACGACTCGTAAAGAGCCAACATCCGCACGGCCTCGTAGCGGCAATCCAAGGTCGTATAAGGGCTAAACAGATCGGTGAAATACTGCACCCGTTTGAGCCGCGTGTTGATCGCCGCCAGCCGTCGCTTCTTACTCGCGGACGCCCAACGCTCGGGCAGGCGGTCGTAGATTCGTTGTTTTAATTTCAACGGATAGAGGTATCTCCAATTAAAGACCCGCTGGAATTGCTGCACCGATGGAAAGGTCCAATCCACCAACTCAGGGCAAGTCCCGTCCTTGTTTAGTAGCGGAAATTCCTCGAAATACGCTTTGATATACTTGAACATCCGCGTATTGGGCAACGGGTTCTCGCCGCTCGTCGCGGCGTGATAAACCTCCACCCCGTCGCTGTGGGCCCTTGTCGCCGCCGTCAGCACCGTATTGACGACAATATCTACCGGGACCAGGTCCATCGGCGCGCCGAGCGCGGCCGGAAAATCGGAAACCAATCCCCGACCGTAGGCTACGACCAGTGGATCGGTCACCTTCAGGCCGTGAATCCAGCCTGGATGTGGGTCTGTCAGCGCGCCCTCAGTGGTACTGGGCCGCACGATGACCAGCGGCACCTCGCCCCGGTGCTTGACCAACAATTGCTCTCCCATCGCCTTCGTAAAGGTATAGACATCGTTCCAACCGTAGAGCCTGGCCCGACGCATCCCCTCCTTAACCAACTCGCTTTCAGTCCAACGCCGGCTGCGATCAGCTAACAGCTTTTGCAAACGGCTGTCCGATAATTCGCGGCTATAGCTCTTTTCGACGATCTCGCGGCGGAATTCCCCTTGTTGCTCCTGGCTTTCCGCCCGTTCGCGTATCGCCCGGCAATGCGCCTGCGCGTTGGCGACCTCGTCTTCTGGCACGAAGGGGCCCCCCTGCACGTTGCCGTCGATCAATTGCTGCACGGTCCGATCGATGGCCAGCGGCTGCTCTGGAATCGACCCGGTCTGACGCCCATTCGCATAAACGGTGGACACGTGCACCAAAACGGGTTTTTTGGCACCCTCTCGGGCTAACTGCAAAAGCTCTTGCGGCGCCAGGGAATTGAACTGAATAGCGGAATCGAGCGCTTCATCGAAAGTGACGCTGGCCGCATTGCCAATAATAAGGTCGACTTCGCCGAGCAATTCAGCCCTCGACTCATCGTCTAAGCCGAGGCCAGGGGCCCTCATATCACAGGCGAGCGCCCGCACCTTGCCACGCGCAACAGCGAAAGCGGCCGGGTCTTCACGGCGAAAACGATCAAAGACGACTTGCTCAAAAAGGCCCTGTAAACGCTCGTCAACCGGCAAAGCGACCCCATCGGGGCCTCGGCTTGGTCTCAGGATTAGATACAGCCGTCTTATCTCGGGCAAATAGCGCAGAATCTTAGCGGTCAGTCCCTGACCGTAAAACCCAGTGCCCCCGGTCAATAACACGGTGCGGTCTTGGTAAAATTCTCTGATCATAAAGGACAAAAGCCCCATCTCTGACAGCGGTAGGCCCGGTGGCCAGGATAGGGCTAAGACGGAGTTTATATTGGGGTTATAATATAGTGCGCTGAATGGTCCTCCACAAGGAAGCTCATGGATTGGTAGGCGATGCCCCCGATTCGCGATCTCCCCCTTCCGCTGCGCGGCGCTGGCGGTCTAAGCCCTGCCCCGTAATATAGGGATGTTTGACTTGCTTTATTAGCTCCCGCCGCCGAGCGGCCGCTTTGTCCGGAGGTGTGTTTTTTTGTTTGGCCATAATCTCCCAATGCTCGCTGCACTACCACCTAATGTGTTATAATATACTGCATGCGGCGACTAAGCGCCGAGGGGCAAGGGGCGAGCCAAGCTATGGCGATTTTGCCCCCTCGCAGGTTAATGACAAAAGAGCAAGCAAACCCCAATGACGCAACGCTGGATCCTAATCGCCAATCCGGTAGCTGGCGGCGGCCGTGGTC
This sequence comes from Gemmatimonadota bacterium, assembly GCA_018672475.1. Classification (GTDB taxonomy): domain Bacteria; phylum Latescibacterota; class UBA2968; order UBA8231; family UBA8231. The sequence continues at coordinate 21,619 of JABHFS010000109.1, read as the reverse complement.
GCGCGGTCGCCGAGCAAGCCACTCTGGCCCTGCAAGCCGCCGGCCAAGCGGTCGAATTGCGCTATACACACGAGAAGGGGCACGGCACGGAATTGGCCCGCCAAGCAGTCCGCGAGCACGCCGACAGACTCATCGTCTGCGGGGGCGATGGCACGATCGGTGAGGTCTTACCCGCGCTCGCCGGTTCACAAACCGCGCTTGGCCTGCTGCCCTTTGGCACGGCCAATGACCTAGCCCGCGCACTGGCTGTGCCGCGCAAGATTGACGCCGCCGTGCACTGTCTGCTCAAAGGACAACCACGAGCGATCGACCTAGGCCAGGTCGGGAATCGTTTCTTCGCCACGGTCGCCGCATTTGGTTTCGACGCCGAAATAAGCGAGCGAATGGCCAATGGCCAGGTGCCCTTATCTGGGACAGCCGGTTATCTTATAGAGACATGGCGCCATACCGCCCGCTATCAGGCGCCACGTGTGCGCTTGCGCGGGGATTTCGGCGAGATAGAACAAGAAGTATTGCAAGTATCCATCGCCAATACCCGCAGTTATGGCGGCGGCCTGCAAATCGCCCCTGGAGCCGACCCCACCGACGGGCTCTTCGAGGTCGTGATCATCGACAATGTCCCCCGATGGACCATTCTATCCGTTTTGCCTCGCCTTTTCACCGGCCAACATATCGCTCATCCCGCCGTACGCGTCGAAAGAACCGCCAAAATCGAGATCTACACCGAGCATAAAAGGGTCGTGCACGCAGACGGCGAACACCTCGGCGAAAGCCCGCTAAGCATCGAGATCTGTCCCAAGGCTTTGAACATCATCTTACCGCCCGTCTGACCATCTTATTCACATCGCAATTATCCTTGCCTCGGATTATCATATTGCCCATATTCCCAAACTCGGTCGATTTACCCATTTCTTTCTAATTTCATCTCTTTCCCAATACTCTTTTATGGCTACCAGGGCTCAGAAAATACGCCTCGCCCTATTCTTTATAATATCTAGTAGTGTATTGGCGCTCTTTTTTATCGTAGTCGCCGGCAGCCACCTCCTGCACCAACGCGATTCCTATAATATCGAATTCACCGGCGTAGCGGTCAGCGGTCTCAACAAAGGAGCCTCGGTCAAGTATCTCGGGTTCAATGTCGGCCGGGTCGAGGGTATTTATATCTCCCCCGAAGACCTGACCAAGGTCGTTGTCGCCATTTCGGTCGAGAGCCAAAAAGCCGAAAATGCCATTCGCACCGACACCGAAGCACGCATGGCCTCATTGGGCATAACGGGCCTGAAGTATATCGAGCTCTTCGGCGGCAGCAATGGCGCCAAAGAGCTTCTCCCCGGCTCCAATATTACCGCCAGCGAAACTTTTTTCAGCAACATACAGGAACGCGCCGAAGTCCTCAGCATAAAAATCGAACAGTCCGTCGACAATCTCAATAAATTGCTCGGCGGCGAGAACCAACGCGTCTTCACCGATCTGCTGCGCAATACCGGTGACTTGATGGCCACCGCCAACACCTTGGTCCAGGACAACCGACTCGCCGTAGACGAGACGGCAAATAATATCGCCGCGACCACCCGTTCGCTCTCCCAGGCGAGCGCGACTCTGGCGGTGACCACCGACTCGCTGCACAACCTGCTCGTCGGCGCCAAGCTGCAACAAACCGTGGCCGACCTACAGGTGACAATGCACCAACTACGCCAACAAATGGACGGACCTTTTCCCCAACTGATCGCTCGGATGGACACCATGGTCACCAATATCGACCGGACTTTCGTCGGCATCGACCAAACGGTCGGCGCCAGCCGGCAAAACCTCCTGCGTGCGATGCAGGATCTGGAGGAGACCTTACAAAACGTGCGCGAGACCACTGAACTTATCCGCGACAATCCGTCCGTACTCATCCGGGGAAGCAGCAGCAGTGCGAGCGAATAAACACCTGCTCTTTTGGGGCTTCATAACCATGTCGGTCTCGTTGTTATCGGGGTGCACACACCTGCTCGGCGGCAAGGCCGAGCTACCCCAGCGGCGCCTCTATATGCTCAACGTCGAGCCCATGCGCAACGATATCGAAAATTCCACACGCCCCTATGCCTTCCAGATTCAGATCAAAGGTTTCGAAGCTCCAAGAGCCTACAACCGCAAAGAGATCATCGTCCGCCGCGACCAATACGAGCTTCAACACGACAATTTCCATCATTGGACCGAGCGTCCCGCGGACCTGCTCACCGACGTCGTCAAACAATATCTGCGTCAAGCCAACCTTTTCACCTATATCGGCGGGGATCGCGATTTCTACGATCGACGCCCGCAATATGTGTTCAACGGCAGGATCAAGGCCATCGAACGCTTTGATAGCGGCGATGTATGGGCGGCCCATCTGGCCATGAGCATGGAACTAGTACGGCAAGAGGACGGCCACGTTATCTGGCAGACCGACTTTGACGAGGAACGCAATGTCTTCTTCCCAGAGATGAAGCACACCGTCTCCGCCTTCAGCGTGCTCCTCGGCGAGCAAATGAAAAAATCCATTCGCTCGATCGACTTCGTCTTCCTCAATCAACAGCGCTCGAGTCTGAACGAGGCCTTAGGGGAATTGACCTCGTCCACGAATGGATTGAACGCCACATCCGAGCCCGATACTACCTTGTTGATCGACACCGATTCCAACGACTACGAAATTATACCGGGCAAGCTCAGCCCCTAGGACCCGCACTCATGTTATTGCGCCTGTTCTATATCGCCCTCGCCGGCCTGCTCTTTGCCGGCGGTGCGACAGCACAAGACAAGAGCTACACGTGGCTAAGTCCGCCGACTCGTGGCCAGTTAGAGCTCGACCCAACCATGATCCCCAAGGGCAAAGGTTTTCTTTTCGTCCCGGCGATGACCAATGCCCTCAACGAACCCAGCTTCCGCGTATTTCAGGGCAACAAGCGCATCGCCGAAGCCTCGCCGGGCACCGGCGTACTGCTCTCGCCGGGCTTCTACGAAGTACTCGTCGGTACCGGCACCGACGCGCAAATGATGAGCCGAACGATACCGATCGAAGAAGGCATGACCACCCTGTTGAAGCCCTTCTGGGCTGGCCTCGTCATCAACGTCATCGACGAAAACCGCACCTCGCTCAACGAGTCGTATGAACTCTACTGGGAGGACCAGCAGGAAAACTACGGCATCGGTTTCGGTATCGAGGAAGAGCGCGGCGAGGCCGTCAAGACCTGGCTCTTGCCCCCGGGCACCTATACCGTGGTGCGCGTCGGCGATAATATATCGACCCGACGCAAATTCAGCGTCCGCCTCGAACCAGGTGAACTGGTCCAGCGCAACCTAGTAGCCAACGTCGGCGACAACACTTTCATCGGCTTCTATCCCCCGACCTTGCGAGGTCTGTTGGGTCAAGCAATGGGTTCCCACTGGAAGACCAACTGGCAATTGAGCGGTTCGACCCAGCTTTCGACTTCGCAAAACACGACCGGCGAGGACCTCTCGGTCATCTCGCTTTCAACCCAGATCTTTGGTCGCAGCATCTACAGCTCCGACCCCCATTTCGCCAATCTACGGCTGATCTTTGAAGAAGGCTTCACGCGCGAAGAAGGTGATGCCTTTCGCAAGTCCATCGATGAATTTGAGGTCCGCGCCACATATATTTACCGCTTCTCCGAACGCGTCGGCCCCTATTTGCGCGGCGTCATCAATACCAAGCTATTCGCAACCCAAGCCCGCTTCGACCAGCCGCAGACCCTGCTGATCCGCGACGCCCTCGGCAATATCGCAAGCTCCCGGACCGGGCTCAATGAGTTCACGCTGTCGCCCGCCCTAAGCCCGCTCGAACTCCGCCAAGGGATCGGCATCAACTCGCAGCTTATCCGCAGCTTCCCGCTGACCCTGGACATGCGCGTCGGTATCGGGGCGCGACAGAGCTATGTAACAGAGACCTTTGCCCTCGACACCGACCGCACGGTAGCCCGCAAATTGCTCGACACCTCGACCACCGGCGTTGAAGCCCTGTTGATCCTCAACGCGCATTTTTCGCGCTACCTCAGCCTGGACTCAGAATTCGACATCCTGATCCCGGAGGTGGCCACGAGCGCTTGGGAGTTCACCTTCGAGAACCGCTTGCGCCTGCTGCTCAGCCGCTTTGTCAATATGGATATCGTCCTCAACTTCGAACGCGTAAAACCGATCGTGCGCTTGCAGGCCAGACAACAGGTTCTCATGCGCTTTGTCTACCTGCTATGACCGCAGCACAAAGCGACGACCTCGGGATCTCGCTAAGCGGTCCCCTAACCTTAAAGACCATTGGCGCCCTGCCCCCCGATATCCGCGCGCTCATCGCAGCCCATCCCCACCCATCCCTGAGAGCCGAGTTGAGCCAAATCAGCCAACTCGATACTTCCGGCGTGGTATTCCTGCGCGGCTTGCCCGCCATCGCCCGGAGCTTGGGCAAAGACCTCGACCTCACCGGGTTGCCCGAGCGCCTTCAGCCCTTTTTCGACTTCGTCACTCCGCCGTCGCCATCGACCCCGCCAACGCCTCCAAAGACCACCGTACTCGAAAAGCTCGGAGACCGCCTCGACCGCGCCTATGCAGAGACCGCCGGCTTCCTCTACCTGACCGCGGACTTGACCGTTTTCTCGGTGCAGTCCCTCTATCGGCGCGGCGGAATCCGCAAAGGCAGTTTTATCGAACAATCCCACACCATCGGTGCCCAGGCCCTGCCGATCGTCGGTTTGATCCTCTTTCTCATCGGTGCAGTCTCGGCCCTGCAATCGGCCGCGCAACTGCGCCAGTTCGGGGCCGACATATTCGTCGCCGACCTGCTCGGCATCGGTCTAACCCGCGAGTTGGGCCCGCTAATGACCGCGATAATGGTCTCCGGGCGGTCCGGATCGGCGATCGCCGCCGAGATTTCTACGATGAAGTTCACCGAAGAATTAGATGCCCTACAGACCATGGGGCTCGATCCGCTGCGCTTTGTCGCCGTACCCAAAATGTGGGCGATGCTCCTGTGCATGCCGCTCTTAACCATTATGGCCGACCTACTCGGTATTCTTGGCGGCACCTTGGTCGGCCTCGTCTCGATGGACATACCCGTCACGACCTTCCTCAACCAGGTTTTTTCGGCGCTCTTCCTCAAAGACCTACTCACCGGGTTGGTCAAAAGTATTTCCTTCGCCTGGATCATCACCATAATCGCCGTACACCGCGGCCTCAACTTCAGTGGTGGCGCGGCCGGCGTCGGCCAGGCTACGACCTCATCGGTCGTAACCTCCCTCTTCGGCATAATTATCCTCGACGCCTTCTGGGGCCTGGTCTTCTATCTGAAATGGTAAACCCGGCCATCGACATCAGCGCACTCAGTGTCGCCTACGGCGAAACCACGGTCCTAAATGGCATTGATGTACAAGTGGCAAAGGGCGAAATCGCCATTGTACTAGGCGGCAGCGGCTGCGGAAAAAGTACCCTGCTGAAAAGCATTATCGGTCTGGTCCAACCCCGCACCGGGCGGATCGAGGTACTCGGCCAGGACGCCACCGATCTCGATGAAGAAACGCGCACCGCCCTCACCAGACAATTCGGTGTGATGTTTCAATACGGGGCCCTATTCAATTCGCTGACCATCGGCCAGAATATCGCCCTACCGCTCGAAATGCATACCGACCTCACTCCCGATCTGATCGCCGACATCGTCCGTACCCGACTCTCCCTAGTCGGGCTCGAGCACGCCTACGACCGTTATCCCGACGAACTCTCGGGTGGAATGCGCAAACGTGCCGCCTTGTCCCGGGCGATGGTCATGGACCCCAAAATCCTCTTTTGCGACGAGCCCGGCGCCGGCCTAGACCCCGTCACTGCGGCCGAAATTGACGAACTGCTGCTGACAATCAACCGCGCGCTCGGCACCACGATTATCATTGTCACGCACGAACTACTCAGCATCGAAAGGCTCGACGGCCGCCTGATCATGCTCGACCAGGGCAAGGTTATTTTTACCGGCACCGTCTCCGAAGCAAAAGATTCCGTCCACCCCTTCATCCACCCCTTTTTCCACCCGGGAGACCCGCACGCTTGAAAACCGTCATTATCGCCGCCCTGAGTAAGAACAGGGTCATAGGCCGCGACAATAGCATCCCCTGGCACTATCCAGCCGACATGAAACACTTTCGCCGCACAACCAAAGGGCACCCGGTCGTCGCCGGCCGCAAAACCTACGAGTCCTTCCAAGTGCGCCCGTTGCCCGGCCGCCTCAACTTCATCCTCAGCCGCAACCCCGCCTACATCTCCGACGAGGGGGTGATCATTTGCCAAGACCTACAACAGGTTATCACCACCGCCAGACAACGCGACGCGCAAAAACTCTTTATCCTCGGCGGCGCGGAAATCTACAATCTCGCCTTGCCACTGACCGACGAGATGATCCTGACGCATTTGCCGATCGAAGTCGAGGGCGACGCGTATTTTCCGGCTTGGGACAAAAGCGAATGGGAAGTGGTCGAGGAACGACCGGAAGCAGACCTGGTATTTACCACCTATAGACGGCGTTGATCCAGCGAACTATCCCACCAGTCCTTTGGTTCGTAGTCGTCCAAGATCTTAGCGAATTTCTCCTTTTTACCTTATTTTTTATCGCGCCAACCGCAACACCAACGGAGTCCGCAGCGCTTTCTGCGCTCCGAACTCCCGAAGGGCGCGTATCGCGTAGCGATGCGTGTATGAGCGAGGGGATGCCCTCAGCCAGCCCGTCCACCCACAGAAAGGCGATAATGTTCGAACAGCTGGAAATGGCGCCGGCCGACCCCATCCTGGGGCTCAGCGCGGCCTTTAAAAGCAATAGCAACCCCGACAAAATCAACCTCGGTGTCGGCGTCTACCAGGACAGCAGCGGCCAGACGCCGATCCTCGACTCAGTAAAAACCGCCGAAGAGCGCATCCTTGCCAATGAAAAGAGCAAGAGCTACCTGTCCATCGAAGGTAGCCCCGAATACGGGATCGCGGTGCGCAAGCTATTACTTGGACCAGAGCATGAGATTCTCTCCTGCGAGCGCGCCGTCACCGTGCAAAGCCCAGGGGGCACCGGCGCCCTGCGCATCGCCGGCGACTTCCTCGCCCGGCACTATGGCGACCGGCCGATTTGGCTCAGCGAACCGACCTGGGCCAACCACCCCAAGATCTTTCAAGCGGCCGGACTGCAAGTCGAGACCTATCCCTATTTCGACGCAGAGACCAATGGACTCAACGAATCGGCCTTGCTTACCGCACTAACCAAAATACCCGAGGGGCACATCGTGCTTTTGCACGGCTGCTGCCACAACCCGACCGGCGCCGACCCGAGCCCAGCCTGCTGGGGACATATCGCCGATATCATCGCCGAACGCAATCTGCTGCCCCTGGTCGATTTCGCCTACCAAGGCCTGGGCGACGGCTTGCGCGAAGACGCCGTCGGCCTCGAAGCGCTCAGCCGACCGGGTTGCGAATTGCTGATCGCCAGTTCATTCTCGAAGAATTTTGGGCTGTACAAAGAACGCGTTGGCGCCCTGACATTGGTCGGCGCCGACCGGGACGCGGCGGCCAAGGCCATGAGTCACCTCAAGATCGCCGTACGCACCAGCTATTCAAACCCCCCGGCCCACGGCTCGGCGATCGTCAGCGAAATACTCGGCGATGAAGCACTTAGCGCGCAGTGGGAAGGCGAAGTCGCCCAGATGCGCAAGCGCATCAACGACATGCGCGTGGAATTGGTCAGAGGGCTGAAAGTCAAGGGCATCGAACGCAACTTCTCCTTTATCGAACAACAACGCGGCATGTTCTCTTTTTCGGGATTGGGCACAGAGCAGGTCGAGGCATTGCGGGAAAAATACGCGATCTATATCGTAGGCGGCGGCCGCATAAACGTTGCCGGGCTCACCAGCACCAACCTCGAGTACTTCTGCGAGTCGGTCGCCGCGGTCCTCTAAAAGACGCTTATTGCACCGAAAAACTCAGGGCACGCGCCAGCACGGGCGTGCCCTTGAGTATTTCCGCCTGACTCGGCAGACGAGTACCGTCGTCGTAGACGATCGTCTCCGGCCGCCCCACCGCGATCCCCTCGCTTCCCCTCTGCACTGCGATGACCGAGTCCTCCTGGTAGGAGCGCCGGAGAAATTCCACGATCGTTTGGTCTATATTTTCCAACCCATTGAAGCGATCGACTTGGCGCTGTTGAATCAGTTCACCGAGTCGCTCAAAGAGCTCGCCGGTATTTTCCTCCAAGAGGCGCGGCCCGGCGAGAAAATAAAGTGTGTAGACCCGGTCGCTCTCCTGTAGGGTAATCCAGCCATTTTCGCTGGGCCCATATTGCTCGATCCCCGAATAGACGAATTGCTCCGGGACCACCACTTCGAGCGTGCCTTCCGAATCATAGAGGAAAGCGTAGACCTCGACGTCCCTGTGCAGTTTATAGCGCAATTGCAATCGATCCCCTTGTTGCAGTTGCGCGCCCTCGGCCAGCTCAACGATCTCGTCGACACCGCCTTCTACCCGCTTAACGATCAAGTGCAGGTCAGCCTGTACCGGGATCGTGTCATCCGCACCGCCGTTGGCCTTCGCACGCAGCGCCACTTCGTCGTTAACTTCGCTTTCGGGCACCCGAACCGTTCGCTTCGCCACGAGCTTGCCGCCGTCTCTCTCAACGAGGAAGAGCCGCACGTACATCCAGGGGGCATCCCCCTGCAAACGCCCGCCCAAAACCAACGCTCCCTCGCCCCGGTTTAAGTCGAGCACGCCGCCATCTGACCACTTCCCACCCACCGTGTCCGCCAAAACCAACGCCACTTCGGCTTGTAAAAGCGCTGACACCAAATAATCATCTAGCACCTTGACGGCCTCGCTCCGGTCGCCCCCACCGTCACGCAACCCGATCCAGTCGATCGTTGCACCACTGCCCTGGGCGACCTGCACCAGTTCTCGAGCTGCCGCCGTCAATTCCGCGCTTTGCGGTCGACCGCCGCCAAAAGGCAAACAACCCCATGCCGCCAAACCTACGGTGGTCGCAACTATCGCGACGAATCCCCTCATTTTCCCCCCTTCGTCTTAGCCCGGGCTTTGGCCAGCAATCTGCTCCAAAGGATCCGCGCCTGTTTGAGTATTTCCCGTTTTTTCATATCGCGCTCGGGTATCTGCTCAAAGACATTGTGCAGCGCCGTAAAGGCCGGCGTGCCGATTTCAAACACCCGTTCGAGCAATTCGGGATACTCGTCCGCCTGGTCCAACCGCACCAGGATCGAGGCCAACAGAAAATCCGAATCCGGGTCAGCCGCCCCGAAGCGGTTCAACGAATTCTTATAGGTCCTTAAATACATCATTACTCCACTGGGATCCGAGGTCAAGCGATGCGGACGATCAGAGATCAGCGATCGAATTTTCTCGTCCTCGTGCAAATTGACGCGCTCCGACGCGCCGCCATCTTCGCTGCTGGAGAGGTCTTCAAGGGCCCGACAGGCGTTGGCGACGATCGCCTGCTTGCGCCCCTTAAAAGCTTCCCACTCGTCCTCTTCGAGCAAGCGCTGGACGGAGATCAACGCCTGTAATTCGGCACGCACGACTTCCCCCATCGCCGCTACCTCGCGGACCAACTGCATATAGTTTTCCGCCCCGTCTAGGCGGATCAGCACACCGGCGAGGTGGCCATCGAGTGTCTCGTCCAGCGCCTCGCGTCCCACCGCCCGCAAACGCCCCGCCCGCGAAAAGATCCCCGCCGGATCAGAACTGAGCGAGCACAGATACATCCACAACGGATGCACCAGGTCGCGCACCCCCGGTTCGTCACGACCATACGCTTCGAAAAACCCGCGCAACCCGATGATCCCGAGGCGCACGACGGTCTGCAAAAATACCGCCCGCGGTTTGGGCACCACGGCCTTACCCAAGGTCGTCATCAGCGGATGCGACTCGAAACGCAGCACGTCGTGGTAATCGTGCAGTGCGTCAGCAAAGCTCCGAGGCTCAATCTCGAGCCCTTTGGCCTCGGCCAACGCGCGGGCGGTGCCGTGGATGATATCGCGATCGAAGAGAAAGAGCCGGGGGTAGCTGAAGACCTGCGCTATGCGTTCCATCTTGTCATGGGCCCAGCGCTGTTCCAACTCCGAGTCGAAGATGCCGCGCGCCAGAGCGAACACATCCTCGTTCGCCCCTTGCTCGGGCGTTACCCTTAATAGTTTTCCCTTATATCCGTCAATAAACTCAGCGACCTCCGAACGCCCCGCCGACGCGTGATCGCGCCGGTGGTTGTTGTGGTCATCGACCAAGCGGGTCTGCAATGCCTCGCCCAGGCGATACCCAGGCAGTTTGCGCGCCAGTTCGGCGTATTCCTTGAGCACGTCTACCAACAGCAGATAGTCCATGATCATCCACCCCGCGTAGATGACGCCCTCGGCGATCGCCCAATAGTCGTAGCCGCGATCCTCGGCAGCGTGCAGGAGTATTTCGGGCAGATAGATCGTACGGCGGCGACAACCGATATGCAGCGCTTGATGGCAACGGTAATTCTCGAAATGCAATAGCGTATCGTCGCGCACTAGCGTCAGACTCAAAGGGGCTTCGATCAAGGCGGTGCGCAGATTCTCGGGAACTTTGCGCAATACCTTCCAGAACAGCAGGACCAACGGGTCACCGGCATGCAGCTTTGGCAGGGGTTCGTCATCGGGAAAATAGGGCAACCGGGTCTGTTCGCCGAAGAGGACGCTCTTGTCTCCCTTGGCGACAGCCGTATTTATTCGGGCATGGCTCACCTCGCCGTCGAAAAGCCCCAAGTTGACATCTACAGTTGCCGGTTCCATCTCCGATCAATATATAATCGCCGCCATCTTTTGTCACCCTGCCCTCCCCACCGATTGACAGCTAGGACCTGCAGATGTATTATTGGGCTTGGACGGCTCCCCGCCGACAATCCCCCTTGAGAAAAGCCCGGTCATGTTCCTTCACTTTGCCATCCCGGTCCGTGCCGTATTCTTTTTCGCCCTCTCCGCGCTGCTCTTGCAGTGCAGCGCGCCACCCGCGCCGCCTGCACCCAACCAGGCGCCCGTCGCCGAGGCCGGCGCCGACCAGCAAGCGGCCTTGGCGCAAGAAGTCTCCGTAGACGGTTCGCTGAGCACGGACCCCGAAAGCACCTCATTAAGTTTTACCTGGCGGGCGGCCAGCGAGAATCCGGTCCCCACCGTCTTTCCCGAGACGCAACCCCGTTTCAGTTTCACGCCTTCGGTCGCCGGAACATATATCTTCATCCTCATCGTCAGCGATGGCGCGCTCAGCAGCGACCCCGATTCGATCCGCATATCGGTCTCGAACCTTAGCAACCAAGCCCCGATTGCTAAGGCCGGCCCAGATATCGTCGTCGGCGTCAACAGCGCCGTGCCTTTGAGTGCCTTGGCCAGCAGCGACCCCGACGGCGACACGCTGACCTATCAGTGGACCGTACTCTCCTCCCCGGCAGAAGTGCAATTAGCCGACTCAACGGCTCAACAGACCTCTTTTACTCCCATTGCCAGCGGCGCATACAGACTCAGACTTACCGTCAGTGACGGTGAACTCAGCGACACTGTTGAAAAAAGCGTGCTAGTCCGCTCGTCCGGCAACCAAGCACCCGTCGCCAACGCCGGCCCAGATCAACAGGTCGCCGTTAGCACCGCGGTAACCTTGGACGGCAGCCTGAGCGTAGACCCCGACGCCAAAGACGGCGCGACGTTGCTCTACCACTGGATTGTCGGCGCCGCCCCGAGCGGGTCAGTTGAGCTTTCGGATTCGACCGCGGTACAACCGACCTTTATTGCCACCGAGCCCGGTGATTACGTATTCGGGCTCGAAGTCTCCGATGGCGACTTGACCAGTCTGCTGGTCGTAGTCACCGTGCAGGTGGTCGATCGCATTTTTGCCGAACAGAACGGCATGATCGAAATTCCCGCCGGCTCCTTTATTATGGGTTCGAACCTAGGAGCGCCGGACGAATCCCCCCAGCACAGGGTCGAGTTGGCCCTCTACTGGATCGACAAATTCGAGGTCACCACCGGTCTCTACAACGCCTGCGTCAATGCCGGGGTATGCCCTGAGGCCGCGATGACCGCAGGTTGCAATAGCGGCCGAGACGACCGCCTCGAACACCCCATCAATTGCGTCTCGTGGGATCAGGCGACCACCTACTGTCTCTGGCAGGCCAAACGGCTGCCCACAGAAGCGGAATGGGAGCGCGCAGCGCGCGGCGAGGATGGACGCTCCTATGCTTGGGGCGAGGACTTTCCCTCGGCGCAGTTACTCAATTTTAACAATAACGTAGGAGCCACCATGCCGGTCGGCACCTACCCGCTCGGTGTCAGCTTCTACGGCTTGCACAATATGGGCGGCAACGTGCAAGAATGGACGGCCGACTACTTTGCCTCCGACTATTACGCGCAAAGCCCCGAACAGAACCCGCAGGGGCCCGACAGCGGCACCCTAAGAGTCGGCCGGGGCGCCAGTTGGAAGCTCGGCGTGCCGCTCGAGGTCCTGACCACCACGGTACGCGCGGCCTTCGTGCCGAATACGATTGAAAACTCGGTGGGATTCCGCTGTGCTTCCGATATGGCCCCCTCCCCCTAACGGCCTCTGGCTTCTCTTGCTCGGTCCCATACCCGGGCCTATATTCCCCGACGCCTTCCCCTCCCTTCAGGACGATTCTACCATGCCCGATACCGCATCAATCTTGATAGTTGACGACGAAGAGCCCATACGGCGGCTCCTGACGCGCATTCTAACTGATGCGGGTTATACCCCCCTTGAAGCCGATACCGGTGATCAAGCACTTACCATGCTCGGCCCGAATACCATCCAGCTGATCCTGCTCGACCTGCATATGCCCGGGCAGGTCGACGGCGAGGAATTACTCTTCCAACTGCGCGACCAAGGCGACGAGATCCCCATCATCGTGGTATCGGGCTGGGTGGACGACGAAACCATCGCGAACCAACCAGACTGCGTACACGCGGTACTCAAAAAACCGATCCAACGCGAGCATCTTCTCAAAACCATAGACTTGGCTCTAAATAAATAAAAACCTGGTCGCCCTAAACCAGGCAACCAGCTACTCCGCTCCCGGCCTAGACACTACACGACATTTGCCCGCTACAACAAATATCAAACCAAGGCGATATACTCGTTTTCATTTTTCCAAACGACGCAACACCGGCAATAACATATCCTCTACAACCCTCTCCCAGCTCATTTCCCTAGCCACGGCAAAACCTTCTTCGAGCAGCTTGCGCCGCTCGTTTTTATTGGCGGGTAATTTTTGCGCCAACTCCGCAGCGACCACCTTACTCTGCATCGCCTCAGCCCTGACGCCTTCGGCCGCACCGATTGATCCACTGTCAGCCATCAGCGGATCAAGGCGCGTATAGGCCCCTTCGACAAAACCGCCCAGCACCTGCCGGTCCCTCACCCGGTCGACGAATCCGACACACCCACATATATCGCTGACAACGCTTATCGTGCCGAAACTCATAGGTTCGATTTGGGCTATGCCAAAGGGCTCGTAAATCGACTGCCCGAATTCGACGTCACTGCCCCGGCGCAAATCGGTGAATTCGGCGTCTGGCGCCAGAAACTCACCGCAACTTTGCCGATCCCAACCGAATTGGTTTACAAAGAGCGTTTTGATCGCGCGCGAACGACCGTTAAAAGCGCGAACCTGCAAATCAAATTCCAGTTCTCCACCGCTCAAGTCGGCGCCACCCTCGCGATGCACCGACGGCCAACCATAAGCCCCCATCCGGCGCACCTCGTCCGCGCTACGCCGCCCCGTCTCGGTCGCCAAAACGATAAAGAGCGCCTGCTCACCGCGTTTATGCAACTCGCGATCCAAGTGATCGAGGACTAGCAGATCACGCCACAGGCCCTTGCTTTTGACCAAACGGGTCACGTGGGTAAAGACCCGATCCGGAGTCCAGCCCAATAATTGAGCGCCGCTTGCCTGTAATTTTAGCCGCGCCTCTTCCCGATCGGCAAAAGGCAGATCCACCGCAGGTACTCCATTGTAGACTAGATCTATAGCGCGCGCGGCGAATTCGGGACCTAGAAAGCGCAATTCCTCGACCACCCAGTCTCCCACGGCCAGCACCGCGTCGAGACGCCAAGCTTCACGGACTAATGCATGTTTGAAATACGCGTCCTGCGGACCAAGTACCTCATCAATATACAGCCCCTCCGCCCGCGCCCGACGCAATGTATTGTAAAAAGCAATATCCCGCCCCGGCCCCTCTTCGACCAAGGGACGCACCGTAGCTACTTCGTGCGCATAGAACAGCGTTTTACAGGCAGGGCTACCACTGAGTTGGGCCTTAAAAGCTGTGCCCAACCCCATAAACTCATGAGCCAACAACATAAAGGGCTCGGCGCCGACAAGCGCTTGCACCGCGGCAAAACCAGGCTCGGCCAAACGCAAATACTGTTCGTATTCCCAGTGGTGTTCATAGCGCTGCGAATCCAGACCGAAATGCTGAAATAGCGCATGTTTGAAGTCATTCAACCCATGCGGTGGATGCCGCACGTCCACTAGTAAAACTTCCGGGCGCGCCTGACGCCCCCCCTCGCTCAACAAACGACGCCCGTAGATCAAGCGCACACCAAACTCGAATTCGACCCGTCTCAATACATCGGCCACTTCGCCGGTGCGAATCTGCCGATCGGCGTCGTAGAGCACTTCCCCCTCCGGCCCCAGCGGTTGCTCGGCACCGGGATCAGTTAGCGGACCGAGCAGGATAGTGCGTTGGCAATAATCCCGATAACTGTCGGCCGTAATTAAACCGCGTAACACGGTGCCGATTCCACCGGCCTGCTGCACCGCTTCGTGTGTGACATGCACAAGTGTCGTCATACCTTATTCCTTTTATACCTTATGCTTTTTCGAGCCGTCAAAGGGCCACCCTACAAACCATCCGCCGCGTCCTCGCTCACAGCCGCCTTGGCAACGATCGCGCATATTTAGTGCGATACTAGGGAAAATACGCCGCCATAAGCCTGCTGTCTATTCGCCAATTTCATCGCCGCCGACGAGAACAATACCGATTATCCTGGCTTGGTCGAAGAGGCTGTAGTCGAAGAGAAGAATGCACTGCGCCTAGCCGTCTACCACTTTCGCCGCCTCAACAACGACACGATCTCGGCCCAGCACACTTTGCAGAAAATACAACTACACCTGGACACCCTGGACAAAAAACTAAAAACCCAACAATCCACAAAGCGCACGATCAAACGCGAAATCAAAGGCCTCAGCAAACGCACCAGCCAATTGCACGCCCGTCTTAAGGCCAGCTTGCCCAAGGGGGTCTTGCCGCAACTCGAACGCTGCCAAGCGCTCAGGGCCGAAAACACGGTGCGTGAATACAAGATGCTGCACGAGCTGCATCTTATGGATCGCGTCAGCGAAGTATTCGAACCACTATCATTATTGTTGGTGCCTTCCCCCGAAGGCGAGGAAGCCGAACGCGCCGAGTCGATCGCAGCCCTAACCGACACGCTAAAAGAAAATAGCATGGGACACCGCGGGCCCGAGGAAGGCCTGTTGGTCCGTTACGCGAGTAACCCGCAAGCCGCCTCCCTGCTCATGCGCTGGTTGCCCAATGCCGAGCGCCTGCATATTTTTTGCACCGTGCTCGCTGTGTCTATAGCCGCCATACTTGAGTGCCGGAATACAAACCGCGATAGGAACAAGCAATGCCCGTCATCTTCCATAGCGACCAGACCGCTGCCCCAATCTATATCACTGCAAACCCATAGTGGACCACATCGGCAAAAACCTATTATGGCTGATAAGCGCCTTGGTATTGCCAATCGCCTGCCAAACAAGCCGGAGCAAACCCGAACGCCCGAAGCTGCTCTGGATCGGGTCGAGCAGCAAACATACGCAACCGTTATGGAACATCGACAATAGCCCGCTCTGCCCCGACTTAGCCGATGCTCACGCTTGCGCACGACGTATTGAAACACACTATATCACCCTGTATCCACAACAATGCGCGAGAAACGCAAATATTCTGACCGTCTATTTGCGCACCGGTCAGCCACTCGAATACGAAGACACTAAGGACACTGGATCCGCCGACACCGCTCGCTACAACCTCTTGGCCTATCTTCCCGACCAGCAATACTATCTCCTACGCAAAGCGTCTTCAGCCGCCCAAAGTTTCACGCTCGTCGACGCATTGAACGGCGAAGAGCTGCAGATTCCCCACATCCCTTTTTTCTCGCCCGACAAAGCGCGTTTTGTCGCCGCCACCAATCACAAGGGGCAAAACAACCGGATGGAGGTTTGGACGATCGATCCACCTGCATTTGAAATAGCCAATAAACAAGCAGAGACCGCCGGGCGTCTCACGCGCGAGTGGGCCGGGGAATCCGATACATGGCGCTTTTCAGGGATAGAATGGATCGATGTCAGATCATTCAGCCTGACGCGTAAACGATCCGCCGCCCCGACAGACATCGTTGGCGAAACCATGCACATGGCACACAGTAGCACAGGCTGGGTCGGCAACCTCATGGGCGCCACCCCCAACAGATAACAATCATCGCACGCAAGTAGATTCTCAAAAAAGAGAGCTCCAATGCAAAGTAGAGCCATACAACTCAAACGCTACCCCGAAGGCCTGCCAGCAGTCGCAGACTTCGAATTGGTTTCGATCGACTTGCCCGATCCAAAGCAGAACGAAGTCCTGGTGAAAAATCGCTATATGTCGGTTGACCCTTATATGCGCGGCCGGATGCGCGAGGGCAAAAGCTATTTCACCCCTTTCGCGCTGAACACCCCGCTCGACGGCCAGAGCATCGGCGAAGTCGTCGCCTGCAATCATCCCGATTTCAAGACGGGAGATTTTGTCGCCGGATTCGGCGGCTGGCGCGAGCACTTCATAGCACAAGGATCAGACCTAAGCCCCATCGACCCCGAGATCGCGCCACTGCAAACCTTCCTCGGCACCCTGGGTATGCCGGGCATGACCGCCTATGTGGGGCTGCTCGATATAGGCCGCCCGGTAGCGGGTGAGACCGTCTTCGTATCCGCCGCATCCGGTGCCGTCGGTTCCATCGTCGGGCAAATCGCCAAGATCAAGGGCTGCCGCACCATCGGCAGCGCCGGGTCCGACGAGAAGGTCGCCTGGCTGGTTGACGAAGCGGGTTTTGACGCCGCCTTCAATTACCGGCGCATCGACAACCTCAATGCCGAACTCGCCCGCCATTGTCCCGACGGCATCGATGTCTACTTCGACAATGTCGGCGGCGAGCATTTACAGGCGGCTATCGCGCAGATGAACTTCCATGGCCGTATCGCCCTCTGCGGCATGATCGGCCAGTACAACGCGACCGAGGCGGTAGCCGGACCGAACAATCTGATGCTGGCCGTGGGGAGACGCCTCGCCCTGCAGGGTTTTATTGTCAGCGACCACTACGCGCGACGCGAAGCGTTCCTTGCCGATATGAGCGACTGGATTGCGGCGGGAAAAATAAAATGGCGGGAAACCGTCGTCACCGGTCTCGAACAAGCACCGGACGCCTTTATCGGCCTTTTTCGCGGCGACAACTTCGGTAAGATGATCGTCGAGCTATAAAGCTATTGCAACGCCGCCAGTTTTTTCTGCGCCTCGGGGCGCTCGGGCACTTGGCGCAAGACCTCCTGTAATTCGGCGATCGCCGCCTCGTGTTGCCCGGCTGTAGCCAATGCTTCGGCCATTAAAACGGGCGGCCACCAAGTCTGGAACTTCCGTCAGCGCCTGGCGTTAATGGCCGATCGCCTCGCCCAGTCGGCCGGCGTCCTATAGCGCGTAGGCCTGGTCGTTGCGCGCCTTCACATAGACGGGTTGAGCGCAAGCACCCGCTGCTAAGAGGCGATCGCCTGGCTCCTGCTGCAGTAGTTATCGCTCGCTCGCAGAAACGATCTAACAACAAGGAGCAAAATCAACAGATTCCCCCCAGCCCGCTGCCACAAAATTCAACCCTCCACAGCCGTCCGCATTAAGGTGCCATACACCTCGACCCCGCGCTGTAATTCGGCCAGATCGATCCACTCGTCCGCCGTATGGGCTTGCGCGATGTCGCCCGGACCAAGCACCACCGCCGCGAAGCCGGCCTGCCCAAAACTACTGGCGTCCGTGCCATAGCCCACTCCCTGCAACTCCCCTTCCAACCCCATCTCCAATAACACCCGCTGCACAAAGCCAGCAAAGGCCTCGCCGCCGCTCGGGTCGAGCGGCGAATCGATCATCGCCGGCGTATGCTGCACTACCTGCAAATCGGGATCGGCACGACGCAAAGCCGCAAGCACTTCTTCCACCGCCGGCAACACGTCGTTTGCATCCTCTCCCGGCACCAGCCTGCGGTCGATCTGAACCTCGCAGTATTCGGGCACGATATTAATTTGCACCCCACCCTGGATCAAATTGATGCTGCACTGCGCCATGCCCGTTAGCGGATGCGCGGCGACCAGCCCCGGGATATAACGCTCCTCCAGCGCCTGTACGACCTTGGTCATCGCGCTAATCGCCGACCGGCCCTTCGACGGATCGGACGAATGCGCCGCACGACCACTAGCCGCAATCGACCAACGCACCACCCCATTGTGCGCCACCACGGCCTTGAGCTCGGTCGGTTCGCCGACAATCACTCCGGACGGCCGCCAGGGGAGCATCGGCAAATGCTGCTGCACGAAAGTGCGCACGCCAGTCTTATAAATCTCTTCGTCTATCGTGAACACAAGCGCGACATTATTAGCTTTCTCGGTTGTCGCACCCGCGTATTCTCGCAGCGCCCATAGCATCGCGGCACCTGTGCCCTTGGTATCGCACGCGCCGCGGCCATACAAACGCCCGTCGCGGATCTCCCCGGCAAAGGGGTCGACCGTCATGCCCTCCACCGTTACCGTGTCCAGGTGGCTCTCAAAAAGCAACCAAGGCGCCTGCTCGTCGACCCGATGACTCACCAGCAGGTTAAAACCCTCACCGGTAACCGGCAGCCGCTGTACCGTCAGGCTCGAGTCTTGTGCCAACTCCTGCAAATAGACGGCCAAGGACATTTCAGCATCGGCGACACCCGAGATATTGGCGTTGACCGTATCAAAACCGACCATCGCCCGCAAAAGTTCCGTACACGATGTTGGATCTGGCAAAATAGTGGCCTCCCATTGACATTAATCTATCGCCTACCCGATTGTTATTCTCAGACCATAGTAGTATAGGCAAGAGCCCGACATCACCCAATAACCGGAGGGCGAAATTGCAATTTGACGAGCTAATCGCTCAGCACTCATTGCAGTGGACCACTGCCCCGAGGAATCCTAGTCGAATTCACACCGTACGGACGAGTCCCTCGACACGCAACCGACCACGCACGCCTACGCTTATGCCCCCCTGTCAATGCCACCCCGACGACCTCCGCCACCCGCCTGCCTAGCAGCACGGTCGAACCGGGAGAACGCTGGCAAGCGACCCTGCTCCGCCAATTGCTCGAAGAAACGGGCGGCGCAATCAGCCATTCCACTCCCTTCGCGCCGATCGCGAAACTACAGACGATCAGACGGCCAACCGCATCGTATCGCTGGCCGATGTCAAAAAGGTACAAGCCCCCGCCGATCCCGATGGACCGCGAGGCATTATCAAAATCCGCGAACTGCCACCAATAGAAGCCGCCGAACTCTTGATCGACGGCTTCACCCATTTTCGCGCCATCGACTTAATAGCGCAAGGACTGCGCGCACAGTGTCTAAAATTGGCCAATCAACTCAAGACAATCCTCCAAGAGATTCTGCACCGTTGACCACACCCCGCCACCGCAGTACAATCCCCCCATAGACATCGCCCGCGCCCTACCCACGGAGCACGCCGCGTTGCGGCCTATCTAAACGAATTCCGCGCATGCTCACTCCAGTTTATCAAAACTTTTACCAGCGCAAACTCCGATCATGAACCAGCTCCCACTCAATTCACCCACCTCTGCAAAGGGCACCTGGCGCACCTATTCACTGGCCGAAGGCCTCTGCGGCATCCAGGTCGAGCACATCGCCGAAGACCACGAGGGCTATCTGTGGTTCGCCACCTATGACAATGGCGTAAGTCGTTTCGACGGCGACGAATTTCGCACCTATACCCGCACTTCCGGCCTCTGCGGCAACCAAGTCATGTGCATCCTGTCCGACAGCCAAAACCGCCTGTGGTTCGCTACCCGCGACGGCGGTGCCTGTTGGTATGACGGCCAATACTTCCACAAATTCACCGGCAGTGACAACATGGCCACCGGCAGCGTTTCCTATATCGCCGAGGATCGCCAGGGCAGGATTTGGCTTGGCGGAGAGACCACCCTGGGCTTCTATGAAAACGAGGTATTCCACGACCTCCATCCGGAATATCGACGCTCCCTTGGAGGACACCCGACCACAGCGGATTTCTTCGGCTGTTTCGGCATCGCGCAAGACTCGCAAGGCCATATCTGGCTTGCCTCCAACCCCCTGACCCGTTACGACGGCCACGCATTTAAACACTATGGTCCATCGGCAGGGTTGCCCACAACCGGATACTCGTATTCCCTTGCCATTGACCTCAATGACAATCTGTGGATCGGCGGTGAACAGACCATCGGCCGTTTAGTCGACCATAGCTTTTACCCCGAACACTTGGATGTCGGCGCCATGATGCGCAAGATCGAGATCGACCGCGAAGGGCGCGTGTGGTTTTGCACTGCGGGGAGAGGCGTAATTTGCTACGACGGCGAAAGATTCGAGCGCCTGACCGTGCAAGACGGGCTGGCCTACGATATGGTCAATTCTGCATTTGAAGACCGTGAAGGCCATATCTGGTTCAGCACTTGGGGCGGGGGCGTCAGTTGCTGGGCTCCTCGCAGTATGCAAGTCATGGATTCCGAAGACGGCACCGCACTGGAGGGCACCTTCACCCTACTCGAAGACCAGCACAAACACCTTTGGCTGGGCTTTGCCCCGCCTTTTACCACATTGCACAAAAACGTCGCCCACTACGACGGCGAGCAAATCATCGGCGTTGACGACATCCCGGACCTCGGCCGCTGCTGGACCCTCTGCGCTGACGAGCAAGGTTATATATATTTTGGCGGCGACAACGGCCTCGCCCGCTACGATGGCGCACATTTCAGCCCAATCGGTCCCGAGCAGGGCTTTGACGGCCATTCAGTGCATGCTCTAACCGTCGACCGCCAAGGCAACCTGCTGATCGGCTATTCGGCCTCCACCGACTCGACCGCGCAAATTGCCCGCTACGACGGTGCGCAATGCACCTTGCTCTTCGCCGACGCGGCGAGCAATGCGGAAGAAAGCATAAACGCCCTCGTCCTCACCCGCCAAGACGCGCTGTGGTTCGGATACGGCACAGCCATCGCCAAGGACCGAGGCAAAGGCATCGGCTGCCTGCGCCCCGGAGCCGGGGTCTCCTTCCATACCACCGCTGAAGGCCTAGCCGACGATCGCGTCGAAGACCTGCTCGAAGATCACCAGGGCCGCATCTGGATCGCAACCCTGGGGGGCTTGAGTTGTTTCGACGGCATACGCCTTCGCAATTTCACCACCGAAGACGGCCTGCCCAATAATCGCATCCGCAGCCTCTGCGAT
>JABHFS010000108.1 GCA_018672475.1 Gemmatimonadota bacterium | reverse complement strand
TGTCGTTGCATTGGGTTCGCGCTCTAACACAATTGAATAGTGCTCTATCGCTTCTCGGTATTTCCCTTGCACATATAGGAGCGAACCCAATTCGGTGTGAGTCGGCGAATTGTTTTGATCGAGCGCCAACGCGCGCCGATACGCCGCTTCGGCCTCTGTCATCAGGCCTTTTTCCAGCAATAGATCTCCTTCCAAGATGTGCAAATTTGCAGAAGGCGTTAGCTGCTGGGCGCGGCGGACAATGGCCAAAGCATCTTGCGAACGGCCTGCATACTGATAACTCTGCGCAGCGAGGAAAAGAAGATGGGGATTTTCTGTTTGATGAAACTTTAATGCCTCGACCGTTTCTTCCGCATCACTATAATTGCCCTGCAGCAACATTTTTTTAATTAAACGCTGCGCCGTGTTGATATTTTGTGGATCGGCGCGCAGCGATAGACGATAAGAACGGATAGCGCCATCGTAGTCGCCGCGCTTAGAATACCAAATGCCAAAGTGCTGGCTCAAAATGCTCGTCGTGTGCAGAAAGGCACTATCTACATAATAATAGCTTTCCCCATATAGCAGCGCGAGTACCTCTGGATCAGCGGCGCGATCTGCGGGATCCATGACTATATTCGAGATCCTTTTAAGCAACCAGATATTGCCATCTTCCGGCGCTGCTTCTAAAGCTGCTTCTAACACTCCCTCGTAGTCTTGCCCCGAAATTAATAGCCCCTCCAGCAAGCTCAAATAGGCTTCGCCTAAAGGCACAAAAACGGTGTCCGTTGCAAGTGTCTTTTGCAGGAGGTCGATACCAATTTGCGGATCGTCATTCGTTATATAATAGCGCCCAGAATTATAGCGCGTGAGATTGGCCATCCGCTCTTCCGCACGATAACTTGACCAGACGATTAACAGGAGCGCCAGCGCCAAGCTATAGGGGCCCTTCTGTCCCATTCTCTCCGCCAGCCAACTCAGCGCCCAAGCCAAGAGCAAGGACGAGCCCGCTGTAGCGATATAGATATAACGGGCAATGCCTGTGTGTACGAGCATCGCGGGAACAAATGGCAGCAAGAAGAGCAAGGTCCAAGCGCAGAAAAATTGAATACTTGGATTAGCTTTCCATAACAAAACCAGGAGGGCAACTAACACCAATCCTCCCAACCAAGCTTCTGTTGAGTGCTCTATATTCGGGGAAAATGGCAGCCAATGTGCCATGGATATGAGTCGGCCCAATAGCCAGAGATAAGCCCGCAGACCATCGGAAGCAAAAGAGACTAAGCCAGCAAATTGCGAAGTGGAGCTGTGATAAAAGTCGAACGCCGATTGCGTTGTTGTATCGCTGCCAGTAATGGCAAACACAAATGCCAGCGCCAGTGCCAGAACGGGCAGTACAAACAACAAGTGACGCGCACTAACGCGAAAGTTGGCGCTGTTAGACCAAGCGTAAAAAAGACAGAGGGGCCAGAGCAAGACGGCGACAAAATGAGTGAGAATACAAAGAGTAAACCCTGCGCAGAAAAGGCCGTAGAATACCCGGCGCTCCGACTCGATATAGCGGGCAAAAAAATAGAGTGTCCAAGCCGAATTTAATACAGCCATGGGATATTCGAGTGCAGAGATCCAGTGCACCGTCGAGACGTGGGCAATATTAACTAAAAAAAGCAAACCGCCGATCAGACTCGCGGCGGTAGCAACGCCGAGACGGCGATAGCAAACGGCCAGCGATAGACTGGCCAACCCGTGTACAAAAGCTATCAAAAGGTGAAATACGGCGGGGTTGTTGCCGCCGATTAGATGGACGACCCACATGATAAACTCATCGACTATGCGCCCCGATGCACGCTCTTTTTCCGGTGAAAAGAAAAAGAGAAAATGTTCGTTTATCGCCCCGTGGTTGCGAAAGGTACCAGCGTCGTCTACTCCGAGCAACAAATGGCGAAGGTCGGCAAAGAACAGAGCGGAAACTGCACTTATAACAAGGGCGTATATCGCCCAAGTCAAGCGGTTTGCCGACAAACTACCAAGTGGAGAAGATGCGGTATATTGGTGAGACATTAGAAAAGCTCCGACGAGCGTGGGTTTCATCTTGATGATTCGCAACTGCGCAAACTATATGCCAGAGTTTGTTAATGCGAATAAGCATGAAGAATGAAAAAATCCTGAGGCTATATTCGGAATGGCTTTAGGGATTTGATTATTGTTGAATAAATTCGATTGTTAAAATGGCTATAAAGATTATAAATCACGATTACTTTGACCATAGCGACTTGTGCCGGTGCCTTAGCGAACTATTAAAATTCCGTTCTTAATGCTCAAAAAATTCGTGGTAGAGCGAACGGACCGCTTGCGGAATAGCTGTGGCTTTTATTCCGAACATCATGCTCACTTCGCTTGAGCCTTGGTTAATCATTTCCAGGTTGACGGCGGAGCGAGAGAACGCGACGCAGGCGCGGGCGGCTAAGCCTACGGTATGGTGCATACCTTCGCCTACGATCATGACCAGCGCCAAACCGCGTTCTACCGAAAGTTCGTCGACCTGTAATTCGGTGCGGACTCTGCGCAGCACCCGTTTTTCGGTCGCAGAGTTAAAAAAGGCATCGCGGACGATGACCGACATATTGTCGATGCCGGAAGGGGTGTGCTCAAAGGGTATGCCCTCGTCCTCGAATATCTCCAACAGGCGGCGGCCGAAGCCGACTTCGCGGTTCATTAGGTATTTGCTGATGTAGATGCTTGAGAAACCGTCAGTGGCGGCGATGCCGACGATCGGGCGTTCGCCGACGGCGCGTTCCGGCACGATGCGTGTGCCGGGGGCTTGCGGGTTGTTGGTGTTTTTTACGAGCACCGGGATGCCGGCGTGGAAAACGGGTTCGAGCGCCTCGTCGTGGAATACGGAGAAGCCGGCATAGGAAAGCTCGCGCATCTCGCGGTAGGTGATTTCGTCGACGGCGACGGGGTTTTCCACCAGGGATGGATTGGCGACGAAGACGGAGTCGACATCGGTGAAGTTCTCGTATACCTCGGCGTCAACGGCGGCGGCGAGAACGGCTCCGGTAATATCGGAGCCGCCGCGCGGGAAGGTTACTACTTTGCCGGCGGTGGAATAGCCGAAGAAACCGGGAAAGATCGTGATGCCCGGGCGATCCTTTATTTCGCGCAATTTGCCAAAGGACTGTTGCAGCACGCGGGCGTTGCCCGGCTCGTCTGAGAGGATCATCCCTGCGTCGCCGGGATTGAGATAGTGGGCTTCAAAACCACTGTGGCGCAGAAATTCGGCGACTACGCGAGCGCTATTGTCCTCGCCACCGGCCTTCATGGTATCCATGAAGAGCTCCTCGTCCTCGGTGGACATCGAGAGGCGTTCATTAAAATCGGCGGCGATGGGCTCAAGGACCGTATCGGGTAGGCCTAGATTACGCACGATGGCGGCGTAGCGCTCGACGACGCGGTCGAGTTCGGCTTGGCCGTCTTTGTTGGTCAGGCGGGCCCTGGCGGTTTCGATCAACAGGTCGGTGACCTTGGTATCATCGGCGTCGCGTTTGCCGGGGGCTGAGACCACCACCAGCTTACGTTCGGGATCAGAAGTGACGATGGTGCTGATTTTTTGTATTTGCTCGGCCGAAGCCAACGAGGTGCCACCAAATTTGGCTACTTTCATCAGTTTTCCCTTTGGCAATTTGTTAAGGGCTATAAAAAATGCACAGATTGAGTTTTTTTCAATAGTGGACCTCTCCATACGATCAGCTAGGTCTGTATGGGGGGACGGTCTACAATGAGAGTCGGTTGTTTAAATTAAGACTATGCAACGCAAATGTCGCGCAGCACAATCGGGAGTTGACGCGACTCAGTACCACCGCCCCACTCACTGAATGGTTCGGCGGATCTGCGCTTGTTGCAGGCGGTCGGTGATATGCTAGGAGTCGCGATTGCGCCCGCCAGTTTTTATGATAAGAGCGTGGGAGGCCGGGGCGGCAAGAGGAATGCGCGTGAGATCACACCTGCATATGTTGCGGGCTTTGGTGGGAGACCAGTATCTTGGCAGGGCTTATGAAGATGCGTTGGCGGCGGGATATTTATGGCATGAGTTTGGTGACATGCATTTCATTATGCCGCAAAATTAGTCGGTTAAGGGGTGGGCGGCCACAAGGCGGCTTGATCTTGTGGGACCCTGTATGTGAAGCTATTCAGCTTGTTTGCGTTTGTTTTTCCAGGTTGCGGGGCCGTCCTAGGGGGCTGTCCCATTTATTTTGTAATTTCCTCAGCGTTAGATTTGTCTAACGCACGCTTTATACCTACTTTTGATAGATTGTAATAGAAAATCTGCATATAAAACCCGCAAACTCAGCGTACCTTTGGAAATAGGCCCACCATGAAAGCAATGCGCTTCCATCAGCACGGGGGACCCGAAGTCCTCGTCTACGAGGATGCCCCCACGCCCGAAGCAGGACCGGGCGAAGCCATCGTTCGAATCGAAGCCATCGGTTTAAATTATATAGACACTTACCACCGCGACGGTCTCTACCCGGTCGAATTGCCCTGTATTCCCGGTATGGAAGCGGCGGGAACTATTGCGAGAATCGGCGATGGTGTCGAGGGCGTAAATGTCGGCGACAGAGTCGCCTATGCCGGTGCGCTCGGTGCCTATGCCGAAGAGGCTGCGGTCGCTGTTGATCGCTTGGTCCCGTTGCCCGATGACATTTCCTGCGAAGTTGGTGCTGCCGCGATGTTGCAGGGCATGACGGCCCATTACCTCGCGCATAGTTCGTATGCCTTGGGCAAAGACGACACGGCACTGATCCACGCTGGTGCGGGTGGTGTGGGCTTGCTCTTGATCCAGATGGCGAAGCGCCTCGGGGCTCGGGTGCTGACGACCGTCTCGACAGAAGAAAAAGAGCAGTTAGCGCGCGCAGCAGGTGCCGACGAGGTCATCCGCTATACCGAGCGGGATTTTGCCGAAGACGTAATGACGTTAACCGATGGTCGAGGTGTAGACGTCGTCTATGATTCTGTCGGCAAAACGACTTTCGATAAAAGTCTGGATGTGCTCAGGCCGTTGGGGTACCTAGTTCTTTTCGGCCAATCGAGCGGGCCGGTGGAACCAGTTGATCCCGGAATTCTCAATGTAAAGGGGTCGCTTTTTTTGACCCGGCCGACCATGGCCCATTATATCCCGACCCGCGAAGCGCTGTTGCAACGAGCGGGCGATGTGTTGGGTTGGATCGGTAGTGGTGAGTTGGATCTGCGCATCGGCGATCGTTTCGCCTTGGCTGACGCCGCAGACGCTCATCGAGCCCTACAAGGGCGCAAGACGACCGGCAAGGTCGTAATTTTACCCAGCTGATATAGGTTGTAAAATCCGCGACGTTGCGGGCCGACAGAAAATGCAAAGGAGCTAGGAGATGGCTGAGACGCCGCAAGCCAACGAGGGAGACGCCGAGGATAAAATAAACCCGGTCGCCGCGCCGCAGGAAACTGTGGCTAAAGGGGAAGCGCCGGCAGGGGACGATGCAAGTGGAGCGGAGGTAGCTGGGAAGGATGAGGGCGAAACATCCGCCACTGAATCGAGTCCGGAGGCTGATGTAGCCGCCGATCAGGCGCCCATACCAGAATCAAAAGAGCCGATTGCTGAAACCGGTGTTGCAAAGGGCGATGAAGTCGCGCCAGAGGCTCCGGTTGAAGCCGCCGAAGAGACGGCAGCAGAGAAGCCGGTTGAGGCACCAGGCGAAACGAAGGATGAGACGGTAGCTGAAGCACCTGCTGAAGCGTCTGCTGAAGCGCCTGCTGAAGCGTCTGCTGAAGCACCTGCTGAAGCACCTGCTGAAGCACCTGCTGAAGCACCTGCTGAAGCACCTGCTGAAGCGTCTGCTGAAGCGTCTGCTGAAGCGCCTGCTGAAGACTTTGCGCAAATGCTCGACGAGGATGGCAGCACAGAGGCTGCCGCTGCGGTCAATACCGGTGATAAGATCGGCGGTGTGATCGTTAAGATTGAGGGCGATAGCAGTTTTGTAGACTATGGAGGTCGCGGCGAGGCGGTAATCCGCACTAGCGAGCTCAATGATCCCAAGGGCGAACTGCTCTTCAAAGTCGGCGATCCGCTCGAAGCCTTTGTCGTCTCCACCGGTGATGAAGTGCAAATCAGTCGTGGGTTGAGCCGCCAGGACGCGCAGGCGGACGTGCTCTACCAAGCTTATAAAGCGGGGATGCCGGTAGAAGGGCAGATAGACGCGGTCAATAAGTGGGGCTTGGGGGTGACGATAGAGGGTGATGTGCGCGGGTTTTGCCCGATCTCGCAAATCGATACTAAGTATGTCGAAAATGCCGAAGAGTACCGCGGCCAAAAGATGGCCTTTAAGATTATAGAGTTTCGACATCAGGGCCGTGATATCGTCGTCTCCCGGAGGGCTTTGCTCGAAGCTGAGCAGGACAAGGCCGCCGGGTCCGTGCGCGATGGCATCAAAAAAGGGGCCGAGTTTGACGGCGTGGTTACCCGCCTTGAATCGTTTGGCGCCTTTGTGACTTTGGGCTCGGGCGTCGAAGGTCTGGTGCACGTCTCCGAAATTAGCCACAACCGCGTCGCTCATCCACAGGACGTCTTAAAGCAGGGTCAAGAGGTCAAGGTCCAGGTATTGCGCACCAAGGATCTTGGCAAACGGCGTAAAGAACGTATATCCCTTTCGATCAAGGCGATGGAAAAGGATCCTTGGCAGGAAATAAAAAAAGAATTCCCAGTTGGCAAGGTTGTCGAGGGCAAGGTCGATGGCTTGGAAGATTTTGGTGCCTTTGTCGAGTTGGCTGAAGGTGTTCGCGGGATGGTCCATGTTTCAGAGATCGCCGACCGCCGCATCGGCCACCCGCGCGAAGTGTTGTCGATCGGTGAGCAGGCAAAAGTCGTAGTACTTGATGTCGATACCCGACGGCAGCGTTTGCGTCTTTCGATCCGCCAGGTTGACCAACTCGAATCTGCTGCCAATCTCAAGGAATTCCGCGAGCGCCAACAGGAAGAGCAGCAGGAGACCCAGAGCAGCAACGTGATGTTCGACGCGCTCCAGCGCGCCAAGCTGATCGACTGAAATGGGCCTCGTCGACTCGATCTTCAGCCATGAGCGCCAGGGGTATTACGGGGAATACGGTGGCGCTTTTATCCCCGAGATATTGCGCACGACCCTCGACGAGCTGATTGTCGTTTTTGACTCCGCCCGCCGCGACCCGGCCTTTTGGGACGAATTTCTGCAGGTGATGCGGACCTACTCCTGTCGCCCGACCCCGATCACCCACCTTGAGAATCTTTCCAACGAGGTGGGGGGAGCGCAGATTTACCTAAAACGCGAAGACCTCAACCACACCGGCGCGCACAAGGCCAATAATGTAATGGGCCAAGGGCTGTTGGTGCGGCGGATGGGCAAAAAACGGGTAATCGCCGAGACGGGTGCCGGTCAGCACGGTGTGGCCACCGCGACGATGGCGGCTCGGCTCGGCTTGCAATGCACCATCTATATGGGGGCTGTCGATGTTGAAAGACAACGGCCCAACGTTTTTTGGATGGAGCAATTGGGGGCTGAAGTCGTATCGGTTACCGACGGATCCGCCACCCTCAAGGACGCGATCAACGAGAGCCTGCGCGATTGGGCACATTCGATGGCCCATACGCACTATGTGCTTGGCACCGCTTGTGGCCCACATCCCTTCCCGCAAATTGTCGCCTATTTCCAACGCGTTATCGGCGAGGAGAGTCGCGAGCAGATGCTGTCGGCGCTCGGATGCCTGCCTGACAAAGTGTTCGCCTGTGTCGGCGGCGGCTCCAACGCCACGGGCATGTTTCTGGGCTTCCTCGATGATCCAGAAGTTGAACTCGTCGGGGTCGAGGCCGGTGGTTTGGGGCTCGCGACCGGCGAGCACGCCGCGCGATTGGCCGGCAAGGTCGGTTCGTCGGGTGTGGCTCAAGGTTATAAGACTTATTTCTTCCAAGACCCCGAAGGACAGATGCAACACACGCACTCGGTTTCTGCCGGGCTCGATTATATTGGTGTCAGTCCGATTCTGGCGCATCTTTTCGATATCGGCCGGGTGCGCATGGAGTCGGCGACCGATAAAGAGGTTATCGACGGCCTCAAACGCATGATGCGTGCCGAGGGCATCATTGGCGCATTGGAGAGCACGCACGCCGTGGTCGCGGCGCTGCGCGAGGCGACCACGATGTCGGCCGATGAGACCGTGTTGGTCAATCTCTCCGGTAGAGGTGACAAGGATATCTTCACCATCGCCGACGCACTCGAAGACGAGAATTGGAAACGCTTCCTCAAGGACAAGGTTGGCAAACTGTGAATCTGCAAGCCTATATCGCGGAACAGCTCACAGAACGCAAAGTCCTGTTGATGACGCACCTGATCGCCGGCTTCCCCTCGCTGGAGGCGAATTGGCGGATGTTGGAGATTATGGCTGAGGTCGGGGTCGACCTAGTTGAGTTGCAAATGCCCTTTAGTGAGCCGATCGCCGACGGCCCCACTTTCGCGATGGCCAACCAAGCGGCGCTCGAAGGCGGAATAACGCTCGATAAGTATTTCGATTTGTTGCGCCGGTCGACGCAGGCCTTTGACTTCCCGCACCTGATGATGGGGTACTATAATACGGCTTATCGTTTGGGGCACGGCCCTTTTTGCCAGCGTCTGCAGAGCAATGGCGGCTGTGGTTATATCTTGCCAGATTTGCCGATAGAGGAATATGGCGACCTCTTCACTGAGAGCGCGGAGCGCGAGTTGACCTCGGTGATGTTGATGACACCGACGAATACCGACGAGCGACTGGCCAAAATTGGTGCCAAGGCCAATGGTTTTGTTTATGCCGTGGCGCGCAAAGGCGTCACGGGTGGTCATACTGATCTTGGAGATGAGCTTTACGAGTTTATCGCACGTTGCCGCCAGGTGACGGACTTGCCGCTCGGCATCGGTTTCGGTTTGCGTTCGGGTGATGACCTGCGTCATTTACATGGCCATGCAGAAATTGGTATCGTCGGTTCCGCGCTGCTCAATACCTGGCAGCGCGACGGAGAAGAGGGGTATCGTGCCCTCTTGCAAGATTTGGCTGCCGGCCGCAGCTAACGCATCGCCCGTTATTTCCCCTCGCGATTCGAATTCGATCCGTTAAACTATAGCCTCGTCTGTACATCGTTTAATTGCGATATTTGCTTGCCCTATATATCCCAGCCAAAGTCGTTTTCGCAAGATTAAATCTTCGACGATCGACAAAAATTATCACGCTTGATGAAGGGGGAACGTGCGTCAGGCTGTGTCGGCCAAACGTATCGCTCGGCTTTGCTCGTTTCAATCCATATACAAGCCGCCATTAACAGCGATTGTTTCACCGGTGATATGTTTCGAATCGTCCGACGCCAAAAAGAGTGCGCAATACGCGATGTCTTCCGGTTGGCCCGGATGACCGATCGGGATTGTCGCTTTTAACGCGTCGTGTTGGGGAGCAGAGGTCATGGCAGTATCGATTACGCCCGGGGCGATGGCGTTGACACGAATATTGTCCGGGGCCAAGGCGCGGGCGAGACCGATGGTTAAGGTGTGCACGCCGGCTTTGGCCGCGGCATAGGGTGGTCCTGCCGCCAGCCCGCCCGTTTTGGCCGCGAGAGAGGTCATATTGATGATGACTCCGCTTTTTTTTGCCTTCATAGGGCTTATGGCGGCCTGGGCGCAGAGGAAGGTGCCTTTCATATTGATATTGACGATGCGATCCCAGTCCTCTTCGCTGCAAGTCTCAAAGTCAGTGTAAACTAGATACCCCGCGTTGTTGACCAGGATATCAAGCTGGCCTAGACGTTCGAGCGTCAGGTCCATTCCGTTGAGCACGGAGGTTTTTGCGGATACGTCCATTGCCAAACCAAAGGCCTCTGGGCCGATCTCGGCGGCAGTGGCCTCGGCGGTAACCGGGTCGATATCGGCGATGGCAACCTGGGCTCCTTCGCGCGCGAAAAGTTCGGCGATGGCCTTGCCTATACCGCGGCCCCCGCCAGTGATCAAGGCTGTCTTGTTCTGTAACTTACCAGTCATAGTGATACACCTTTTTTTATTGGAAAATGAGCAGCATGGAGACGATGCCGAATGCGACACCGATTAGACCCAACCGGCTTTGGGTTTCTCGCCAGATGTATTGCGCACAGAGATTGTCGAGCATGACCACGGCGCTGCCGTTCAATGGGAAGAACACGGTGCCAGGGAAAAGGCTGAGCGCGGTGAGCGTGGCGCCCAGGGCGACGAGATTAAACAACCCGATCCCGATGCCCATGCCAAGGTCGCGGGCACGGGGTTTTAATCCGCGGTAGAGTGCGAATAACGCGCCGAGCAGTCCGGCGCTCAGCGCGGTTATGCAGAGCACGTGCATGCGTTGTTCGTCGAGTCCGGCGTAGTGGATCCAGCGCAAGCAGCAATGGCTAATGCCCTGTAATAAGAAAATCGCCAGCATAAGCGGCAGCGGGTTCGCCGAGTTTGTATCCTGGTGGGCTGAAGGTTGCCATGTCATCAGGACGAGCGAGACCAGGGCCAGGCCAATGCCCAGGTATTGCAATGTACTGGCCGTTTCTCCCCAGACTAAAATACTGTAGACGATGGGAACGAGTATGGCCAGACGGAAGGAGGTCAGGACGACGCCGACGCGCGCTTTTTCTAATGCATGTGTCATCACTAACATCGAGACGATAAAACTGAGCCCGGTCGCCGAGCCGACCAGCAATACCATCGGTGGGAAATAGAGGGTGCCGGACCAGGCGAAATAGAGCATCAGGGTCAAGGCGATCGTCAAGTAGTTCGTCGGGACAACGATCGGGGCCGACAAACCGCGTCGTTGCGACCACTTCCACAACTGGCCGAAACCAAAGGACAGCATACAGGTGGCAATAAGCCAGAACAAGGGCGGAGTTCCACTGTGAAGGTGGGTAATTGGCCAAAACCAAAGGCGCGTTGATCGATAAGCACAGGCAAGGTAAAGGCTTATAAACCTCTTCGCAAGCCTTATATTTCATACGGAAAAAGAGACCGAATCGATCGAGGTAAAATGGAGGAATCCGGGCAGGAGAAAACGCGTGTCGTGAATCTAGCTAAAAAACGCGAGGGGTTGGCGGAGACCGTGGGAGAATTGCTGGCGTTCAACGACGAACGCGGCTTGTGGCTGATCCTCAACCGTCGGCACCGGGCGGACCTGGGCAGATGCTGCGCACAACTTAATGACAGCCACCGGCGGCGTATCTTCCCGCTACTGGCCGATGAATTGGCCGCCGATGTTCTGGCCGAATTGGACACGCTGACGATGTTCGATGTCGCGGAGGATCTCGCCGAAGGCGATCTATCGGGGCTGGTTGAGGCGATGGAACCGGACGATGCGGCCGATCTATTGGGCGAGCTGCGCACGGAAGAGTTGGAACGAGTATTGGGGTTGATTCCGGTGCAAGAAGCCGAGCCGAGTCGGGAGGTACTCAGCCACGATGAGGACATCGGCGGTGGTATTATGAACTCCCGATTGTTAACGGTGGGTGAGGGGGGGAATGTCGCCGCGGTTATCGCCTATTTGCGGCAATGGAGAGATGACGAGCAGCTTTTCTATCTCTACGTCTTGGATGCTTGTATCGGCGTGGCGATGTTGGCGGCGATTTTATTCTCAGCGGCCCTGGGTTTATTGGTCCCCTTGTTTTTTCGCAGCATTGGGCTCGACCCGGCGGTGGCCTCCGGGCTGTTGATTACTACTCTAAGCGATGTTTTCTCCCTAGCGAATTATTTTGCGATAGCAATAATTTCGCTGCATGTGTTGTTTTGATGCTACTGCGCATTATCGGCTGTGTCGCTGTCTTATGGGGATGCGGTAGTCACAGGATTACTGAAGAGCCCTGGACGGTTCGCGTGGCCCCGTTACTGCGGGGCCAACTCGACCTCGGCGGGGATAGGGTGCCGGTTGATGAGGGCTTGTTATCGCGTTTTTATTTGCAGCGCGATGACCGGCCGGCTTGGTGTGGACCGACCGGCCCTAAGTCGCAGGCCGATGCGCTGGTGCTGATGCTGGCTCGAGCGAAAGAAGACGGATTGCGCGAACAAGATTATGCCCTCGAAAAAATTAGGGCAGAGATTGCGCATTGGCGTGTTCCGGGAGCTCAGCCAGACCTGAGGCGCTTGCTTGGTCTTGATGTGCTGTTAACCCGAGCTTTCCTGGCCTATGCGGGGCATTTGCAGCGCGGGCGGATTGATCCGCGGACGATTCATCCCGAATGGAATGCGCCGGTGCAATCCGCGGATTTGATCGGACTATTGCAGACGGCATTGGATTTGCAGCAAGTCGGATCCGCGTTAGAGCGCTTGCGGCCGCCCCAGGCCGGGTATAATCACTTGCGACAGGCTTTGCGGGGGTATCGCTCGCTTGCGGCAAGGGGCGGTTGGCCACTGCTCAAAACCGGGGCCGATACGATACTGGTGAGGCGCTTGCGCGAAATGGGTGATCTGCCGGTGGGCATTGATACGCCGGACCGGGGGCAACTTTCCGCGGCGATCGCCCACTACCAAGAACGGCACGGGCTTGCAGTCCATGGGCGGCTTGACGGGCAGACGTTGGCCGAGTTAAATCGGCCGGTGGAGGAACGGTTGGCCGCGATAGAGCTGAATCTAGAACGCTGGCGGTGGCTGCCGCACGACCCGGGCACCCGATATATTTTAGTGCGCATCGCCGATTACGAGTTGGACGCGGTCGAAGGCGGCAAGACCGTGCTCAATATGCGGGTCATCGTCGGCAAGCCCTTTTGGCGCACGCCGGTCTTCAGTGCCAAACTCACTCGCATGGTGTTCAATCCCCATTGGTATATTCCGCGCAGTATCGCCGTCAAGGAGATCCTGCCGCAGGTCAAACGCGACCCCGACTATTTGCAACGTCGGAATATTATCGTGACCTCGGGTATGGGGTTGCAATTGTCACCGGTGGATCCCGATAGCATTGTTTGGTCGGGACTGAGTGTCGACGACTTCGAATATTCGTTTACACAGGCGCCCGGGGAGGGGAATCCGCTGGGACGGATTAAATTTATCTTTCCCAACCCCTATAATGTTTACTTGCACGATACGCCGCATACTCAGCTATTTGCCGAGAGGGACCGCGCATTTAGCCACGGTTGTATTCGCTTAGAGAAAAGCGCGGAATTGGCCGAGCATATTTTACGCGGTCAGGGCCACTGGCCCTTGGCGCGAGTCGAGCGAGAATTGGCTAGTGGGATAAACCGCGGAGTCGTACTGGTACGGCCCCTGCCCGTCTACTTGCTCTATTGGACGACATGGGTCGACGAAGAAGGGCTATTGCAATTTCGTCGCGATGAATACGATGCGGATTATCTATTGCGGCAGGCTTTGCGGCATCGATAAATTACAGCGGGTTGGATTTTCTGTTGTTCCTGCTCATATTGGAAGCAGCGGATTTATGTTGGCTTTAAATGCACTACGCGATAGGGAGTGGCTATGAGAGATGTCGTCGGATTGATCTTAGGTGGTGGGCAGGGTTCGCGACTTTTTCCGTTGACGGAGTTTCGCTCTAAACCGGCGGTGCCTATTGGCGGGAAATACCGCTTGATTGACATTCCGATCAGCAATTGCATCCATTCGGGCATCAATCGAATTTTTGTGTTGACCCAGTTCAATTCGGCTTCGCTGCACCGGCATATCAGCACTACCTATCGCTTTGATTCGTTCTCCGATGGCTTTGTCGAGATTATGGCGGCCGAGCAGACCCAAGACAGCGCCGATTGGTACCAGGGCACAGCCGACGCGGTCCGCCAACAGCTCAGGCACTTACTGTCGCGAAAAACGGATCAGGTTTTGATTTTGTCGGGTGATCATCTCTATCGCATGGATTACCGCGCCTTTATCGAAGAGCATCGCGACCGAGCTGCCGACGTGTCGATTGCGGTCAAGCCGGTCTCGCGAAAGGAGGCGCCTTCGCTGGGCCTATTGAAGGTCGACGACCAAGGGAAGATCGTTGATTTTTGCGAAAAACCGCAGACCGAGGCCGAACTCGACGAATTTCGCCTTGACGAGCCCCTGGGAGAAGACCCGAATGAGCTATATCTAGCTTCAATGGGTATCTACATTTTTGAACCGCAGGTCCTGGTCAGTCTGTTGATGGGCAGCGACCAGGACGATTTTGGCAAACACATCATTCCCGACGCGATACACAAGGTCGGCGTCTATGCGCATACCTTCGACGGCTATTGGGAGGATATAGGGACCATTCGCTCTTTTTACGAGGCGAATTTGGCGCTTACGGATGCGCAGCCCCCCTTTAGTTTTTACCATTCCGGCGCGCCAATTTATACGCATGCGCGTTTTCTAGCCGGTACGCGTCTGGAAAATTGCCGCATCGAGCGAGGAATCGTTTGCGAAGGCTCCTATATTCGCTACGCCCAGATCGAGCGTTCGGTGATTGGAATCCGCTCGGTGATAGGCGCCGGTTGCCAGATCGCCAACACTATTATAATGGGCGCCGATTTCGACGAGACGCCCGGCGATATCGAACGCAACGCCTCACAGGGCATTCCCAATGTCGGCATCGGCGCCAATACGACGATTGACGGAGCGATTGTCGACAAAAATGCGCGCATCGGTGACCAAGTTAACATAACCAATCGCGCTGGTGTGAAGGAGGCGGAGGGGGCCAATTATTATATTCGCGACGGGATCGTGGTTGTAGCCAAGGATGCGGTGATCCCATCGGGCACAGTCATCTGACGCGTTGAGGTTTACCGCAAGGCAACAGAAGGAAGGGGACGGGCTATGATAGCCCTTCCCCTTCCTTCTGTTGTTAGACTTTGCCCAGGGGGTTATTTGAGCAAGGTCATTCTGCGCATGAATACCTGGGCGCCTGCTTCAAAACGGTAAAAATAAATGCCGGTGGAAAGACCTGCGGCGTCTACGGATACGGCATACGAGCCGGCTAGCCGAGGGCATCAACCAATGTAGCGACTCGTCGGCCTCGGCGGTGAAAAAAGCCGGTGCGTCGGCCGTGCCGCTGGCGAAGATCTTACCGCCGCGGGCGACGACCAGTGCACTGGCGTTTTTCGCTTGCGGCCGGATTTATCTTTAACGACGGTGCCGGGCTGGATGGTCAACGAAGCGCCGGAATCGACAACGAACCAGGCCGTTGAGCACATACTCATTGTTGGCGGTCCAGACCACGTTGGGACCGCCTCAGGTGTCCAGACAGATTTGCACAATGTATAGGCGGTCGGGGTGATGGCGAGGGCCGTAGGTTATCGAGAAAACTGTAACCCAACTGTAATA
The DNA here is from genome assembly GCA_018672475.1 of Gemmatimonadota bacterium. Lineage (GTDB taxonomy): Bacteria > Latescibacterota > UBA2968 > UBA8231 > UBA8231. Next base: position 40,455 of record JABHFS010000108.1, on the reverse strand, counting down.
AATGCGTAACAAGACCGGCACGAATGGCTTGTAAAATTGTCATATGGGAAATTTAGATCGTAAAAATTCGTTCATTCGGTCCTTGCAAAAGGGCGAAAATATCACTCAGGGGAGGATTGTAACCACAATGAAAAAATCGGCGTTGTTGTTTTGCGCAGTGCTGTTGTTGGGGGTTCGCGCCACGAATGCGGAAGACGCTAAGATTAAGGGCTATATGTTCGGCGATTATTATGCAGTATTGGCCGCCGACGATGGAGAGACAAAACTACCTGAGAAACGCAATGCTTTTCAGTTTCGCCGCATTTATTTCACCTATGATAAAAAAATGGCCGATGATTTCTCCGTCCGCTACCGCCTCGAAGCCAAAAACGCGGGTTTCGGCAAAGGCACCAAGATGGAGCCCTTCGTAAAACACGGCTATTTGAAGTGGAAGGGTGCTCTGGGTAGTGCCGATTTGTATTTGGGGCTTTCGGGCACACCGACCTGGGCTATTTCCGAAAAAATTTGGGGTTATCGTTCGATTGCCAAGACCGTGCTCGATTGGAATAAAATCGGCTCTTCGGCTGATTTGGGCGCTGCGTTCAAGGGCAAGGCCGGCAAAATAGGCTATCATGTCATGGTCGGTAACGGCCCAGGGCAAGGGCCAGAAGACGATCACGGCAAGAAGGTCTACGGCTCGTTTAGCTTCACGGCCTCGGAGCGTCTGCTATTGGAAGCCTATGGCGATTTTAATATGAAGCCAGCTGGCCAAAACGAGCTGACGTTGAAGGGGTTCGCCGGTTTGCAGGGTGAGGGGGTGAATGTCGGCGTCGAGGTTTTTTCGCGCACTAATAAAGAGGCTGCTGCCGGTTTCGATATTACGATCAGCGGTGTATCGGCTTTCGCTTCGCTGCCTCTGAGTGATTCGCTTAAAGGCTTTGGCCGGGTCGACGCGGTGTCCAACGACGCGACGGACACCACAGACCTGTTGTTCATTGCCGGTGTGGACCACAGGCCGGCCAAGGGCGTGCATCTGATGCCGAACCTGGTCGTCGCACTGCCGGATGGCCCCGATCCTAATATCCAGGGCCGTTTGACGTTCTATTACAAGTTTTAATTCGATCTGTAACAAAGGGGCACCTGGGGGGCACCCAGGTGTAACAGGTCATCTGCAGCTTTAACAAAGCAGATATATTCACTTACTTGTATGGAGGTTGTACGAGGTTGATGAAATGGTTGAGCGCGGCGGTGGTCGGAGCGTTGATCGCTCCCGCCTCGTCCAGGCGCAGACGATTAAGGCCGACGAGCGGGGCAAACCCTACGGGCTGCTCCCCATTTCGCTACCACTTAGCGTGAGAGATTGGCTCTATTTTTGAGGCCTATTAGCATGTGTTTTGCAAAGGCGTTCGGTGTCAATGTGGTGTAGGGGTTGAGCACAGCGGATATCGCCGCACGGTCGATACCGATGTCCGCCGGTTGCGCGAAAAAATGGGCTCTGCGGCCGACCTTGCTCGAAACCGTGCGAGGGATGGGATATAGCTTCGGCAGGGATGGGCGGTAAAGTGGGGTGAAGGAGCCATATTTACTATCGCCTTGCAGCTGGCCTCTTGAATCTATACTGTCGTATCTCCCTTTAGTTTCTTATATTTACCCTTTTATATTACAAGTGCCTCTTTTCAAAATGGTCACCTATGGGGATTGTCCTGTCTGTACTCGTAGCCGTGTTTGTTACAGGCTGCGGAGCTGACGGTGAAAGTGATAAAAATAAGGCGAACGACGAGTCGGCCAGCGGCAAGGCGCTCTTCATCCGCAATGGCTGTGCCGTTTGCCATGGCAACGCGGGGCGTGGAGACGGCCCGGTCGCATCTTCTCTCAAGCCGCCACCGCGCGATTTTCGCGATCGGGCTTCTTATAAAAAAGGCCGTGGGGTAGAGGCGATTAGCGAGACGATAAAACTCGGAGTGCCAAAAAGCGCGATGCCAGCTTATCCGCACATAGTACCGGCGGATCGTCGTTTACTGGCCCTCTTTATAGAGTCCCTACAAAGTGAAAACAGCTCAGATGATAACGAGGAGTGATACGAGATTATGAAACGAATGAGTTTCTTATGGGCATGTGCGTTTGTAGTGAGCAGTCTGGTTGCGCCCGCTGCGGTTTGCGCCCATAAGATTAACACGAGTTATACCAACATAGTGGTCAGCGCCGATACGCTCAAAATGCGGGTGCGCTATGACGATTTCGATCTGATTAAAATTGGTCTCGATCAAGATGGCGACGATTTGTTATTCTACGAGGAGATGGAGGCTGGTCTCGATCAGGCCTTTGCCTTTGTAGAAGGAAATATAACGCTTACGATCAATGGCCAAGCGGTAACCCTGATTCGCGGTAAGGGAGACATCACACCGGATAACAAGGGCAATATGTTCGCCAATCTCTATTTAGGCGCACCGCTGGATAGTCCCTTCGAAGTGTTGAATGTGCAGGTCGACTGGCCGGAGCATTTTGGTGACGACCACAAGAATCTAGGCCAGATCCTATTGCCCGGCCAGCCATTGGTTCAGGCTATTTTTACGGCCGAAGCGCCAATGCAGACCTTTGCGATATTAAAGAGCAAGTCTTTATGGGAGCAGGCCTACGAATTTATCGTCTTGGGTGTCGAGCATATCTTCCTTGGCTACGACCATATCATGTTTTTATTAGCGCTGATCGTCGTCGGCGGGCGGTTGCGAAACCTAGTCAAGATTGTTTCGGCGTTCACTGTCGCTCATAGCATTACACTCTGTCTCGCAGTGCTCGAAATAGTCAGCCTACCGGCACAATGGGTCGAGGCCGGGATCGCGTTGAGCATCGTCTATGTCGCGGTGGAAAACTTTTGGCTCAAACGCACCGACTATCGTTGGTTGCTTACTTTTTTCTTCGGTTTAGTGCACGGATTCGGTTTTGCCAATGTCCTGCGCGATCTTGGGCTGCCGACTCGGGGGTTGGTCACCTCGCTTTTTTCGTTCAATATCGGCGTTGAAATCGGTCAGATCGCCATTGTCGTGCTCGTTTTTCCATTGATCACTTGGCTCAATAGACAGAGTTACCAACGGGCTGTCGTATTGGCGGTCTCAGTGTGTATCGGGCTCTTCGGTTTGGGATGGTTTATAGAGCGGGTATTTGAATTGGAGTATATGCCGATCTGATCTTGGTCTGGTCCATCGTTTCGTTGTTACTGGGGGGGGTGCTCGGTTGTGGCCGCGCCGATGTCGGTCCCCGCAGGCGGTGGCGCAGTCGTGCTCAGATATTTTCAATGCCTTGGGACGGTGGGTGAGGAGATGGCAACGCGGAATGTTATCGGCCGGACACAGTTGGCATTGGTTTGGGATGGCGGGGCCGATGGCGGTGCGGTCTTGGCTTCCGGCTTGTATTTCGCACAGTTGCAAAAGCACCCCTTGCCGCAGTGCGGCGAAGGGTGCTTTTGCAATAGACCTATTCGCGGTCTTGTGGCGCGTCGCCGGGGTTGGGACCATTGCTTTGGTACTGATAAATAAGCTGCACGAGCGAGCGCTCGCGTTCAGGGGATAGAGCCTCGAAGCGCAGTTGCAATGGTGCCGAGCCGCTTGTACCTGATCCTTGCATTACTTCGCATTGTATGCCGCCGAGGGGAAAGGGCTGGGTACAGGCGGGGTCTATATGCAGTTTATGGGCAGATGGCACGGGTTGCTCGGTAAGGGCGCTAAGGCCACCGGCGCTCAAATTTAGGACGCGGCCAGTGATGTATTGACCGGTGGGGTCCACCTGATTTTCTTCCGCGTCTTCGCCTTCTTCTGAGATGCCGTCCTCGACTACGAAGGTTATGTCAAATTGTATGTCGAGGCGGTAGAAATCCCTCTGTTGCAGGCGCTCGATCGTCTCGGCGTGGCGCAGTTGGCTCACCAAGGATTTGGCCTCTATGGAGAGGACCTCGGTGTTGAAGCGGTATTCGGTGTCTTGCTCGCGCCAGATGCGTGCCGTGAGCGGATCGCCACAGGCCAATGTCGAGAAATGCGCGTGGTCGGCTGTAAACAAAGGCGCTATCGTCAGGGCCCTTTCATCACGGTCGACGAGGATCCACGGGTAAAAGGTTTCGGTCTCGTCCCGCCAGACCATGATCGTCCATCCTGTTTCCGATTGCCTCGTTGTGCGCAGGGGCTGATCGGGGGCCAGACGGTCAAAGCCGAGGACGATGCGAATCGCACCTATTTCCATGAGCTCGTCTTGGTGCGCGGCATGGAGCAATTCGCTCGCCCGCCCTCCGGCAATTTTATCGAACACATAAACCGAATTGAGCAATAGGAGTGGGTTTTTCATCGGCGTTGTCCAGGCGAGTTGAAGCAGGTAGAGGATTTGCGGGGGTGCTAACCCTTTTTGTGTGCCGACTTTTGAAAAACGGGTCTCCAGTTCTATTCTTTGTCTGCGTTGTCGCCAGAGATACAAGCCGATAAGGCTGGCAATGCCGAGACACAGCACGACGAAGACGAATAGCACGATAGTCGTCGGTTCTTCGATTCGAGGGCGGAGAAAGGGTAAGGCTTCGTGTAGGCGGTCTTCAGGCATGGCCAAAAAAATAGCAACACGAAGCGAATATAACCAGCATAAATTGCGGCCGACGGCCTACTTGTTTGGCATCAGTCGATTCTTGGGTGGGGCGCAAGGCATGCCTTAGATTAAGACTATGGCATAAAGCCTCATTGTTGAAGATGATATGATGTTTCAACGAGTCCTGAGTCGGGGGCTCGAAGCTGGCAGGGCACGAGCCGGTGATCGCCGGAGATGGGCTCTACGGGGTTTGGACCCATTGGATCTGATGCTCAAGGAAGATGGTTTGCATGGTCTGGAGGTCTTGGCTCGGATACGCGATCTGCATCCGGAATTGCCGGTGATCATTACCGGGGTATGGCACGGTCGAGGCGGCGGTGGAGGCGATGAAGATAGGGGCCAGCGAATCAATTTATACACCGTGAAAGTCCCCGTAACCAACGCCCCTTCGTGGCGATCAGCAGGGTAAGCAAATAAAACCGGCTCAAAAATCCGAATACGATCCATCCTCGGGGTGGCGTCGCATGGTGCGCAACGGCCATGGGCCCTGGTGAGTGAACGCCTTTAGGCCCTCGGGATCGATTTCGACGCCCAAACCTGGTCCTTGCGGCAATTCCACAAATCCATTTTTCATCTGCAGAGCTTCAGTGAAGAAACCCTCACCCCCGCCCCCGCCGTATTCCATAATGAGGAAGTTGGGGGTGCCGGCCATTGCGTGGACCGAAGCGACGACGCCTAAAGGATCGGCGGCGCTATGGGGGGCGATGGTGATTTCGTGTATCTCGGCGAGAGCAGCGATCTTCTTCATCTCTAACAACCCCCCACAATGGCGGATATCCGGCTGAATAATGGCCGCTGCCTTTTGCTCGCACAACTCGCGGAAACCCCATCGAGTAGCACAGCGTTCGCCCGTGGCAATGGGTATTGTGGTCGACCGGGCCAGTTCGAGTAAGGGGCCTACATTGTCGGGCATGGCGCGGGTGGGTTCTTCGACAAAGAGCGGCCTTAGCGGTTCGAGCTCCCGCAACAGTAATTTCGCAAAAGCCGGGCTAGTCGCTCGGTGGAAGTCAATGGCTATATCTATTTGTGGGCCAACAGCTTCTCGCATCGATGCTATGATGGAAATGACCTTGTCAATGCCGGCCGGTGATTCGATGGTGCGCACGGGGTCGGGAAAGGGGGTGGTCTTGATGGCGGTAAAACCTTCTGCAACTTTTTGCCGAGCATTGTCGGCGGCCAATTCGGGCGTGGCACTGCTAGCCCCGCCATAAACTCGCACTCGATCGCGGACCGATCCCCCCAAGAGTTTCCACACCGGCAGGCCAACGGTTTTGCCCAATATATCCAAGCACGCCATTTCAATGCCGCTGAGGGCAGACAACAAAATAGGCATCTGCCTGGAATAGCTAGAGCGGAATAATGTCTGCCAATGATCCTCAATTTGCAGGGGATCGCGGCCGATAAGATAGTCGCCCATATCCATAATCGCTCGTTCTACCGTGCGGCCATGCTCGTAGTTCATTGGCGCGCCCAGCCCAATGAGCCCCTCGTCGGTGTGGACTTGCAGCAAGAGTCCGCGATTGCTGAGCGGCGTGACTTCGAAGCGGCTTATTTTCATATGCTTATTCCGTTAGCCAAGACTTGACCTTCGGATGGGCCAATACCTCTGGGTTGAGGATGAATTCAGGTTTGCGGCCCTGAATCGCGGCAGTGACTTGTTCGATGCCTTTGCCGTCGAGGCGCATGGTCGATTCGACCGTGATACCGGCGTTGTGGTTGGTGCAGATAATGCGCGGATGATCTTTGTGGATCGCGCGCGTATCATTCACCGGGTCGTCGACGACATAATAATAGAGTTTTTCTTCTTGAATGGCTCGATGCACGTCGGCGTCGTTGACCAGATTGCCGCGGGAGGGGTTGATCAGCGAGGCGTGTGGCTGCATTTGGCTCAGCAGGTCATAATCGACGATGGTCTCGTCGCCAGAGACATGCAGTGATACCGTATCCGACTCGGCAAAGAGCGCAGCGGGTGAAGCGGCGACTTCGGCGCCGTATTGCGCGGCGACCTCGGCGATATCTGGGCGCGTATCGTAGATCAGCAAGCGCCCCTTTTCTCCCAGCAGAGGTCCGACGCGCTTGGCGACCTCTTGGCCTATGCGGCCGCATCCGTAGAGCCCCAGTGTCGTATGCTGGGCTTCATAGGTGCGTATAATCGAGAAGTCACCCTGATGTGAGAGTCGGTTGAGGGTATAGACCCTTTTGAGGGTGGCCATCCACTGTGCTACGGCATATTCGGCTACGGCATCCATATGGACGGGGGTGATGGTAATAATCACTCCGTTGCGGGTCGCGCCCTCGACATTGACCTGGTCAAAGCCGACCCCCCAACGAGCGACAATACGCAAATCGGTTGCCGCCTCGTAAAATTCATCGGTATATACAGATGAAGCGGCGATTGAGGCAATGAGATCAGGTGCATGCTCTGGGGTGAGAATGGCCGGTTCGTCGACTAATTCTCCAAGGGACCGGAGATGGTCAAGGCCCTTTTCGCGGTCGCTGGAGGCGAATTCGGGGTTTGCAAAGGCTGCGGTTAGCATGATCTTTGGCATGATTAATCCTTTCTGCTACAATTAATTAGCTAAGTTCAGTTGTCGTTGGTATTGAATCCATTGCGCCCGGTTTGGCGACGCATAGGGCCGCGGCCGTGATCGCGCGTTGCATGGCGACTTGTGGTGCCATATCGGCGATAAGCCCCTGGAGAAAATAACCGATAAAAGTATCTCCAGCCCCGGTGGTATCTACGGCATCGATCGGGGTCGCGGGTAAATAAAAGCGCTCTTGGGCAGAGCTATAATGTGCGCCTTGTTCTCCGAGAGTTAATACTATTTGCGCCTGTGGCCAGGCCGCCGCCAAACGATCGATCAGTTGATCGGCGACAGCGGGGCCTAGCAAGCCTCTTGCCTCCGTCTCGTTAACAATGAGCAGATCGACGAAGTGAAGGGGGTATGCTAGGACCTCTGGGCCATAGGGGGCAGGGTTGAAACAGACTTTAAATCCGCGTTCTTTGCCCTGTGCTATGAGATAATCAATACCGTTTATCTCATTTTGTAAAAGCAAAGTGTCACCCTGTGCAAAATGACTCAGTGTCGAGTCAATTGCCGAATGGCTGATTTTTTTGTTGGCGCCGGGAAATAAGACAATGCTATTCTGGCCCTGGTTATCAACTTGAATAATGGCGTGGCCTGTCGGTGTTTCGCCGGTGAGTGTATACATCATATTTACCCCGAAGCCGACCAATTTATCGACAAGCCATTGGCCTTCCGGGCCAATTTGACCTGCGTGAAAGACCTCGGCTCCGGCTAGAGCCAGCGCTGCCGATTGATTGGCCCCCTTGCCACCGGCAAAGACCTCATGCGCCGAACTGGCAATCGTTTCTCCGGGACGAGCGATATGGTCGACCCGGTAGACCATATCGATATTTAGTGAGCCAAAGTTGAGTATTTTCATTCAGTATAATATATAACTAATTCTGCTGTAGTCTTTTGTGGCTATGTTGTTATTTCCTGATACATTTGCTTGGCCGTTGCTTCTAAAAAACGCAAATCGTTATTTACATCGATAAACTGGAACCCTTCGCCGATGCGTTTTTTTGCTGAAGCAGAATCCTTGACGGGGATGCCGGAGGGTTTACCTGCCTTTATGCACCCTTCGCGAAAAGTTTGCAATGCGGCTTCATGGTCCGGATGACCAGCTTCTACGCCCATCGACATCGCCAAGTCGCCTGGGCCGAGGAAGCCAATATCGATCCCTTCAACGCTGGCGATGGCTTCGGCGTTGTTTATGCCTTCCATATCCTCGATCTGGGGAATGCAGAGTACGGTATCATCGAAGGTTTGGCGATAATCTTCGGCGAGGGTTACGCAGCGTCCGGTGCCCACCGAACGCAGACCCCGAGGTGGATATCGCATGGCTTTGGCAATCTTTTCAGCTTGCTCGGGTGTGCTGACATGCGGAAAGACCAAGCCCCACGCTCCGGCATCGAGCAGTCGGGCGGCGGTGACCGGATCGTGGTCCCAGGCCCTGCACATCGGGATCGCGCCACGGGCCTCTATCGCGCGGAAGGTATGGGCGATATGCCCGAGGTCAAAAGCCGAGTGCTCGGCGTCGACGACCAGCCATTCGAAACCAGCTGCCGCCATAACTTCGGCCGCCATCGGCGAGGCCAAATTGAGCCAGGAGCCGATGGATGCTTGGCCTTGGGCAAGTTTGTCTTTGATCGGGTTGTGCATTGTTTTCCTTTCTGCAAGGTCTACGTCGGATCAGTCGGATAATATAGGGCTTCACCGGCGTGGGATAAAGCGTAGGCAGTTGCAAAGTGCGATTTGACAAAAATCAGAGGGTGTCCCGTTGTTCTCGTCGATTGCAGCCACGATAAATGCGGGCAAGAGCCAACAGAGGCAGGAGCAGGTGATACAGCGAGTAAGGGGGCAAAAATTCGCTGGGGATGAAGCGATTGTTGGACTTAATGCCCGAGAGGAATCTCGAAGAGGGCAATCTCGAAGAGGGCAATCAAAAGATCCCCGCCGATACCGCCGAAATGCGCTATGGGGTATCGGTAATGGACGAGTGTTTAGGCTGGCATGCTACCGAACAGTTATTGCGCGACGCCTATGCGAGAATGTGCAACCCCTTGGCGACCGTCGCCTCATTAGTTTGTGGCGATCAACAGGTCGACTTCGCCTTTGAGCACATCGAGTACTTCGTCGTAGGGAAATTGGCCGAGCAATTCGGTGCCGCGTTTGAGATTGACGAAATTTGGCGCGCACCATAGGCCGAGATCGGCATCGTCGGTCTCGCCCGGGCCATTGACCCGGCACCCCATGATGGCAATGGTGATCTCGTGGTCGCGGGCATAGGCGGTGACATCGCGAACATTATGGGCTAGATCGATAAAAGCTTCGTTTTCGACGCGTGAGCAGGAGGGGCAGGAGATGATATTGAGCCCTCCGGAGAGCAATTTAGGCACCGATCGAAAGCGACCAGATTCGATATCGTCGAGGATCTGGCGGCCCACGGCTATTTCTTCGCCCTTGTCGTCAAAGGGCAGGGTCAGTGAGACGCGAATCGTGTCGCCGATGCCGGCGCTGATCAGCTGTTCAAAGGCGATACGAGTCTTGATAATGCCATCCGGCGGCATGCCGGCTTCCGTGACACCGAGATGCAAGGGCACATCGGGGCGCTCTTGGGCAAAACGGGTATTGGCCTCAATGACTTTTTGCGGATCCGAATCCTTGAGCGAGACGCAGTAGCGGGTAAAGCCCATCTCGTCGAGCATCTGGCAGTGCTCGAAGGCAGAGGCGAGCATCGGCGAGATGGAATCGTCTGCGGGGAAGAGTCCAATCTTGTCGGGGTCCACCGAGCCACAGTTGATCCCAACCCGCAAGGCGCAATCGTTTTTTTGCGCTTCGTCGGCGATCAGGGCCACCTTGTCCCGGATGGGCTTGTCTTTTTCGTGGTGGTAGAGGTGACCGGGGTTGTAGCGTATTTTTTGCACGTGCGGCGCTACGATGCTGACCAGCCGGTAATTCTCCTGTAGATCGACGGAAAGCGCTACGGTCGTTTCCGGTGCGATCCGGGCCAGAGCTTCGACGTCTTTTTTGCTATCGACGGCGATGCGGATCACATCGGCTCCAGCCTGTGCCAATAGCTGGACTTGGCGGGTGGTCGCAGCGAGGTCTTGGGTGCGGGTGGCTGCCATGCTTTGCACGGCGATGGGGTGGCCGGCACCGATGGTGGTCTGGCCGATTTGTACGGGTCGGGTTGGATTGCGTTTTATCGAGCTCATATTTCCCCTACAATGGTGTGTTGGTGAGAGAAAATAAGGGTGGGGCCGCGTCTGTCAAAGGGCAGGTCGGACACATTTTTTTGCTGCAAGCAGTTTCTCGTGATCTTTTATTGATCTTTATCAGGGAACTTATGATGGATGGGTATATTGCTTGGCAGGAAGGGGAGGATCGGGCAATATTATATATGCAATCTTATACCGCATGATTTCCCCGAGGGCTTGCATCACGTGGCGACTCGGCAGAGCAAACGGCTTGCCGAAATTGTCGATGAACTGCCCTTGGTGTCGGATCGGGCGATGTGCTCAGCCGACGTTGAAGATTAAATTCTTGTTGTAGCTAATTATTAGGGCCTGGGATCAGAGCTTATTATAAGCGTTGATCCCAGGCCCTTTTTTATTTGAAACGCGATTGACCGGTTATTCTTCTTCGGGAAACCAATCTTGAATTTTATTGCAAATCGCCCGAGCTTGGGCAGGACTTGATACTTCGAATTTGCTGCGTTGGATAAAGGTCCCTTCGCGTTTTTGATAGCGGCGGATCGATACTTTTTGCTTACCATACTCTTCGGTTTTGCGGTCTAGATCCTGATAGAGATACATAATGGTCGCCCATGACCCCTTACTGAGGACTTCCTTGGCGACTTCTTTGCGCAAAATTTTTCCATCTTCTTCGTAGTGGATCGTGAGTTCGTCGATGTTTTCAGCCATATTCTCAACTCAAGATTATTGAAAATAAAAAGGTTATGTACCCAATACCCATGTGGATATGTGGTGCAGTTCGGTCGATCGCGAACACAACAATATATAAGTATATATGAACCAACAGGCAATACTATTCTAATGGATTGTTTTAAACGGATAACCAGTGCGGCCACAAGAGGGAAATACGCTGCTTTTTCTTGCCGAATGTAAAGGGGTTTGATATACTCTAACAGGTTGAAAAATAAGACTAAGACGATCGAGTAGAAATGGATATTGAGGATAAATTTCAGCAGCAAGACGGACAAGTCTTTCTAACGGGCATGGAAGCGATTATTCGCCTGGTATTGGAAAAGCAAAGACTGGATCAGGCAAGCGGCCATATCAATCAGACCTATTTTACCGGGTATGAAGGGTCGCCACTAGGCGGGTTAGACTTAAAGCTTGTTGAGCAACTCGAAACGCTCAATCGCCAGGGGCGCACCGTTCACCAGTTTGGCATCAACGAAAAAACCGCCGCTTCCGCCGTCTTGGGCAGCCAATTCGCGGCGAGTGGGGATGTCGATGCCTTTTGGTATGGCAAAGCTCACGGCACGATGTGGATTCCCGACGAGATGTGGTTGGCGAATTTGAGCGGCACGGGGAAGCGGGGAGCGATTGTCTTGTTGTCGGGAGAGGATCACCGGTCCAAAAGTTCCGTGTCGCCTGGGGCAAGTGATTGGGTGTTGCGCAGCAGTATGATTCCGACTTTTTACCCAGCTAATGTCGAAGAAATAATCCGTCTGGGCCTGCATGCCATCGCCCTATCCCGCCATACAGGTGTAGTGACTTCGCTGAAATTGACGACCCCGGTATGTGATGCGGCGAGTACGGTTGATTTGCGTCTTGTGCGTCCAGAAATCGTTTTGCCCGAGCGGACGTATGCCAAGCAATTCAACCAGATTGTTATGGCCACAGGTGCTTTACCCATGCAGCGTCAGTTGCTCGAGGAGAAATGGCCATTGGTCGAAGCCTATATCAGGGCCAATGACCTCAATCGCATTATCGATGCTGATGCAGGCGGTGAAATCGGCATTATTGCCACGGGTAAAAGTTACACTGATGTGCGTCAGGCCCTGTCCTATCTGGGATTGCGCGTCCCTATTCTGCACTTAGTAGTAGCCTACCCCCTTGACCAGCGAGTCGTGCGAGAATTCGCCAAGGATTTGCGACGGGTGTATGTCGTCGAAGAGCCTGGCCCCTTTGTGGAAGAAGCGGTAAAGGCTGCATTGTGGAATACCGGGGTTGAGGCGGTTTATGGTCAATACGACGAAGAGGGGCAGCCATTTATCCCCTCATACGGGGAAGTCGACCCCGAGGAGTTGGCGCAAAAATTGGGGCCGCGTCTTGCAGCGGAAGTTGGCAGGCTTACCTCCCTCCGGGCCGTTCTCGACAGGGTGTATCCGGCCGTGCCCAGGGTGACTCCGATGTCGTGTGGGGGCTGTCCGTATAATTCATTCCGCGATTTGAAGGAAAAACCGGGCGGGGCGATAGGCTGTTCCTCGATTCGAGCGATAGAGGCGTATGATACAGGAGTACTCTATATACCGACAATGGGTGCGGGTGGGGCGATTTACAGCGGTTGGTCGCAATTTAACGACCACCAACATATCTACCAGTATCTAGGCGACGGCAGTTATTTCCACAGCGGGCGCGGGGCGATACAGAGTTGTATCCACGGCCAGGTGAATATCACTTTTCTACTGCTCTACAATGGGGCTGTAGCGCTGACTGGTGGCCAACGGCCGGGCGGTCAACGCCCAGTCCCCGATGTGGTACAGGAACTCTTAGGGCTCGGGGTCGTGCAAGTCGGCGTCGTCTGTGAGGATCCGACGCGCTATCGCAGTCTGGCCGGTGAGAGGATTGAGATCTACGCCTTGGAGGACCACGCCAAAGCTTTGGCAGATTTCAAGCGAGTCAGTGGGACGACGGTGCTGATCCTCGACAAGGAGTGCGCGACAGAAAAGGAGCGTCGTCGCCGGCGGCAGGGCTTAACACCCGAAGAATACGTGCTTATTGATGAGGCTATCTGTGAGGGTTGCGGTGATTGCTATGCTCAATCGGAAGGGTGCGCGGCTCTCTATAGCGTTGAAACGGAGTTTGGCGAGAAGACCCAAGTTCGGCAAGCCAGTTGTGCCCAGGACGGTCTGTGTATCGATGGGGAATGTCCTTCTTTTGTAATAATAAAACCAGACAAAGGCACCCGTCTGAAAAGGCGGCGACCAGAAGCTTTAGAGGCGTTGCCCGAACCGCCGGCATGCGCAATCGACGGGACGTATTCGATCTTCGCGATGGGCCGGGGCGGAACCGGTGTGGTGACGATTTCCCATCTGATTGCCTATGCGGCTATGATGGACGGCAAATATGTCTATTTGTCCAATAATACCGGCTTGGCCCAGAAGGGGGGGCCGGTCGAGGCGCCGATTCTAATCAGTGAAACCGAGCAGCCTGTTTTTAACCGCCTGTTTCCTGGCGGGGTCGATCTCTATTTGGGTTTTGATTTGTTGCGTTCGGCTGAGCCGGACAATCTCAAATACGCCTCGCCTGAGCGCACCCGGGCGATGGTGAGCACGGCCGAGATTGCCAATGCCTCGATGAACCGCAATCCACGGCAACAGGCTTTTCCGGAGGCAGCCGGTTTGCAGGCACTCATCGAACAGTACACTAAGAAAGACAATCTCTATCTGGACACCTATTACTTGGCAGAAGAGCTTTTTGCCGATACGCTCTATGCCAATATGATCCTCCTCGGGGCGGCCTATCAGGCCGGGGCGGTGCCGTTGAGCGGCGAGTCGATCGAGCGGGCGATTGAGCTCAACGCCCGAGCGGTAGAAAACAATATTCAAGCCTTTCGTTGGGGGCGTCTGTCCGTGGTCGATCCAGGCCGTGTTGAGCGAGCTTTGGGGACAAAGAAGGTATCCGCGCAACAAGCGTTAAACGATGTCAAGGTGCGCTTGGCGACAACGGCAAAGGGCGCGGCCTTGCTCGATGAGGCGCTAGCTGCAGTCACCGGGCTCGACGCCGAAGGTCAGCACGAGTTATGCACGCGTTTGGCCGAGTTGTGCGATTATCAGGACGAAGCCTATGCGCGCCGTTATTTGTCCTGGGTACAGAAAGTCTGGCAGGCCGAGCGAGGTCTACCAGCGCGCGATTTGAAATTAACCCGCGCAGTCGTTCGCGGTTTGTTCAAAATTATGGCGTATAAAGATGAATACGAAGTGGCGCGATTGGCTACGGCTACTGATTCCGAGCAGCGCATGCAGGCTCTTTTCGACGGTGAAGTCGAGATCGTGCGCCAACTGCATCCGCCGATTTTGCGGGGTATCTTGCGAAAGAAAATTGGTTTTGCTCGGGGTTTACGACCCTCGCTTGTGTTATTGAGTCGGTTGAAATTTTTGCGGGGTACCGTCTTCGATATTTTCGCGAGGACGCCGGCGCGAAAAATGGAGCGCGAGTTAGTCGATTGGTATTGTGGACTGATTGAACTAATTATAGCGGGATTGACGGGAGAAAAATACGGAAAAGCGATTGAAATTGCGGAATTGCCGGATAGTATTCGTGGATACGAGCATGTTAAGGAGAAGGCGGCTATTGCCGCTAAGAAACGCGGGCAAGAGCTTGTAGAAGCGCTGCGTTCCTAAAGCTTTAGCGCTATCGGTCGTTTTTGTCGCAGGGCTTGGCGCAAGCCCCGCAGCAGCAGCGGACCGCAGTCCGAGATAGAAGCCCCGTCGGGTTGTGGCGGGGCATTTTTATGCTCGAAACGCCGTAGCCACTCTATTTCGGCCGGGGGTAATACGTCGGGCATTATCCGAGTTCCCTGGGCATTGCTTAGGGCAATCCCACTTTGCGCAGAACTCGCTGAAATGGTGCCACCCGTTCCCAGCAATGTCAATTCAGTTAATGTGCGTTGCGGGGCGATGAGCAATTGCACGGTTGTTCCACTCGTAGTCGCAGCGGTCAGGGCTATCTGATAGGCGCGGCCCTGGCGGTAGGCGCTGATGTGCAACTGCAGGGGGGTTTCTCCTAAAAGATCTATGGCTAAGGTCCATTGTTTGCAGGCGGCCCACCAGGCGGGTAATAGGCCGGGGCCTTGCGCACCCGACAGCAAGCGCAGGTAAACGGCCTGGGCAAATGAGGGATTGAGTCTTTGTTGCAGGGCTTTGTTGAAGAGCGCAGACGAGTGGTGGACGCCGCCGATTGCTAAGCGGGCCTTGCTTTGTAACGCGGTCTGGTCATCGAGTTTAGGGATGGGGCCGCCGCAAAGCACATCAACGCCGGCCTCAAGGCAGGTTTTTACGTCTTTGTGCAGATTTTGATATGGGGAGAGAAATGCGCAGGTATGGGCACCGGTCTCTGCCAGCATTGCCGTCAGATCGCCATAGAAGGGCAGTGTAGAGTCACTCGGGCGCGATCGGACGGGGTAATAGAGTCCGGTTATCGGCAAGGCATCGCCGATTTGCTCGGTGACTGCGTCTAAGGTGGGGTGGGCGACGAGCGCTATGGCCATCAGTCCCGCTCCAGTGGTAGTTCTACGGCCTCGCCGAGGCCGGCGGCGCGATATCCCGCTAAGAGAATTTCCATTAGGTCCCGGCCCTGGCGGAGGCCATAGCGCGGTGGCCTATTCTCGTCGATGGCGGCTACCAAGTCTTCCAGCCCGACAGATAAGCCTGCCACATCGTTGGCCAAGGCGTTGGCTAGGACGGGGGGGCCTTCGTGCCATTGCATTGGGTCTGTGGGGGGCGGGGTGTAATCATAACCGGCGGTATAATCGCGCATATACGTGTGCAAAGCGGGGTTTTTGCTATCGACGGTGGCGGATTGGCGGGAGCCGATCAGATAGGCGCGGGCAGGGCCGCCTTGCGGGTGGCCGGCTACGCCGATGCGACCCGCACTCAACGTCGCAACGCGCCCCTGGTCATCGGTCATCGTCAGCGTGCCGAAGTCGTCACAGCCATTGACTGCGTGTTCGGGAAAGAAAAAGGCACCGGCATGGCCGACTATATGGCGGATCGGGCCGAGGCATTCTTGGATCAGGCCGACTGAATAAGCACCGACCGTCAATAACTCTCTTTTGAGCTCGGGGTATTTCCAGTGACCATCGGGCAAAGTGAAGGGCGCGCGTTGCTTAATTGCGCGCGGCCAGCCCTTGCCGAACATTATGTCGAGGTGTATCCCAAGCAGGTCACCTAGACAGCCGTCTGCTAAGACCATTCGGACCTGGCGGGCGAGCTCGCCATAGGCGTAGCCGGGGATAATGGCCCGCACACCAGCGTTTTCAACCGCAGCTACCGCGAGCTCGCACTCGCTTAGGGTCGCGCCGGGAAACTTGTCGACCCATAGGTGTTTGCCCGCTGTGGCCGTACGGACGATCAACTCGGAGCGTTTTTCTATTTCGCAACCGATACTGACAATGTCGATCGCAGGATCGTTGATCGCCTGTCCGACGTCCTCGCTATAGGGCACCGAGAGCTTTTCGGCCCACTGTCGGTTGGCTTGGCGTAGTTCACCATCAATGTCGGGGTGGTCGACTACCCCGACAATGCGTAGGCGCGGGTGGGCTTGGTAGAGGGGGACGAAATGTTGCTGGTGGCTGTGCTTGCTAAAGCTGACGAGGAGGATGCCGTAGGTTGTTGCGGCGGACATAGTCGACAACTGGGTTAGTGGGGTGATTACGAACGGGTGAGGTTGCCCATGATTTTTTACAGGTCCACTTCGCCGTTTGGCCCAAATGTATTGGGCCGATGAGAGAAATGTCAAGCCTAATAAATGTCTATAAGAGCGACGCCTGCGAAAGAGTTCGACTTGTACGCGACTAACATCTTGGTAAATAGAGGCTTTCTAACTCGTTTGCGCTGACTAAGGAAGTTGTTAATATTGAAGCAGTTATGATACGGTTTGCCCCATTGCTTTTTTTGGCTTTTGCCTCGTCGGCATCTGCTCTTGAGCGCTTTGCTCCCGAGGAGGTGCTTTTCAGTTTGCGGTCCGGGGCCGGTAAAACGGCCGTAGCCGATTTGCTCGATGTGTGGCAGCAGCGTTATGGACGGCTTGCCGTCGAAGAGCTCTTTAAAAAAAGGCCAAAAGGATTAGGTAAGCCCGCTCAAACGTCTGGGCTGGGTCAGTGGTACCGTTTGCAATTGCCAGCGAAGCTCGATCCTGAACAAGTCGCTAAAGAATTGCTTCAATGGCCTCAGGTCGAATATGCTCAACCAAATTATTTGCGGCGCGAGGCGGCGGCAGATTCGCTTTTTGCCGCGCAGTGGAACCTGGTGGATATGGGGTGGCAGAGCGTAACACCGGGTGATTTAGGGCCGGTCGTTGTCGCGATCGTCGATTCGGGAATGGATTATACCCATCCGGACCTTGTCGGCCAATTGTGGTTAAATCGAGCGGAGGATGAAGGGATCCCAGGAGTCGACGACGATGGCAATGGGTATATAGATGACCGTATCGGCTGGGATTTTAGTGATGCGCCGGGGCTAACCGGGACCGGAGACTATCTCGAACGAGACGCCGATCCTTTTGACGAATCGGGGCATGGAACGCATGTCGGGGGTATCGTCGCGGCCGTTGCCGGCAATGGCATCGGGATCGCCGGGATCGCACCAGGAGTGCGTCTTATGGTTTTGCGCGCGGGTTTTAATTTGTCCGGCGGTGGGTATCTGCAAGATGACGATACGGCGGCGGCGCTGGTTTACGCCGCGGACAATGGCGCCCAGGTAGTCAATATGAGTTGGGGCGACCCGCAACCTTCGCCGGTGATCGAGGCTGCGGTGCGTTACGCAGCCGAGCGCGGCTTGGTGCTGGTGGCGGCGGCGGGCAATGAGGGCACGAGTGATATTTTTTACCCTGCTCGTAGTGAATGGACCATTGCGGTCGGTGCGACGGCGCCGGGTGGAGGAGTTTTAGCCTTTTCGAATTACGGCCCCAGTCTCGATATCGCTGCACCAGGTCATGCGATTTGGAGCTTATCGCCCGGTGGCGGTTATATAGAGCGCTCGGGGACCTCTATGGCCTCTGCCCATGTGGCAGGTCTGGCCGGGCAGCTTTTGGCCCTACAGCCGCAGTGGACATCCGCAGAGGTGCGCGGAGCCCTGGCGGTAAGTGCCCGAGATGTTGGTCCCGATGGCTGGGACTCTTTTTCCGGTGCCGGTTTGGCACATTTTGCCGCGTTAGAGGTGGAGAATCCCCCTTCGTTGCAGATTCGCAACCCGTCTGGCGGCATGGCTAATATCGGAAAAATCTCCATAGATCTAGCGTTGTTGGGTGTCGAACAATACGAGTTGAGTTGGGGACTGGGAGAGGTCGAACCTCGGAGGTGGAATCTCATTGAGGCGGGAGCGATCCCTAAAAAAGAGATACGCGTTTCCTGGGATACGGGGAATTTGGTCGACGGGGCCTATTTGCTTAGACTGCGCGGTTGGGGCGGTGGTGGGTGGGTGGAAGAGCGGGTGGAGTTGCAACTCGTGTCTGAGGGCCCCGAAGCCAAGGCTGCGCGGGTGGTGCGTGCTTTGCAGGGGCCGTATTGGAGTGATGCGGTCGAATGGCAGACGGATCTTTCTGCGGCGGGCACGGTATTTTTGCAGCAGGAAGATCAAATACGGTATCAGTTGGCCGCTCCTCCAGCACGGAAAAAACAAAGGGTGGAATTGCCGCTGGATTTGCCGGCTGGTCGTTATGATGTTTGGGTGCGCGCCGGTGCTGCCGGCCAGGCCGGGCCTAGGGTCCCCGTTGGTACGGTTGAGACTTTTGCCAATCGAGTCGACCGCTGGGCGTTTAATCTCAAGGTGGTTTTACCCGACGGGTATTTGATGCCCGAGCTGAGTGACTTTAATGGTGATGGCATCAGTGAAGTGGTGCAGATGGGCTACGGCGGGGAGTTGCAATACAATACGGGTGATTTTTACCAGTACCGCGCCGGCGCTTCAGAGCGGATCTTCAACACGCTGCAATTGTTTATTCCCTGGGGCGTGCAGGACGGTGATGGTGACGGCTTGTTGGAATTGATGGCCGTCGACGCGTTGAGGGTCCGGCTGTTCGAGACGCCTTCTCCTGTGGCATTCCCCGATCGTCTGGTTTGGGAATGGCGCGATGTTTGGGGGGGGGAATCCGCCGATCTCGATGAGGACGGGCGGTCCGAGTTTTTTTTGCGTTCGAGCACTGGGCCATTTTTTCAGGTCTTTGAAAGCACGGCGGACAATCAATACGCCGAAATCGCTGTGTTGGCCAACCCGACCACTGGCAGCAATGGCTTGGGGCAACGGCAAGTCGTCGGTGATATGGACGGCGATGGACGCGGAGAACTGCTAAGCGGCGATGACGACGGGGATGTCTTCGTCTATGAACGGATAGCCGACGACGCCTATCGCAGTGGTTGGCAACAAGCCGGTGACGGCGATGCGCGCATTGTCGGGGGTGGCTTGGATTTGGATGGGGACGGGGCGGGTGAATTCGCTGTCGCCCGTTTCTTTAATGACCCATTTGATGTAGAAGCCAGGCGCTGGCAAGTCGACGTTTACGGTGCGACGGGCGATAATGCATACGCATCCGAATGGCAGGTTGAGGTTCTCGGCGGTCAGCCGGGAGGCAGCGGCATTGGCCTGGGAGATCTGGACGGGGACGGGGATGTGGAATGGGTGCTGTTAACGGTGCCGAACCTCTACGTTTTTCGCGCGACTGAGGCCGGTGCTTATGAACCCGTATGGCATAACAAGGTGCGCGAAACGCATCGGCCTTTGATTGGCGATGTCGACGGTGATGGGGCAGTTGATCTGGTGTTTAATGGAGACGGCCAGGTCGAGATTTTCTCATTGGCGGTTGAGGGGGCTGCGGTTGAACGGCCGGCTGGTTTTGTGGCGTATTCATCGGCGGATGATGCGATCGGTCTCGAGTGGCAACCGGTGGCGGGCGCTACTGGGTATAGAATATTGCGCGATGGGGAGGTGGTAGTCGACCGTCATGATGGGGTGTCCTATATCGACGATGGTCTGTCACTCGGTGCAAGCCATAGCTATCGAGTGGCAGCACTAGGTGGTGATGGTGTGGTCGGGCCTTTCACCGTCGAGCGGTCGGCGAAGGTTTTTCCAGCGCCGAAACTCAAATCGCTACAACGCATATCGACGTTTCAACTGGCACTCGAATTTAGCGCCGAGATGGAGGAGCCCCTTGCTTATCGCTTTCGCGTCGAACCGGATCTGGGGCCGGTGGTCGCGGCGGTGGCCGACCGCGGGGGCGAGCGTATCGTGCTTGCCTTTGCGGAAACTCTGCCCGACTCGGGGCGATATACTTTGAGCATCACCGGCTTGCGCAGCGAGTCGGGGGGGGCATTGGCCGATCCGAGTTTTTCTTTTGTCCTCCATGCTTTATCGAACCCCGCCCGTCCGCTGCGCGCCGAGGTGCTATCGGCAACAAGGGTGGCGATCCAGTTTGACAAGCCCATCGCAGCACGGGATGGGCTGCAAAGAGCCTTCGCCTTTATCGATACCTCTTTGCAAATCGCGTCGGTGCAAGTCGACGGCGACCGGATCGTTTTGCAGCTGGCTTCGCCACTACGGCCTGTGGGGCGTTCCTACGGCATTAATATTACCGACCTGATCGACGACGACGGTTTGCTGGTCGAGGGAGCATTGAGCTTTCGCTATGCGGCTTCTGATCTGAGTGCCGCAAAACCCTTTCCGAACCCTTACCGCCCGTTATTCGGCGAGTTGACCTTCGCTTTTCTGACCCCTGCCGCAGCGGTCGCGGTCTTCGATGCCAGTGGTCAACTCGTTCGTTCGCTCGTCGAAAGAGACGGGGACGGGGGCGTGTTGTGGGATGGGCGGAATCAGGCCGGTCAGTTGGTTGGATCTGGCATCTACCTGTATCGGATTACCGACGGCGAGGAAGTCCGGCTTGGCAAGTTGGCGGTGCTGCGCGATTAGCTTGACAGTTGTCGGGGGCTTGCTCTATCATACCCGGCGTGCAATTGAATCCATCAAGGGAGTGAATTATGGTCAATATAGGCATCGTCGGCGTCGGTTTCATGGGCGTCACCCACTATAAAGCCATCGACAAGGTCAAGGGGGGCAAAGTAGCGGCCTTGGTTTCGCGCGACGACAAAAAGAGGGCTGGGGATTGGCGGTCGATCCAAGGCAATTTCGGCGGCGGCGGCGGCGTGCAGGATTTGTCCAAGGTCAGCTGTTATAAGACCCTGGACGAACTGCTCGCGGACCCGGCCGTCGACCTTGTGGATATCTGCCTGCCGACGTCGATGCACGTGGAGGTCAGCATTCGCGCGTTGGCGGCGGGTAAACACGTTTTTCTTGAAAAGCCCATTGCCGTCAGTTTGCGCGACGCCGATAAGATTATGGCTGCAGCGAAGAAATACCGCCGGCAGTTTATGGTCGCCCACGTGCTGCGCTATTTTCCGGAGTTCCGGTTGATAAAAGAATTAGTTGCTGGCAAGGAGCACGGCAAAGTTCTTGCGGCGCACTTCAAACGGATTATCTCGCGCCCGTCCTGGTGGGACCCGCAGGATCTAAAGCGGACCGGTGGCCCTGCGATCGATTTGCATATTCACGACGCCGATTTTATACAGTACCTCTTCGGGATGCCCAAAGCGGTCAGCTCGCAGGGTTATGTTGGTCGCGGTGGCACGGTGGAATATATCAATACCCATTATCAGTACCCTGGCAAGATGGCGATCAGTGCGGAGGGGGGCTGGTTGGCACAACAGGGGTGCCCTTTCGAGCACGGCTACGATATCTATTTTGAAAATGCGACGCTCAAGTTCAACTCGTCGTGGGGCGAACCGCCGCAGTTGTTGACCGCTGACGGCAAGGTTCGCAAACCGAAGCTGCCAGGCAAGGACGGTTTTGTAGGTGAATTGCAAGATGCGGTCGATGCGATAAAGAGCGGAAAAAAATCAACCGCTTTGGGCGGCGAGAGCGCGCGCAATTCGCTGTTGCTATGTCTGAAGGAAATCGAATCGGTGAAGAAAGGTAAGAGGATCGCCGTCTGATCTTCTCGGTTTGTTCGCTGCTTAAAAAAATACCCGGAATGATGGTGCCCGTTAGCTGGGAAAGGCTAACGGGCATTTTTATGGTGCAGATGATGGTGTGTCCTGGTTGGTAGCATTAAAAGGGCAACATGTCTGCGACATCGATCGTATAGATTCTGCGTTTTACGACCGCCTTTATGCCCGGTTCGACGGTGCGGATATTTTCAAACGGCCAACAGAAATAACCAGGTTGCCAATGTTTACCCTGGCTCGTGGCTTCCGCCTCGGTCCACTCGTGCACGCCGCCGATATCGACGAAGGCGCGGATTGGAATTATTGGGATCCTCCTGGCCTTCTTTGCGCAGATAGACCTCATTTCACCAGGACCAAGGTCTTAAGCGAGAGTTCGGGAGGAGTCGAGGAGTGGATCTCGTAGCGCTTGTTGCCGGCGATGATATTGTGGAACAAGGGCTAGACGATCGACAGCACCTGCACCGACATCGCACGACTCGATTAACTGGCCGGTTGCCATTGGTTGAGCGTGCGGGCGAAGCGTATATCCGATTGGGTGACAGCGCCCTCGCTATGGGTTGTCACCGCGACGGCAATGGTGCGTTTTCCGGTGTCCAGTGAGAAATCCGGATGATGGTTCTGCTCGGTGATGGTGGCCGTCAGATGGTTGAGAAATGAGGTGATAGCGTTGAAGTTGCCGAATACGAAATCGCGCGATATTACGATACCGTCCCGGCTCCAGCCTTCTAAGGTCTGCAATTCGGCATCGACTTCTTCGGCGTTGAGAGTGGTTTTGTCTTCGCTCATGGTTTATTGCGCCTCTTTTTCATACGCATAAGCCGCTGCAATAAAACCGGCGGCGGGGAATGGGAACTGTTGACGGAAACTATGTCAAAAGATTCTATGTTCCGGCTTTAGCCGGCGAGTATTTGCCGCAGGCGTTCGGCGATAATTTCGGCCTCACCCTCTTGCAGGGTCTGCGGGCCGACGGTGAGCGAAGACCCTCCGCCGGCGGCGAGTATCGAGGGTTCACCTGCCTCCAATTCCTCGAGGGTGTCGGCCGCTGATTTTACGGCATCATCGGCAAAGTGCAAGTGCACTAGAGGTGAGGCGGGCGGGAATTTATTTTCGTAAGCTTTTGTGAAATCGGCTTCAATGCCATCAATATCGGCTACGGCTTCGGCGATTATGCGGCAACGGCGTTCCCATTCGGCGACGACGGCGGCTTCGTCCATCTCGAAGAAGAGTTCGACGGCGCGCAAAAGGGCGCAGATTTCTTCCTTGCCAACCTTCATGCCGCGACCAATGGCCGAATGCGGGTTGGAATTGAGATGACAGGCTTCAATGAGATCCTTGCGCCCGAGTATCAAACCTGTGGATTGCGGGCCAAAGAGTCCCTTGCCACCGCTGAAGACGGTCATATCGCACCGCATGGCCGGCAAGTCGATTAAATTTGACCGCGGTGGCAGTTGTGCGGCGGCGTCGACGATGACCGGCACATCTTGCGCGTGCGCTGCCGCGACGATCGCGGGCAAGTCTTCTATGGGTTGGCTGCCAAGGAAATAAACCACCGCCGCGGTCTTCGGACCTATGGCCTCGACATAGTTTTCGAGCGTCACGGCGTCCTTGCTGCCGATTTTTCGCAGCGTGCCGCCTGCAACGCAAAAGCCCTGATGCACATAGTAGTGCGAGTCGACTAGGCTGATTACGAATTCATTGCGGCGGTCGCCAATATTGGGGAGGTTCGCGATCGCTTGTGTATCCGTGCCGGTTAGACAGGCGGCGCCGGCTAGTAGTAAGCCGCTAGCGGCACCGGCTGAGATAAAGGCTCCTTCGGCGCCGGTCAATTCGGCGATGCGGGCTCCGGCTTTTTCGTGTAGTTCATTCAAATGAACAAAGTTGCGCGACGCCTCGACCATGGCTTGTACCACTTCGTCGGGCATGATCGAGCCGCCGAGAGTGGTAATTGTGCCGCGGGCGTTGATAAAAGTGCGTAAGCCCAAGCGTTCGTAGGGGGTAGGCATTGGTTTACTCCTTCGGTGGGTTCGATTGACTTTTAACCGAGCACAAGGTAAGTTTTGGCAGATGCGCGGACAAGGTGGCTATGAGCGATAAGAATAACGAAAATTTACCCCAGCGAAAGGGTGAATCCGGCCGGGGCGAGGGCGGGATTGCCGGGTTGCAGGGATTGCAGGATGTCGATGTTCGGATCACTGTAGAGTGGGGTCGCAGCGAAATAACGGTTGCCGAGGCGGTCAGTCTTGGAGAGAAGTCGCTTCTGCGCACGGATAAAGAAGTCAAGGAGCCAGTCGATATCCTGGTCAACGGCAAGCTTTTCGGGCGTGGGCGGTTGGTTCTAGTTGGGGATACCTATGGGGTGCAGCTCGAGGAGATTATCGACTAGAGTAGCTAACACATTCTATGCCGTATGGCAGAACGCAAAACGGGCGGGGGATAACCCCCCGCCCGTTTTTTTGTGCGTACTGCGTGCGTTTAGTGCTGGTGACCGTGGCCACCAGCGGCCGGAGCTTCTTCTTTCTCCGGTTCGTCGGTGATCAACGCATCAGTCGTCAACAACAGGCCGGCGATGCTGGCGGCGTTGCTGAGGGCTGTGCGCACGACCTTGGTCGGGTCGATAACACCCATCTTCACTAGGTCACCATAGGTCTCTTCGCGGGCGTTGAAACCATGGTTGCCCTTCTTCGAGGCGACGGTCTGAACGACGACCGCGCCTTCGTGGCCGGCGTTGTTGGCGATGGTGCGCAGAGGCTCCTCTAACGCGCGGCGGACGATGTTGATGCCCGCGTTTTCGCCGTCATTTTCGCCTTCGAGACCGGCGATTGCGGCAATGCCGCGGACCAGGGCGACGCCTCCGCCCGGCACGATGCCTTCCTCGACGGCCGCGCGGGTAGCGTGCAATGCATCCTCTACGCGCGCCTTCTTCTCCTTCATCTCGGACTCAGTCACCGCACCGACAGAGATGACGGCGACACCGCCGGCCAACTTGGCCAGCCGCTCCTGCAACTTCTCGCTGTCGTAGTCGGAGGTGGTGTCTGCGATCTGGTTGCGGATCTGGGCGACCCGGCCCTTGATATCGGCCGACTTGCCCGCGCCTTCGACGAGGGTGGTGTTGTCCTTGTCGATGACCAGGCGCTTGGCCTGGCCCAGGTCTGCCAACTGCACGCTTTCGAGCGTGATGCCGAGGTCTTCGGTGATCACCGAACCGCCAGTGAGGCTGGCGATGTCCTGCATCATGGCGCTGCGGCGGTCGCCGTAGCCGGGGGCCTTGACGGCGCAGATCTGCAGGGTGCCACGGATCTTGTTGACGACCAGCGTCGCCAGGGCCTCGCCCTCGACATCCTCGGCGATGATCAGCAGTGGCTTGCCGGCTTTGCTGACCTTCTCGAGCAGGGGCAACAGGTCCTTGAGGTTGGAGATCTTCTTCTCGTGGATCAGCAGGTAGCAGTCTTCTAAGACGGCTTCCATGCTTTCTTGATCGGTGACGAAATAGGGCGAGAGGTAGCCGCGGTCGAACTGCATACCTTCAACCACGTTGAGCGTGGTCTCGGTGGACTTGGCTTCCTCTACGGTAATCGTGCCATCCTTGCCGACCTTGTCCATGGCTTCGGCGATCAGCTCGCCGATGGCGTCGTCACCATTGGCTGAGATGGTGCCGACCTGGGCGACTTCCGAGTGGTCCTTGACCTGCTTACTCAGGCCTTGGAGGCTACCGACAACACCGTCAACGGCCTTGTCGATACCGCGCTTGATCTCCATGGAGTTGAAGCCAGAGGTGACGGCTTTGAGACCATGGGTGTAGATGGCCTCGGCTAGCACGGTGGCGGTGGTGGTACCGTCGCCGGCGACGTCGCTGGTTTTGGAGGCGACTTCTTTGACCATCTGGGCGCCCATATTCTCGTAGGCATCGGGCAACTCGACCTCTTTGGCGACCGAGACACCGTCTTTGGTGATCGTCGGCGCGCCCCAGCTCTTGGCGATGACCACATTGCGGCCACGCGGTCCAAGTGTCACTTTGACGGCTTTACTCAGCTGTTGTACGCCAGAGAGGATTTTCTCGCGGGCGTCTTCACGAAAGGCAATTTGTTTAGCCATTATGTATATGTCCTTTAGTCGACGATGGCGAGGATGTCGTCTTCACGCATGATGAGATATTCGTCACCGTCGATCTTGACCTCGGTGCCCGAGTACTTGCCGATCAGGACTTTGTCGCCCTTTTTGACTTCAGTGGCGACGTACTTGCCCTCTTCGAGGCGGCCGGGGCCTACGGCTACGACTTCGGCCTCCTGCGGCTTTTCCTTGGCAGTGTCGGGAATGATGATGCCGCCGACTTTCTGCTCTTCGTCATCTTCGAGACGCCGGACCAGCACGCGATCGGACAGGGGCTTGATGTTAATTTTAGCCATGAGTGATTACCTCCGTTGTGGGTTTAAATGGCAGAGGGACCTATGCAATATTTGTGCCAGTTGTGCTTGATATTTTTTACTTATTGTTTTTTAAGGGCTTATAAAAGGGGGGGCGTCGGAGTTATGGCGGATTTCCATATTCAATTTTCTCTAAATGAGAAAAATTAAAATAAATTCCTATTTTTTACTTTATAAGTGGTTGATAATTATATGTTTAAATTAATATTGCCAATATGGCAATATTATCATGTATTCTCATATTGAGAATCGGGCGATTTGAATCGCTCATATTGTCATGTTTTCTGCTTGCTGTATAGCCATCTCTACTTACTCACATACCGCTCGTTCATATGGCGCATTAGCTGCGCCATCTCGTATTCGCTTGCTTCCAGACCATTGTCCACCATTCGTTCGACTAATTCCCGAATCTCTTCGTCGTCTTCTGGCGGCCAGGCTTCGACTTCTTCTAGGTCATGGCATTGTGTGCAGAGGAATTCGAATAGCTCTTTGGCTTCTTGCGGATCGGCACCACTTTCCTCACTCAGGGCATCGTGTACGGCGAGACGAGCTTGGTCGGTGGCTTGCTGTTGTTGGCGCTCTAACTGGGCCGTTTTCTGCAAGGTCGGGGATATGGCGATTAAATAGGCGGTGACTCTCCATTGGTCGTCATCTTCGATCGGGGCGACAAAAGCCGAGCGATTGGCCATGCGCTCGACGGTGGAGCGCCAATTGGCCGGTGTGCGCGGTTTGACTAGGACGGTGCGCAGATCATGGCACTGTACGCACTGGTCGAGCAGGACCTCCCGTCCACGTTGTAGGCCATCGCTACTGGCTAGGCGCAGGCGCTCAGTTGGGTCGGTTAGGCCGGCCCGTTCGATTTGGCCGTCGAGGCGGGCTTGGCGCTCAGGGCTGAAGGCGGCGCGGTTCAGGTAGGCTTCACGGGCGTAAGAGGGCATAGCTAAGCCCACTAATATCACGGTACAAATAAAAAGTCCCACACCCAACATGGGCACTAGGGGTTTTTCGAGGTATTTGAAAAAACGCACGATGCTGATTTTCAGAATTAAAATCGCACCAATGGCAATGCCTAGGACCAAATGGGCTACGGTGCGAGCGGGTAATTCTACCTGATAGGTCCAAAGGCGCGGAATCATTGCCCACATCATATATAGGTAAATAAACAGATAGAGATAGCCGAGGATTCGCAACGAGAGCGTCACCCAGGGTGGGGCTTCGCTCCGGTGTAGGTCTTTGTCGTAGGAAAACCCCCATTGATAAAACATGAGGAAGGTCGCGGCCGTGCCGACGAGCAGGAAGGCGATACCCAAAACTTCGGTGCCGAGTGCGTTCAAAAGGATCTCCTCCAAGTTGGGGGTTGCTGATAATGGTATGGACTGAGAAAGAGGAAGAGAATGGTAAAAAGGGCAAGAAAAAAACAAAAAAGACAATAAAAAGAAGGGTAATTATGATTTCTTGCATTGGCGATTGCAAGGTCCTATCATTGTGTTAGAGCATTAATTACGGAAAACTGGGTGATGACAGAAGAGAGAGAAGACATAGCGGGCGAGCTGATATCGGCCGATCTGCGCGGCGAGTTGGTTGCGATGTTGGGGGACCGCCTTGCCGCGGGTGAGCCATTGATTGCTGCTGCGCAGTTTCAGAAGGCGATGGAGGAAGGCTATCAGGCGCTGCGCGGCTCCTTTCCTTCCAAGCCGATCAAGCAGCGGTTGGCCGAAGTCTTTGCGGAGGTCGTCAAGGAAAGTCCAGAGGTGCTTATCATCCCGGGTATTGAAAACTGGATTACCCGTGCGGTGCTGGGGACGGTGCGCAAGAACGGCTGGGGCATCGCCGATACCCAGATGGAGGGGCAGAATCTTTTGCGGCAGTTTTTGCGGCAAGAGCAGATGCAGAGGGTATTGTTACAGTATGCCTTGAAGCCGGCTGATCTCAATATCCGCAATTGCATGCGTTCAATTGTCAATGCTGTAGCAGGCAAGGAGGATCCGGTCAAGAAGCGCGCTGCCGAGCGTTTGGCCGAAGTCAAAGCGCGGCTGCAAGCGCAAGGGAGCCAGCAGCCGGCCGATGCGAAGTTGGGGCAGTTACTTGCAGGGCCGGCCGGTGAACCCGATGAGGCCGAGATCGAGAGCCGGACCCAGGAGCAAAAAAAGGTGCAGGCCGGGTTGCGACAGCAGCAGATGCAGAATCTTGTAGAAAACCTCGATGCCTATATCGCCGAAGGGCGGATCAGTGCCGAAGAAGCGGATGGATTGCGCAAGCTACATCAGGTGGATCGGGTGGTACGTAGCGGTAAGTTCACCCGTGAGCAGGGCAGCAAGGTCCGCAATAGCATCCTCAGCGGCGAGGCCAGAACGCAGATCGAAAAGAAAATACGCGAAGAAGTCGACTACGTTGTGGTTTACGCCCAGGTCTTTGAGGCGCTGCAGCGTATCGACCCTAAGAATGACACCGCGTTGCGCTTTATGATTCGCCACAAATTGGCGGTGAATGCCGAGGCCAAAGAGGAAGTAGAGTGGAAGCCGATCATTACCGGTCTGGTCGAGGAGTTGGAGACCTTGCACCAGTTGATCGGCATGATGGACCGGCAGGATGCGGAGGTGCGGATGATGGCGGCACATTTGCCGCCCTATAATCAGGTGGTTCGCCGAGGCCAGGCTAGGATAGACAAGCTATTGGTCGAGGAGGAGTTTATCGATCTGCTGCGGGAGGGGACCAGTAAGGAAGTCATCGAGAAACTGGGTAGTGGCGACCGCAAGGAACGAGCCCGATTCGCCGCATCGATGCTCAGCGTCAACGCCTTGATCGGTTCGTTGATTAAGCGCACACCCTTCCGCAAGCAAGTTCGCGTGCTGAAGATCAATCTCATTGTCGAAGAGTTTTTCCGCTCGACGGAGGATGTGGAGGAAGCCCGGGAGAAAGCCCAGGATTTTTTGCGGACCCGCTTGCAGAAACTCTATCCGGATATCACCGAGGAAGAAGCCGCCGAGATTCAGGAGCATGGCGGTGAGATTATCGCGGCATGTGAGCAGAAGGTTTTGGCTGAACAGGCCGAACGGGCAAAAGAGGCGAAGGAGGCGGGTGGCGGTGAAGAAGTCGAGAGTGAAGGCGGCGATGAACAGCTGAGTGAAGATGAGGTCGAGATGGGGGTGCAGATGGGGCGGGTTGGGATGCGGATTGGTGGCGGGATGAAGTTAGTGCCCTACAAGGTCATGCCCGATCCAGAAGAGCCCGACAAGTGGGTACTCGTTAAGAGGGATCGCGAAACAGGTGAGCTGATGCCAGTTATGCGCCGGGGTAATAAGCGTTTTGTTGAGAAAAATCGCGAGGGCATCTGGGAAGTGGTGGGTGGGTAATTGCATCATGGAAGTATTGAGCTCATTGCGAGGTAGGGGTGTGGCTTGGTGTTCGCTGGGATATTTTAGTCGAAGAAAATTCGTACTGGTCGCGTGGCAGGAAGAGTTATTCTTGGAGTGGGCTGACGCCGATGCTTGTCGGATGTGTCCGGGATTCCACGCAAGCGCTTCGGGGCCGCGGCAGAAGTCGCTCGCGCGATAGTCCAAGCTATTGCCGTCGGCAAACGTAAAAGCGTTCCCGATCTATTCGCGCACCAGGCGATCAAGTTCCGCCGCCATTTTCCGCGGCTAGCACCGTTGGTCTTTCTAAGAGTGTTCCGCAGGTTCTATGTCGTCGAGGTTTATTGAGCGGTGTAGCCACCGTCGACAACCAATGTTGATCCCGTAGTAAATCCAGAGAAATCAGAGGCGAAGTAGAGTACGGCGGTGGCGAGTTCGGCCGGATCGCCCCAGCGGTCCATCGGGACTTTGGCGATCATTTCCTTGGCCTTCGGCGGATCCTTGAGCAAGATCGCGTTGAGTGGGGTGGCAAAAGGGCCGGGGCAGATCGCGTTGACGGTTATGCCGTGCGGTGCCCATTCGAGTGCCAGGGTTTTGGTCAACTGGACGATAGCGCCCTTGCTTGAGGCATATGGGGTGCGGTGGGCGACGGAGACCATCGAGACGATCGACCCGAGGTTTATCACCCGGCCATAGCCGCGTTCGATCATATGCGGCCCGAGCGCGCGGCAATAATACATCGGTCCGGTGAGGTTGGTGGCGATGACCGCGTCCCAGTCCTCGTCTTCCAATTCGACGATCGGGCTGCGGATATTGATACCGGCGTTATTG
Organism: Gemmatimonadota bacterium; assembly: GCA_018672475.1. Classification (GTDB taxonomy): domain Bacteria; phylum Latescibacterota; class UBA2968; order UBA8231; family UBA8231. The sequence continues at coordinate 9,720 of JABHFS010000108.1, read as the reverse complement.
AGCAGAATATCTATGTGGCCAAAAGCATCGAGGGCTTTGGCCAGCGACTCCTCGACCTGGTCGCGGTGGGCAGCGTCGGCTTTTAGCGAGAGGACACGGCCCCCGGTCAGCGCGTTGATCTCGGCGGCCGTCGCTTGCGCTTCTTCGAGGTTGCGGCTAGTGATCGCCACGTCGGCACCAGCTCCGGATAATGCGGTTGCCATTGCTTGGCCGAGGCCTTTGCTGCCGCCGGTGACCAAGGCGACTTTACCAGAGAGGCTAAACAGGTCAAGCGAGGATTTGGGAAGTTGCATGCGATCAATTATCCTGGTGAGTCCGGCGAGTTTTCGGCTTCGATCATTTCGCGGGCGAGGTCTCCCAACTCCGCTACTAAGTCGTCTTGCTGTTGGGTTTTGGCCTTGTTGGTGATCTGTAAGGTTAGGGCAATTAGGCCTAACCCGAAGATTCGCTGCAGGCTTTCTGGAGCGTCGGAATCGAGGTCGGGGATTAGCTCGGCCAGCCTTTTGAGTAGGTGGCGGTGTTTGTCGGATAGTTCGATTACTTCAAGTGCCATAGTATCCAAAGTCTAATAAATGTGGTTTGTAAGGGCAAAATGCGGGGTTTAAACGTCTTCTTCAATGTCGATGGAAGTGAATTTGTCGCCGTCTTGTTTGATGCGGTTCCAGGGAGAGGTCGAATCGTGGTCCCAGGCGACAATCCAGCGCTCGGCGGCGGCTTGCGCGGAGAATGCGTTTTTGTCGGTAAGGGTTTGATGCGGAAACATATCGTAAGCCATGTTCCAATAGGGGCGTAAGTGGTTACGGGTGGGTATTAGTTCACCGGGATAAACGAGCGTCTGTCCGCCGGCTTGCAGGCGAAAGCCTTGATGCCATTGCGTATGGCCCCCGGTTATGAAACTCTCAAGGCCCGGGGTCAATATTTCGCTGCCGTCGAGCATACGAAACTCAACTTGTCGTGCAAGGGTGCGAAATTCATCGGGCCGATAACTGCTCTTCATCGTGCTGCGCCCGGCGATCGCGTCTGCCCATTCGCCGCGTTGGACCAGGTGCACGGCATTGGGAAAGAGCGGGGTAAGTTCGTCACCTTTGGCCAGCAAGCTGCCGCAAAAATGGTCAAAATGCAAGTGGGTAAAGGCAACCTGAGTGATGTCGGTTGGAGCGCAATCGGCTGCGGCAAGCGATGCGCGCAACGTCTGGGTTGGGTCTATCCCGTACATCGCCTGCTCGCGTTCGGAGAAGCGCTCGCCAATCCCGGTGTCGAGCAGGATGAGTTCGCTGCCCATCTTGAGCAGCAGACAATTGCAGGCGAGATCAACACGATTTTTCGGGTCTGGCGAGCATTCTTTCTGCCACAGAGCTTTGGGTACAACGCCGAACATCGTGCCCCCATCGAGGCGGAACCGCCCGCCCTGAAGGTGTAGCGCTTCTACCTCGCCTAACCGCAGGCGGCGCATCAGATATTGGACAGGACTTTGACGCCCTCCATGTCGAAGTGAAAATGCATTTCGCGCAGGCCTTCCTGGCTCATTCTTTCGCGCAACTGCCATCGATGTTCGGCGGGACAGTAGAACATCAGGAAACCGCCGCCGCCGGCGCCGAGGATCTTGCCGCCGAGTGCACCACAATCGCGGCCGATCTCGTACCAGCGGTCGATGGCCGAATTCGACATTTGGCTCGAACGCTTCTTTTTGGTCTGCCAATGTTCGTGTAGCAACTCGCCGAAGCGGTCGAGTTCGTTGTTCTCGAGCGCCGCTTTGATCTCGTAACCTATGCGCTTGACCTCGTGGAGGCTGTCGATGACCTGGCTGTCACCTTGTTTGATATCGTTGTTCTGCTGTGAGAGGATATCCGAACTTTCGCGTTGGATGCCGGTAAAAAAAACAACCATGTTATTGGCCAACTCTTCTTCCGCGTGTTCGGAAAGCTTGAGCGGGCTGACTGTGACCTTGCCGTTGGTGTCGATGTCAAGACAGGTCAGACCGCCGAAGGCGCCGAGATAGTGATCGTGCTTGCCGGCGGGTTGGCCCGCGCGGACGGCTTCGATATAATGGGCTTCCTCGGCTATGTCCTGGGTGGGGACTTGCTCGCGTTTGTAGGCGTGCAGTGACGCTAGTAGGGCGACGGTGAACGAGCCGGAAGAGCCCATGCCGGTTCGTCCAGGAACATCGGACATCGCGCCGATCTCGACGCCGCCGGATATTTTGGCGTGCGTCAGTGATTCGCGCAGCAGCGGGTGTTTGATTTGCGTGGGGTCATTGACCATTTCGGTCTCCGAGTATTTGACGCGGATAAAGTCTTCGACCTTTAGGGTGTTGAGTTGTATATAGACGTATTTGTCGATGCCTGCGCTGAGTATGAAGCCACCGTGCTCGCGGTAGTAGGAGGACAGATCGGTGCCACCGCCACCAAGGGGTATCCGCAGAGGTGCTCTGGTGATGATCAAGTTTGGCCTCGTTTTAAGGTAGGGTGAAGGAGCCGGAATCAACGGATTCTATGGCGTGTTGGTAGCGCTCCGGAGTATCCGTCGACAGGAGTTGACCCTGCATGCGGTGACCTAGGAGGGGGCGCCCTTCGGCGAGCAGGCCAGTGAAGATGTCCTGGCTGAAGTCGGAAGCGGTGTCGCTCGGGATGCGCTCGAGGATCTCTGGTTGCATGGCGTAGGTGCCCGCATTGATCAGGTAGTCGTCGAAAACCTGTGCCGGTTTGGGTTTTTCGATACAGCGGTTGATTCGGTTGTTCTTGTCGAGGCCGATGATGCCGCGGCTGGTTGGATCGTCCATCCACAGCAGGCCGACGCTGGCGATCTCGTTCTCTCGTTGGTGGGTCGCCCAGAATTCACTGAGGTCGAAGTTGGTCAGGTTGTCGCCGTAATAGACCAAGAAGGGTTCGTCGAAGAAGTCGGCGACTTTGCGTACTGCCCCAGCTGTGCCGAGCAGCTCGTCTTCAAGAGAGTACTCAATGGAGACGCCCCAGTCCTTGCCGTCGCCGAAATGATTCTGGATAACCTCGGGCAGATGGTTGAGATTGATGACCATCTGATCGAAACCGTGCTGGGCGAGCAGTTGGATGATATATTCGAGCAAGGGCTTGCCGGCGAAGGGGATCATCGGCTTTGGAGTGTGGTCGGTTAGTGGCCTAAGCCTGCTGCCGCGTCCGGCGGCGAGCACCATGGCTTTCACGAGTTGGACCGGCGGATGATATTGGCCGCACGCATTTTGCCTTCTATTTCACCGTAGAAATCTTTGAGGTTGGGTTGTTCTTTGACCCACTCGATATATTCGCCGATGGTTTGTTCGAGCGAAGTCTCGGGCCGCCAGCCTAGTTGTTGCAGGGCTTCGCCGCTGGAGACGGTGTGGCGGGTGTCGCCGAAGCGATAATCGCCATTGACCAATGGCTGGATATCTTTGCCGGCGGCATTGGAGACAAGGTGGGCGTATTCGAGCCCGGTGGTGCCTTTTTGCCCGGCGACGTTGAAGGCGCGAAAATTGGCGCGCTCGTCTTCGAGGCACAATACATTGGCGCGGGCGACATCGCCGACATAGACATAATCGCGTAAGGCCTGGCCATCTTCATAGCAGACCGGTGGCTGATCGTGCAGGACGCGTAGGGTGAAGATCCTGCAGATGCCGGAATAGGCGTTAAAAAAGGAATTGCGCGGGCCTTGTACGATGGAATAACGCATATTAGTGGTGGGGATATCGTATTTGCGGCCCAAGCTGAAAGAGGTCATCTCGACGGCGTATTTGGAAATACCGTAGGTCGTATGGGGGTTGACGACGTCTTCGGTGATCGGCAGGTGTTCGAGTTCGGCGTCGCAGTGCGGGCAGCGCACTGCCCACTGAGCTTTGGCCAATTGCGCGTCGGGGCGGGAGTCGGGATAAACGGTACCGTGTTCGCTACAACGGTATTTTCCCTCTCCATAAGTCGCTTGCGATGAGGCCAGCACTATTTTTTTGATGGGTAACTTGTGCTCGACGATCAGTTCGTAGAGCAGGGTGGCGCCGACGGTATTGACGTGGTGGAACGTCGAGAAGTCGGGCATATAATCCTGATAGGCCGCAAGGTGGATAACGCCGTCGATGCCGTCGAGGGCGTTGAGCCAGTCTTCGCGGTTGCGCACGTCCCCTTGGATTTTTTCAACCGAGTCGGGCAGGTAGACAGGCCAGCCGTGTGGGTGAACCCTTTCTTGCAGGGCGTCGAGGACGCGAACTTTGTAGCCCTTGGCCACTAGCTGGTCTACGGTGTGCGAGCCGATGAAACCAGCGCCGCCGGTGACGAGTATATGTTGCATAACCTATTCTGATATCTCTCGGTGGTAATGGATGCAAATGCAAGCCTATGAATATAGATAGAGGTTCTTTGAGGGGCAATATTGATTCGGTCGATAGATAATTTGGCCTGGTTGACAGATAAAATAACCACCGGTAGTTTTTCTTAATGTTATGTGAAATCGAAGGGTTATATCTGGGTGCTCAAGTTTAAGATCGTTCTTGCCGTAGCAAGTCTCGCCCTCGGTGTTCTGCTATGCGAAATGGTTCTGCATCTCTTTTATCCACAAGTATTTCGCCGACCCGAAGTTTGGCGCTTTGACGCAGAATTGGGTTGGAGTCATGTGGCGGACAGTGCCGGTCGATTGGTCTCTCCTGAATTTGATGTCGAAATGCGCATTAACAGCATGGGGCTGCGCGACCGAGAGTATGCGCGGGAAAAACCCGCCGGAAGTCGTCGCATAGCCCTTTTTGGTGATTCGTTCGTTGAAGGGTGGGGCATGCCGATCGAGAGGGTTATAAATCGCCAGCTCGAAATTTGTTTGCAGGAGGAAGGGGAGCGGGTCGAGGTAGCCAATTTTGGCGTCGCGGGTTATGGTACGGACCAGGCGCTATTATTCTTTGAGCAACAAGGGCAGCGTTTCGATCCAGACGAGGTGTTGCTCTTTTTTTATAGCAACGACTTGTGGAACAATGCATCTCGCAAGGGGATCGGGGCGGAGCGCGGGTATAAACCCTATTTCAGGGTGCAACGAGACGGGCGGTTGGATTTGCAAGGGGTGCCGGTGAAGAAGACGAATTTTTGGGATCGCGACACTTATAATTCAATGGCCTTCTCCACCAGGTTACAGCGTTATTTATTTGAACATTGGCACCTCTATAAATTGGCGCGGAAAGCTTTGCAACCAGAGGTTCCACCTGGGCAGCAACAGGCCTTTTACGAAGGATTGTATGGTGCAGATGAAGCGCGGCGTTTCGAGCCGGCATGGGCATTGACCGGACGTTTGCTGCAAGCCTTCAAAAAACGTGTTGAGGCATATGGTGCTCGGCTTACCGTCGTCTATGTGCCGTCGATCGTTCAGATCGAACGGGACAATTGGCAGACCAAGCGTGAATTGCACGGTTTGCTGGGCGAATTCGATTTACAAAAACCCAATATCCGTATGGCTGGCTTCGCGGAGAAATACGATTTGCGTTTGATCGATTTATTCGGTGATTTCGCACAAAGGGCCAAGACGGAAACGCTTTATTTACGCGATAGCCATTGGAACGCCGCAGGACATGCGCTGGCGGCGACGAGCCTGTGTGCCAACTTGCATGGGGGAAAACCATGAGCGATTTACAATGGCGTAAGGAACTTGGCGCGGTTATTGGGCTTGGCGCTGCGGTTGCTGTTTTTTTCTGGCCCGCGGCTACCTTGCAGGGGGCATTTTTTGTCCAGGATATCATGGTGCAGAACTACCCCTTCCGGGATTTTTTCGCGCAGGCCTTGCAGCAGGGAAAGCTGCCGCTGTGGAATGCGGCGATCAACTGTGGTTTTCCCCTATTTGCCGAAGGACAGGCCGGTGCGCTGTATCCGCCGAATATAGTTTTGGCCTTAATGTTGCCGACTTGGGCGGCGCTCAACATGAATGTCGTTTTGCATCTTTGGCTCGGTGCGGTCGGGATCTATGCGCTTGTGCGGTCGTTCGGAGCGGTACCGGCCGCGGGTTTGTGCGCGGGTTTGTGTTATGCCCTGAGCGGGTATATGGCGATTCGTGTGATGTCGCCGAATTATATCGATGTCTGCGCCTGGATCCCAATACTATTGCTATTAGTAGATCGGGCATTGGCTCGTCGGCAATGGATATATCTTTTGCTTTTCGCCCTTGTCGTATGTCTGCAATTGCTCGCGGGCCATCCACAGGCCACCGTCTACGGTTTCGGGGCTGTTTTCTGTTATGGCGTTTTTCGGGTTTGGGCTCAGGGGGCAGGCTGGCGTTTACTCGTTGCGATGGTTGCCGCTCCAGTCTTGGGCATTATGCTGGCAGGAGTGCAGTTATTGCCCACGGTCGAATTGGTGCAGTTGTCCAATCGCGGCACTGGATTAACCTGGGACCATTTTGTCGCCATGTCGCTGCCGCCCGAGCGAATCATAACTTTGTTATTGCCCAATTTTTTTGGCAATTCAGCGCATGGCACATACTGGAGCCGAGAGGTGGGGTTCTTTATTCAACTCTGCGCGTATATCGGCGTTTTGCCACTGGTCTTTGCCTGGGTCGCTGTGCGCGAGCGGCGCGACGGCCATACGCCTTTCTTTGCCGCCTTGGCGATTGTCGGCGTGCTCTTGGCCTTGGGTAAATACACGGCGTTTTTTTCGCTGCTCTACGAGGTGCCCGGCCTTAGTTTTTTCCGTATTCCGACGCGCTTTCTGTTGTGGTTTGCCCTCGGTGGCGCAGTGCTTTGTGGTATGGGAGTCGATCAGGTTTTGCGGGTCGAACGCCGTCGACGGGCCAATGCATGGCTATTGTGTTTACTATTGGGAGCAGTGGCGGGGGGAGGGCTCTATGTCAATGGGGTAAATTTACTCGGATTACCCGCAGGGACTGGCATCGAGTTAACGCGGTATTGCGATCAATTGCGCATAGACATAATAAGGCTCCTGCTGGTATTGACGTTAAGCATTTTCTTTCTCGGTTTTCGTGCGCGAAAGGTGGTAGTGTGGTTAGCGCCATTGGCCATATTTGCCGAGCTCTATAGTTTCGGTGCGGATTTCAACGCTACGATTGAACCCGACGCATATATTCGGACGCCGGCTACGGCCCACGCGATATTAGATGACCACGGCGAGAAAATAACGCCGCCCAGAATAATCGGTTTGGTGTCCGAAAAAACATCCCCCTTCAATTGGCATGGTGGTTGGGTTTATGATTTGTGGTCCTATCGACGCTATACGGAGACGTTGAGGATTTACTCGGGCGGCTTGTATGGCTTGGCCAATGCGTTGCCTGGATGGAGCCCTTTGCATTTGCATCGGCATGGGGAGTTTGCGCTCGGTTATCCGGCTTTTGCACCTTTGGCTGCGATCGACTATATCGTTAGTTATGGTGAGGTAGGGGGGCGGGGTATGAAATTGCTATTCGGGGGGGATATTGCGGTATATCGTTTTACTGAGACCATGCCTCGTGCCTATATGGTGGGCCAATTTCACAACGAAGCGGACCTCGGCAGACGCCAAGCCTATATGGCACGGGGGTTTGCTATACGCGACGAAGTGGTGTTGGAAGAAATGCCGGTGGAGCGGGTGGGAAGTGGTGGGGACGCGCAAATTACTCGCTACGAGAACGAACAGGTTGAGATCGCGCTCGGCAAACACGATGGTGGCCTCTTGGTTCTTGCCGATACGTATTATCCTGGATGGCGAGTCTATATAGATGGGGTTGAAGGCTTGATCATGCGGGCCAATCACGTTTTTCGCGCAGTTGTAGTGCCGGCAGGGGCTCGCGCGGTTGTTTTTATATACGAACCAGCAAGTTTTCGCTATGGGCTGATGCTCAGTATGGGAACGGCATTGCTATGGTTGGCTTTGGCAACGGGGAGTCGGAGATGGTCTTTCCCGCTAGTGCGCCCCTTGCCTATAGAAGCGGGCACCTCGCTAATGGTCTGGGCGTTGCAAGGGGCATTGATCGCCGTGTTGCACGCGTATGCTACCCAGGGCGAGGCATGGAGTGCTTGGATTGAGCGTGCCCGTTTGGGGTTGGGGGCTTAAATGACCGGGAAAAGCACGGGCTTGTTCGCCTCAGTAATGGCATTCGCAGTGTATATGCTGACCCTCTGTCCGACGGTATATGTGGAGGGCAGCGGTGAATTGATCGGCGCGGTTTTGGGTTTGGGGACGCCGCATCCGACGGGCTATCCGCTCTTTTGCCTGAGCGGACGTCTGATTTCCGTGATTTTGCCCTTTGATCGCCCGGCGTATGAAATAAATATCGCCTCGGCATTTTTTGCTGCAGCGGCCTGCGGTGGTTTGGCCTGGTTGCTCAGAGAGCGGGGCGTGCAGGCTTGGGTTGCATTGACGTCGGCTTTACTCTTCGCTTTTTCGCGCACCTTCTGGTCGCAGGCCGTAGTTGCTGAAGTCTATGGGCAGGCTCTATTGCTGGTTGTGCTGGTGATTGCAATGGCTCTAAGGGCCAGCGAACGCCAATATCCGCGTGACGTACTGTTGCTCGGTTGGCTGATGGGGCTGGGGTTGACCGCGCATCTAATGCAGGTGCTGATCTGGCCTGGGGTGGTTGTACTCCTAGTTTGGCGTTGCTCGGGTTTCATACGTCAAGTCCGGCTTGTCGTGCAGGCGATATTGGCTGTTGTCGGCGGCTATAGCCTGGTGGCGTATCTGCCCTTGCGCAATGGCCTCGGCGACGGATTTCACTGGGACCCGATTCCGGATGCTCTAAGCCTGTGGCAGCACCTGAGTGGAGCCCTGTACCGTTCGTCCTTCTTTTCTCTTCCACTCGAGGGCATGTTGCTCAATGCCCAGCGGTGGTTTGTGCAAGTGATGGGCGAATTTCACTTGCTGCTGGTGCCTTTGCTTTTTTGGGGTGGCTATGTGGCATGGCGGCGGGATCGCGATTTGTTCGTCCTAACAGGGGGGGCGATCGCCTGTAATTTATTAGCGGCGCTCAATTACCACCGCGATCCGAATGGACTACCGGTATTCTATTTACTTAGTTTGATCTGTTTGGCGATATGGCTTGGTGTGGGTTTTGACGATCTGGTGCGAAAGTTGGGGCGTTTTGGTCGGCCGGCCTTTCTCGTTCCATTGTGCGCGATGGCGGTCGGATTGGTCTTGGCGGATCATTATACCGAGTCCGACCGCAGCGAAAATTGGATCGCCGAGCGCTATGGCCGAGATCTCCTTGCCGATTTGCCAGCGGATGCGGTGCTGATCGTTGAGGGGGATGACGCGGCTTTCGTGCTTGATTATTTGCAGCGCATTGAAAAGGTGCGGCCGGACGTCTCGCTATACAATCGCGTGGGGCGCGGCATGGATTTGCTCGATTGGGATGAACACGATTTGCCACCTCGGGAGCAGGGTAGGTTGCGCAAAAGGCGCGAAGGCGAATTGGCCCGCAGCGGCCGGCCGCTTTTTTATCTCGTACCACGTAGGGCTCCGTTAGATGGTTGGGAATTTACCCCCAAGGGTTTGCTCTACCGTTTACAGCCTGTCTCTACCAACCCGGCGACCGGCCAAGTGCAGATCGAGATGGCTAATGCTATGGTCGAGGGGCTATTTCGCGATGCTTGGGTGCGGAAAATTCAAAGCAATTACTGGTTTATGGCCGGTGAGAATCTGATGAGAGCTGGCGATGCGACCGGTGCAATCGCGGCGTACCAACAAGCTGCCAGCGTGGCCTATGACTCGCGGACTACTCGTTTTAATGTCGCGCTTAAATTTTATAAAAATAATAAATTAG
>JABHFS010000107.1 GCA_018672475.1 Gemmatimonadota bacterium | reverse complement strand
CGGGGCGCCTATGCCTCGGGCCAGCCCTATACCCAGATCCTGGGGCGCGGCGAAATCTCCTTGCCATCGGGCAATACCTGGACCTTCAATGAGCAGGGCGAACTCAATGCGGTGCGCCTGCCAAGCTATCAGCGGGTCGATGTTTCGATACAGCGCGTCTTTGCTTTTCGGACCTGGGAGATGCGGGCTTACGTGCAGATCGTCAACGTGCTCAACCGCAAAAATATCTTCAACTATTTTTGGGACCTGGAAGGCGATCCCGAAGATCGTAAACCGAACAAACGCCGCGACATCCCGATGCTGCCGATCCTGCCGAGTTTCGGTTTCGATTTCAACTTCTGAGATGCTTATGCGAATTGCGATGATGCTCCTGTTTTGCGCCGCATTTTTTGTCGGCTGCTCCAACCCCAGTGAAGTCGAAAACCCTCAGCAGACTGTAATTGTCGTCGGTTATCTGACACCGGGCGCCGATATTGAGCTTACGCTGCGGCAGACCTTGTCGCCGCAGCGCTACTATGACGGGCTGGAGGACACGCTGCTGAGCGCGGAGGTGTGGATTAGCACTCAAGGTGAGACTTTTGCGCTTTCACCTTCTGGTGACGATCCAGGGCTCTTTGTGCTGGCGCACGAGACGATGCCAATTGTCGAAGGGCAGACCTACGAGCTGCTAATCGAGCACGAAGGACGGCAGGTCCACGCCGAGACTACGGTGCCGTTCGAGTCGGCGGTCACCGAGGTCAATACACATCTCGGCGACGGCGAGACGGTTGTCTACAACCAGCTTTTCGGCGATAGCTTCGGGAATCTAGTGCATCCCGGTGAATTCTTCTGGGACAAGAGCGAGAATGCGGCAGGTTATGTGGTTATTATCGAGGCCGTCGATGTGCGGTCTTTGCCGCCGGGGCCGACCGCTCCGTTAACGGGTGACTTGGACCGGTTGATCGAGTTGCGGGCTAAGTTGGAGGGGCAGGTGTCGGCGGATTCGCTTTCTGTACTCGATGGTGATATTGAGGTGTTGCGCACATTTTTTGCCGAGAATTTAGCGTTGGTCGACGATTCAGGAGAGCCCATTCGTTGGCTGCGAGATCGCGAGCAGGTGGAGTGGGAGGAGATTACAGGCAAGGAAAAGTGGTCGGAGGGCAAGAAGTGGCGCGAGCGGCTTGATTATCTTTTTAGTGCGCGCAAGATCGACTATTGGATTCCGGCAGATACGACCCGCAGCGACTTCTGGTGGTTGAGTGTGCGTTTTGAAGGAGAATATCGCGTGCGGTTGCAGGCGGCGGATCTAAATTATTTCGACTATTTTACGACTTCGTTCAATGGTCAGTCGGGCAGCGATGGAGATAGGGGACCGGTGTTTCACGTCGAGGGCGGGACGGGGGTTTTTGGTTCGTATGTAGAGGATTCATTTCGGGTGTTGGCGTATCGGGATGATCGCGCAGGGACAGAGGGTAGTGGGGTCGGGAAGATGGTCGTGGAGGTGATTGCGGATGATTGAGAGATATCATAAGTAGAACAGCAAAGGGCGGTGCTTATTTAGCAGCACCGCCCTTTCTATTTCTTAAGTAGAAGCGTTAGTCGGGTTGCTTGATTCTTAGGCTTCGCTACCGCTGCGCATATTGCGCATCGCCTGGGCAATGACGGAGGTGACTTGGCTCTCGTCGAGGTCCATCGCATCGCCGATTTCTGCGGCAGTGTAGGGTGCTTCGCCCGAGAGGCCGAAGTATTTGTCGACGACTGCGAATTCCTCTTCGTTCAGGCGTTGTAGCATCGCGTCGATGTTTTCCATCGACTGGGTGCCGATAATCGCCAGGTCGCCGCTGAGCAAATCGAGCGTGTCGGCGCCGTTTTGGCTGAGCAGTTCGAGCAACTCGTCTTCTTCGGTAAGCATTACGTTTTCGGTCATGATTTTCCTCCCCTTAATAAACGCGGGGTTAGTGCAATTATTGCAGTGTGTATGTGTGCTGCAAGCGGCAAAAGCGAAAAGAGCGCTTTGCGGAATGCAGAATTTGCATTGATTTCTGTAGATGTAACGGGTCATCCACTTCGGCTCAGGGCTGATTGAGTACTGCTTGATCTACCCTGTCATTTATTAAGCAAATTATGTGCCATGTTGATGTTGGTCGTATGTAAGTTGTTGTAAAATAACATAATAATGACATTGATAGTGAGGGGTAGCTTATTGTTTGAAGGGCATAATGGTAGTGAAATACGCCAATATCTGCAAAATTTGCAGGTGAATCGGCCAGATTGATTATCCGTGCTGATTAATGCCTCGATAGAAAGTGAGAGATACGAGACCAGCTACTTCAACAATCGATCGAAGAAACATCGGAATAGGTGGTTTTTATTCAAAATAGGAGGGGTGTGGAAGATGGTCGGGGAGTATCAGGATCTGCGGCGCTATGGGAGCGGATAGGTGCAGGGGCGTTTTGTTATAGACAAAAAAAGAACGCCCGTCCGATTTTCTGGACGGGCGTTTTTAGTTTTACCTGAGACTAACCTCCGGCCAACGCCGGCAGAAAGTGCACTTCGCTTTCGGCGCCAACCCTGGCTCGCAGCCCAGAGGTGACGACCTCGCCGTCGACGGCGACCGCGATCTCTGTGCGGATGCGGTCATCTTCGACGATCCGGTCCTTAAAACCGGGGTAGAGGCTTTCGAGTGCCTCTACAACCTGGCGCACGGTAGAGCCTTCTACCGGGATTTGCTGCTGCCCCTCAGTTAGCTTTTGCATTAGCGAGGGGATCCAGGCTACGGGCATGGTGGTTCAGCCGCCCGCGGCCAATGCGGCTTGACCCTCGCTAGCCTGGGTCGCGGCGAGAACGTTGGAGGGCTTCATCGGAAGCTCCTGCAAGCGCACGCCGATGGCATCGGCGATGGCACCCGCCATTGCGGCCGGTGGTGGTGCTATATTGGCCTCGCCGACGCCGCGCACCCCGAAGGGATGGCCTGGGTTGGGGACCTCAACTATGATTGTTTCGATCATCGGTAGATCGAGGCTGGTCGGGATCCGGTAGTCGAGATAGCTCGAATTATCGAGCTGCCCGTCCTTGTTGTAGTAGTATTCTTCGTTCAATGCCCAACCGATGCCTTGAGCCGAACCACCTTGCATTTGACCTTCGACATAGGAGGGGTGGATGGCCTTGCCGGCGTCCTGGATAACGGTGAAGCGCAGGACCTGGACCTTGCCGGTGTCGGGGTCGACTTCGACATCGGCGATATTGGCGGCGAAGGAGCCGCCGACACCGGAGTCGGGGTTGACGGTGGCGCGGCCGATGACCGGGCCACCAGTTTCGTCGAGATGACCGGAGAGTTCCTTGAAGGTATAGGACTTGTCGCCCGAGCTGAAGACACCTTCTTCGAATGCGACCTGGTCGACTTCAACTTCCCAGAGTTGCGCGGCACGCTCGCACATCTGCGCTTGTACGTCGAGCGCGGACTTGTAAGCGGCCCAGCCGGTGGCGTAGGTCACCCGGCTGCCGCCGGTGACGTCGGTGTGGCCGATCGAGTCGGTATCGACGACTTGCGCTCTGACGTCATCGACATCGAGGGACAAGGTTTCGGCGAACTGCATGGCGATGGAGGTGCGGCTGCCGCCGATATCGGTCGAGCCCTCAGAGAGGCTGACCGTGCCGTCGTTGTTGACGCTGGCGGTGCAGGCGGACTGTAAACCGACGTTGAACCAATAACCAAGCGAGATCCCGCGGCCCTGGTTGGGGCCTGAGGGGGCGGCGCTTTTGTAGTGTTCGGAGTCGCGGATGGCTTCCAAGACTTCCTTGCAGCCCATCTTCGGGTAGACGACGCCGTCGATGCGGCGGGTGCCGGTGGTGGCGCTGTTTTTGAGCCTGAACTCGAGCGGGTCGATGCCCAGCTCGGCAGCCAACAGTTCGACCACGTGTTCGGTGGCGAAACACGCCTGCGTCGAACCAGGTGCGCGATAGGCGAAGCTGCGCGGTTTGTTGAGCACGACATCGTAACAGTCGATGAGGCCGTTGGCAATGTCGTAGCAGGAGAATACGCACATTGCGGCCGCGCCGACGAGACCGCCTGGATAGGCGCCGGACTCAAAGGCGATATAGGCCTCGGCGGCGACGATCTTACCGTCTTTGTTGGCGCCCATCTTGATCTTGATATGGGAGCCGGGGGTCGGACCGGTGCTCTCAAAGACGGCGGGGCGGGTCATGATCAGCTTGACGGGCTGACCGCTGGCTTTGGATAGCATGGCGGCTATGGGCTCGAGATAGATCGGGATCTTGCCGCCGAAACCGCCGCCGATTTCCTGTGGTACGACTTTGATCTTGGAGACCGGTATGTCGAGGACCGCGCCGGTCTGCGCCCGGGCGGCGAACGAGCCCTGGGTGCTGGTCCAGATGGTGATCTGGCCGTCGGCGTTCCACATCGCGGTGGCGTTGTGCGGCTCGATATACCCCTGATGCACGGTGGCGGTGTTGAACTCGCGCTCGATGACCACGTCGGCCGAAGCGAAGGCGGTGTCGGGGTCGCCGAGCTTGTGTTGGAAATGCGTGGCGAGATTGCTCGTGCGGCCGGTGTCCTCGCCGAACTCCTGGGTCGTCATGTCCGGATGGAGCTGCGGCGCGCCCTCTTTCATGGCCTCGCGCAGGTTGAGCACTGCCTCTAGGACCTCGTATTCGACTTCGATCAGATCGAGGGCCTCTTCGGCGATATGCACGTTGCTGGCGCAGACAGCGGCGACTGGGTGGCCGCTATAGAGGGTCTTGTCGGTGGCCAGTACGTTGTCGCTCATATACTTGAGCCGGGCTGGGCCCTCGCCGAGGTCGACGATGGTATCGCCGGTCTTGGGCAGGTCGGCGCCCGTGAGTACGGCCTTGACACCGGGTAGGGCTTGGGCCTTGGAAATATCAATGGACTTGATGCGCGCGTGCGCGTGCGGCGAGCGCAGGACCTGCCCGTAGAGCAGGCCAGACAGGCGCGTATCGCCGCCATAGACGGCACGGCCGGTTACTTTATCGACACCGTCGTGACGGACAGGGCGGGTGCCAATGACTTTGTAGCCATTTCCAGCAGACATAGGGTTCCTCCTCTGGGATAAAGACTAGGCGCTTGCGCGCACTGTTTGCGCGGCTTCGAGTACGGCGCGGACGATTTTGTCATAGCCAGTGCAGCGGCACAGGTTGCCGGCTAGCCAGTGTCTTATCTCGTGCTCGGAGGGCTCGGGGTTGTGGTCGAGCAGGGCTTTCGAGGCGACGAGGAAGCCTGGGGTGCAGATGCCGCATTGCAGGGCGGCATGCTCGAGGAAGGCCTGCTGTATCGGGTGTAGGCCTTCGGGGTTGGCCAGGCCTTCGACGGTGCTGATGGACTTGCCTTCGGCCTCGACGGCGAGCATTAGGCAGGAGTCGATTAGGACGCCGTCGAGGGTGACCGAACAGGCGCCGCAGTTGCCGTCGTTGCAGCCTTCTTTGGTGCCGGTAAAACCGAGGGTCTCGCGCAGCACTTCAAGCAGGCTCTCGCGCGGCTCGCAGAGAAATTCCGTCGCTTCTTCGTTGATGGTGGTCTGGACGTGTATTTTGCTCATTTTAGTCTCCGTATTCAGAGGTGTGGATCCCGGGGTCAGTCCTGCAGATAACTCTCGTCCCAGTACCAAACGGTGACGGTGCAGTGGTGCCCGGCGGAGCCGCACTGTGGCTAATATCGATTAATCTTTCTTGACCGACTTTGGTGGCGAATTCGGCGGCCTCTTCGCAGACCTGATGCGTATAGCGGCCGGAGAGTTCCTGGAAATGGACTTTTGCTCGCGACATCGTTCTGTTAGCCGGCGGCTTCCTGCACGGCGTTGGCGACGAACTTGCCGCGCGCCCGGGCGATAGCGCCTTCGAGGGTGCGCTTGACCAATACGCCGACCAAGTGCGTGCGGAACTCGGCCGGGCCGCGCATATCGGAGATCGGCGTGGCGAGGCTCTGGGCGGCGGCGGCGGCGGCGGCGATAGCCTCGTCGGAGACCGCTTGGCCGGCAAGGGCCTCACCGGCGGCGGCGGCGAAGATCGGCGTAGGGCCGACGGCGGCCAGTGCGATGCGGGCTTCCTTGAACTCCTTGCCGCGATTGGCGAGGACCACTTGTGAGGAGACGCCGACGACAGCGATATCCATCTCGTTGCGTGGGATGAAGCGTTGGTAGTGGGCGCCGGTGTTCTTTTTGATGCCGGGAATCTGCAGGGAAACCAGAATCTCGCCGGGTTCGAGCACATTGCGGCCCGGACCGGTGCAGAAGTCGACTACGGGCACTTTGCGCTTGCCGTTGGGACCGATGAGATTGCAGACGGCCGAATGCGTCATTAGGCTGGGGATGGTGTCGGCACTGGGCGAAGAGTTGCACAAGTTGCCGCCAAAAGTGGCCCGACCCTGAATTTGAATACCGCCGATAATGGCTGCCGAGTCGATGAGCCCGGGATAGAGCTCGGCGATTTCGGCGTCGTTGTAAACGCGCCAACAAGGCACGCCCGCGCCGATGATTAATCCCTTGCGGGGGCTGTAGGACAGCTCATTGACGTCAGCGATGTTTTTGATGTCAATAACGCGATCGGGGGCAAAACGCTTGCCGCGCAATTGCACGATAAGGTCGGTGCCGCCGGCCAAGACGCGTGCAGCCTCGCCCTTTTCGGCCTTGAGGGCCACAGCCTCGCGCAAGGTTTTGGGTGCGCAATATTCAAAGTCTTTCAAAGGGAAACCCTCCTCACTACTAGTGTAATTAGGTAGTCGCGAACATAATATATGTAGAGTTGCGTACGCGCATAAGTATGGACCGCGGTCCGACCTCTGTCAAGGGTCGTTAAAGGGCTAATTCAGCATATTCTGGACGGTGCGGATGGTAATCTGATTGCGCAGCGGTTTGCTTAGAAAAGTCACGTCGGCAAATTATTTGGCCGCGGCGGCATGCCCTGTAAAGACGACTATTTTGACCTCTGGGGCGATGGCCCTCAGGCGTTCTATAACCTAGCGCCGGGAAAGGCTGGGCATCGAGAGGTCGAAGGTGGTTCGGTAGGCCTCGTAGCTGTCGATATCGGGCATCATCAGATCGAACAGGATTAGGTCCGGTCAACGTTGTCGACGATTTCGAGAGGTCCGTCCCGATGGTCTATATTTGCTTATATATTACTTATGCAACACAGGCATAGGATAAGGGTGGTGAGAATCATCACAGGACTGTTTGCGATGCTTGTCGCGGTGTAAGCGGCGTCGTATTAGGCGCTGGCCGCCGATGCCGATGATTTCGCCGAGTTCGTAAAAACTCATGAAAATCATCGACGAGGAGACCACGCTGGCGACTAAAACCAAGCTCAATAGCGATTATATGCTAGGCATTGCACGTCGCTAAGCGGAACTTCCGCGGCGAAGGAGCGGGTCCGGCTCTACTGATAAGACGGTTAATGGCGAAAGGGCAATCATGGCGGCAAAACGCTATGCGATAGTAGGCACGGGAGGACGAGGTCTGGGCATGTACGCCCGGCCCTTGCTGCACGACTTTCAGGATACCGCCGAGTTGGTGGGGCTATGCGACCACAATCAATTGCGCCTCGCGGCGGCGAATCAGATACTCGGTACGGCCCTGCCAACATTCACTGATTTTCAGGCGATGCTTGTCGCGCTCGATCCCGACGGCGTTGTCGTCTGTACCCAGGATCGGACCCATGCCAGCTATATCGTCCAGGCATTGCAGGCGGGCAAGCGCGTCTACTGTGAAAAACCCCTCTGCACTACCGCTGCGCAGTGCCGGGAGATACTGGCCGCAGCCGACCGTTCCCCGGGCGAGGTGTTCGTCACCCACAACATGCGCTACGGGCCGGCGGAGCAAAAGATCAAGCAGCTAGTGGACACGGGTAAAATAGGCCGCCTACTCTCGCTCGAATTCAATGAGCACCTCGATCGCAGCCATGGGGCGGATTATTTCCGCCGCTGGCACCGCTTAAAGGAAAACAGCGGCGGTCTACTGATCCACAAGGCGAGTCATCACTTCGATGCGATGAACTGGCTGGCCGGCAGTCGGCCCGAAGTACTGACGGCGATGGGAGGCCTACTTTTTTACGGCAACAACGGCGATTTTCGTGGCGCACGCTGTCTAGATTGTGTGCATGCGGCCGAGTGTGACTTTCACATCGACTTGAATGAAGACGAGCGCGGTCGGCTGCTCTATCTGGGTGCAGAGGCGGAAGATGGCTACCACCGCGATGGCTGCGTTTTTGATCCACAGATCGATATTGAGGATCAGGCTTCGGTATCGTATGCCTACGAGAATGGCGTACGGGTCAATTATTCGCTACTGGCCTATGCTGCCTACGAAGGCATATCGTTGGTGCTGGAGGGGACCGAGGGGCGTTTGGAATACCGCTCGGTGGTCAATACGGGCTGGGCCGTGGGCAACCGGATGGTGCCGGGGATGGACGAGATGGCGGGCGAGAGCCTGAAGTATTTCCATCCCCGCAAGGGCGAAGAAGTGTTGCAGGTGCCGCGTTTGGAGGGCAGCCACGGAGGCAGCGATCCCGCTTTGCGGGCCGATTTTTTCGCCCGTCCTTGGGACGCGGATGACCAGGGCCGTATGGCGACATTGCACGAGGCGGTTCAGGCGGTGCTCGTCGGCGCGGCGGCCAATGCCAGCATCGCCGAGGGGGGGCAACCGGTGCGCGTGCAAGAATTGCTAGTCGGTGATATTTAGTTTTATTCGGAGGCGTGCTTGGAAATTATGATGATGGGAGGGAAGTTACGGGACTGATTGCGCCGGGGCTAAAGTGCGGTTTATTACTATAAACGAACGGAGAATCTATGGCACCTGTAAATCTACTCATCGTTGGAGCGGGCAGCCGGGGCACGGGGTATGCAAGTTACGCGGCGGCCCATCCCGACGAGGTGCAGATTGTCGGCGTGGCTGAGCCGCGGGAAATTTATCGCCAACGCCTGATCGATGAATACAGTATTGCACCGGAAAATGTCTTTGCCGATTGGCGGGCGGCGGCGGCGGTGGAGAAATTCGCTGATGCGGTAGTCGTCGCGACCCAGGACGCGATGCACGTCGAACCGGCTGAGGCCTTTGCGGCGAAGGGCTATCATATGTTGTTGGAAAAGCCGATGGCTCCAGACGAGGAGGGCTGTCGCCGGATCCACCAAGCGGTCAAGACTGCCGGAGTGATGTTGGCGGTCTGCCACGTCGTGCGGTATACGACGGTTACCCAGAAGATCAAACAGCTTTTGGATCAGGGCGCGATCGGCGATATCGTCAGCGTGCAGCGTTTGGAGCCGGTGGGTTATTGGCACCAGGCGCATTCGTTTGTGCGCGGAAACTGGCGCAATGAAGCAGAATCGTCAGCGATGTTGTTGGCCAAGTCGTGCCACGATGTCGATTGGCTGCGCTATATCTTAGGGGTGCCGTGCAAAAAGGTTTCCTCCTTCGGTAACCTCAAGCACTTCCGCGCCGAGCAGAAACCCGCGGGCGCTGCCGCTCGTTGTCTCGACTGCGACTTGGCGTCGGAGTGCGCGTATGCGGCGCAGAAGATTTACTTGGGGCGGGTGCGGGACGGGCAGACGGGTTGGCCGGTCGACGTATTGACGCCGGACGTGGATGAAGAGGCGGTATTACAAGCGTTGCGCGAAGGACCTTACGGCCGTTGCGTCTACGACTGCGACAACGACGTGGTCGACCACCAAGTCGTCAATTTTCTCTTTGAAAGTGGGGCAACGGCGGCGTTTACGATGACGGCGTTTGCTCGGGGGCGGGGGCGTGAGACGAGAATATTTGGCACCAAGGGCGAGTTGTTCAGCGACGACGAGAAGATTGAAGTCTTTGACTTTCTGACCGACGCGCGCCGGGATATCGAGATCGATCCCACCGATCCGTCGATTCTCGGCGGGCACGGTGGCGGGGATTACGGTCTGATGCAGTGTTTTGTCGCGGCGGTGGCCGAGGGCGACCCCACCCGCATCCTGTCGGGCCCTGACGAGACGTTGGAAAGCCATTTGATGGTCTTCGCGGCGGAGCGGGCGCGGAAAAACGGCACGGTTGAGATGGTGCCTAGCGTGTGATTTAGCTAACGGACTCGTTCACGGCCGCGATCACGTCGAGCAGGCTGAGCCCGGTGTGGTAGCCGGGGTCGGCGTCGGCGGTGGCGGGGATGGAGTCGGAGACGCTGCCGTCTTCGCAGCGGGTCTGTATCGACATCAGATGTACCTCGGGGCGAATGAAGTGTGCGAAGAAGGCGTTGTGGCAGGCGGTCCAAATTTGCAGGCAGGTTTGCTGCGTTTCCGCGTCGGCGGATTCGCGCCAGCAGAGCGCGGCGGCGCGGATCGTCTCGGGCAGGCTCCACCAGGGCATGTCGGTATTGAGGTGTTGCCGCGTGACCAAGTCGAAGGCCTTGCAGATCCCGCCTGGCCCGGGCAAAAAACCGTTGGCGAAGTTTTGTCGCAGAATGGCCGGCATATGGGTGAGGTGTTGCCCTAGTACGCGCAATTGCGATGGACGTCCGGCACCTGAGGCGCGCATGGCGCGGGCGAACTTCAGCGCCAGCCCGACAAATTCCAGCGAATGTCCGGGGTCACAGAGCACGCGCCCTTCGCCGTCGCGATAGGGCGCGCCCTTGTCGTCGATCGACTCCCAGAAATCCCCGTCTGAAAAGTCGCTGATCCGCCCATTGCAGTTGGCATAATAGGCCAACTCATAATCAATAAGGCGCAAACCCTCTTCGATGGCTTGTGTGTCGCCGATGGCGGCGTTCAAGGCGCAGGTGCCTAGGTTGATCATATACGGCCCGTGGTCGAAGCGGCCCGGCACGTGGGCGATCGGGTTTGTCGGGTCGAGCGGTTGTTGGTCGCTGACAAAACGCCGGGCCCACAGATCGGCGCTGACGCGTTGCGCGTAGTCGGTTGCTTCGCGCAACGCGGCCTCGTCGGCCAAAAGGCGCGCGCCGGCGATCATGCCTTTGGCGCAGAACAGGTCGCTGAAATTGCTGGCGGCGTCGGCGTCGAGGGGGATATTCTGAGGTTGGCCGTCGTCGTCGAGGGCAAAGGGGGTGCCGTCGGGGCGCATAAAAAAATACAGGTGGCCGTCGTTCTTCGCGCGCATCTGGCGCAGGGAGACGAGAACCGGTTCGGCTATGGCGCGCAGCCGTGCGGCGAGCGTTTGCGATTCGGGGTCGTCGTATTGAGCTAGCCAGGCGGCGTGGCCGGCGAGCGCTTCAAGCCCGCGTCCTTGGATCCAGCCGTATATCGCGTCGCGCCCGCGGATCGGATCATCAGCGCGGAAGTCGCGGCCGGTCTTGAGGTCGAGTTTGGTATCTATAAAGGGGTAGTCTTCGCGTTGTTCGAAGCGGTCGGCGACGGCGACGATATTGGCCCGGCAGATGGTTGCGTAGTCGGTGCAGGCCAATCGCAGGTCAGTGGTTGAGGGCTCGGGGGGCAGTAAATAGCCGGTATAGCTTGGTATTTCGTCCATGATTCTTTAAGGTATCCACTCGATAAACGGGCGTCAACGAAACGCGCAGAGATCTTCGCGATACTACGGTGAAAGACAAATGAGATTATGGATCCAAAACTAGACGGGCTAATAAAGGAAGGCTACTGCCTTTTTGAAGATGTCTTGTCCGACGATTTATTGCGGCGGTTGCGTGTCGCCTCGGACAAACTACTCGACGAGAATGAGACGGAGCATAAAGATACAAACCAAGGCAATCTAGCTTTTATGCAATTCCAGGACCCGGCCTTTCTCGACCTGATCACTTGGCCGGGCGCGCTCGCGGTGTTAAGCCGACTCGGCTTTGACCGGCCGCGCTTCTGGAGCGGTTTCGCCATTGCCAAAGAACGCGGCGAGACGCCGCTCTACTGGCACCAGGATTGGGCGTTCTGGGACGAGCCGGAGGCGGCTGACCACATGCCACACCAGTTATTCTTTATGTATTATCTCACTGATACTCAGGTGGAGAACGGTTGTTTGCGGCTCATCCCGAAATCGCATCGTCAGCGTTTCGATTTGCACGAGCATTTGGGTAAGGGGCACGATTCTGATATTCGCCATACCGACGACCATAGACATCCTCTATTCTCAGAACACTCGGCCGAAATCGACGTGTCAATCAACGCCGGAGACCTCGTCGTCGGCGATGCGCGCCTGCTGCATAGTGCCCATACCAACCAGACCGGCGAGCGTCGCACGGTACTGACCCTGTGGTATTTGCCGTGTTATGACAAGACGTCCGAGCGGGTACGCGCCGGTTATCGCGAGCGCACGAATACGGCGGCGTTGGAAGAGCTTTGCGCGGAGGACCGGCAGCGTATTGCGCCGCTGGTAGCTGATTATAAAGGAGATGTGGAACCGGCGGTCTGGAACCGGGTGCCGGGCGCGTTGTTGCGGTAGCGGTATACACCTTTTTCTTTTTGTGGGGAATGCACTATCAAAATCGAACACGTGGCCTTATGGTCACAAGACATCGAAGCGTTGGAGGATTTATACGAACGGCATTTTGGCGCGAAAGCCAATGTAAAGTATGTTAACGAGAAAAAGAAAACGCAGGCGCATTTTTTGACCTTCGCATCTAGTGCGCGTCTCGAATTGATGCAGAGTCCAGGCTTGAAGACGGTAAAGGATTCGGCGTCGGATGATGAATTTATGGGCTACGCTCATCTCGCGATGTCGGTTGGTTCGCAAGAAGCGGTCGACAAGATCACTGCACGCTTAGTCGAAGATGCTTTTATCTGCAGCGGTGGTCCGCGCACGAGGGGCGACGGGTATTATGAGAGCGTGGTCGTGGATCCGAAAGGTAATCGAATCAAAATTACCGTTTGATCTTGCGCGATGATTGGGTATTTATAGAGAATTTTTGTAGGAGAGACAGCGATGACGGCATTTGTGGCAGAAGATCAAAAGAGCCTGCGCCAGGAATACGACGAACACGGCTATTGTATTGCCCGCGGGGCCATTGACAAGGACCTCGCCGGCGAAATGATGGATCACGTGCACTGGCTTGGCAAGAAATACCCGGATGTGCGGCCCGAGCGTTTGGGGCACGGTTTGCTGGTGGCTGATCCGTTTATGCACCGCTTGGTCTGCGATCCGCGCCTGGTGGATATCGCCGCGCAATTCCTCGGCGACGACGTGGCGATGTTCGCCGCGCATTATATCGCCAAGAAGCCGCGTATCGGCCAAGCCGTACAGTGGCACCAAGACGGATCCTATTGGCCGCTGGAGCCGATGGAAGTTGCGACCTTGTGGGTGGCGGCTACTGACTCGACGGTGGAAAACGGCTGTATGCGGGTATTGCCGAGCACCCAGAACAACCGCTTACTCAAACGCAGCGAGATGATCGATCTCGACGAAGAAAAGTACGTGCTCGGCATCGGCATCCGGCCGGAGGATATCGACGATTCTCAGGCGGTGGACCTGGAGTTGGCGGCCGGTGATGTCTCGATCCACAACCCGACGATCATTCATGGGTCGAATGCCAATCACACCGAGCAATGGCGGGTCGGGCTGACGCTGCGCTATATCCCGACGACGACCAAGGTCACCACGGAAGGTCACGAGAGTATTTTTTGTTGCGGTCAAGTGGATGCGAAGACGGGTAACCTCTATGCCGAAA
This sequence comes from Gemmatimonadota bacterium, assembly GCA_018672475.1. Classification (GTDB taxonomy): domain Bacteria; phylum Latescibacterota; class UBA2968; order UBA8231; family UBA8231. Next base: position 67,266 of record JABHFS010000107.1, on the reverse strand, counting down.
GGCCAGTTTTCGTGGCGAGGGAGCATATGTCCTTTGCCGGGTGCGATGCGTTTTAGGCATCCCATCTAAGCGACAGGCTGCAAACGTTGACAGCTTGCGGCTACCCGTCTAGTATAGTCGGCGTAAGAATCGCGTCGAAATTTATAATTCACTGCGAAAGGATTCCGGTCATGCACGAGTCAGACGCCAATACATCGCGCTCTATCACGGAGGACACGGTGCAAATGTCTGTCGACGAGAAATACCTCTTCGACCTGACCGGATTTTTGCTGGTCCGGGATGTGCTGAGCAAAGAGCAACTAGAGGTGGCCAATGCCGCCATCGATTCGATGGAACTCGCGCAAAGCCCGGAGTATTTCGGCGAATCCGCGGCCTTGAAGGGCGAAAACAGCTCTACGCGTCTGGGGAACACGGCGGGTTTACTGGAAATGGAAAAGCCCTTTTGTGAACCTTTTCGGGAAATGCTGGCGCACCCCAAGACCATTCCGCATCTCAACACCATCCTCGGGGAAGGCTGGCGGTTGGATCATGGGCCGGGGCTGATCGCGATGGACAAGGGTTGTTCTGGTGGCATGTTGCACGGTAGTTTCGACAATGCACCCTATTTTTACCGCGAGGGCAAGATCTTTACTGGCCTCTGTGTTATCGAATATATGCTCGCCGATGAGGGGCCGGGCGACGGTGGGGTCAGCGTGGTGCCGGGCAGCCACAAGGCCAATCTGGTGTGCCCGGAGAAGATGCGTAAATGGGAGCAGTACCAAGAGTTTGTAATGGAGATCAACGCCAAGGCCGGCGACGCGATAATTTTTAGCGAGGCGTGTACGCACGGGACGCTGCCGTGGAATGCGGACCACCAGCGGCGGGCCATCCTCTACAAATACAATGCCGGACATATGGCGTGGGGTGGCGGTGGCTTGCGCGGCCCGGTGCCGGATTACTGGGACGATTTGACGCCGGCCCAGCAAACGGCGCTGCTCAGCCCCTCGCACCATTCGCGTCGGCCGAAGCAGAGTAGCGGGTATGAGGGGTTAGAGGCGATTAAGGGCTGAGGGGGATTAGCAACTGGCGCGTTGGCCCCAACAAGCGAATGGTAGCGAACACAAACAGCCCTGGGAGGCGATTAAGCGCTCTTCCCGGGGCTATTTGTGTCCTGTTGCGAATCCGTGTTAGCTACGGCAATTGGCTAACAAGCATTGCAAAGACAGGACTAGATCTTAGCGGGGTGGTGGCTCTTTTTAGGAGGCAGGTTTGTAGGTCCAACTCTGTAGTCGGCAATGAGTGCAGATATTTTCCCCGGTGAAACCTGCAGGATAAGATTCTTTCGTCCATAACTGAGCCGCAAAATAGTCGTCTGATGTTATTTTAGGCAGAAGGCCGGTTGGTTGGAAAGTTAGATCGCCGGATTTTACAATTGGATTTTGCAGCATCTTGGCGAATGCAAGATACGCAGAGGCTAGAGGGATCTTAGTATCTGAAAATTCCATTTCGCAAGGTGACTGCTGAGAAAACTCAAGCTCTCGGTCAATAGCGGCGATATTTCCCATAATAACATCAATCGACACATCTACGGTTTCATTTAGGGCACGTGATTCAAGGACTGGGCCTAGTGGATCGCGCAAAGGCAGCGAATCCGGAAGCGTATGGTAAATAGAATAAAATTTCAGGGCATATGTCATTAACGCAAAAATCTCGCAGGGCGAGAAAATCGTTTCGCCGACTTTTAACCAAATAATATTGTCGTCGATTTGTTGGAGTAGTTCAGAGAATATCTCACAAGGGATAAAACTCGGTGGCTTATTGCTGTAGGGCAGGGCGATGTCGGAGGTTGATAAGAACTCTGTGTCGTCTTTATCCAGAATATAATCGAGCAAATCTTCGAATTCGCTGAATAAACTGGCGGTAATTTTTTCGGGATATAGAGATTCCTGCGGCACGATCCAGGGGGTGTGAATATTATAGCTCTGGTAGATTTTATTTTTAGAGACCCAGGAGGCGATAGTATTGTTATATGCAAATTTGTAGGGATGATTGAAAAGCTTGATTACTCCATTGGGACCTTTGGCTTTTTCCTGTTGATATAGCAGGTCAAATTTATCTTTCATGTTCTGTAAACGGTCAGTGTGCGGCGGAGATTCAATGCCCATCATAGGGCCGGTGTAGCACAATGATCCGGTATACCAGCAGAAAGGCACCTCAGCACTTTCTGGTAAGCCAGAGAACCCCAACAAATCAATCCCCAAACAACGCAACGCGTAGATGAGTTGCGGTGCTTTGGTGAATTCAGTGACATAGTATGTTGGTCGCCTGCCAAAGATATTTTCGATGTCCAAAAGGCCTTTGGCTTCCGTGCGCATGAGTTTTTCTACCGTAGAATCCCATGTGTTATTTTCGCATATGCTCCCGATGAAAGGGTATGCGCCATGGGTATTGCTGTGATAGCCAATTTCATGTTGCCGCAAAACCTCAATAATATCGCAACGCTGATTGTCCCGCAGGTATCTTGCAAATTCACCGGTCAGATGAAAGCTTCCGGTGATACATCTATCTGAAAGAATAGACGCAATTTTTATTAAGATCTCGCTGTGAGCAGGGGTGACAAATTCTTCAGTTGCGAATGATATAAAAAGTTTAACCATGTCTTTCCTACAGAAGAATGAGGAATCTTCCCTAACAATAGAGTGGTCTGATTATGGCGATATATCCTGACTCGATCAAGTTCTACTTTCTTGTCTAATGCGCACAGACTTCCCGGCCAGATGAGTGATGTGACCAGAGCTTTATCAGGTGAAGACAGGCCAAATATTATATGACGGATCAAAAAACGGCCTCGGAAAGCATGAAGCGCTCCGAGGCCGTTTTTATGTACTGTAGCTAATCAGGGTCGAGTTCAGCTCCCCGTCACCGGCGCGACCCCGACATCGGTCGCACTCTCACTTGTTTCACCCTCACCCAGCTGCGCGAAAAATTCCTGCACGCCTTCTAGCATCTTCATCGCCACCGGTACTCCAATCAGGATGATAAACGTCGCGAAGAGAATGCCGAAACCGAGGCTGACGGCCATCGGGATCAGGAACTGCGCCTGCACGCTTTTTTCCAAGATCATCGGCAACAAGCCGAAGAAGGTTGTCAGCGAGGTTAGCAGGATCGGGCGGAAGCGCTGGGCGCCGGCTTCGAGCAGGGCTTCAGATCGGGGTCGGCCTTCGTCACGCAACTGGTTGTAATAGGCCAGCAATACGAGTGAATCGTTGACGACCACGCCCGACAACGCGACGATGCCGAACATGCTCAACAGCGCCAGATCCAGGCCCATGATGATATGGCCCCAGACCGCGCCGATGATGCCGAAGGGGATCGCGCTCATCACGACTAGCGGTTGCGTGTAGGATTTGAAGGGCACCGCCAAGAGTATGTAGATGGTGAAGAGGGCGATGATGAAGTTGAAAAAGAGGCTCTGCAGCGAGTCGTTGCGCTCGGCCTGCTCGCCGCCGAAGCGGTAGCGCAGACCCGGGTAGTCCTGCAATAGTGCGGGCAGGAAATTTGCCTCGATATCGCCGTTGATCTCGTCGCCGTTGGCGACTTTCTCGTCGATTGAACCGCTAACGGTGACGACGCGCTGGCCGTCGGTGCGCTGTATCGAGGCGTAACCGTAGCCGATGTCGACGGTGGCGACCTCGGAGAAAGGCACCTCTGCGCCCTGCGGTGTGCGCACGCGCATGCCGCGCACGTCGGCCATGCTGCGGCGCTCTTCCTTGGGATAGCGGATCATGACCCGCACGTCGTCGGAGCCGCGCTGGAAACGCAGCGCCTGGTCGCCGTAAAAACCCTGGCGCACCTGGCGAGCGAGGTCGTTGAGGGTGAGCCCGAGGGTGCGGGCCGCCGGTTTGAGCTGGAGCTTCATCTCCAACTTGCCCTCCTGGAAGCTGTCTCGGATATTGCCGGTGCCCGAGTACTCGGCGATTTTGCCCTTCAGGCGATCGACGGCTAAGAGCAACTGGTCGAAGTTGGCTGAGGCGAGCTCGATCGAGATGGGGTCGCCGGTAGAAAAGAGCGAGGAGGAGAAGATGATCGACTCGGGACCGGGCACTTCGCCGACCATCTGGCGCAACCGCGATTCGATTTCGGTGCTACCGACGGTGCGCTCCTCGGAGGGTTTTAGCTCTATGGATATTTCGGCGAGGTGGCCTTGGCCGCTGGCACCGGCGACGGCGGAGAATGAGGTGCGCCGGCCGGTCGGTTGGTCGCCGATCGAAGTGAATATATTGCGGAAAATCGAATCGTCATCGCCAGTCTCCAAGTCGATCTGGCCGCGTAGGACGATAGTTTTTTCTTCTATGAACTGCACGACCTTGGAGGTCTGGGTCACGGTTGTGCCCTGTGGCATATTGATCGAGATATTGACCCAGTCGGATTCGATGTTGGGCATGAAAACGAACTTTATATGGCCGCCGGCGATCATACCGAAGGTGCCGAGCATCAGCGCGATGGCCAGGGCGGTGCTGGAAAGTGGGTTGGTCAACGCCAGGCGCAACGTGGGCAGGTAGGCATTTTTGACGAAGCGTTTGAGGCCGCCGTCGAAGACGGTGGAGACTTTTTTGTGCCAGGAGAGGGGGCGGGCGAAGGCCCAGTTGAAGGCGCGGCTGAAAACGCCGTTGCCCTCGGAGGAAAGATGCGCCGGCAGGATGAACAGGCTCTCGATCAGCGAGAGGATCAGCACCGAGATGACGATGACGGGTATGACCGACATAAACTTGCCCATCATACCGTCTACGAAGAATAGCGGCATAAAGGCGACCACCGAGGTCATGATCGAAAAGACGACCGGGGTGCCTACTTCGAGTGCCCCGTCGATTGCGGCGCGCAGGAAGTTTTTGCCCTTCTCGCGGTGGGCGAAGACATTTTCGCCGACGATGATCGCGTCGTCGACGACGATGCCCAGCGCGACGATAAAGGCGAAGAGTGAGAGCATGTTGATCGAGGCGTCAAAGGGCTCCATCAGTACGAAGGCGCCCAAAAAAGAGATCGGGATGCCCATCATAACCCAGAAGGCCAGCCGCAGGTCGAGGAACAGGCTCAGGCAAATGAAGACCAGGACCAGCCCGAGGCGCGCGTTGCGAATCAGCAGGTCCATGCGGCTGCGCAGGATGCGCGCGTCGTCGCGGGCGGAATCGATATGGATGCCCGCGGGTAGGGCCAAGCGCTTCTCCTCGACGTATTCGTGCACATAAGCCGAGATATCGAGGGCGTTTTGGTCGCCGGTGCGGTAGGCGCTGACGACTGCCGCGGGTTGGCCGTTGAAACGCGAGACGAGATCGTTATCCTCAAAGCCGTCGACGATGGTGGAGATATCCCTGAGTTTGAGCGCGGTGCCGTCGGGGCGGGTGAGCACCACGATATCCTCGTATTCGCGCCCGACGCGCATCAGCCCTTGTGTCCTAAGCAGGATCTCGCCGTCCTCGCTCTCGACGCTCCCGGCGGGCAGGTCGACGCTGGTACGGCGCACGGCGTTGGCAACTTGCGCGAAAGTTAGTCCGTAACGGCGCAGCGCATCTTCGGATATTTCGATGGATATTTCGTCAACGCGTACGCCGCTTAATTCGACTTGCGAGATCACGCCGCTGGTGCGTAAATCATCGCGCACTAGTTCGGCGGCGGTTTTGAGCGCTTTTTCGTCGACGTCGCCGTAGAGCACTACGTCGATGACTTGGTTGCGACGGGTCAGTTCTTTGATGACCGGTTCTTCGGTCTCGGCCGGGAAGGTGGCGATGCGGTCGACTTCATTTTTGATATCGTCGAGCAGTTTGGAGATGTCGACGCCGCGCTCGATCTCGACGCTGACCACGCCCATACCCTCGGCGGCGGTCGAGCGGACCCGGCGCACGCCTTCTAGCCCGCGGACCCGCTCTTCGACGCGTTTGCAGACAGCTTCCTCGACCTCGGCCGGTGTGGCGCCGAGATAGGGGATCTGGATCTGCACTTGGTCGAGCGACATCTCCGGGAAGGTCTCCTTCTTGGTCTGCAGCATCGCAAACAGACCGCTCAACATGATAAACCCCATCAGCAGATTGGCGGCGACGTGGTTTTTCGCCATCCAGGTTACGGGCGCTTTCATGATCCGGCCTCCTCGTTGTTGACCGTTAGACGCACCTGCATGCCGTCGGTTACGCCGCTGAGCTGCGAGACGATGACGCGTTCATTTTTTTCTAGGTCGAGATAGGTGAGCACCTCGTCCTCGATCGTGCGCACGACCTGCGCCTGGCGCACGCGCAATTTGCCGTCGGGGCCGACGACCCAGACCCGGTCGCCCTGGCGCACCGCGGCGCGCGGTAAGATGCGAACCCCGTCTACATGGCGGCCAGCAATGGCCACGTCGACGAACATGCCAATCGTCAGTGGTGGGATGCCCTCGGCGATGCCGCCGTAGGGCGCATCTACCTCGACGACCAGCCGGGCCATGCGGCTTTGTGGATCCAACTCGCCTTCGGTGCGGATCACGCGTCCGTTCCACTGGTGGCTGCGGCCGGCGAACGAGCCGTTGATCATCGCGCTGGCGCCTTCGCGGGCGAAGGAGTAGGATTGCGCGCCGCCTTCGACGTTGGGGTTATAGACCGAGTGGTCGCCGGGCGCGTTCTGTGCGGTAATTTTTATAGGAAAGGGTAGGGTAAACCACCCGAGGTCTTCATCCGGCACGGGCACGACGATCTCGGCTTTTTCTATACTGTAGATTTGCGCGATCGATTGGCCGGCGTTGAGATGCTGGCCGACATCGACGGCGGCGCTGCGCACCCGGCCGTTAAAGGGCGCGTAGACTTTGGTGCGTTCGAGGCGCAGTTGCGTTTCCGCGTAGCGGGCTTCTGCGCTTTGTAAATTGGCTTCGGCGGCGCGCAACTGGGGTTTGCGCAGCACTAAGTTAGTAGGCTCTTCGCCCTCGGTGCGGATCCGCTCCCATTCCTGGCGGGCGATGGCAGCCTCTTCCTGTGCCAGTTCGAGCTGGTAGCGGGCCTGCGCGACCTGTGCGTCGGCTTGGGCGGCGGAGAGCTGGTAGTCGCGCGGGTCGACCTCGAAGAGCAGATCGCCTTTGGCGAAGGAGCCGCCGGGTTCGAACTCGGCGGCCTTCCATACGACGACACCGGAAACCTGAGGCACTAGATTGACCTGGGCGTCTGGGCGGACGGTGCCCTGGCCCTCGACTATGACCTGGACTTTTTGCGGAGGGGCGGCGATGACTTCGACGAGTGGGCCGAGATAGACGCGTTCAGCCCGCTGGGGCGGCTCGCTCATCGAGGCTAATAAGCTGAAGGCTCCGAAACCGACGGCAAGGATGAATATGGGCAACAGTATTCTTAAAATGCGTATCATTGCGAAACCTCTGCGTGCTGGGATGGGGTTGAATCGTTAAAGCCGCCGCCGAGCGCCAGATAGAGGTTGACGCGGGCGTCGAGGCGTTGGCGTTTGATACTGAGCAGGCGGCTTTGCGCGTCGAAGGCCCGGCGCTGGGATTCGAGTAGGGTAATCAGATTGGACAAGCCTCTGGCATAGCGCTCTTCGGCGAGGACGCGGGCGGCGGTTGCCTCGGTCGCGGCGGTGGCCAGCGCCTGTTCCTGGTCGGCGAGAAAGCCCTCGGCGCTGAGTCTCGTTTCGACTTCGCCGTAGGCGCGCAACGCGCTTTGTGCATAGCCGAAGAGCGCGCCTTCGGCGGCTCCAGCGGCCTGATCGACACCGGCGCGCAGACGCCCTCCCTGCAAGAAGGGCTGGCTAATATTGCCGACGAGGTTCCAGACGGAGAAGTCGCCGTCGAGCAGATCACTGAGCGCGCTCGATGAACGGCCGGTTGAGGTGGTCAGGCTGATGCTCGGCAAGAGTGCTCGCCGGGCGCGTACTAGTCGGCGGTCGGCGGCGGCGAGACGGCGTTCGGCGGCGATCAGATCGGGCCGCCGCGCGATTAGGTCGGCGGGTAGGCCGGCAGGCACTGCGCCATTGACGGCGGGTAATTCGCTACCGACGACGATGCTGGCGCTGGGATAGCGGCCGAGCAGCAGTTCGAGCTGCCGCAGGGAAATATCCTGTTGTTGCCGTCGTTGCTCGAGCGTGGCTTGGGCGGCGGCCAGGCTCGAACGGCCTAGGCGCAAGTCTAGCGAGGAGCGCAGTCCGCGGCGGTAGCGGCGTTGGATTTGCTCGGTGGATACGCGGTAGTTTTCGACCGTGGCGTGTGCCAGTTCGACTTGGCGGCCGGCCTCGACGGCGGCAAAATAGGCGCGCGCGGTTTGTGCGGCGAGCGAGAGGCGGGCGCCGGCCCAATCGGCTTCGGCGGCTTGTGCGTCGGCTATGGCGGCTTGCGTGCCGGCGCGTAATCGGCCCCACAAGTCGACTTCCCAGCTCAGGTTCAAATTGACGCCGTAGCTGGTGCTGGTAGAACTTAGGACCTGGCCGGCACTACCGGGAATCGGAAAGCCGACGAAGTTTTGTTTGCGCTTCGAGCCATTGCCGCTGCCGCTGAGCTGCGGCAGCAGCGGCGCGCCGGCGGCAATGGCCTGGGCCTGAGCTTGGGCCAGGCGGGTGGCCGTGCCTTTGAGATCGTAGTTCTGCGCAAGGGCTTGGGTGATGAGACTGTCGAGTCGCGTGGTACCGAGGTCGCGCCACCAATCGTCGGCGATACCGCCGGCCGGAGTGGAGGCGGTCCAGTTCGCCGGGGTCGCCAGGTCGAGGTCTGGATATTCGACCTGGGGCGCCGAGGCGCACGACAGCAGGAATGCGGATAGGGCTAAGGGTAGTGCGCGCTTCATGGTGATTCTCCACGGGAAGTGCCACGAAAACCCGCGGCGCTAAAGTCGACGAGCCGCCGCAATGTGCCTTCGACATCGGCCGGATCGCAGCGATCTTGGGTGAAGGTCTTGAGCAGGTCGCCGGCGGTCATCAAATGGGCCATTGCGCCGATAGTGAAAAATAGGTGCCAAGTGAGGTCTAGCGGGGCGTGCTCGGGTAGGGCGATTTGCAGGGCAGTACTGAAGCGTTGGAAGATCTCGTTGAATTCTTCCATAAGTATCGTTTTCCACTCGGTAGGTTCGCTAAACAGCCGGCCCATCAGACACATGAAATGCTCGCCACCTTGCTCGGGATCTGAGCGGAGGCGCAACGTAGGGGCTAAAAAAGCTTCGAGTACGCACTCGAGTGAAGGCGTACCCTGTGCCTCGCAGTTGTCGAGCAAACGCAGGCGCTCTTGGTTGATGGGGCCGATACGGCGGGCAAAGACCTGGCGAAAGAGTTCTTCTTTGGAGCCGAAATGGTAGTTGACCGAAGCGAGGTTTGCTTCGGCGTCGTTAGTAATATGGCGCAGTGATGTCGCGTCGACGCCGTTTTCGGCGAAGAGGCGTTCGGCAGAGTCTAAAAGCCGGTCTCGGGTATGTGGTGTAGTGGTTGTCATAGAGCTCGCAATTTTAAATCAAACGTATGATTGAATCATCCGTTTGAAATAAGTCATGGCAAGAGAAAATTTCGCAATAGGTCATAAGAGGCTGTTTATGATTTTATTAAAGTATGACAAGAAAATCACCTAATTAGACAAGCCAATCAGGTGATTCATTCCTGGTATCAGCTGATTATACTGGGCTAAATGTCTTTGTCAACTCGCAAAGTCGGTATAAAACGCTTCGACTTGTTCGGCGCCTGGATCTGCGTCGAGTACGAAGAAGGCATAGCGCAAACCTAGTGGTTGGCTACGGGTAACGACTAGGTCTTCTTCCATTAATAAACCGGCGCCCAGCAGGTTTTTGCGGGTGAACCAGGTGACGGGATGCCGCGGATTGGAGGGATGGTCCATCATTGCGACAAATCCGCCGGTCGCGCCGCGGGCACCGACCCAGCGCGCGTGTTGCTTCATGATGTTTTCGTGGCCTTGCCGGCCTTCGCTGCAATAGTGTTCGGCATCGGCGAACGGCGGCCCCATGCGCAATTCCAAACCTGAATAGCGGGCTGCGCGTGACGCGCCCATGACTAGTTCGTCGAGGGCCGGCTGTATGTGGGTGGAGATTAGATAGCGATAACCGCCCTCGACGGCACTGACGCGGAAAGAGCGCGATTCGATTGCCATGGGTTGGTCGGCCGCATCGAGCCATGAAAGCTCCTCGTCGACCGATGCGACGTTTTTGTTGCTGACGCCAAAGATCGAGAAGCTGTCGTGGCGTTGGATGCCGTGGCTGTTTTCCACATGCACGTATTTTTTTTCCTCCGGCACATACCACGGGCCGCCCCACAGATTGGCGTTGTTGACGTGAACCCAGCCGAAGTAAAGGCCAGTGTGCCAGATATGGTCGTCGGGCCGGTATTCGGTGACCAACTGGCCTGACGAAGTGTAGAGCGGATCAAAGCAGGGTTTTGGCGAGTCGCTGCGCGGCAATTCTTCGCTGGCGCGGTAGACGGCGATCGGTCGATCGGGCACCGAATGCGCGTCGTGGATCTCGAAGCCGAGATCGTTAGCCTTTAGGCTAAAGTTGGACATAGTTATTTACCCAGTTCTTTCTTAAACCACTCGATGGTCCGGCTAAGTCCTTCGTCGGGGCTGACCTTGGGTTCCCAATCGAGGTGGGTGCGGGCCTTAGTGATATCGGGCAGGCGCACCTTGGGGTCGTTGCCGTGCGATTTGGGCAAGTCGTGAAAGGCGACGCGGCTTTGCGAGCCGGTCATTTCGACGATCTTGTTGGCGAGGTCCAGCATCGTTATTTCGTAGGGGTTGCCGATATTGACCGGCGTGGTGACATCGGATTGCATGAGTTTGTAGATGCCGGCGATCAAATCGCTGTAGTGGCAGATGCTGCGTGTCTGGCTGCCGTCGCCGTAGACCGTCAGATCCTGTCCGGTGAGAGCCTGGGAGACGAAGTTGGGGATGGCCCGGCCGTCGTCTTGGCGCATGCGCTCGCCGTAGGTGTTGAAGATGCGCACGATACGCACGTCGACCCCGTGCAGGCGGTGGTAAGCCATTGTCATGGCTTCGGCGAAGCGTTTGGCCTCGTCGTAGACGCCGCGCATGCCGATGGGGTCCACATTGCCGAGATAATCTTCCGACTGCGGGTGTACCAGTGGGTCGCCATAGACTTCCGAAGTGGACGTCAGCAGAAATTTGGCCTTCTTCGCCACGGCCAATCCCAGAGTTTTGTGCGTGCCCAGGGCGCCGACTTTGAGAATCTTGATGCCGAGGTTTTCGAAATCGACCGGGCTGGCCGGGCTGGCGAGGTGGAGAATGAAATCCAGGGGGCCGTCGACATGGATGTAGTTTGTGACGTCATACGCGATTAACTGAAAATTGGGGTTGCCGATGAGGTGGGCGACATTTTCCGGTCGGCCGGTGAGAAAGTTGTCCATGCAGATGATTTCATGGCCTTCGGCCAACAAGAGATCGCTCAAGTGCGAGCCGAGGAAACCGGCGCCGCCGGTGATGAGTATACGCATTGTAATTTCCTCCTTTATGAATTCAGCGTCGCGCGATGCCCTGTTGCAGGACGGCGACGAGGCGTTGCGCGCTTTGGCCGTCCCATAATTTGGGCACGGGATAGTCGGTTTTACGGTCTTGTTTGAGAATCGCGCCCACGGCGGCGATGATGCGCTCTGGGTCGCAGCCGACGAGTTGGTTGCTGCCCTCGGTGATGGTTATGGGGCGTTCGGTGTTTTCGCGCATCGTCAGGCAGGGCACACCGAGCGCGGTGGTTTCTTCGGCGAGGCCGGCCGAATCGGTTATCGCCAGGCGCGCCGTCTGCTGCAGGCGGATGATCTCGAAATAACCGAGAGGCTCGATGCGGCGCAAGCCCGGCATTGCGTCGAAACGCTCGGCGAAGCCGAATTCCTCGATCCGGTTGCGCGTGCGCGGATGCACGGGGAAGACGACCGGCAATTGTTGTTGAATCGCGTCGAGCGCGTCGAGCAGGCCTGCGAGGGTGTCGGGCTTGTCGACATTGGAAGCCCGGTGCATGGTGACGAGGGCAAAACCCTGTGCTTCGAGCTGCAATTCGTCGAGGATCGGCGAGGCCTCGGCTTGCGGTAGGAAATTCAATAGAGTGTCGATCATCACATTGCCGACGCGGTGGATGCAAGCGGTTGGGATATTTTCGTCGAGCAGGTTTTGGTCGGCGTCTGCGGAGTAGGTGAATAGCAGATCGGAGAGTGTATCGGCAACTAGGCGGTTCAATTCCTCAGGCATGGTGCGGTCCCGGCTGCGCAGGCCGGCTTCGACATGGGCGACGGGCGTGAAGCGTTGCGCGGCGGCCAGGGCGCAGGCCGCCGTCGAGGTGACATCGCCGACGACCATCACTAGGTCGGGTTGCCGTTCTTCTAAGAAGCGATCGAATTTGGCGATAATGTCGGCCATTTGTTGCGCGACATTGTCGCGGACCACGTCGAGGTGGGCATCGGGTGCAGGCAGTTCAAGGGCTTTTGCGAAGACTTCGGAGAGTTGGTAGTCGTAGTGTTGGCCGGTGTGCACAAAGAGGGGGGTGAATTCTTCGGGGTGCCGGTGTAATTCGGCGAGGATGGGGGCTACTTTCATGAAGTTGGGGCGGGTGCCGGCGACGACTGCTATTTTCAAGTTTTGGCGTCTTTTGCTTGTGATGCGTTATATGAGTTCGGCGGTGGTCTGCGGGTCGAAGATCTGCCTCCGGGAAAAGCTAAGGCGGCCCCATTGATTTGTGGGAGGGCGCAGCAGCAGGGTGGCCGAGGCACCTTAACGGGCAATGGGAGGGCTATGGTTCAATCGATGGCCTTAGGGTGGTTTTCCCCTGCGGCAGATCCTCGCCCCTCCGGCTTTGGCCCCAAGGACTATGGAATATAAGGTCTGATGGGGGGTTTGGCACGGGGGAGGGAGGAGATGGCCACGGCGATACTTCATACTGTAGTATCGCTCAAGGGTATGTGTTGCCCGGAGTCAACCTTTGCATCGAATGCAAGTATTGCACGATCGCTCTCTATGCAGGATTAATGCGATTAAAGAGGGTGGCTGGTTTTTTTAATTTTTTTATCACAGGGAAAAGACGGGGCGTAAGCGTCGAAAAAACAAGAGGGAAGGCGGGGTTCTGTTCGTTCTCAGACAATTATCTATATTGTCATAAGATATTTAATAATAACAATTTATGAGTATAGATAATTGATGAATAGGTTAATTGACTTCCCATTTCAAATTGGCTATGTTTGACCCACGAGAGAAGCGGTCCCCACCGCATTATGGCTCTCCTGCAGTAACGAATCCCCTGTGCGAACCTGGCTTCATCTCAGCCAGGTTTTGTTGTCTTTTGCGTTGATACTATCCATTGCAGATTCGGTTTGTCATTCCCCGCAGGCCATTCTTGTTGTAATTAATATCGGAGACGGTTATGGCTTCGGCTGGATTTGTCCATTTACATGGTCATAGCGAGTATAGTCTGCTCGACGGGGGTTGCCATATCGGTAAGATGGCCGAGAAGGCGGCGGAGTTGGGCATGCCGGCGCTCGCCGTTACCGATCACGGCAATCTCTTTGGGGCCATCGAACACTACAAATCCTGCAAGGCTGTTGGCATCAAACCGATTATCGGTTGCGAGGTCTACGTGGCCATCGAGAGCCGCCACTTGCGCAAGCCCGCCCGCGGCCTGACGCACGGCTCCAACCACCTGGTCCTGCTCGCCAAGAACGCCATCGGCTACCGCAACTTGACCAAGCTTGTCTCCAAGGGCTATCTCGAAGGCTATTATTATAACCCCCGCATCGACAAGGAACTGCTGCGCGAATATTCCGAGGGGCTGATCTGCATGTCGGCCTGCATCGGCGGCGAAGTGCCGCATATAATCCAGCGCGAAGGGCTCGCCGAGGCCGAAAAGGTCGTGCGCGAGTTTATGGATATCTTCGGCGACGACTATTATCTCGAAATCCAGCGCCACGATATCGAACCCGAAGTCAAGGTCAACGACGGTCTACTCCGCTTGCACGATAAGCTCGGCGTGCCGCTGGTGGCCACCAACGACTTTCATTTTTTGACCGCGGACGACCACGACGCGCATGATGCGCTGATCTGCATTCAGATGGGCAAGACCGTCGACGAACAGAATCGCCTCTGTTATCCCGATGGGCTCTATATGAAAAACCCGGATGAAATGTACGATCTCTTCTCGGACATTCCGGATGCGCTTGAGACCTCCCTAGCGATCGCGGAGAAATGCGATCTCGAGTTGGAGTTCGGCAATACTTATATGCCGGATTTTCCGATTCCTGAAGGGTACGATTCGAGTGATCATTATCTGACGAGTCTGGCGAACGAGGGGCTGGAGTGGCGCTATGGCAAGATCGAGCCGGAGGTGCAGGAGCGTCTCGACTACGAGCTGAGTGTCATCACCGGCCAGGATTTCGCCGGCTATTTCCTGATCGTGCGCGATTTTATCAACTACGCCCGCGAGCAGGATATCTCGGTCGGGCCTGGCCGCGGCTCGGCCGCCGGTTGTCTGGCTTCGTATTGTCTAGGCATTACCGATACCGACCCGATCAAATACGACTTGCTCTTCGAGCGCTTCCTCAATCCCGAGCGCATCGAGCCGCCCGATATCGACATCGATTTCGCGCACACCGGCCGCGACAAGGTTTTGCGCTACGTCGTCGAGAAATACGGCGAGGAAAATGTCTCGCAGGTGATCACCTTCGGGACGATGGGCGCCAAGGCGGTGGTTCGTGACGTCGGGCGCGTGTTGGGTATGCCCTTCGGCGATGTCGACCGCATCGCCAAGCTGATACCGGCCGAGCTGAAGATGACCCTCGACAAGGCCATCGACCGCGTACCCGAGTTGCAGCAGATGGCCAACTCGCGTGGTGATGAGGGCAAGTTGATCGAATACGCCCGCAGGTTAGAGGGGATGGCGCGCCACGCTTCGGTGCACGCCTGTGCGGTGATCATTGCCCCGACCGACCTGACCGACTATGTGCCGCTTTATCGCGCGCCGAAGGACGGTACGATCACCACACAGTTTGTCGGCGAGACCTGTATGGATGTCGGTCTGTTGAAGATGGATTTTCTGGGGCTGAAAGAACTTTCGCTGATGGACGAGGCCGAAAGGCTGATCCGTTTGAAGGTGTCCGACTTCGATCTCGGCAAAGTCCCTTGGGACGACCGACCGACATTTGATCTTTTTGGCCGCGGCGAGACCATCGGCGTCTTTCAGTTCGAGTCGGGCGGGATGCGCGAATATCTGAGTAAGCTCAAACCGGACAACCTCGAGGATATCATCGCGATGAATGCTCTCTATCGCCCGGGGCCGATGGAAAATATCCCGACGTTTATCGCCCGCAAGAGCGGGAAGGAAGAGGTCGTCTACCCGCACCCCAAACTCGAAGAGATCCTCGAGCCGACCTATGGCATCATGGTCTACCAAGAGCAGGTGATGCGCATAGCGCAAGTGTTGGCCGGTTTTAGCATGGGCCAGGCCGATATCCTGCGCAAGGCGATGGGCAAAAAGAAGCCCGAGGAGATGGCGAAGGTCAAAAAAGACTTCGTCGGTGGTTGCGTCGGGCTGGATGTCGACAAGAAGATAGCCGAAAACCTCTTCGCCGACATCGAGATTTTCGCTGGTTATGCTTTTAACAAGTCGCACGCGGCCTGTTATTCCGAAGTCGCCTACAAGAATGCCTACCTCAAGGCCAACCACCCCAAAGAATATATGGCGGCCAGCTTGACGATGGACCGCAGCAACACCGACCGCTTGACCATCCTGCTCGACGACTGCCGGCGGATGGGCATGCCGGTGCTGCCGCCCGACATAAATCAGTCTACCCTTAACTTTACCCCGACCGACGAAGGCATCCGTTACGGTCTTTCGGCGATCAAGAATGTCGGTGAGGGCGCGGCGCAGAGTATTGTCGAGACGCGCGCCGAAGGCGGGCCGATGGCGACGCTCTTTGAGTTCTGCGAGCGCATCGACCTACGCGCGGTCAATCGCCGTGTCGTTGAGACTTTGGTCGCCGCCGGGGCACTTGACGGTCTTGAGGGCAACCGCGCGCAGAAGGCGGAAGCGCTAGATCTGGCGCTTAAGGCCGCCGGTAAGGCGCACGAAGAGCGTGAGAAGGGGCAGATCAGTCTATTCGATACTGGCGGTGAGGGCCCGTCCGAATTGGATATACGGGAATTGCCGGCGATCGAAGAATGGCCGGAGCGCGAGAAGTTGGGCAAAGAGCGCGAGCTATTGGGCTTTTATATATCTAGCCATCCGCTCAAGCCTTATGCGCGGGACCTGCAGAGTTTCGCCCAGCCATTGGGCGAGATGGAAAGCCAAGAAGACGGCGCGGGGATGCGCGTCGGCGGTTTGGTCGACCAGGTGCGCAAGCTTTTTGATCGCCGGGGCAACCCCTTCGCCTTCGTTACCTTGGAGGATCTCGGCGGCAAGGGCGATATCGCATTCTTCTCCGAAGCTTTCGCCGCCCACGAGGAGTTGTTGGTCGAGGGGGAGACGTTATTGGTCGAGGGCAAGATCTCCGATCGCAACGGTCGTCTGAGCCTGCGGGCGGAAAAGGCGATGCATCTGGAGACGGCGCGCGAGCAGTTGACTAAGGCGGTCAATTTGTCGCTGCCCTACGAAGAAGTGGCCGAGGATCTGCTCGGTCGCTTACGCGGTCTCTGCGAGCGCCACATGGGCGATTGCGAGTTGGTGCTGCATCTCAAGAACGGCGGTGAAAGGGATGCGGTTGTGCGTTCGCGGACGATTCGCGTAAACCCCTGCGATGACCTGTTGCGCGGTATCGACGACTTAATTGGCCCCCGCCGCACTTGGTTAACAGCCCAGATACAGACCCCGACGGTACAAGTGGGTGAGGGACGGCGTTTTGGCAATCGCGAGTCCAATTTCTGAAACCTACCTGCGGTCCGGTAGCATCTAAGGGGCGTAAGCGTTAAGCGGCTATGGTTTGACATCGGCCTTGCCCAGCCTATATTCCCACTGGCCGATTCGAGTGTGAATTTCCAGTAATACAGGACGACTTATATGCGCGTATTTGCGATCAGAACCTTCGTATGTGGACTGGTGTTGTTGGCGACAGGCTGCGGCGAAGGTGAGAGCGAGACGGCCCAACAGGGGGCGGCCCCGGCCGGAGCGGTGGTCTTTCCACCCGCAGCCCATACATGGAAAGACTACGAGGGGCGCGATGTCGATTTGCGCGACTATCGGGGCAAGATCGTCGTGCTCAACTTCTGGGCGACTTGGTGCGGTCCGTGCCGTATCGAGATTCCCGCTCTTGTTGATATGCGCGCGGTATACGACCCGGAGCAGGTAGCGATTATCGGGGTCTCCCTCGATCAAGTGCCCGCCGACAAGGCGCAGCCCCTGCTCGGAAAGTTCGTTGAGCGTTATGAGATCAACTATCCCATCGTGCACGACGGCAAGTTTGAATTGATTCGCACCTATTTCAAGAAAAACCTGAATAGCGTCGCCGTGCCGATGACCTATGTATTCGACCAGCAAGGCCGGCTTTATCGCAGCCACCGGGGCGTACCGATGGACAAAAATCGTCGGCCAGACCCCCGTGGTGTGTTGGGCGACGATATCGAATTGCTGTTGGCCCGTTCGTAATAAATACCTGAGCAAACACAAAGAAGGGCTGGCCCATAACGGGCTAGCCCTTCTTTGTGTTTGCGATTGTGTTTGGTCTAATAATTCGAGTAAAGCTCGTCCAATATCTCCTTGCCGTGGCGCTTGACGAGTACCCCTTTGAACGCGGCGATCGAGTCGCCTTTGCGCAGGTGCTCGAGCATCTTGGACCTAGACATGACCATCAGTGTGCCGTTCTTGTAGTCGGGGAAGCGGCTGAAGCTGGATTCGGCCGGCTCGCCCGTGATGCAGCAGGCGTCTTCGAGCGTCAGTTCGACTTGGGTGCCCGGATCGAACGAAAAATCTGTGTTTGTATCGTCGTCTTCTTTTTCAGCTTTTACTTTTTTGGGCCTCGCCATCTCGCGCGCTCCTTGTTGGGAGGTGAACCTTCAAATATAAGGGTACCTGGCCGAGAGGCAAGGTTTACCAGGGCAGATCCTCAAAGCGCGAGAGCACGTCGGGGCCGTCGCGGGTAACCAGTACCGTGTGTTCGTATTGCGCCGAAAGCTTGCCGTCTGCCGTGACGGCGGTCCAGTCGTCGTCAAGTACGCGGTTTTCCGCACCGCCCTCGTTGACCATTGGTTCGATAGTGAAGACCATGCCGGCCTGCAGGCGGCGGCCGGTGCCGGCGAGGCCGTAGTGCAGTAGTTGCGGTTCCTCATGGAAGCTGCGGCCGATGCCGTGGCCGCAATACTCGCGCACGATGGAGAACCCCCTTTCCTCGACATAACTCTGGATGGCGTGGCCGATATCGCCGAGGCGTTGGCCGGGTACGCAGGCGGCGATAGCTTCTTCGAGGCTCTGGCGGGTGGTGTCGAGCAGGCTCTGAGCCTGGGGGGTTATTTCGCCAGCCTTCATCGAGACATTCATGTCGCCGTGGTAGCCGTCTTTTTTGACGGCGATATCGACGGCGAGGATATCACCTTCTTGCACGACGCGTTCGCCCGGTATGCCGTGCACGACCTCGTTGTTGACAGATATGCAAATGCTGCGCGGGAAGCCGCGGTAGCCCAGGGCGCTGGCGACGGCGTTCTGGCTGCGGATATATTGGTCGGCGACCTGGTCGAGGTAAAGGGTAGTGACGCCGGGTTTTAATTCTTCCGAGACCGCCAGCATGGCGTCGGCGGCGATGCGGCAGCTGGTGCGGATGCGTTCTATTTCGGTGGCTGTTTTTAGGTGTACCATAAGCGATGAAAATCGGGATTTTGTTGGGGGGTTGTCAAGGTGTTATAATACTGGGCGGTCGGAGGGACGGCGTTGGAGGGATTCCCTTCACTAATTCTCGCCGACGATCCCTGGTCCACTCCGAGGGGCGGCCTGATCTGATTTCACATCCTGTGAAATCAGGACTGCAATCGGTTCAGAGGAATCCCCGCAACGTCTCATTCACCGTTTTGCGGTGTAGAGAAGAAAAATGACAGCACCGCGCGTATCCGTATTAATGCCCGTTTACAATGCCGCCGAGACCCTGGTGCAAACGCTGGAGAGTATCGCGGGCCAGAGTTTCGAAGATTTTGAGGTGGTGGCGGTTGATGATGGTTCGGAGGATGGCAGTGGGGAAATTCTGCAGGGGTGGGTGGAGAAGGATTGTCGGTTCAGAGTGTTGTTGGAGGAGCATCGGGGGATCGTCGAGACACCGAATCGGGGACTGGGAGAATGTAGGGGAGAGTTTGTCGCGCGGATGGCTGCTGATGATAAAATGCATCCGCAGCGGCTGGATAAGCAGGTGGGCATGTTGGATGCGGATGAAGGGTTGAGCGTGGTGTCGTGTCTGGTGGAGACTTTTCCGCGCGAAGATGTCGGGCAGGGGATGATTATTTACGAAGAGTGGTTGAACGGCTTGGTCGAGGGCGAGGATATTTTGCGGAATTTTTTCATCGAGAGCCCGATTGCCAATCCGTCGGCGATGATGCGGCGGCACCTTGCGCGGTAAGCCGGTGATTAGCCCGGATGATCTGCCGGTCTGGTGGCGGCGTTATACGCGACCGATATTGCTGGTGGCGGTGGCGTCGCGTGGGGCGCGGGTGTTGATACGGGAGCATCTTGGTGGTTTGCACATGGTAGAAGGCGAAGATTTTTTATGCGTGGCTTAAAGCGAAAGGAAGCTATATGACGATCCAATATTGCCTCAACTCGTCGACGATCCGTCCGGCATCGCTGATGGAGAAGATCGACATCGCGGGGCAGACTGGTTACAAAGCCATCGAATTGTGGAACGACGACCTGACCGCGCATGAAGAACGCGGAGGCTCGCTCAAAGATGTCAAACAGGCACTGGCCGATCATGGCCTATGCGTGCCGACGGTTATCGCGCTACACGGTTGGTTGGGGTCTGAGGGCGCGGCGCATGCGGAGGCGTTGGAAGAGGCCAAGCGCAAGATGGAACAGGCAGTGGAGGTCGGGGCTGAGTTTGTTATCGCTAGCCCGCCGATGGATCCTTTTGACCTTGCTCGTGGCGGGGCCGATTATCGCGAATTGTTGGAGATCGGCAAAAGCATCGGTGTGCGGCCGGCGATGGAGTATTTGGGTTTTATGAAAAGCGTCTACACCATCGAGCAGGCCTGGCAGATCGTTGAGGACGCGGATCATCCGGGTTCGAGCCTGATCATGGACCCGTTTCATATTTTGCGCGGTGGCGGTTCGATAGAGAGCATTGCCAACATTCCCGCCGACAAGGTGGCGATCTGGCATTGGAACGACGCGCCGGGCGATAAGCCCTTTGCTGAGCAGAGCGATGCCGATCGCGTGATGCCGGGCGACGGGGTGGGGCCGCTGAAGGAGATCGAGCGACTGGCCTTGGCGCAGGGTTATGAGGGTTTTGTGTCGTTGGAGTTGTTTAACCCGGCACTGTGGGAGAAAGATCCGGTCGAGGTAGCGAAAATTGGCATGGAAAAGATGCAAGGGTATTTCGCCGGTTGATGGACGAGATCGAAACAGCATATAAATAATGGCAGGGGCGCGGTGGCAAGCGCCCCTGCTCTATGTATGGGCGGCGTTTTTTGGGTGATCTGAGGATTGACGTATGGGTTTGTGGCAACGGTTAGTAGTCTGGTGATTCTTTTCGTGCTCGGGGAAATGAAGCTTGCGCTGTCGTTTATCTTGGCCAGCGCCAGCGTTGATCGGATAGTGGATATCAGTGGTCTGTTGCTCTGCGTGGCCTTTATTTTTCCGACTACGAAGATCAGTGGGGCCGAGGTATCCAAGGATCTGGAGTTGGCGCGGCACGAGGCCGAAAGATTGAAAGAAGAAGCTGAGGTGGCGAATCAGGCGAAGAGTACTTTACTTGCCAATATTAGCGATGAAATCTGCACGCAGCGCAACTCGGTTTTAGGTTGTGCGCGGCGATTACGCCGCCAATCGGGGCTCGGCCGTAAGCAACCGCTGGATCCGGCTTACCGGCCATTGGCCGGCCAGTTTAAACGGTTGCTACTTGTTATTGAGACTCGATATAGATAGGGTGCAAAAGCGCCTAGAAGAGTTCAAGGCACTTTAGTTTCTTTTATGCGATGGGGTGGGCAGGTCTGTAAGACAATGATGTGATTTTACACGGGACCAAGTGACTCATGGGGTTTGTTGTCGTTTGAGATAGGCCTGGTGCTGCTCGTCGCTGAGCGCGCCCTTGCCCTTGCAGAATTCGCAGCGTGGAAAGAGGAAGTTGCTGCCGTCGGGGGCTTCGAGCGGTTTGCGATCGCAGCCGGTGCCTTGGCACTCGGAACACTTGTGCGGAAGTTTCATCGCGGCGCTTTTTTCGTAGGTTTACGGCAGACTTCGAAGATAGGGGAATCGCTGTTTAAATGCTATTTAAAAACGACCTCTTTCTCTCTTTATATAGTCGGGTAATCCAGGCCTTGAGACCTTTACCCAGGGGGATTCGCCGTTTAGTGCGGGGCTTTCGAGCCGGAAGACGTGAATTGAAACAGTACTAAAGCAAAAACAGAAGCGGCCCGGCGGATCATTCCGCCGGGCCGCTTCTGTTGTTGCCGATCTTGGCCTATAGCCCTAAAATCTCGCGCGTATGTTGCGGTAGCGCGTGCCAGTCTTCGATCAGGTAGCGGTTGCCGTCGACATCTTCGACGATGGCCCGGCCGCCGGAGAGCATGCGCACGTTGGTGCGGTAGTTGCGGATCTCCAGTTGGCGGGGGCCGCTGGTAGTCTCGATATCGCCGCGCAAAACCCCGTATTCCTCGTCGATGTTATTGAAGGTCAGGATTTTCGGGTGGAAGTAGATCTTGTTGAGCTCATCGAACAGTGCCCGGCGGCTATCGTCATCGAGGGTTTGCGGATCTTCGAGTAGACCCAGTTCATCGCCATTGGAATCGAAGACGCCGATAAAACGCTCGGCCTGTTCGAAGGGGAAGGCGCGGCGGATTTTGAGGTCGGTGTGCTCTTCGCCGTCGAGCGCGAGGATCAGGCTGCCGCGCTCGGAGCGAAAGAAACGCATTTTGGCTGGGTCGAGCAAAAAGTCTTCGTAGGAATAACCTCGCGATTGGCTTGTCATAGGATGGCCCTCACTTTCGCCATCTCGGTCTGCATATCGACCAGGTTGCGGTAGACTCCGTCTTCCAGGCCCAGCAGTTCCTCGTGCGTGCCGACCTCGGCGACGCGTCCCCGATCGAGGACCAGCAACCGGTCGGCGTTTTTAAGCGTCGAGAGCCGATGGGCTATGGCGAAGGTTGTGCGCCCCGCGACGAGCCGTTCGAGCGCTTCCTGGATCTCGTATTCGGTGTGGGTATCGACCGAGGCGGTGGCTTCGTCTAGGATCAGGATACGCGGGTCGCCGATCAGCGCGCGGGCGATGGAGATACGCTGGCGCTCGCCGCCCGACAGCCGGCCACCGCGCTCGCCGACTTGTGTGTCGTAACCTTCGGGGAAATTCATAACAAATTTATGGGCGTTGGCCGCGCGCGCCGCCTCGATGATTTGTTGGCGCGTGGCTTCGGGGTGGCCGTAGGCGATATTGCTGGCGATCGATCCCTGGAAGAGCAAGGGCTCTTGCAGGACTACGCCGATCTGCGCGCGCAGGGCCCGCTGTTTGATCATGGTGATGGGCTGGCCGTCGATGCGGATCTGGCCGTCGGTCGCATCGTAGAAGCGCGTGATCAGATTGACGAAGGTTGATTTGCCAGCGCCGGAGGGGCCGACGATACCGATCATCTCGCCGGGCTCGGTGGCGAAGTCGATGCGGTCGAGAATGCGCGCCGAGCCGTCGTAAGTAAAGCTGACGTTGCGGAACTCTATCTTGCCCTGGAGTTGGCCGGGGTCTACGGCGTCATAGTGGTCCTGGACTTCGGGTTCGGTATCGATGATCTCAAAGACACGTTCGGCGGTCGTTGCCGCGCTCTCAAGCTCTTCTGTGAGGTTGCACAGCGAGCGCACCGGCGCGTAAAACATTACCATGTAGGCGATAAAGGCCTGCAGCTCGCCCGGGGTCAGTTCCCCGTTGAGCACCTGTTTACCGCCGAACCACCAGAGGATGATCGAACCGACCGAGGTGATAAAGGCGATTGAGGGGATATAATAGGAGCGCATCTTGAAGGCGGTCATGCGCGAGTCGCGCAAATCGAGATTGCGCTCGTTGAAACGCTGCAACTCGCGTTCTTCTTGGGCAAAGGCCTTGACGACCTTGACGCCGGGAATGGTATCGGCGAGCATGGCGTTGAGGCTCGCGATGCGGCGCCAGATGCGGTGGAAGATCCAGTGGATACGGGTGCGGTAGACGATGGTCCCGACAATCATAAAGGGGATTGGAATCAGCGCGAAGAACGCCAACTGCCAGTTCATCGTGAAGAGCATGACACAGATGCCGATGATGGTCAACGCGTCGATGACGATATCCTGAAATCCCGAAGTGATAAAGCCGCGCATGCGCTCGGTATCGCTGGTCACCCGGGTCATGATTCGGCCGGTGCTCAGGTTGTTGTAGAAGGTCAACGACAAGAGCTGCAGGTGTTGAAAGATTTCCGTTTGTAGGTCGTAGACGATGCGTTGGCCGAGCCAGCCGAGGGCGTACATGCGCACGCCGCTGACGAGCCCGCGCGATATGAAGACGCCGAGCAGGCCGATCACCACCCAGAACAAAATCTGTTCCGGTCCGGCTTCTTCGGTGTTGAACAAGCCATGGGCTGTTAGTAGCAGCCGGGTCATCGCCGCAGGTTCTTTATCTGCTTCTTGCTCACCAATGGCTGCTGCTGCATTCGCGGTTTCTTCGGACAGGGCGGCGAAGATTACGTCGTCCAGCAGGGCCTGGTTGAGCAATGGCGGCAGCAGCCCGATCACAGTGAGCACGATGGTTAGGGTGGAGCCGAGCAGCGCGACGTTCCTATAGGGTTTGATATAGGAAAAAAGCCGCCAGAAGGTTTCGGTTTTGCGCAAGCAGTTGGGGCAGATCTTGGTGCCGGGGCGGAAGGCGCGTCCGCAAGTATGGCAATGTTCGACGATCTTGACCGGATCGGCGTGCGGATCATCGTTATCGGCCTGGTCTTCTTCCTTGACGAGGCCGGCAGCTTCGATGGCCTGTGGCACGCTGGAGAATTTGTAGAAGGCGCTCTGTGAAAAACGCAATAATTCGACGGTTTCGTCTTCGAGTTCGACGACAAGCGCGCCGCTGCCGACATAATTGCGCGTCTGGACTTTTAGCACTTCGTCCAGATTGAGTCGCAGGGTCTCGGGTTTATCGGAGCCATTGGGATGGAAGACGAGGATGCGTTCGTCGGTAAGGGCAAACCAGGAGTCGCCGTATTGGCCGTCGGGGCGGATATCGGCGGAGAGCAGGATAATTAAAAGCTCGCCGGGCTGTAATTCACCGCGAATATGTGGGTCTAGGTCTTTGGGTATGGATTCGACTAGGTCCAAAATGGTCCTATCTACTGTTTAAACAGCTATTTGCGCGGGGGTGAGACTGGGGCGCCGGAGCGGGGGGTGGTGCGGATATTAGCATAAGTGCCTGTTATATATAAGGTAGGGTGTTTATTTTATATGGCAATAAGAAGCTTATATAAAAATATGTTTATAATAGTTATAAGACATAGTAAATAAAAGACTTATAATGCCAGTTTGGGGGGTGGCGTCGAGGGAGATACCTTCATTCATTTCATAGCATCACTCCGTGATGTGGGGTCTTTGACTGCTCACCCGACTCCTGTCGGGCTCCGAGGGTTTATGCCCGATTTTACGGTTCTATAAAATCAGGCATAACAAGCCGTTCAGAGATCTACCCCGACGCCTGGTTTGCCTGATTATTCGGTTGTGGTGAGATTGAAAGGTAGGAAGAAAAAAGAAGAGAAAGAGGAAAGAGTGGTATGGCGATTAGTCGGGAAGAGTTAAGAGGGCGGTTGGATCGGCTGCCGCGGTTGCATTTGGCGGCTTTGCCGACACCTATGGAGCCATTAGACCGGCTCAGCGCGCATCTTGGGGGGCCGCGGATCTTTGTTAAGCGTGAGGATTTGACGGGGGTGGCGATGGGGGGTAATAAGATTCGTGAATTTGAGTATCAGATCGCGCAGGCGGTTGAGCGAGGGTGCGACGTGTTAGTACACTCGGCGGCGGCGCAGTCCAATCAGTCGCGGCAGACGGCGGCGGTGGCGGCGAAGTTGGGGCTGAAGGCGGTGGTTGTGGGGCGCGACGATGCGCACGCGCAGTCGCAGGGCAACTTGCTGCTGGCCCGGCTGTTTGGCGCAGAAGTGCACTTGCCGGCACCGCAAGAGCAGGCGGCGGTGGTGGCGGCGAAAATGGAAGCGCTGCGCGCGGAGGGGCATACGCCATTTCACACCAGCACGGACGCGCGTGTTTTTCGCAGCGTGGCCTATGTCGACGGGGCGCTGGAGTTGTTGGCGCAGTGTGAACAGCAGGGCATTGAGCCGGATGCGATTTATTTGTGTTCGGGTGCTTATACCCATGTGGGTTTAGTCGTGGGGCTGAAAGCGTTGGGGGTGGATTGGCGGGTGGTTGGCATCAGCCCTTCGCCGCGCGACGACCAACAGGCCGCCGAAGGCCATGCAGAATTGGCGCGAGAATGCGCCGGGGTTTTGGCGCTGGATCTGGAACTATCACCGGAAGACTTTGAGAGTTCTGCCGATTTTGTCGGGCCGGATTACGGGGTGGTCACCGAAGAGAGTAAAGCCGCGTTGCACCTGGTGGCTGAGCAGGAGGGTTTGTTGCTCGATCCTTCATATACCAGCAAGGCGATGGCCGGGCTTATCGCGCATATCGACGATGGGCGGTGGCAGGCCGGGCAGACGATTGTTTTTCTTCATACGGGTGGTACGCCCGCATTATTTGCCTACGCGAAGGATCTGGGTTACGAATGAATTTTCCCGAACCTGACAAGAGCCGTCTCGAGCGGCGTAAGGACCTGATTGAACGGTTGCGCAAGGACTTGAATGCCGACCAGATCATCGATAGCAGCGAGGACTTGGTCGCCTACGAATGCGATGCGCTATCGGCCTATCGCCAGCGGCCGATGCTGGTGACGTTGCCCGACAATACGGCGCAAGTCTCGGCGGTGCTCAAGGCCTGCTCGGCGTTGGATATCCCGATTGTACCCTGGGGCGCGGGCACCGGGCT
This sequence comes from Gemmatimonadota bacterium, assembly GCA_018672475.1. Taxonomy (GTDB): domain Bacteria; phylum Latescibacterota; class UBA2968; order UBA8231; family UBA8231. The sequence goes on along the minus strand of JABHFS010000107.1, from coordinate 41,128 downwards.
TTCGGGCGGGGCGCTGCCGAGGGAGGATGGCGTGGTGCTCAGTACCGCGCGGTTGCGCTCGGTGCTCGATATTGATTTGAAAAATCGCACGGTGACGGTGCAACCGGGAGTGACCAACCTAGCGGTGACCGAGGCGGTTGAGCAATATGGTTTCTACTACGCGCCCGATCCGTCGAGCCAGATCGCCTGTTCGATCGGCGGCAATATCGCCGAAAATTCGGGTGGGGTACACTGTCTTAAGTATGGTACGACGACCAATAATGTGTTGGGTCTGGAGGTCGTGCTCGCCGATGGCGAAGTGGTTCGGGTCGGCGGTAAGGGCATGGACCAGGCCGGATACGACTTGCTGGGGTTGCTGACGGGGTCGGAGGGTTTGTTGGCGATTACTACGGAGGCGACGCTGAGGATTTTGCCCAAACCGGAAGTGGCACGGGCGATGATGGCGGTTTTTAATTCGGTAGAGGGTGCGGGACAGGCCGTTGCCGATATTATTGCTGCCGGGATGGTGCCGGCGGGCATGGAGATTATGGACCAGTTGTCGATCGAGGCGGTTGAGGGCTTTGTCGGTGCGGGGTACCCGTTGGGTGTCGCGGCGTTGTTGCTTGTCGAATTAGATGGGCCCGAGAGCGAGGTCGCGCATCACATCGGTGTGTTGGAGGGGCTTCTACGGCAGGCGGGTGCGAGCGAGATCCGTCGGGCGGAGAGTGAGGCCGACCGTTTGCGGCTTTGGGCCGGGCGCAAGGCGGCCTTTCCGGCGATGGGACGCATCAGCCCGGATTATTATTGCATGGACGGGACGATACCGCGCGGCAGACTGCCCGAGGTGTTACGGCGGATCGGCGAACTATCGAAAGGCTATGGGCTCAGGGTCGCCAATGTCTTCCACGCCGGCGACGGCAATTTGCATCCGCTGATATTATACGATAGCAATGTCGAAGGCGACTTGGCCAAGGCCGAGGGATTGGGGGCCGATATCCTGAAACTCTGCGTCGAGGTCGGCGGGGTCTTGAGTGGGGAACACGGGATAGGTATCGAGAAACGGGACCTGATGCCGTGCATGTTCAACGACGCCGATTTGGATGCGCAGGAGCGGATCAAGGCGTGTTTTGACGTGGGGCAGATTTTAAATCCGGGGAAGGTCTACCCGGTGCTAAGGCGGTGTGCCGAGGGGGGGGCGATGCATGTGCACGGGGGCGAGGAGAAGTTTCCGGAGTTGGAACGATTTTAGCGGAAGTTGTGTTGCAGGCGGTCTGTTGGGAGATTAAATCGCCTCTCTAATAATTTGTATAGAAGAAAGAATGTCGAATGCAAACAGTCGGCCATGGGGCGGCTGTTTTTGTTTTAGACCTGGATGGTGACTTTGCGATCTTGCAATGCGTTGATGTGGGCGGCGTTGGTTGCCGGGGCGAGGGGGTTGTTCGAGGGGCTGGAAGCGGGTAAGTAGTTGCGGTTCGTAGATGATGTATATCAAGCACTCGTAATGTATATCGGTATATTGCAGACCGGAAGTCTTTTATGCGTATTTATCGATTGCGGTTATCGGTTGATGTATCGGAAATTTTTTTGGTAACTCCGTTGGAATAGCTCTATGTGTCCTCAGACGAGTATAGAATGGCTAGACTTGAGCAATGGGGGGGCGGGACCTACTTTTTAAACGCCGGAGAAATCCTATACCACGACACAGGGAAATAGATGGAAGAGTCGAATCGCGTCGCGGATAGTATACAGGAGCAAGTTCGTCAGGCCCTGGCCGAAGACGCGGCGTTGGAGGTTTTTGCCGGAGGGAGTAAGTCCTTTCTCGGGCGCAAGCAGAGTGGCAGGCCGCTCGATGTGTCCGCTTTGCGCGGTGTCGTCAGTTATGAGCCGGGTGAGTTGGTGTTGGTGGCGCGCCCGGGTACCCGGCTGAGTGAGATTGAGACGTTGCTCGATGGCGAAGGGCAATACTTTGCTTTCGAGCCACCCGGGTGGGGGGAGGCCGCGACGATCGGCGGCACGGTGGCCTGTAATCTTTCGGGGCCGCGGCGCTTCAAGATGGGGGCGTTGCGCGATCACTTGCTCGGCATCGAGATGATTGACGGCCACGGCGAGCGGATTCGTGCGGGCGGTAAGGTGGTCAAGAATGTCACTGGTTATGATCTTTCGAAGGCATTGGCTGGGTCTTTTGGCACACTGGGCGTGCTGACCGAGGTCTGTCTCAAGGTTTGGCCCCGGCCCGAGACGCAGGCGACGTTGTCGGTGCACGGGCTGTTGCCCGGTGCGGCGTTGCAGCACATGCTGGACTGGGCGGCGCGGCCATTGGAGATTACGGGTTTGGCCTATGACGAAGCGGGGTTGGTGGCGCGCGTCGAAGGTCCGGCTCAAGCCGTTAGGGCGCAGATTGAAACACTGCGGGCTTTGGTCGCAGCGGAGTCATCCGTGATGCAGGAGGACGAATCGCGTGCCTTCTGGCGGCATTGGCGCGAGTTGGAATGGCTGGTGCCGGGAGCGGGGATGCAGCGCTGGCGTTTTTCCGGGCCGCCGACCAGGATGGTGCGGCTGATGGAGGCGCTCAAAGCCGAGGGTTTACAGCGCTGGGGTTTGGACTGGGCGGGTGGGTTGTTGTGGGCGTTGTTGCCGGTTGATACGGCGGTAGGGCTAGTGCATCGGACCGCTGCCCGCCACGAGGCCTTGGGCTGGCGCTTCGCCGTTGGGGAGCGCAATGAGGAGGCCTTTACCCCGCCGAACGGCGGCGTGGTGCGCATGAACCAGATGCTCAAGCGGTCTCTTGATCCGCAAAATATTTTCAACCCGGGCAAGATGTTCGCCCTCGACGAGATACAGGTAGGAGGCAGTGGTTTAGATGGCTGAATTTAAAGTGGTGGTATCCGATTATATTTTACCCGACATGGAAATCGAACGGCAGGCGGTTGAGGCGATCGGTGCGCAGTTTGTGACGGGTCAATGTCAAAGCGTCGCCGAACTGATCGAATTGGCGCACGACGCCGACGGGATGTTCAACACGTATTTCGGCCCCTTGAGCGACGAGGTTTTTGCCGGGTGCCCGAAGCTCAAGATCGTTGTGCGCTTCGGCATCGGTTACGATACGATTGATGTTGAGGCGGCTACCCGCCACGGGGTGATGGCGGTCAATGTGCCGGATTATTGCATCGACGAGGTGTCCGACCACGCGATCGGTTTGTGGCTGGCGTTGGGGCGCAAGATCGTCTCCGCTGACCGTATGGTACGCACCGGCGATTGGGGTATGAAACCATTGCAGCCGGTTTTGAAATTGCAGGGACAGACGGTGGGTATCGTTGGTCTGGGCCGCATCGGCCGGCGTATGGCGCATAAGTTGAGCGCGTTCGGGGTCGAGCTGCTTTTTGCCGATCCGTATGTCGACGCGGATGTCGATCTGGGCGGGATCGCGTGTCGGAAGGTCGAGTTAGAGGAATTGTGCCGCCGTTCGGACGCGATCACGGTACACGCGCTGGCCAATGACGAGACGCATCACCTGCTCAACGCCGAGCGCTTTGCGCAGATGGAACAGGGTCCGATTATCGTCAATACGGCCAGGGCGCGGTTGATCGATTCGGACGCGCTAGTTGCCGCGTTGGAAAAGGGTCAAGTGCGCAGTGCCGGGCTCGATCTGGTTGAGGGCGAGGAATTGCCGGCGGGCCACCCGCTGATGCAGATGGACAATGTGGTGATAACCCCGCATGTCGCGTGGTATTCGGAAGCGTCGATTGTCGAGTTGCGGCGCAAGGCGGCGGCCGAGGTGGTGCGGGTGTTGCAGGGGGAACGGCCGGTGAACCTGCTCAACCCGGAAGTCGTGCCAAGATAGGCCGTTGGTATGTAGGCTCAACCTGGAGGTCGATGCATAAGTATTGATCTGTGGGGACGAGGCGTTGGTTTGCAATAATAGCCCCCAATCGTATATAGCGATCGGGGGCTATTATTTATTCGCTTTGTCGCTTGCGCCAATAATCACCTGTGGTGGCGGACCGATTTAAAAGATCTGCCCCGGCCGATATTCCGGCGGCGGTGTCTCCTGCTCGCTGAGCCACAGCGCCCGCCCCTGCCGTGCCTGTATATACTGATAGTCGTAACGGTCGTCGGGTATGGCGATATTGCCGCTCGACGGATATTTTGCGATGGCCTCTTCGACAATATCGATGCCCAAACCCGGCGTATCCGGCACAATGATATGGCCGTCGACGATTTTAGGTTGGCCGGTCATTACCTCATAACGTTGTGGCACATCGTCTTCCAAATGCTCCAAGATTAGGAAATTGGGCAGCGTGGCCATTAGGTGCACCGCCGCCATTTCGGCCACCGGACCGAGCGAACCGTCGTGCGGGGCCATCGAGCAGTAGTGGGCTTCGGCCATCGCGGCCATCTTCTTCATTTGTGATAAGCCGCCCGCGCGGCCGGTGTCGGGCTGTACCACGTCAATGATTTCGCGCTCGATCAGTTCTTTGACGCCCCAGATCCCGGCGTGCCGCTCGCCGGCGGCGATGGGGATGTTGACGGCCTCGGAGACTCGGGCGATGGCGTCGATGTTTTCGGGCGCGACGGGGTCTTCGTAAAAGAGCAGATCGTAGTCTTCGAGCGCGCGGCCGAGGGCAATCGCGTCGCGGGTAGTAAGCCAGGGCGGGCCGTGCACGTCGACCATGAGATCGATTTCGGGGCCGACTTCCTTGCGGATCGCCTCGACGCTTTCGACGCAGTTTTTGATGCCGCCGGTTTTGATGGCGTTATAACCGCGATCGATTAATTCTCTGGCGCGTTCTTTTTCGTGCGCATGCGCGTAGATGCGCACCTTGTCGCGCATCTTGCCGCCCAACAGATTCCACACCGGTTGCCCCAGTGCCTTGCCTTTGATGTCCCACAATGCCATCTCGATACCGGTCATAGCGCCGCCGCCGACGATGCCGGTCATGCCGTGGCTCATGATGGCCACTTGCATTTTGCTCCACAATTTCTCGATATGGAAGGGGTCTTCGCCGATCATAAGGGGAGTCATATCGTGAATGGCGGTTTCGACGACGCGCGGCCAGCCGGAGGCTTCGCCGATGCCGTAGATGCCCTCGTCTGTTTCGACTTTGGTGAAGAGCCAGTTGCGCGCCGACCAGCCGCCGGTTTCGGGTGGGGTGGCGTGCATGAGGTAAGTTTTGATCGCGGTGATTTTCATCTACAGGTCTCCTTGTTTTGCGATAGTCGCATAAGAGTATAGGCCATCGCTCGGGCGCGATCCATCATGACGACGGGTTAGTCGTGGGCTGGGTGCGTGCCGCGTTTGGAAACCATCTGTAACACCCCTGGCCAGCGGGGCTCGGGGGATCGTCCGTATTATTTGAGCAACAGGGCTTTGCCGGTGCGGGCAGTCTGCGGTGTGGTTAGGTGCAGCAGGTAGACGCCGGAGGCGACGGGGTGGCCCTGTTGGTTGGTGCCGTCCCAAATCAGGCGGTGAGTGCCGGCGGACAAGGGGTGGTTGAGCAGAACTTTAACGCGTTGGCCGGAGAGGTTATAGACGGCTAAACCCACGGGCGTGGTACGGTCGAGCTCGAAGGTGATCGCGGTGGTGGCGTTAAAGGGGTTGGGGAAGTTGGGGTGTAGGAGCACGGTCGCGGGCAGGGTCGCGGCGGGTGCGGTGACGGCTGTTTCTTGCAGGTCTTCGATCCAACGGCGTAAAAGGCGGATGCCGAAGGTGTCGACGATGCTGGTGGCTAGCGGCGGCATGCGGCCTTTGCCGAGGGCGGCGGGGCGTTGTAGGATTAGTGAGCGGTCGGGGTCGCCGGGGATTAGTACGCGGGCATCGGTGATGTCTAGGTCGCCCAAGAGGGGCTTTTGTTGTAATAGGTTGGTCTGATTTATGGGGGTTGAGAAGCGCAGGTCCAGTTCGCCGCGGCCCGTGCCCCCGGGGCGATGGCATGGGCTGCAGTTGGCGTCGAGATAGGCGCGGGCGCGCAGGGCGTCGGGCAGGCTCGTGTCGGTTGGATCGGGCAGGCGAGGCAGGGCGCTGGTGGGGCCGGTGAAGTCGCTGAAAAGGCCGAGGTGCGCGAAGGTCTCGAGCTGGTTTTCGCCGGCTACTTTGCGATTGAGTTGCGCGGTGTTAAAACCGAGCACGTATCCGGCTTGTGGGGTATGGCAGATGGCGCATTCGTTGCGGCTGGGATAATAATGCGCATGGCGGCGCATTTGGCCTTCGGCGTCGGCGAGGGAATAGACGATGGTGGTATCGGCCCTCAGCAAGCGCGCGTCGGTGCCTTCGTTGTTCCAAAGATAGCTATAGCCGTCCCACTCCGGGCTTTGCGGGTCGAGGCGTTTGACGAATAAGCGGGTTTCGACGATGCGTCGGGCGGCACCCTCGCCGAGGTAGAAGTTTTTCACCAGCACGGTGCGCGCGGGGAAGGTCCACAGGGAGTCGGTAGCGAAGGTTATACGCGCGCTATCGGGCAAGGCGAGTAGACGGGTTTTATCGGCGCCGTCGGACCACAGGGGTGCGTTGACCTGGTAGGGGATGAGGCCTGGTGCGGGTGTCTGGCTGGCGATGTCGGCGAAGATACCCGCTGTCGAAATCGTGGCCGGGATGCGGTCCGGCGAGGCTTGTGGATCGCGTTCGGCGAAGTGGTAGAGGCGACCGTCGATGCCGACGACATAGAGCTCGCCGGCTTCGTCTTCGCCAAAACTGGCGATGGGTGAAGGACTGATGGCGAGCAGCTTATTGTCGGGGGGGCCGTCGGCACGGCGGCGCAAACCCCAAATGCGGCGGGTCGCGAAGTCACCGTAGACATACCAGCCCTGCAAGGTGGGCAAGCGAGGGCCCCGGTAGGCGAAACCGCCGGTGATCGAATAGCCTTGGCGGTGGTCGTATTCGAAGACCGGCAACTCGAATTCACCGGGGTCGCAATTGGCGCCAGGCGGGAAACAGTGAAACCCCTCCATCTGGCTCCAGCCGTAGTTGTCGCCGCGTTTGATCAGATTGATCTCCTCCCAACTGGATTGGCCGACATCGCCGAGCCACAGTTCGCCGGTTAGGCGGTCGAAGCTGAAGCGCCAGGGATTGCGTAGGCCCCAAGCCCAGATCTCTGCGCGAAAGCCGTCGCGCTCGACAAAAGGATTATCGGGGGGAATGGCATAGGCCAAACCGGGCTCTTGCCGGTCGACGTCGATGCGTAGGATCGTGCTGAATAGCGTTGCGGGGTTTTGGCCATGGGCGAAGGGGTCGTTGGGGTCTTGGCCATCGCCGAAAGAGATATAGAGCATGCCGTCCGGTCCGAAGGCCACCTGGCCACCATTGTGGCTTTCGTGCGGTTGCTCAAGCTCGATTAATACGCGCTCGGAGGAGGGCAGGGCGCGGTCGGGATTGTCGGGTGAGACACGAAATTCGGAGATGCGCGAGAGGAACTCGCCGCGGCCGGCGATATAGGCAATGTAAAACAGGCCGTTTTGTGCGTAGCGCGGATGGAAGGCCATGGAGAATAGGCCCGCTTCCTGCGGAGAGGAACGGACCCGGTCGCGGAGGTCGAGGAAATTGGCGACCTGGTCGGTCTCGTCGCCATTGGCAAAGACGCGGATCACGCCATTGCGTTCGACGACAAAGAGCCGGTCTTGGCCATCACCGGCGTGGGTGAGATGCACGGCGCTTGAAAAAGACAGGTGCGAAAAAACTTGGCGTAGCGCGAAAGCTTCGACACCGGTACCGGAACTGCGGATATCGACGGTGTTGGAGACGCGGCTCGGGGGTAGTTGTGCTGTGATTGGCTGGGCGATCGTCAAGAAGGCGAGTAATAGCGGGATATGGAGGCTCATGGTTGTGCCGGCATGGTTAAGGCGGCGCTCAGGCCCTGTTTGGTCTGCGGTCGCTGGGGGTCGAATTCGAGTGAGCGGCGGAAGGCGCGAAGCGCGCCGGCGCGGTCGTCCTGTTTTTGTTTGCCGCGGCCAACATTGTAATAAAGCTCGCCGATCAACCGTGAAACGCCTCGGGATTTTTTAAAGGAGTCGAGTTTGCGTCCGGCAGCTTTGGCCTCAGTGGTCGGTTGCAGCGAGTCGAGGGTGAGTTGGCAGAGTCGCAGCGTGTGGTTTTGCGGAAAGTGTTCGAGGGCTTTGGCTAGAGTCGGGGCAGCTTGCTCGTCAGCGCGATTGTAGAGCATGGGCACTAGACGCACATAGGTGTCGGCCAGGTCAATGGTTTCGGGTGCGGTGGCGATGGCGCGCTTGAGTTGTATGATGCCTTCGTCGAGTTGGTGGGAGGCGAGAAAATGGCGACCAGAGGCGTAGTAGGCAATGGCGGTGGCTTTGCTGAGACCGGTATAGCTCGAATACGAGAGCAGGAGTAGGAGCAAGGCGAATACGAGACGTGGGGATAAGGGAGATCGCGCGGCGAGATGGCGCAGGGACCAGGCGAGGATGCCGGCGCTGCCGGCGCTGGCCAGGTAGAGATAGCGGGAAGGGCCGGAGGGCACGGTCTGTATATACGCGGGAGAGAGGACCGCGATGGGCAGGAGGTGGACAAAAACCCAGGCTAGCCATGGACTCAATGTAAAGTGCCGGCGCCATTGCAGCGCGGCAAAAATGCCCAGGCTAGTCGCGCCCACAATCCACTCCCATACGGGAAATCGGTGCAGCGGTTGCACTAGCCAATGGGCGGTGCTGATCAGTCGGCTCCAGCAGACGAGTTGGTTGCGCAAAAGCCCCCACGGGTCGAAACCGTCGGTGAGGATGCTGGCTTGTGGGGCTTGCGGATAGCCGATTTTGAGGCCGAGTACGACTGTCGCTAGCAACAACGCCAGGGGTAGATAACGGCGAAAAAACGTGCGATCGCCGCGTTGCCAGGAGAGGTAGAGGAAAAAGGGCAGGAAGGCGGCGGCAGAGATATGGAATAACACGCCGATCAACAATAGGGCGTAGACCGGCAGGGGACGATCGCGAACGTAGGCGCAGAGAGCTATACTGCCGCAGATGAGAACCAACGCGTAACACTGCGCAGAAATCCAGTGTATCGCGTTGAAATGGCTGACATTGATAAGGAAGAGCAGGCCGGTGAGCAGGGCCAATTCGAGATCGAGGCCCAGTGCGCGACCGGCGCGAGCCAACGCTAGGGCGGCGATAAGGTGGAATAGGCCGCCACAGAGATGATAGGCCGTGGCTGAGGTACCCCAGACCATATATTGCAGCAGAAAGACCAGTTCGAGGGCCGGGCGGCCGGGCATGCGTTTGTCGGGAGCAAAAAAGGCGGCCGGGGCGGCGAGTGTGTCGGCGCTGTCGAGAAAATAATCCTCGTCGTGCGTATCGATCGGCAGATCGGCGAGGTCGGCGAAGAATAATAATGCGACCACCGCCAAAAAGGCAGTATAGACCATCCAGGTCGAGCGGGTATCGGATAGGGCGAAGAGCATAATTCATATAATAAAGGACAAAAGCGCGGCATTCGATAATTTACCCTTAGGGCCCTGTAGTGCGTGCGCAGATTGACAGTCTTATAATGAATACTTAATTTTTGTCTTTTCCACTACTTAGCTAATTCTAATTCGAGAAACGCCCCGCCTCATGGACCCCTTCAAAGGTCTGATCGACCAGGAACTAGCCCGCTTCGAAAAACGGCTCGATGCCGTATTGGAAGCGGATGTCGACCTGGCGCACGAGATTGCCCGTTACATGGCCACGCTCAAAGGCAAACGGCTCCGGCCGGCCTTGGCCTTGCTCAGTGCCAAGGCGGCGGGCGGGTGGAATGAAAAAGTGATTGACGCGGCGGCGGCGGTGGAGATGATTCACGCGGCGACGATGGTGCACGACGATGTGGTCGATTCGGCGACGATGCGGCGGGGTAAAGAGGCGGTCAATGAGCGCTGGACGGGTCAGATTGCGGTGTTGATGGGCGACTTTCTGTTGGCTCGGGCATTGTGCATGCTGGTTGAAGTTGGCAATTTACAGGTCCTCGGCATCGTTTCGCGTGCAACTGAACGCTTGAGTATCGGCGAGATCTTTGAAATTCAGATTGGCGAACAGTGCGACACGCGCGAAGAGTCGTATTTTGCAATGGTCAGCGACAAGACCGCCTCGCTGATATCGGCTTCGGCGCGCATCGGTCCGATTTTGGTCGGCGCGTCTGATGAAGTGGTGCAATCGATGGGGCGCTACGGCGAATTGCTCGGTCGGGCCTTTCAGGTCGCCGACGATATACTCGATCTCACTAGCGATCAAGCGACGATGGGCAAGCCGGTTGGTCACGATTTACGCGAGGGCAAGATCACTCTGCCGCTGATACGCGCCTTACAGCAGGCTCCTGAAGGTCGGAGGGCCGAAACAGAGGCGTTATTGGTCCGGTCGGACAAGGACGAGGCGGAATGGGGGGAGATCGTTGCCTTTGTCAAGGAATATAAAGGGGTCGAGATCGCGGTGCAGGCCGCGCGCGAATACGCCGCCCAAGCGCAGAAATGTTTAGAAGTATTGGCGCCGTCGCCCGCCCGCGAGGCGCTGGAGTTGGCGGTGCGGCTGGTGGTCGAACGCAACAGTTGACGGGTTGAATAGGCCGTGCTGAAGCGCAGTCTATTGGCCGTGGGCGGGCTGGCTCTGGTGCTGTATTTCTTGCCGCCGCAGCCTCCGGCCGAGCCGCTGCGCGAAGCCCGGCTCGTTTTGGGCACGCTGGTTACGGCAAATATTTACTGGGACGAAGCGCCGGATCGATCGCCCTTTGATCGCGCTTTCGCCGAGATCGACCGTATAGATTCGCTGATGAGTCGCTATCGCGCCGAAAGCGAATTGCGGCAGTTGGAACTGCAGGCGCTAAACGCTAATGTGCGGGGTTCGGCCGAGTTGCACGCGGTGCTGGCACGCAGCCAACACTTCGCCGCGTTGAGCAATGGCGCGTTTGATTGCACGGTGGGTGCGCTGACGAATCTTTGGGGATTTCCGGACGCGGAGGCACCACCTGATTCGGTGCAGTTGGATTCGGCGCTGGCACTGGTCGGATACGAGAAGCTGGTGGTTGCCGATTCGTCGTTTCGGATTGTGCGGCAGGGCTTGAGATTGGATCTGGGGGCGGCGGCCAAGGGCTATGCCGTTGATCGGATGGTGGCGGTGCTGGAGAAGTTCGGGGTGGCGGCGGGGTTGATCGACGCCGGCGGCGATATTCGCTACTGGGGTGAGAAGCCGGACGGGCGCCCGTGGGTTTTTGGGGTCCAACATCCACGTGACCCGGAGCGCTATATAGAGGTAGAAGACCTGGGGCTCGCGGCGATCGCGACCTCTGGCGATTACGAACAGTATTTCGAGTGGGAGGGTAAGCGTTATCATCACCTACTCGATCCGACGACCGGTTATCCGGCCCGAACCTGTATCAGCGCGACGGTATGGGCATCGACGGCGATGGATGCCGATATTCTGTCGACAGCGGTTTTTGTTTTGGGGCCCGAACGGGGTCTCGAGTTGGTCGCGGGTTTACAGGGTGTCGAGGCGCTGGTCTTTTTTGAGCGGGACGGACAGCTTGAGTACCGGTCATCGGCCGGGGTCACTGGCCGCTTTCATTTTGTGGAATAGCATTGTACTTTTGATGGGTCGTGTTCGACGCGCGGCCTGTATCATGACAATCGCGGAGTAAAGGCAAGCAGTATGAAACGCAACTGGAAACCTATTCTGATCGTGGCGCTTATCGCGACTGCGTTGTACTACCTATTACCGAGCCTGAATTTTTACGGGTTGTCGGACGAAGAGCGTGCGACGATGGACCTGAATGCTCCCGAGCAGTTGGTCGATATGCACAAGCGTTCGCTCAACCTCGGGTTGGACCTGCAAGGCGGTATTCATCTGGTCCTCGAGGTTAAGACCGAGGGCATGGAACAGCAGCAGGCCCAGGACGCCGTTGCTCAGGCGCAGGAGGTTATCCGCAATCGCGTCGATCAGTTCGGCGTAGCGGAACCGACTATCCAGCGACAAGGCGAAAACCGGATCATCATCGAGTTACCCGGCGTGCAGGATGTGCAGCGCGCCAAAGATCTGGTGGGCCAGACGGCATTGCTCGAGTTTCAATTACTCGAACCCTACGAGGATCGCGCCCGCTTGTTGCAGCGCATCGACCAAGTGTTGAGCGCGGGTGAGGTGGAAGAAGATACTGCGGCAGAGGACGAGCCAGCGGCAGAAGCCGGGCTCTTTGAAGGCGAGGGCAAAACGCCCGATCTGGAAGGTGCCGGTCGCACCTTGGCTTCGATGCTCGGCGCTGTCGGCGACGATTTTGTCGTCTCGACCCGCGACCTGCAGAAGGTCAAGAACATGCTCAACTCGCCCGAGGCCCTGAAGCTAATCCCCTCCGACGTCGAATTCCTCTTTTCGAGTAAGCCCGAAGGCGGCGAAGGCGCCGAGTATTACTCGCTGTTCCTGGTGCGTAAGAGGCCCGAGATGACCGGGCATATGATTCAGGACGCCTTCGTATCGCTTGGCCAGGCCATCGAACAGATGGGCCAGCCCATCGTAAACTTCACGACCACGGACGAGGGCGTTCGGCTCTTTGGTCGCATCACTGGCTCGCATATCGGTGAAAGGATGGCCATCGTCATGGACCAATCGGTCTATTCGGCGCCGACCATCCAGAGCAAGATCACCGAAGGCCGGGGCATTATCACCGGTAGTGGAACGCAAGAAGAAGCCAAGGACCTGTCGATTGTGCTCAGAGCTGGCGCACTGCCGGCCGAGGTTGAGATTATTGAAGACCGCACCGTTGGGCCTTCGCTCGGGCGTGACTCAATTGAAAAGGGCAAGACGGCGGCGATCTATAGCATGGTCCTGATCGCGGTCTTTATGGTCCTTTATTACAGGGGCGCCGGTATCATTGCCGATTTCGCGCTGCTGCTCAACATGATTTTCATCATGGCGGCGCTGGCCGGTTTCCACGCGACGTTGACCCTACCGGGCATCGCCGGTATCATCCTGACGATCGGTATGGCGGTTGACGCCAATGTGCTGATCTTTGAGCGAATACGCGAGGAACTGCGCGCCGGCAAGACGGTGCGCGCCGCGATCGATGCGGGGTACCGCAACGCGCTTTCGGCGATTCTCGATGCCAATGTGACGACCTTCTTGGTTGCCATCGTGCTCTATCAGTTCGGCACCGGCCCGATCCGCGGTTTCGCGTTGACATTGTGCATCGGCATCATCTCAAGTTTGTTCACTGCCTTCTTCGTGACCCGCGTGATCTTCGACCTGAGCACCCGTAAGTCGCAGGGGCAGAACCTCAGCATCGGGCCGGTAAATCTCTTCGCCAACCTGGGAATTTCCTTCCTCTCGTTGCGCAAGACCGGTTTCGGCGTTTCGGCCTTAGTGCTGGTATTGGGCCTTGTTTCGGTGGTCGGGATCAACGGCATTCGACCGGGCATCGATTTCGCCGGTGGCACCTTGCTCGAATTGCACTTCGACCCGCCGCTGCAGATCGAACAGATTCGCAGCAAGCTCGGCAGTGTGCCGGTCGGCAATGAAACTCTCGATTTGAGCAAGAGCGAGATCAAGCAATTCGGCTCGGCCAACGATCTCCTCATCCGCGTCAGCGAGAGCGAAAAGGGTACGAGAGTCGCCGACGGCATTATGGCGGTGCTCGAAAAGGGCTTCGCCGCCAATATATCGGAACTGGAATGGATCCGGCGCCAGGAGAAGGTTGGTCCGAAGATCGGCGAGGAGTTGAGTAGCGCCGCGGTCCGTGCGGTGCTGGTATCGCTGGCGCTGATCCTGATCTACATGGCGTGGCGTTTTCACCGCTTCCTTTACGGTATCGCCGCCGTCGCTGCGCTCTTTCACGACGTGCTGATCACCTTGGGGCTTTTGTCGCTTTTCGACATCGAGATCACTTTGGCGGTTGTCGCGGGCTTATTGGCGATCGTCGGTTATTCGCTCAACGACACGATCGTGGTCTTCGACCGCATTCGTGAGAATCTGCGTACCGCGCGCAAGCAGGGCTTCGAGAGCACGGTCAACTTGAGCATCAACGAGTGCCTGAGCCGCACGCTCGTCACTTCGTTGACGACCTTGGTGGCGGTGTTGGTGCTGATGACTTTCGGCGGCGAGGTCAACCGCGACTTCACGATCACTTTGGTGTTCGGCATTATAGTGGGTACTTATTCGTCGATCTTTATCGCCAGTCCGGTGCTCTATCTGGGGCATCAACGGGCCGCTGAAAAAGAGAAGAGTTAAACCTGTCGCAGCACTAATCGTTTATGGGGAGGGGGTCTATACAGACCACCTCCCTCTTTTTTGCCATGAAAAATATAGTGATTGCCGCTTTCGCGCTGCTCTTGGCCTATTATGGCCCGCAGCAGGACCAGCCCAACCGCTTTGACGCGGCGTGGATGCTGGGCGCCCTGGCACTTATGGCCGCGGTGGGTGGCCAGTTGGCGCAGGCGGCTCGCCTACCGGCGCTGGTAGGTTGGGTCGGCGCCGGTTTGTTGTTGGGTGTTAGCGGTCTGCAGATCGTGCGCCCAGATGTGTTTTCCCCCTATAATATCCTGCTGTTGACGACGGGTCTATGCATAGGTTTCCAAGTGGGGCTGAATGTTGTTTGGCCTGCGCAACTGGACTGGCGGGGGCCCGTATTGCTGGCTGTGGCGACGGTGCTGATTCTCCTGCTCGTCACTGTCTCCGTGGCGCTGCTCGTTGAGCTACCGTGGGGAGTGGCTTTATTGATCGGTGCCTTGGCGAGCCTGTGGGGCCCCTTCACCGCCGTGCCGGAATTCGATCGACGGGGCGCCTTGTTGTTGTCGATATTGGGCGGGTGCTTTGCGTTGGTATTGTTGAGCGGGGTGTTGGTCTTTTTAGAATCGGAGGCGGTGGTTGAGGCCGGCGCTTCGGGTTGGGTCGCTCGCATTTGGTTGTCGTTGCTCGTTGGTGGCGGGTTGGGGTTGGGACTGCGTTTGGCGGGTTTGCTCGCAGCACCGGCTTCGACGTTGGTGGCCGGTTTATTGGGAACGTTGCTGTTGACCGGTGTGGTATTGGGAGAATGGGGGTTGATGGCGTTGCCCTGTGGTTTGGTGGCGGGTTTACTGCAAGGGCGACAGCGGTTGTCGACGCGTCGCGTGCGTTTGTTATTGCACCAGTCCGCGCCTGCGGCTTTTATGCTTTTTTTCGCGTTGATGGGGGTCGCGCTGGACTTGAGGGCGTTGTGGCCACCTAGCGATGGGCTCTATGAGGTCGCATTGGTCTTAGTGGCTGCGCCGCTGTTTTTGCGGGGACTTGCCCCGATGGTCTATTATCCCCTGCCAGCGCCGAATCCGGGTCCGAGCGGGAGAATTGGCTGGTTGTTGTTGCCGCGCGGCGCTTTGCTTTTTGAATTGTTCTATGGCCCGCACGGCTTGAAGCAATATGTGGGTATCGATGGTCTATTGGGGCAGGCGGTGTCGGTCGACATCCTTTTTTCCGTCGTATTCTTTTCTATTTTGGCTTCGTTTTTGGGGACAAAGGTCTCCGGGCGGGAACGGGCACCAACGGCAGAGGAAGCGGCGCCAACTTGAGTCGGTCGCGGGTGGTTTGTGCGCAAATGATCCGACTCTTATCTTTAATAGTCTAGTGTTTTTATGGATCATATCCACAAAAATTGGCAATTGCTGCGTGAACGCATCGCGCAGGCGGCCGCACGGGCCGGGCGCGACCCAGCTGCGATTGAGGTTGTTGCCGTCAGTAAAACGCGTAGCGCTAGCGAGGTCGAGGCGGCCTATGAGTGCGGATTGCGCATCGCGGGTGAAAACAGAATCCAGGAGGCGATGGCCAAACGGCCCCTTGTCGCCGCGTCCTTCTCCTGGCATATGATTGGTCATCTGCAGACCAATAAGGCCGGGCAGGCCGTCGAGTGTTTCGATTTGGTGCAGTCGGTTGATTCCGGGCGTCTGGCCCGGGCATTGGACCGCCGCGCCGCACAGGCGGGGCGGGTGCTCGAAGTGCTTTTACAGGTGAACACCTCAGGCAGTGAGGCTCAGTCCGGGGTCGAGCCCGGAGAACTTACCGATCTGGTTACGGCTGTAGCACCGTTGGCGAATTTGCAAGTCCGTGGGTTGATGACCATCGGTGCGCACAGTGACGACGAGGCGGTGGTCAGGGGTTGTTTTCGTAAGTTGCGCGAATTGAGCGAAGAAATCGCGGCGGGTAGCGGGGATAGTGGGGTGTTGATGGATTATTTGTCGATGGGTATGAGTGGTGATTTCGAACTCGCGATAGAAGAAGGCGCCAATTTATTGCGCTTAGGTACGGCGATCTTCGGTTCGCGTCCTACTTAGAGGAGTGAACATTGTTGGACTACGGTGGATTCTTTATGGACATAAAAGGCCTTATTACTGGGTTGATCGAGACATACATGTATGTGGTTCTGATTCGGGTGGTGATCTCTTGGATCAATCCCGACCCCCACAATCCGATAGTCCAGTTTTTGCGCGGGGTAACCGATCCGGCCATCGAGGCGGTGCGGCGCATCGTGCCCAGTTTCCTGTGGTCGACAGGGTTGGATTTTACGCCATTGATTCTGATCCTGCTCTTACAGGCCGCGATCATGTTACTCAACCGTATTTATATTTGATATAATTCGATGTCCAACAAAAAAACTCGTTTCGCCGCAGTACCGACCAGCGTGGATTTTCCCGCGCAAGAGGAGCAGATCCTTGCGTTCTGGGAAGAGGGTCAGCATTTCGCACGCTCGGTCGCCGAGCGGCCCGAAGACAAACCTTTCATCTTCTATGACGGCCCACCCTTCGCCAGTGGTCTGCCGCACTACGGCCATCTATTGGCCTCGATCATCAAAGACGTGGTGCCGCGCTACTGGACGATGCGTGGGTTTCGCGTCGAGCGCCGCTTCGGCTGGGATTGCCACGGGCTGCCGGTCGAAAACGAGGTCGAGCAGCAGTTGGGGCTCAAGTCGCGGCTCGATATTCTCGATTATGGCGTCGACAAGTTCAATGAATCGTGCCGCGATGTGGTATTGCGCTATACGGGCGAATGGCAGCGCTTTATCCAACGAGTCGGCCGCTGGGTCGATTGGTCGAACCAATACCGCACCATGGATCCGGAGTTCATGGAGTCGGTCTGGTGGGTATTTAAGACGCTCTGGGACAAAGAGCTGATCTATGAGGGCTACAAATCGCTGGCCTATTGTCCGCGCTGCTCGACGCCGCTGTCGAATTTCGAGGTCAACCAGGGCTATCAGGATACGCAAGACCCTTCGGTGACGATCCGTTTTAAGGTGCAGGGCGAGGATAAGCTCTCGATCCTGGCCTGGACGACGACCCCCTGGACGTTGCCCTCGAATATGGCTTTGGCTGTCGGGCGCGACATCGACTATGTGCGGGTGACGCTCAAGGACGGCGAGCAACTGATTCTGGCCAAGGCATTGGTGCAGCAGGTCTTCAAAAAACAAGAGGACGAAATCGCCAGTGTTGAGGTGCAGCCAGTCGACGAATTATTGCAGATGCGCTACGAGCCGCTCTTCGCCTATTTTGCCGACAAGGCCGAAGAGGGCGCTTTCCGCGTAGTCGTCGCCGAGTTCGTTTCCACCGAGAACGGCACCGGCGTCGTGCATACCGCGCCCGGTTTCGGCGAAGAGGATTATCAGCTGGGGTTGCGCGAGGGGTTGCCGCTGGTTTCGCCGATCGACAAGGACTGTTGTTTTACTGATGAAGTGCCCGATTACGAGGGCCGCTTCGTCAAAGACGTCGATCGCGACATCATTCGACTGTTGCGCGAGACCGGTCAGCTTTTCGCCGAGAGCACCATCGAGCACAGCTACCCCTTCTGCTGGCGCTGCGACACGCCGCTGATCTACCGTACGATCTCGACCTGGTTCGTCAATGTCGAAAAGATCAAACCGCAGATGCTCGCGGCCAACGCGCAGATCTGGTGGGTCCCCGAGCATATCAAGGCCGGCCGTTTCGGCCGTTGGCTCGAAGGCGCACGCGACTGGTCGATCAGCCGCAACCGCTATTGGGGCACGCCCTTGCCGATTTGGCGCAATGAAGAGACGGGTGAGACCGTCTGTATCGGCAGTCGGGAGGAGTTGGTGGGCTTGTGCGGCAGCGAGGTCGACGATCTGCACAAGCATGTCATCGACTTAGTCGAGATCCCTTCCCCCACTGGGCGCGGCACGCTCAAGCGGGTCCCCGAGGTCTTGGACTGTTGGTTCGAATCGGGCTCGATGCCCTATGCGCAAAACCACTACCCGTTCGAGAACAAGGAAGATTTCGACGCCAACTTTCCGGCTGATTTCATCTCCGAAGGACTCGACCAGACCCGGGGCTGGTTTTATACGCTGACCGTGCTGTGCGCGGCGCTTTTCGACAAGCCGGCTTTCAAAAATTGCATCGTTTCGGGCATGCTGTTGGCCGAGGACGGCCGCAAAATGAGCAAGCGGCTCAAGAATTATCCCGAGCCGACCGAGATGATCGACAAATACGGGGCCGACGCGCTGCGCCTCTATCTGCTCAACTCGCCCGCGCTCAAGGCCGAAGAGATGCGGATGACCGAGAGCGGCATCAAGGAGAGCCTGCGCGCGGTGATCATTCCGTTATGGAATTCTTATAGTTTTTTCGCGACCTACGCCGCGCTCGATGGCTGGTCTCCCGAAGACGGTGACCAGGTTCCACAAAATCGTCTCGATCGCTGGGTCCTCTCCGAGTTGCAGACGCTGATCCACGAGCTCAACACCGAGATGGAGGCCTATAGGCTCTACCGCACGGTGCCGGCGATGGTGGCTTTCGTTGAAAAACTGACAAACTGGTATATCCGCCGCAGCCGCCGTCGTTTCTGGAAGTCGGAAGACGACCAGGACAAGGCCGCCGCCTACGCCACGCTCTACCGGGTGTTGGTGACTTTCGTCAAGGCGCTGGCGCCGGTATTGCCTTTTATCACCGAGAGCATCTACCAGAACCTGGTGTGCCGGGTCGACGAGTCGGCCCCCGACAGCGTGCACCTGTGCGATATGCCCCAGGCTGACGAGTCCTTGCGCGACGCCGAGTTGGAAGAACAGATGGAGCTGGCGACTAGGGCGGTGGTTTTGGGCCGTTCGTTGCGCAGCAAGCACGATCTCAAAGTACGCCAGCCGTTGCGCAGCCTCTATCTGCTGCCGCCGGACGAGCACAGCCGCTACGAGTTAGGGCAGATGGTCGATCTGTTGGCCGATGAGCTCAATATCAAGGAAGTGGTGATGGTCGAGGACGAGACCGATCTCAGCGAGGTGTCGTACCGACCGAACTTTCGTGTATTGGGGCCGCGTTTCGGCAAACAGATGAAAGAGGTCGGGCAGCGGATCGGCGAATTGACGCAGCAAGAGATCGAGATACTCAAGGCCGGGGACAAGATCGCGGTGGCCGGTGGCGAGATCGGCATCGAGGACGTCGAGGTGCAGCGCCGGGAGAAGGAGGGGGTGGTGGTGGCCATCGACAACAATCTCGGCGTGGGCTTAGACGTGCAGCTCGACGACGAACTGGTCGCCGAGGGCGTCGCGCGCGAGATCGTCAACCGTGTGCAGAATATGCGCAAAGACGCCGGGTTGGAGGTTTCCGACCGCATCCGGATCGGGGTGCAGGGTGAGGCCGGCCTGCTCGAAGCCATTGGGCAGCACCGCGAGTATATCGCCGCCGAGACGCTGGCGCTGGAATTGTCGGTGGGGGCGTTGCCCGACTCGGTGGTTTTGCAACAAGAGTTGCAGGTTAATGATTATGCTTGTACCATCGCCATCGCTCGGGCGTGAACCTGCGGGCATCTGTAAACGAAAATACAATTTGTGGAGAGAGGCAGGGTAGATGGACAAGGAAGATCTGGATTTTTTTAGGAATCTCGTAGCCGAAAAACTTTCGCGAACCTCAGATGATATTGAGTCGATCGAGAACATTGCGCGTAACAACGGCAAGGAAATGACCTCGGAAGACCGTTCGACTTATTCGCTGCATATGGCCGACCATGGCACCGACGCGATGGAAAAAGAAAAGTCACAACTCCTGGCCCAACGCGGCGGTGATTATATCGAATATCTGCACGAAGCTCAACAGCGCATTGAAGGGGGCACATTCGGGATCTGCCGTATTTGTGAAGGTGAGATTGGTCGTGCGCGCCTGGAGGCAGTACCGACGGCCACCCAGTGTATCAGTTGCAAATCGAAGCGCGACGAGGAGCCAGACTTCGATTGAGCTTCCTTTGGCTCATACCGTTGACCGTCGCCGTCGACCAAGCGAGTAAGCTCATCGTCCGTTATTCGATGAGCCTATACCAGTCGGATCCGGTGCTGGGCGATTTTTTCCGCCTGACCTATATCCACAACGCGGGCGCGGCCTTCAGCCTGAATTTGGGCAGCCCGTTCTTGCATACGGCGGTGTCGATTATAGCTCTGGGTGTGTTGGTCTACCTCTATCGCACCCTCACCGAGGACGAGCGGCTCTTGCGTTTCGCCCTTTGCCTGGTACTGGGCGGTGCGGTGGGCAATATCATCGACCGACTCTATCTTGGGGCCGTAGTCGATTTCTTTGATTTTGGCTTCGGCGATCTGCGCTGGCCGATCTTTAACTTCGCCGACTCCTTTGTCACGGTCGGCGTAATCTTCCTTGCTTTCGGTTACTCGCGCCGAGACGAGCCGGAACCCAATAAGGAGCAAGACCTCGGCGCCTCTTCCCCGGAAGAGGAAATCGCCCGGGGTTAACCCCATGGATATCGTCGTCCCCACTGATGCGCCCGAAGAGCGGCTCGACCGCTATTTGAGCTCGGTCTGCCCAGACTTGTCCCGCAACCGTATACAGATGCTGATCAAAGCGGAAGATATCCTTGTCAACGGCGAAGTAGTCCGCCAGTCCTATCTTGTACAACCCGGCGACGCGATTGCGGTCGAAGTGCCGGCGCTTGAAGACCTGGCGGCGGTAGCGCAAGACCTTCCTCTTTCGATCGTATATGAAGATGCTGATTTGCTGGTCGTCAACAAGGCGCCGGGTATGATCGTACATCCTGCCACGAGTGCCCCCGATGGCACTTTGGTCAACGCGTTATTACACCATTGCACCGACCTGTCCGGCATCAACGGAGTGTTGCGTCCGGGCATTGTGCACCGACTCGACAAAGAAACCAGCGGCCTGTTGGTAGTAGCCAAGCACGATATCGCGCATCGGACGTTGGCCGAGCGCTTGCAGGCGCACGAGATCGAACGCCGTTATTTGGCCCTAGTCTGGGGGGTGTGTCGAGAGGAAACGGGCCGGGTTGAGGCGCCGATCGACCGCAACCCGAAGAACCGCAAGAAGATGGCGGTGATCAAGAGCGGTCGGGCGGCGGCGACGAATTTCACCGTCCTCGAGCGCTACCCTTTCACTAGTTTACTCGAATGTCGGTTGGAAACGGGGCGGACACACCAGATCCGCGTGCATATGGCGCATACTGGTCATCCGGTCTTTGGCGACCCGGTCTACGGCGGTCGCGAACAAACTCTGGGCATTCGCCCCGAATACCGACAGCAGGCCAAATGGATGCTGGCCAAGATCAAGCGCCAAGCATTGCATGCGCGCCAATTGAGCTTCGAGCACCCGATCACCGGCGAGGCGATGGACTTCACGGCAGAGATGCCGGAGGATATGCAAACGGTAATCACGGGCGCGCGGGCACAGGAGCCCATTGGATTCCCCGGACAGCAAGCACTGGACGAGGACGAGGACGAATAAACGCTTCTCCTGCGAGCAACCGCTGAGCGAGAGCGATTAGATTCTCCCTAGGGTCGCGTTGAGCAAGGGCGCATACCCCTAGGTATATCGCCTAATTTCCTGCTACTTCCCCCCTCAGGTATTGCGCAACGCTTGATTTATCCACAGGCCCAAGATCAATAGCAACGCCAAGCGGGTTAATAGCAATGCGGTGTGGCGTAGCAGGGAGAGTTTGGATTCTGTGACAATAGATGCAATTCATCAACTCGCGAAGGTTGCCGAATTAGACAAGAGGGCGTGATCGTTAGAGGGGATGCTGCAGTTGAATATAGACGCTCTGAGCCAATGGCAGTGGCCGTTGTGTTGATAAACACACTGGATTTTAAATAAGCTCCGCGCCAAGGTGGTATTTTCGCGGAGCATTTATTTTTTCATGATCAGATAGGAGAAGAACGATGGCAAAATTGAAGACGCTGGTTTTCGGCGGCGGGGAGATCCACGATTGGGCGGGCATACAGCCCAAGCTGGTGGAAACGTTGACGGCGGCGGACGCTTTCGATCTCGATACGGTACAGGAAGACTTGGACGCGTTGAAAGATCTGTCTGCCTACGACGTACTGGTATTCCACTATACGGTGGGCGAGATCAGTAACGAGCAGCGCGACGGCCTGTCGAAATGGTTGGCTGGAGGCAAGGGCTTCGTCGGTATCCACAGTGCCGCTGATTCGTTTCGCGGCGATCCGGATTTCCGCAATCTGGTCGGTGGACATTTTATCACCCACCCGCGCCACCGCGAATACCAAGTCAGTGTCAAAGACGCCGAACACCCGATTATGGCGGATATCGACGAGGAGTTCATGGTCGTCGACGAGCAGTATATCACCGATTACGACCCGCGCGTGCACGTGCTGGCCAGCGCGCTGTGGAAGGGCGACGCGATGCCGGTGGCGTGGACCAAGAGCCATGGCGAGGGCCGGGTGTTCTACCAGGCGCTGGGGCACGATCCGCAGGCGTGCGAGCACGCGATGTTCAAGAAAATGCTGGTGCAGGGTGCGCTTTGGGCCGCTGGCGGCGAATAGGCGCGAATTAATCTATGGGGGAAATCCAATGAAATACAAAATGGCCTGTGCCGATTTCACCTTTCCATTACTCGCCCACGACCGGGTGCTCGACCTGATTGCATTGCTCGATCTAAAAGGCGTGGATATCGGTCTCTTCGAGAATCGCTCACATTTGTGGCCGTCGCGGGAATTCAAAAGATTGCGCCGTTCTGCGCGGCAACTGAAGAAGAAGCTCGGTGACCGCGGTCTGGTGGCCGCCGATGTCTTTTTGCAGATGGGCGAGGATTTCACGGAATACGCGGTGAACCATCCACAGGCGGCCCGCCGGCGAAAGGCGCGCGACTGGTTCAGCAAGACCCTCGAATACGCCGTCGAGTGCGGCAGCAAGCACGTGACGAATCTGCCTGGTGTGTTGTTTGCCGAAGAATCGCGCGCGGACTCTTGGGGGCGGGCCGTCGACGAATTGGCCTGGCGGGTGGAGCAGGCCAAGGCGCATAAGATAATTTATGGCGTCGAAGCCCATATTGGCTCGTTAGCGCCTCGGCCAAAGGCGGCCGCTAAGCTAGTGGCGGATGTGCCGGGGCTTACTCTGACCCTGGACTATACGCACTTCACCAGAATCGGCTTGGCCGACACCGAGGTCGAACCGCTGGTTCAACACGCCAGTCATTTCCACGCTCGCGGTGGCCGCAAGGGCCGTTTGCAAGAGCGTTTCGCGCATAACACGATCGACTACAAACAGATAGTGCAAGTGATGTATAAGACCGGTTATCGCGGTTGGCTCGGCATTGAATACGTCTGGATCGACTGGGAGCATTGCAATGAGTGCGACAATGTGTCGGAGACGATACTCTTTCGCGATTTTTTTCGTTCGCTGGCGTCTTAGGGACTATAGACGGTGACGCCGGCGGAGTTATATCGCTACGATGTCAACGGTTATATCCTGCTCAAGGGCGCGATTGCGCCCGATGAGTTGCTTCGGTTGAATCGCGAGATCGATGCGTGGGAAGAAAGAGCGGCGGTAGATTTTCGCGCCAAAGCCGAAGGGGAAAACGCGGAAGTCCGCTATGACGATATCGTCAACCAGGAACCGAACTTAGTCGATTTGGCCGCCCATCCCGTACTCTTGCCCTATCTTGTCGAGATGGTGGAGCGGCCGCGGTTGAAATCCACCTGGATCGCCTTTAAATGGCGCGGTGGCGAGACCAAGCTGCATTCGAACCACACGCCGTCGATCACGCACAACTTCTACCACTTCAATGGGCAGATCCGCCACAATTTGCTCAATGTGATGTATGCGATGCACGATATCGCGCCGGGGGGTGGTGGTCTGCAGGTGATGCCCGGCACACACAAGGCCAATTATCCGCGGCCGCCGGGTGACGGGCTCGAGGATATGCTCGTCGAATTGCCGATGCAAGCCGGTGATGCATTATTGTTTTCGCACGATATGGCGCATTGCTCGCGCAACGCGTCGGACGCGGTGCGGCGCACGGTGATGTATACGTATTGCCCAGGGGTGATCGCCAATTCGTTTGGCGGCGATAGGCTCTACGATGAGATCTTTGCTGCTGCGCCGGAGGATAGCTGGCTCAAATACCTGACGCGTCGTGCAAACGGATTTAAAGAGACCTATCCGCAACCGGCCCATCCATAAAAAATGACCGCCAACTATCGACTTAACGACGAAGAAATCGCCGCCTTTATCGCGCGGGGGTACCACATTTTGCACTCCGATATCGACGCCGATGTCCACCGCGCGGTGCGCGAACAGACACGTGCGGCTTTCGGCGAGGGTGAGAATCCTGGCAACACCGTCTATGAGCAGGCCCCGGCCGTGCAGCAGGTGCTGGCGCATCCGCAGGTGGTCGGGGCGTTGTCGAGCATTCTAGGGCCGGACTATTATATGGAATGCCATCGCCACGCCCACCGGACCAAGCCTGGCCAGCAAGCTGGTGGATTTCACCAGGATGGCACGCTGCGGGCGCTGAAGGGCTGGACTAGGCCGTGGCGTTATTGGCACCGGCCGCGCAAGGTACTGCTGATTTATTTTCCGCAGGCGGTGCCCGATAATATGGGACCGACGACGGTGGTGCCGGGTTCGCAATACTACCGCCAACGGCCCGAGGATATGGAGGCGCTGGAGTGCCGGGTCACGGGCGGTGAGGGTATTATGGCCATTGTCAATTTCGCCTGCTGGCACCGAGCGGGGGCCAATACCAGCGACCGAGAGCGGATTATGCTGAAGTTTCTCTTTGATCGTCGCAGTGAGCCGCAGGCCCCTAGTTGGGATGCGGTAGATCGTTACGATCCCGGTTTTGACGCCAAGGCGCAAGAGTGGTCGGGGCTGGATGATGGGCGTTTGTTGTGTCTGCCGCGCGCCTGGCAGGCGATGTGGAATTGGCTCGGGAATCGCGGTGAGGAATGCGTGGCCAGTGTTTCGTCCACTGATGAATTAATGGCGGCCTTGGGCTCGGCGGAAGAAGCGGTCGCGTTGGAGGCGGCCTATGGTTTGGGCCGTCAGGTCGATGAGGCGGGCGCCAGCGCATTATTGCACCGACTGCGCGATGGTGAAGAGATGGAGCGGGAGATGGCGGCGTTGGCGCTGAGCGCGGCCGGATCCGCAGCGGTGCCGGCGTTGCGGCAGGCGCTATCTGACGATGATGCTTGGTTGCGGGCGATGGCGGTGGATCTTGTGGGTGATTTGGGGCGGGAGAGTTTGGCCTTGTTGCCCGAGATTGGTGAAGCGCTCGACGACGAAGATGCCTGGGTGCGACACAACGCGGCGCAGGCGTTGGAGATTTGGGGCGAAGAGGCCGAGCGAGAACAACTGCGATTGGTGCACGCGTTGGACGATAGCGAACCCTTTGTGCGCTTTAACGCCTTGGGCGCGCTGATGAATATGCGTCTGCCCGCTGGGCGATGCACTGAACTTTTGCAAAAGGTCAGTGCGCAGGACGCGGCGCAAGCCCAGTGGCGGGCGGCGGATGCGCTGCGGCGGTTAGATCACCAGAGACTTAGTTATTAGAGACCATTCCGTTTGCTGGGCCGGCGATCTTAAAAATCTACCTCTCGTTCGTTGTTATCGGCGGCTTGCTGGATGCGGATGACATTGCGCGCCGAGCGCAGTACGGCCGCGGTATTGAAGTCGTTGGTGGGTGTCCGCCCCGCGATATCATCGAGGAAGCAGCGCAAGTAACCGCCCCGTTGCGCCGGCGACAAGGCCACACTTTGTAGCGCCTTGTCGTCCTTGCCCAGCAGTTGTATGTCCTTGGCCGTTGAGGCCGTTTCGATCACGCCATCGCGCCCCCAG
This sequence comes from Gemmatimonadota bacterium, assembly GCA_018672475.1. Lineage (GTDB taxonomy): Bacteria > Latescibacterota > UBA2968 > UBA8231 > UBA8231. The sequence continues at coordinate 15,146 of JABHFS010000107.1, read as the reverse complement.
AATGTCGTGCGCCAGTAATAGGGCATGCTATAACCGGCCTTGTCCGGTGCGAAGTAGGACACGTCGCCCAACACCCCGCAGCCATTATCCATCTCCAGCATCATCTGCCCGGCGTCCTCGAAGTGCGGGAATTCGGCAGCGAAGGCGTTCCAACAGCGGGCGGCGTTGATCTTCTTCCATTGCAGACCGGTGATCCAGGGCAGCGCGTCGATGGCGTGGATGCCGATATCGGTGATGGTGCCGCCGTGTTTGCCCTCTTCGAAATACCAGTCGGCGCGCGAGCCGAGCATCAGCGGGTGCTGGCCGCCGAAGGAGATGGCGTGGATCTCGCCGATGCGCCCGGCCTGGATCAGGTCGCGCGCGCCGATAAACTGGCTTGAGCTGCGCATGTCGAGCATGCAGCCGACCTTGAGGCTTTTCTCCCTCGCCAGCTCTTCGATGCGGTCGAGTTGGTTGATGCCGGTGCACAGCGGTTTATCGCCGATGACGTGTTTGCCACGTTCGAGGGCTTTGATCAGGACCTGGCCGCGTCGGGTGAAATAGGTGCCGGTAGCGACGATATCGCAGTCGACCTCGTCGAGCATCCGCTCGAATCGGTCGTGGGTGATCTTGGCGGTGCCTTTGGCCTGTATTTGCGCGCGGGTTTCGTCGTGGCCCTCGCAGGCGGCGACGATTTCTAGCTCGTCGGAGGTGTCCGCGAGATTGTAGAGGTCAAAGATGTGGCCGTGGCGGAAACCGGCGAAGGCGATTTTTAGGGGCATGGCGATCCTTTAGCGCAAGAGAGTGAGTTTGCGCGTTTCGGTGCGTTGGCCGGCGCGCAGGCGGTATAAGTAAACACCCGACGCGAGTACGTGTCCATTGTCATCACGACCGTCCCAAGCAAAAGAGTACAAACCCGCCGACCGTTCCCCTGTTGCCAGAGTCGCGATTCTTTGGCCGCGCAAATTGTAGAGGCTGAGTTCGATCTGCGCACGATCGGCTAAGGCGAAGCGGATGGTGGTGGCGGCGTTGAAGGGGTTGGGGAAGTTCTGCGCCAGTGCGAAGTTCGCGGGGCGCGGGTCTTCGCGCTGCTCGCGCACGGCGGTTATGGGCGGTGGGATGGCAGCGACAAGCGCTAGGTCGGCGATGTGGGCCGTGCCTTGCAGGTTGCCGGAAATTAGCACCGCGTGCAGCTCGGGCGGCGGATCGGTGATTTCAATACCAAGGGCGGCGAACGGAATCTCCACAGTTTGCCAACGTTTGTCCGCGAGGGACACCGCCAGCGAATCACCGCCGCTGAACGAGAGTCGCACGGTGTGTCCTGCGACACCAATGGCTAGGGCATTTGTCGCGAAGTCTTCGGCAGTGCCCGGATGGAAGAAGAAGCGCAAGGCCCTATAGCCTGTCGGGTCAAAAGGAACGTCTGGTTCGAATGTCGCTCTGAAGCGCTCGGGTAGGCTTAGGCTTTGGCGACGGTCGAAGATATCGGCATTGCCCGAGATATTGCCGACCAGTCGCCAATCCTCGGCGAGTGCACCCTTGAATATCTCCAGGTCCCGTTCGGGATACAGGTCGTAGATCTGCTCAAAGGGGTATACACGACCACGATCGTCCGTTAATTCCAATTGCAGGTGATAGCGGCCGGTGGGCAGATCGGCGGGGATGGGGAGTGTGCCCGTAAAGAAGCCGCCCTCGGCGATGAGTTTTTGCTCCGGTGCGGAGTCATCGCCCGACAGGCGGGCACTGACTTGGTCTATCGCGCCGCTGATGCCGCGCGGTGAAGGCACCGCGCTTACCTTTAACTCAACGGATTGATGGCGACTGCGGACGGCGATCGGCGGGGCGGTGGCGACGGTGCGTATGGCAAAAGCGGGTTCGTGGAAACGAAAGGCTTCGATGCCCACCGAGCTATCGGCGATGTAGAACAAGCCGTCGTCGTGGGGCTGCGCACTCCAGGCGAAACCGGGATAGGAGTGATAACCGATCTCCATGGGGCGGGTCGGGTCGAGCAGGTCAAAGACGCGAACTCCCCCGTCGTAATAGGCGTAATAGAGCAGGCCGTCGCGGACTATCGGATTGTGCGGGCCGATAAACGCGTCGGAGGGGGGTGGTCGGACGCCGAAGGAGTGTACGATTTTAGGCTGTCGGGGATTTGTAATGTCGACGACGTAAAGACGGCGCTGCCAACCGCCGAATTCCTGGTTGCAATAGACGTAATTGCCGACCGCCCAGGCGCTGTGCAGGCCTTCGGCGAAGGGCAGCGAGGAGAGGGTAAGTGGATTGTCGGGGTCTTGCAGATCGAGGATGACGAGGCCGCCGGAATCGGACGCGATATCGCTGATGAAGGCCAGGTCGTCCTGGATAAAGACGTCGTGGACCACGTTGCTGAAGCCGTCCTGGTGAAGCCAGAAGCCCGAGACGACCGGGGCGCGCGGGTCCGTGAGGTCAACGACGCTCATACCTAGGCTGCCGGCATGGGCAAGATAGGCGCGGTCCCGGTGGAGAAAAAGGTTGTGGACGCCGTTCCAACCCGGTTCAAAGAGCCGGGAAAGCTCGACCGGGTTTTCCGGGTCGGAAATATCGAGCACGATCAGCCCGAAATCGGTGCTGCGTTGTTGCACTCCGATGACGGCCAGGTCGCCTGCGATCTTGATGTCGAGGGCCGGGCCGGGCGTGCGCACTTGTGCAATCTCTCGCATCGCGGTCGGGTCGGAGATATCAACGATGTGCACAATGCCGCGAAAGTCGCCCATTAGCGCTATGTCGCCGGAGACGTATAGATCGCTTCCGTCAGGTAAGCGGTCTGCGACGGGTTCGCCGGTGAGGTTGATCTGGCCGACGAACTCGATATTAAGGCTGTCGGGGTTGGGGTCGGTGGGGAACTGGCCGTGGGAAGCGGTGGCGAAAAGGGCGATCAGCAATGGGAGAAAGCGCGAAGGAGTACTCCTAGCTAAGACGATTGCCGCTGCGATCGGTTCCAAGTGGGATTAAGGGGGCGCCAAGGAGTAGCCGCCATCGACTTTGAGCACCGTGCCGGTGATATAGTCGGCGGCGCCTGAGCAGAGGAAGACCGCGGCGTTAGCGATATCCTCGCTGGTGGCTAGGCGACCCCAAGGGATGGTTTCGCCGCCTTTACGGATGTCTTCTTCGCTGGTGAATTGCCGCTCGCCGGGCGTATCAGTCCAGCCGGGTTCGATAACGTTGGCGCGGATCTTCTTGGGGGCTAATTCGCGGGCGATGGTGGCGCTCATATGTTCGACACCGGCTTTGGCCGTGTTGTAGGGCAGCGAGGTTGGAATCGGGATTTGGGCGAGGACGGAGGTGATAAAGAGCAGTGCGCCACCTTGGCCTTGGTTGTCGATCTGCCGGGCGGCGGACTGTGCTAGGTGGAACGCGCCCCACAAGGTCACATCCAGGGTCTGTCGCATAGCTTCGAGTGAAAGTTCTAGAAAGGGCTCGCGTTTGGAGTAGTAGGCATTGGCGACGCCGATGTCGAGGTGCCCGAACTCGGCGACGGTTTTTGCGACCATCGTGTCTACGGCTGCGCGATCGGAGACATCGCAACCGACGGCGATGGCTTGCCGTCCTAGCGCCTGGATTTCGGCTACAACTTCCTCGGCTTCGTCGCCGTGGGAAAGGTAGTTGACGCAGATGTCGGCGCCGGCGCGTGCCATCTCGACGGCACAGGCCCGGCCTATGCCGCGCGATGAACCGGTGATCAGGGCGACTTTGCCCGTGAGGTCTATCATAAGTAAAGAGCTAGCTTTCGCAATGCGGTGAGCGACTAATTAAACCGAGTTGGTAGGCCGGGGCAAGCGCTAAATAACCGGCATCAGACTTTTGTTATCTGTGCATCCCAATTTTCCCGATGGGCAGCAATAAAGTCCTCGGTTGCAGAAAGATTGGGCAGGCCGCTGCGCCCTCCTAATTGCCGGCAATTTAACGCGGCCACCGCCGAGGCGTAACGGATAATGTCGGACACCGGCCAGTGTTGCAGGAGCCCATAGATAAAGGCGCCGTGAAAAGCGTCGCCGGCTCCGGTGGTATCGACGGCTTCGACGGGGAAGGCAGGGTAGGTGAATGTTCCCTCCCGCCAGCGGACGATGGTGCCGCGTTTGCCAAGGGTGTAGACGGCGATCTTGGCGCCATAACCATGGAGCCGGTCGACGACTTGTTGCGGTGTGGCGTCGGGCATCCAGCGGCGGACCATCGGTTCGGAGACGATGGGCATATCTACTAAGGGCAGAAACTCGTCGAGGTCCTCGTGCAGCCAGGTGCCGTCGTAGACTACGGTATTACCGGCTTCGCGCGCCCAGCGGGCGGCCTGCATGCAGGCCGGGTCGGCGTCGTCAAGGTGGAGGATACGGGCGTTGGCGATGGTTTCGCGGTCGAATTCGGCGGGGTTGAGGTCGGCGCAGGTCTCGGGTCGGGTGGTAAAGCCGCGCTCGCCGGTCGCCTCTTCTACGAGAACTAAGGCGACACGGGTGAGGGCACCGGGTACGACGACAAAGGAGGAGGTGTCGACGCCTTCTTTTTCCAGCTCGGCACGGATAAAGTCGCCGTCGGGGTCGTCGCCGACTTTGCCGACATAGCTCGTCGATGCGCCGAGACGCGCGAGTGCGACCAATGAGGTCGGCACGGGGCCTCCGCCCTGGCGCAAATACTGCGAGGCGCGCATGGTCGTGTCGAAGGTCGGTTGTCGGTCGACGACGAAGAGCATGTCGACGGTGCAGAGGCCGAGGCCGATTGCGTCGATGGTCATGGCGCGAGGCTCATTTTGATCGAGCGGTCTCCGGCGACTAGATCAATCCCCTCTTGGAAATTTTCCAGCGGCAGGCGATGGGTGAGAATTTGATCCATTGGCAACAGTCCTTTGGCGAGCATGTCGATGGCGATGGGATAGCAGTGCGGGCTCAGGTGCGCGCCGTGGATATCGTGGACTTGGCACATCCAGTATTGGCCGCGGCGGCAATCGCGACATTGTTGGCAGGGCACGATCTGTTCGGAGACGACTTGGTCGCCTAATGCCAAACCGTATTTCTCGTTTGCTCCTTCGCCGCCGACCTCGTGGCCGGGGATTACGGGGGCTTGGCAATAGCCTTTGCGGTGGGCGTCGCGCCAGAATTAGGGGGGCGCCGAGGTAGCATTTCAAGTCGCTGGCGCAGATGCCGACGGAGTGGGTGCGGGGAGCGGAATGATATAGTTCAACCGCTGGCCTTGGGGATGCTTTGTCCTGCGGTAGACCCCCGACCCTTCGCTCGGCTTTGGGAGAGGTGTAATGAGGGAAATCCCAGCAAAGGTACTGCCGAGAAAGGCGTGGCCGCCGTAACATTTGCTGCCGACGCCGAGTAGTGCGGCGGATAGGGCCAGGGCGCCCGACGCTATCCGCCGCATCGGATTATTTCTTTTCGTCGTCGCCGTAGGTATGTCCGCCGAAAATAGCGCGCAATTCGGCGGCCGATTTAGCGTTGCGCAAGCGGTCGAGGCGCTCGGTCTCTTCTATTTGCAGAGCGCGGGCGTTTTCCAACACGGCTTTGAGCTTGTCGGCGGGGAATTTGACCGCGCCGTTTTCGTCCATGTGGATAATCTCCCCCGGGGCCACGTCCATGCCGGCTACCGAGACCGGGACATTGACCGCGTGCACGGCCATCGCACCGTGCCCGGCGGTGACGCCGCTGAGCAGATATTGGAATTTCATTGGGCGGATCTCGTCGATGTCGCGCGAGGGGCCATTGGAAATCGCGCCGACGCAGCCGATGGCCTGCATCGCGGTGGTCATATTGCCGCCAGCCAGGCCGACTTTGCCCTCGAGTTCCGGTGGGAATTTCTGCTGGAAGACGAAGATCGTCGGTTTGGGCGAGGCGTCCATCGCATCGAGCACATCCATAAAGGTAACGCCGCTATAGTTGGGATCGGGTACGCCCCAGGTGCAGGTAACGGCGTAGCCGACCGTGCGCCCCAGTTCGGGATACATACAGCGCAGCGACTGGTCGGTATACCAATTCTCGCTCCATGGATTGTAGAGCCCCAGACACAAGGGGTGGTCGGGGTAGGTGGCGACAACATTGGTGATGGAGGGGGTGTCGAAGTTTTTTAGCTCTTCGATCATTTCCAGCTCGGTCATGACGGACTCCTAGGGGAATGGTCGGTTGCGGGCTAAACTTTACGGCGATGGTGCGCGCGTGTCAATTCAGCTGCCCTGACCGATGCCGAAGTCGAGTTCGGCATCGGCTGGAGGCGCTGCCTTGGCTTTTTAATTCGTGCACCAACTTCACGAGGCCCTCCGTCGCTGCCGCGAGAAACTGCTCCCCCTTTTCCACCGTGGCTTTTGTTGCGTCACCCATCACGCCGCGGGCAGTTTGCTGGTTGCCGCCCAACGCACACCTCTGCGCACGATCTCCTGAAAACTCAGATCCTGCAATACCGCCATATCGTGTCCCAGCGAAAAATAAAACACCCGCCCCGCTCCATAATCATGATGGAAGGCCATCACGTGGGTCTCGTCCTTCGTCTCGTCGTAGGCTTGCATCAGATGGTGCGACTTAGTCGGGTCGTGTTTTAGGTAGTATAACTCGTCCGTCACGGTGAAATTTTCAAGCCCGCGCGTGATCGGATCCTCGCGGTCAACTAAATCCACCTTGAAGTCCATGTATTTGCTATGCCCATCAAAGAAGGCGTTAAGCATCGCGTGATAGCCTTGGTTTTCGCGGAAGGAAGCCGCCGCGGTATGCAGGCCGAAAAAGCCACCGCCTTGCTCGACAAACTCGAGTAAACCCGCTTCCTGCTGCTCGCTAAAATGACCGACATCGGTATAGAACAACACCGTGTCGTAGCTTGCCAAGCCGCCGGCCATCACGCCATAATCCTGTGAAAAGTCCGCGCTAATTCCATCCGTTGCCGATAAGAACTTGGCGATAAACTTCCCCTGGCCCTCGTGATCGTGGTAAATGCCCTCTGTACCGACAAAAACCAACGCTTTTATATCGTCCATACACATCATCTCCTGTTATATATTCAGCCAATACGCACGGGCCAATATAGCAAAAATTACCGGCGATTGCTTATTGACCCCAACGCCCGAACGAGCTTTCTTATGTCCCCGACACCATCGGGAGACGTTTATGCGCGAAGCCGTAAAAGAATGGCTGGTACAAGCCCGGGGAAAGCTCGCCGACGAGCCACTTGCCACCGCCGACCTGGACCGCCTCGAAGCCCAACTCGCAGAGCCCTGCCAACGGGTGCTCTACCTCTATTCTAAATCGACGAATATGCGCGCGCCGCTGGCCAGCTGGGCCCTCTACGACCCTGGCCAACCGCAAGAACCGACCCTGCCCTCCGCCGAAGCGCCCTACGATTCGGTCATCGCGGCCTTGGCCGACGGCTGGCGAGTAGTGCAGTTTCCCATCGCCAAACTCTACGACTACGAAGGCCAGGACAACGACTACCTGGGTTTCGAGTTCGTACTCGAAAAAATCATATAGGAGGAACAATGGCCCAGATCGAACCGACGCTCGATGATGACGGCGTCATGGATTTTGCCGCCTCCGGCCTCGTCATTCTCGAAGGCGTAATCGACCCGGACTTCAATCGCCGCGCGGACAGTCTCGACCGCGGCAACTGCGACGACTTTATCGCCTCGGACGACTTCACCCGCCAAGTGCTGTTGCACCCCCAGGTCGCCGGTGTCGTGCGGTCGCTGTTAGGCGAGGATTTTCTCGTGCCCCGGGGCGGCCACCACCACTACTTCCAAGAGCCGCACCTCGGCCAGACCTGGCATTCGGACGGGCTTTCCGGCAACGGCTATGACGTCACCGAATTGCAGTGCTATTATTATCCGCACAGCGTCGCGATCGAAGACGGGCCCACCATGGTCCTGCCGGGGTCGCACTGTCGCGCCGTCGATCGCGAGGCCATCGCCCACTACGGCGATATCCGCGGCCAAACCTCGCTGACCGTAGCGGCAGGTACCGTCGCGCTGACCCGCTATGGGATCTGGCACAAAGCCGGGCCAAAAACCAACGACCGCGCCCGCAGCATGATCAAGTTTTCCTACCACCGCACCGCGCCGCCGCAACGCGATTGGCTCTGCGACACAGCGGAAATCCCCGCCTACCGCGATCGCGCACGCCTCGATTACGTCACCGAAGTCGAATCCTACCGCGACAAAGTTCGGCGCACCCGCACCTGGAACTGGCTCTGTGGCAGCGATCGAGAAGTCGCGCTGCGCTGGGAAAAATCACAACCCGTATCCGAACTTCTAAACACCTAGCACCCTTTATCCCAAGAAAGGCTATCATGGCCGACAGACCCTACGCCTTGCGCGCCGTGCCCGGCTTCCACTCCAATGTGCCCGGCATCCAACTCGCCGCGCAAACCTCGCACAATGCCACCGACGAAGACCTGCAATTCTTCCAGCAACTCGGCATCGAGTGGATCATGCTCGGCGTCGAAGATCCCGAGTTGCAGACCGTCGAGCACTACAAACAATTCGTGGCGCGCTTCGCCGAATACGGCATGCAGATCTATCGCATCTCAAATCACGCGGTGCACAACGTGCCCGAGATCACCCTCAACCTGCCCGGACGCGACGAAAAGGTCGAGGAACTAATGCAATTCATCCGCAACCTGGGCGAGGCCGGTATCCGCTACCACACCTATGCCCATATGGGCAACGGCATCTGGAGCACCGGCCGCACCACCCGCCGCGGCGGCATGAGTGCGCGCACCCTCGACATCAAAAACGCCACAGGCCATTGGGGCGACGAGATCTTTGAGGGCGAATTGACGCACGGCCGCGAATACAGCGAGGACGAGCTATGGGAAAACTACGAATACATGATCCGCAAAGTCGCGCCGGTAGCCGAGGAAGCCGGCGTCTTTATTGGCATCCACCCCGATGACCCGCCGGTCTACGCCCTCGGCGGAATACCCCGTTGTATGTTCGGCAATTTCGCCGGCTACAAACGCGCCATGGATATCGCCGACAGCCCTAATATCGGCGTCTGCCTTTGCGTCGGCTGCTGGCTCGAAGGCGGCAAACAGGGCATGGGCGCCGGCGTCGAAGAGGCCATCCATTACTTCGGCGAGCGCAAAAAGCTCTTTAAGATCCACTTTCGCAATGTCACCAACCCCATGCCCGAGCCGTGGACCGAAACGCTGATGGACGACGGCTATCAGGATATGCACAAAGTGATGCAGGCGCTGCGCGCAGTGGAGTTCGACGGGGCGATCATCCCCGACCACATCCCCCAGATATTGGGCGGCAATCGCGCCGGCATAGCCTACTCGATTGCCTATATGCGGGCGTTAGTACAAGCTGCCAACAACGAAAGCGGCGGCCCGGTTTAACTGTTTAACGATCGAACGGCCTCGGATAAGCCACAGTCGCTTGCCCGAGGCCGGGTTCGAGCGGCCCGCAGCAATATGCCCACGACAGTGCACATAGCACACCGATCCGAACAATCAGGTCAAAAATACCGGCAACCGTCGTACGGCGAGTATCTCTGAGACGATCGTCAGGCCGACAAACTATCAAATTTCGGATAAATAATTCGGAATTTCGATTCGAAAAGAAAAGCGGGAGAGGCTAATAAATTTCAGCCGATCAACTCGTTGACAATCTCAACTAATTCAACGCCTTGCACCGGCTTAGAGAGCGTGCAAACCGCCCCCATTTCTATCGCCCTTTGTTCCGTTTCCTGGGAAGCGCCCGAAAGCACGATAATCTTGATCCCCGGCGATTGCGCTCCGATCTGGCGGATCACCTCAAAACCATCGACCTCGGGCATATTCAAATCGGTGACGACCAAATCGGCCGGATCTTCCGCATGAACATCGAGACCCTCTCGGCCGTTGAGGGCGATCGTGACTCTGTAATCGCCCTCCATTTCAATTATTTGCGAAAGCTGTAGGGCGACAATACCCTCGTCCTCAATGAGTAAAATATGCTTCATAAGGTCCAGAAACTCGCTTTCAATGCTGGTTCACCGCGGGTCAAGTATACGAAAGTCGGCCAACTCGTCAAAATCGGATAGCACAAATACGTAGGTTCGTTAAGAATAAAGAAAATTATGTCGCGATTGGCCTGTTGTTATATATTCTTAAACAAGCGTCTTTCGTCAAAAAGATGAAAAAGATGGCACCGGGAAAAACAACATCGGGAGTTTCTCCATGATCACCAGCCTCTGCCGCAGAGCGTGGTTATTTGCCTTGGCTATCGCCCTGGCATGGCCCGCTACTCCAGCCAATGCGCAAAAACCACCGACCGACCTGACCGAACTCAACATCGAAGAAATCCTCTCCCTGCGGATTAACCGCCAGGGACTCAAACGTTGGTCCGCGGGGTATCGCTTTGTCTACGCCAAGTTCGACGGCTATCGCGACGGCACGGACAATCTCAACCTTCCCGACGTCTTGGGCAGGCCATCGGCCGCCGCCTACCAAGATGGACCTTTTGATCCCGATCTAAAGGCCGAGATTATTCCAGGCTACACGGCCAATACCTATCCGGTCACACCGACGGTCATCACCCAACAAGCGCACCTCTTCGATATTTCGTATCACCTCAACAAAAAACTCACCTTGGGCTTGTTATTGCCCTTTATATCGCAATCGAGCAACCACGAGAGCATCGTGCCCAATTTTGCTGAATTCAATATTACTTCATCGGGCCTGGGCGATATCTCCGTTTCTGCGTCGTATTTGGCCTGGCAACGCGACAAGGGCCACCTCGTCGCCAACCTGGGCTTAAAATTGCCCACCGGCTCGATCGACGAATTAGGCCCGACCCCACGCGATCCGAACAACGACACCTTATTGCCTTACACGATGCAGATCGGCTCCGGCACCTTCGACTTCGAGCCCTCACTGGCCTACGGCAATAATAGCGGCCAGTGGCACTACGGCGCGCGCACCTACGCGACTCTGAGACTCGGTTCCAATGCGCACGACTATACCCTGGGCAACCGCTTTGGTCTGAACACCTCGCTGCGCACCGACCGCTTTTCCTGGGTCAACCCCTTTGTCGGGCTAGGTTTCCAGTCCTCGGGAGAGATCCGCGGTGTCGACAACGATCTCAAAGTGCCTTTGCGGAAAATTGGCTCCGAAGGCCCCGTATCGGACGAAAACGGCAATCCGGTGTTTGAAACCACGACGGACGCGGCGGGCCATACCGTCCCCGTAATGGTCTTCCCCGCCCCGGTCACCAACCCGGCCCTCTTCGGCGGCCAGGAGTTGGCTTTGAGTCTGGGCGGAAAAATCGCTTTGCGCGAAGGCATGGCCCTGCAAATCCGCTACGATATCCCGATCTATCAAGACCTCAATGGCCCGCAACCCAAAGAAGTGGCCCACTTCGATCTGGGCTGGACTTGGACCTTTTAAGGTCACCTCTGCGCGCACTCCGCTCCACAGTGTTCTGCCCCATGATCGCCCTGCTGCTCTTCTACCCCTACTCGGGCGCGGCCGGACGGCTCGACGAGGCCGACGAATACCAAGCCAAAACGGCTCTGCTCTACAACTTCGCCAAACTCGTCACTTGGCCCGAGGACGCCTTCGGCGCCGCCGACGCCCCATTTGTCTTTGCCATCCTCGGCTCGAATCCTTTCGGTCGTTCAATGCAGCTGATCGAGGGCAAGAGGATGCACGGCCGTCCCATAGAAGTACGCCACTACCCTACGGTCGCCGATTTCAAATCATGCCAGGTGCTGTTCTGCTCGCCTAAAGACTTGCAAAAGCTCAAAGACCAGCATCCGGAGCAGTTGCGCCAGGGACATGTGCTTACCGTTGGCCAAAAAGACCCCTTCGCTCATAATGGCGGCATCCTCTATTTGACCTTCGCCGAAGATCACCTGGCATTTGTTATCAACCTCGGTGCGGCGCGCCGAACCGGTCTCGACATCAGCGCCAGTCTCTTGAGCCTAGCGCTGGACGTCATCGAGACCGACGAGGACTAAAAGGCGATGCCCAGGTTCCACGACCTGCCCCTCGAGCGCAAACTAACAGCCATCGTCGTAGCTACCACCATGGCTGGAATGCTGCTGGCCTCGGTGGCCATCGTCGCCTATCAGATTCTCACCTTCACGACCTTCATGATCGCCGAGTTGGAGACCACGGCCAAAATCCTCGGGCACAACGGCACCGCCGCTCTGCGCTTCGAGGCCAGCCGCGACGCCGAGAAAACGCTCGCTTCTCTTAGCACAAAACCGCATATCACCGGCGCCTGTTTCCTCACCCCGACAGAGGACATCTTCGCCGTCTACGCCCGCAACGAGAGCAAACCCCCGCAACCCAACTCGCCCTTGAGCGAGGGATATACCTTCGGCTGGCAACAACTGAAATGGGTCAAGCACATCTATCAAGACGGCGATTTCATCGGTATCGTCTACATCGAATCGGATGTCGAGATCCTCTACGACCAGGTCCAACGCTCCATCGTCGCGACCTTGCTGATCATCTCCGCCTGCGCCTCCCTCGCACTATTGCTCGGTTTCAAATACTTGCGCGCCGTGTCCGACCCGATCAACCACCTCGTCGATACCGCCAACCAGGTATCCCGCGACCGAGATTACTCGCTCAGGGCCACCAAATATGCCGACGACGACTTGGGCGAGTTGACCGAAGAATTCAACGATATGTTGCAGCAGATCCAATCGCGCGACGCCGAGTTGCAACAGGAGATCGGCGTACGCCAACAGGCCGAAGCCTTGCTGCAAAGCGCCTTCGACGAGTTGGAGCTGCGCGTGCAGGAGCGCACCGTCGAGCTCTCCGACGCCAACGACCAGCTGCAGCAGTCGCTGCAAGAAAAAATCGTTCTGCTCAAAGAGATCCACCACCGGGTTAAAAATAACATGCAGGTTGTTTCCAGCCTGCTCAGTCTGCAGACCCGCGATATCAGCAGCCCGCGTGAATTGGAGATGTTCGTCAATAGCCAAAACCGCATCAAGACCATGGCGCTGATCCACGAAAAGCTCTACCAGTCCGACGACCTCGCCCGGGTGGACTTCTCCGACTATATCCCCACTTTGGTCGACGACCTCTTCGAAACCTACAAGATCAGCCCTCAAGATATCGAGCTCGAAGTCGAAGTCAGCGATGGCCTGCTCGACCTCGACCAGGCCATTCCCTGCGGCCTGATGCTCAACGAGTTGATTTCAAACTCGCTCAAATACGCCTTCCCCAACGGCCGCAAAGGGAAAATATCGGTGCAACTCGGCCCGAATAAGGAAGGGGATACGCGACTCGTCGTGCAAGACAACGGCATTGGCTTACCCGAAGGATTCGACTATCGCAAATCCAAGTCCCTCGGCCTGCAACTGATCAGCATCCTGTCGCGCCAACTACAGGGCGGTATCGAGCTGCGTAGCGAAGCGGGTACAGAGTTCGCTATCACTTTCCCGGTGCGTTCAGGGCCAATGGGAGACCGGCTCTAAGCTCAGGAAGATAGCTGGCCCTTGCCTATGAGCTTGCTGTACCTTTATTTAATTAGCTCAGTGCCAACGGATCTAAACGGGCGTGGCAAGCATCTCATGTGCCCATAGCTCAGCTGGATAGAGCATTTGCCTTCTAAGCAAACGGTCGCAGGTTCGAATCCTGCTGGGCATGCCAGATCTGAATAAAATAACATGCAGTCTTAACATCTTGTGGTGGGTGTAGCTCAGTTGGTTAGAGCGCCTGGTTGTGGTCCAGGGGGTCGCGGGTTCAAGTCCCGTCATCCACCCCATATTTTGCGGCCTTTCGCGGTTGATTCGCGAGAGGCCGTATGTTTACGGTTTCGGAGACTTATATGAGCCAATACGAGCGTGAGATCGAGCTGTATGACTATATCGAAGTCCTGCTCAAATACAAGTGGTTTATTCTTGCCGCGACCTTGCTCTGCGGTGGGGCGGGGTGGTTTCTGCGATCGGAGGCACCGCCACCGGTGTACGAAGCCGACGTAGTGCTGATGATCAAACAAATACCCTCACAGCAGGCAGGCGACCAGCAAGTCGCCAGCACGCAATCCAGCGGTTTTTACGAGACTCTGGCCCGGGATGACGGACTCAAACAGGCGTTAGCTGACTCGGTTCGGTCCTTGACAGACTCGCTCGGGTTAGGCCTGTCGCTGACGACGCTGGACGGCATACTGCAAGTCGAGATTCTCGACCCAGGCGTCAAACTTACCGTACGCCACTCTAACCCCCACCTGCCCATCCCATTAGTCAATACCTGGGCCTCGTTATTCGTCGCCCGTAACAGCGACCTAAGCTCGGAAGAAGGGGGACGCTACTACGACTATGTCGAATCCCAATACCAAACGACGCGCCATCACCTAGATTCCCTAGAAGTAGAACTGCATGCATTCGAAAACGACAACCAAATCGCTTTCTTACAGATGCAGCAGTCTATGCTGGACACGACGGCCAGAACTCTGTACCGCGATATCTTTGCTCTCGAATCCGCCCTGCAAGACACGGTCATAGCAATCCAGGCAACTGATATCCGCTTGCGGGGCCTTATCGACGGCTTTAAACCGACATACCAACGGACTATCGCTGAGTTACAGAACCAGAACGCGGCGACACCGCAAGACCAGTTCTACAATAAACTAGAGGAAGTGCTGCGCGAATTTGACAAGTCAACCCGCTTCGATCATTGGGTGGATTTGTATGTACCGCGGGGAATCAAGAACCTGAAAAAAGAACTGGCTGGAACCCCAACTGCGTTAGGTACGCAACCCAACCCGATTTATATCGACCTGGCCGCAAGATTGGCCGATATCCGCTTGCGACATGGAGAACGTCCTACCAGTGGACGACAAAATGCGACCGACCTGGCCGATTTCGCAATGGTGCGGGAATTATATATCGAATTGCAGGCGCAACGCGATCGGATCGAAGAGACGCTGAATATCATCGTGCAAAAAAAGCTCCATGATGCGCAACGCATCTCCTTGGAGAAAAACCAGAGGGCCATAGGCAACTCTTTAACGAACAAGGCCCACAACTACAAGCGCCTAAGTCGGGACCGCGATCTTCTCCTGCAAACCATCGACCGCCTCTCCGAGCTCGCCGAAGGGGCCCGCATATCGCGCGCAAAGGCCGCCAACGACATTCGCGTGCTAACACAAGCGCTCGTGGTGCGATCGACCTCCGAAGCGCCCATCCAACAAAAGAGCGCCATCGCGGCAGGGG
>JABHFS010000106.1 GCA_018672475.1 Gemmatimonadota bacterium | reverse complement strand
TGCTGGTGCGTTGAATGGCGCCGGGGGGGCCGATCAGGCGCCCGGTGTCAGATGGTCTTCGTAGATTTGGAGGTTGATGGCTTTCGTCGATTTCCGCGTACTGACAGATTCTTGCGGTAGTGATCACGATGCTACACATTGCTCGCATTATGGGCTGGATGGAAAAAACGCGTAAGCTCTCGGAGATCGGTCGAGCTTGTGGGGTGTCGCGCGAATGGGCGAGCCAGATCAGGGACTCGGCGCCGAAAAAAATTAAACAAGGACATCCGAATGAAGAGTCAGGCTATCTGTATTGATCGTGCTGATCACTCAATGGTTCAAGCGACCGATATCAAAGAACCGGACCCAAATCAGATTTTGATACAATCACTATATACAATCATCAGTCCTGGAACCGAGCTAGCGATCTATCGGGATGATTTTTGGAGTACGCTCCCTTATTTTTCGGGGTATGGCGCCGTCGGCAAGGTATTGCAGGTTGGGAGTGACGTGAGTCATGTGCATGAAGATGATCAACTATTTTGCTACAACGGACACGCGCAGTATTCGCTAACAGATGCAGCTCAGCCCGCCTGCGTATTCTCGGAGACGGCGGACCCAAAGCAGATTGTATTTACGCGTATGGCGGCTGTCTCTATGACGGCGTTGCGCGTGTCGCCGCCGGAGCTAGGGGATTGGGTTGCGGTTCAAGGTTTGGGACTGGTGGGCAATTTCGCGGCACAGCTTTTTGCGCTAGCTGGCGCTCGAGTCATTGTCATCGAGCCAGCCGAAGCGCGGCGCGAGCAAGCTCAAGCGTGCGGTATTGAACACGTCCTTGACCCCAGCGACGGCGACCTCAAGGCGGCTGTGATGGCATTAACGGAGGGCGAAGGGGTTCGTACCTTGGTAGAAGCCACCGGTATTCCCGCGTTGGTTGAGCCGGCCTGTGCTCTAATGGCCAAGGGTGGAGAAATTGTGCTTTTGGGCTCGCCGCGCGGTGAATTACAGGGTAATGTCACCTCATTGCTCGACCAGATCCATCTATGGGGTAACGGTTGTATCACCCTAAAAGGAGCGCACGAATGGCGCTACCCCCGATTACGTGAGCCCAATGTCAAGCATAGTATCCAGCGGAATTGCGAAGTAATTATCGATTTGATTGAGCGCAAGAAGTTGATTGTTGACCCATTGCTAACGCATGTTGTGCCGCCGGATCAGTGCCAGGCGATGTACCAAGGGTTGAGGTATGAACCCAATGCACATTTAGGAGTGCTGTTCGATTGGACCGCGGTGGACTCCTAAGGCGGTTTTGTTGTGCAAGAAATTAGGTTATAAATATCATCCGGTTAAGTCTGGTGGAAGGGAGTCTGCAGCTTCCGCCAGCACTCAAACCGATACCTGGAGAGCCGAAGCTCTTTGACGCGTATATCGTTTACCATATCGCCAGGCGCGTACCGGTACTGGCGCTGTGCGCACTTTGGCTGTCCGTCCCGCAGGCGCGCGCGGAACGCCTGAGCCTCAGCGCCGGCGATATCCGCGGGAGCTGGATCTACCCTGTCGGCGCGATTCAGCAAAACGCCTCGGGGCCATAGCACTTGAGGCCTCAGTGCCTTTGACCTTCCGCGAAATTCAGATCGACGGCACACCTATCGATGTCGAGATTACCCCGACCGACGCCGGCCTGCGTCTGCACTTGCCGCAGCGCATTTTGGCAGCCGAGCGCGTCGAGCTGCATTTCGCCGCCACCGTCTTCCAAAATAGTACCCGCTTCCGCGCCTTCTTGGAACGAGAGAACGGGTTGGAGACTTACCGCCAACAGGTAGGCCCGGGTAACGCCGTGCCCGAAATACCCGGCGCCGGCGACGCGGTCTCCCTGCCCGTCGATCAGGTCCTGCTCACACGTCTCGATATCGGCGTCGGGCTCTTGACACCCAACGGAGACGGTATCAACGACGCGCTCGAAATCTCATTTGACGTGCTCAAGGTCATTGACGCCCGCCCCATCGAGGCCCGCATCTGCGACCTACACGGCCGGCTCGTGCGCACATTGAAACAACGCGCCGGGCGTGGCCGGCCACTATCAGCTGTCTTGGGATGGTCGCCACAACTTGGGCGCGCTGGCAAGCCCCGGCCTCTATCTCTTTCATCTGCAGATCGACGGCGACTCGATCACTCGCACTCTCGTCCGCAGTATCGGCCTCAGCTACTGACCTGCGGTCGTCTCGCCTCTTTCAGGCCATATCTCCGCCTCATGGGCGATAGGATGGCCTCGAACTCGGTCTACACCCTACCCATCCGCCCCTAAAGCGCGCCCTTGTGTCTGTCGGGGATGAGCCCTAAGCCAACCCGTAGGTCTCGCCGGTGTAAACAGTCTATTTCGGTGTCGTGATGGCGAGATGCCCAGGGCGCCGGACATCGTCCCGAGAATCTCGCGATAGAACATCTCCTCGCGCCCAGGGGCGTTAGAGATATGTCGGCGAATGTTTGGGAGTGGACCCAGGATGGGGGCGGGATGCAGTTATTGTGGGGGGCCTAACGGCCATATCCTGGCTCAGTGCGGCAAACAGGCCAATACCAAGAATGCGCATTCTTATATCAAGGGCAATAGGATAGGTTTTCGCTGCGTCCGCTAGATATATCCCCGGCTGTTGGCTGATCTTTCTCGCCGCGTTCCTCAAGTCCCTTTTGGCAGACGTTCCTCGTAGATTTGGATCTGATTGCCGTACTGGTCTTTGAGTTTGGCCAGCAACTCGTCGAAGCGCTCCTTGGTCAGGTCTTGAATCAGGTGGGCGCGCACCCGGCCCCAGATATCGTCAAAGCTCTGCTGAAAACCGGGAATCTTTTTGAGCACCTTGAAGACGGTAAAGCCCTGCGCGGTTTTCACCGGACCGACGATCTGGCCGATCTCGGCGTTTTCGGCCTCCCAGCCCATGTTGCCGTATTTGTCCGGGCGCAAAAGCTGCATGCGGCCGCCGGCGCGGCGGATGCGGGTGCTGCGCCGCGAGTAGCGGCGGGCCAGTTCGTCGAGGTCCTCGCCGCGTTCAATGGCCGCCAGCAGCGAGTCGGCCTGTACGCGGGTGTCGACGAGAATCTCGAGTATCGATATGCGCTCTGCGCGCACGTAGATGTCCTTATGGGCCTCGTAATAGACGCGCATTTCTTCTTTGGACGGGTCAAGCGTTTCGAGCACTGCGATCTGACGGATGCGCTCGATTAGGGCCTGGCGGCGGGTACTTTCGATGCCTTTGGCGACGTGCTCGGCTTCGTGAATGCCCATTTCACGGGCGTGGCGCGGCAATAGGACTTTTAGGCCGTAGAGGCGACGGGCGAAGCGCCGCAAGTCGTCTAATTCGCGGATTTCCGCCTGGTTGCGCTCACTGTGCATGGCCGCTATAAAATTGTTTAGCGTCCATGATTTGCCATCGAGTTCGAGCAGCACCAACTGACCCTCTCCCTTTTTGAACTCGGGCATTTCTTGGCCGGCTTCGCTGAGCCGACCGAGTAGCAATTGGAAGGTCTCGGTTTTTTCTTCGATGTCGGCGTGGTCTGCTAGCCCCTCGAGGAACTCAAAGGTGGCGATGGCGCGCTTCTGCTCCTGCATTGCTTGGATTACGGCGGGGGCCATTTCTTCGTAGGGTACTTCGCGTTCACCTGTGACAGTGAAGACCGAAAAACCGTCCGGCTCTTGAATCGGCCCGATAACCGAACCAGGTTTGGCATCGAAGATCTGGCGGCGCAGAACATAGTTTTTTAAGTCGAGACGGCTTTTCCAGCCGAGGTCGCCGCCTTGCTGGGCGGTATTGCCGTCGTCGGAGAGTTCGCTCGCGACGGCGGCAAAAGTGTCGGAGCCGCGCAGGCGGGCGAGCACTTGGTCGATGGCGGCCGGTCCGCTGGCGAGGATTCTGCTCAGTCGGCGCTGTTGGCCGAGGTGGAGCTGATCGAAATACTGGCGTGCCTCGTCGGCATCTACATGCTCATCCTCGGCGACCACGCCGCGGCGGTACATTTCCTCGAGGATCAGCTCCTGTTCTTTCTGCGCTACTTTGCTCTTGACTTGAAAGTCGTGTTCGAGGTTCTGCTTGCGGGCGGCGAAGAGCAATATCTCGATGTCGATAAGTCGTTCGAGCGCCTGGTGCTGGAGGTTGCCGGTCGCGTTGTTGGGAAAGAGCTTCGCCGCCGCTCGTTCGACGCGCTTGCGGGTGATGTCGACATCGCCGACGCGGGCGAGGATGTCGGGACTCGTCGGTAGTTCGGGGGGGTCAGCGCAAGCGGTGACGAGGGCGATAAGGCAGAGAGTGAAGAGACGCGGCAAGGAGGCCTCCTTGTAGTGTGTATTGGGTCTAATAATGATAATGGTGGTTGCGGATACCGGCAAGCGATGCTTGACTGTTTTGGGAGCAGGGGCTAGTCTAGGTGGTGATGATCGGTTGGGGGTAGTTGCTTGCCCATTCTCGCCGACCCTCTTTGGTCCGCTCCGAGAGCAGGCCCCGATTTCATAGTCCTGTTAAATCGAGAACTGCAAAGCCGCTGTGGGAATACTCCCCAACGGACCTCGGCAACTGTTTGCGGTTAGGCGCACCTTAATTCCTGATAAATAGATGAGTTCGATTATTCTTAAATATCAAACACTGCTTAGTCGAATGAGTTTGAACCTTTGCTTTTTTGTTGCCTGCCTCTGGCAATTTTCTTGTGGTGATATACCGCTGGATCAAAAGGTGCGGAAAATACAAGACGGTAATGAAGGTGAAGTGCTTGCCTCCGAGGGTAGTAGAGAGAGAAAACAGATTGCATCGCCGCAGCCGCAAGTGCGCTTTGTCGACGCGACGGCGGAGGCGGGGATCGACTTTGTGCATACGAGCGGGATGTCGGGGCGCAAGTACGCGGTGGAGACGATTGGGGCGGGCGCGGCATTTTTTGATTATGACCGGGACGGGTGGATGGACCTGTATATCGTAAATGGCGGGGATTTGCCGGGTTATGTTTCGGCGGATGCACCAAAGAACGAGTTCTACCGGAACGAGGGCGGGCGTTTTGTCGAGGTTGGCGAAGCGCGGGGGGTGGCGGATACGGGTTATGGCATGGGAGTTTCGGCGGGCGATTTCGATAATGACGGGGACGCGGATCTCTTTGTTGCGAATTTTGGGCGCAATATACTCTATCGCAACGAGGGGCAAGCCGCGGGTTGGCGTTACCGCGATATAACCGGTGACGCCGGGTTAGGGGGGGACGAGAGTTGGTCGACGGGGTCTTCGTTTGTCGATTACGATTTGGATGGGGACTTGGATTTGTATGTGGCCAATTATCTCGAGTTCGCGTTTGCTGAGGAGGATCTTGGGGCGGCGGGCGGGTTGCAGCGGCCTCGGCGACACTTGGCGCCGACCGAGTATCCGGGGCGGCGGGACTTTCTCTTTCGCAACGACGGGGCCGGGCGCTTCGTCGACGTGACGGTAGCGGCGGGGTTACTCAATGTCGAATGCCGCGAGTTAGGCGCGGTATTTTTTGATTACGACCTCGACGGCGACCCCGATCTTTTTCAGGGTAATGACGCTACGCCAAATTTTCTCTTTCGCAACGATAGCGGTCATTTTGTCGAGGTCGGCCTTTTTGCTGGTGTGGCGTATAATCAAGGCGGCAAACCGGAGGGCACGATGGGGGTGGACGTGGCCGACTTCGACGGCGACGGGCATTTGGATCTGGTGATGACCAATTTTCAGTGGGAGAGCAATACGCTTTATCGCAACCAGGGCAACGGGCTTTTCAAGGACGTATCGATGGATGCCGGTCTCGCGGCGACGAGTCTGGACCGACTGGCCTTCGGCATAAACTTCCTCGACGCGGACCTCGACGGAGACCAGGACCTCTATGTGGCCAATGGCCATATAGACGAGGATATCGGACGCTTTGACCCGCAAGCGACGTATGGCCAGCGCGACCAGCTTTATCTCAACGACGGCCAGGGACGCTTTACGGACGTGAGCGAAGCGGCGGGGCTATACTTGACGATAGACTTGGTTGGTCGTGGTTCGGCGGTGGCCGACTATGACAATGATGGGGACGCGGATCTGTTGCTGGTCAATACCGCGCAACGGGCGGTGTTGTTACGCAATGAGACCGATGGGGCGGGGAACTGGCTGGCGCTCGATTTAGAAGGGCGTGTCGGTAATCGGGATGGTTATGGCGCGCGTGTTGTAGTGCAGGTCGGCGGGCGGGTTTTGGTGGCGGAAAAACGCAGCGCCGCCAGTTATTTATCGCAGAACGATGCACGTGTCTTTTTCGGTTTGGGCTCAAGCGAATTGGCCGAGCGGATAGAAATCACTTGGCCTTCGGGCATTCGCCAAGAGTTGTTGGCGGTACGCGGCGGACAGGTGCTCAAAGTGGTCGAGCCGATGGCGGGTGCGTCGCAAAAAACTGCGATAGCTGCCGCGAGGCCGAACAATTCGTCGTCGGCCGATAACGGCGATTTGGCGCGTTTCTGGGAAGAGGCGCCATTGGTATTGCCGGCTAAAACCCAGGCGGCTTTGCCGCCGTTGGTACATCCCTTGGCCAAGTTGCGGATCGCGGCAAAAGAAAGCTCGGGATCTGTGGCAGCGCATGTGGAATTGGCCAATGCGCTCTTGCGCAAGCGTTTATATGCGGAAGCCGAGCTTAGCTACCAGCGCGCGTTGGCTATCGACGGCGATTTTGCGTTGGCCTGGGTGGGCTTGGGCCGGCTCTACGCGGATCAGGGGGATCTTGATAGGGCCGTCGAGGCACTCAACCGGGCGGTCGCGCTCAATGCTACATTGGCCAAGCCGCATTATCTGTTGGGCAATATTCGCTTGCGGCAGCAACGGTTGGATTCGGCGGTGCCGCTCTACGAGCGCGCGATCGCTTTGCAGCCTAATTATCTTCAGGCCTATTTCAACTTGGGCGGGTTGCACGCGCGGCAAACCGACTACGGTCCGGCCACCGATGTGTTGCGCCGGGGGCTGGAAGCGATGCCGCACGAAGTAGAATTGATGTTCCAATTGGCACGGGTCTATTTCGCCCAGGCGCGATACGCCGAGGCGCTACGACAGCTCGCCGATGTGGTGTCGGCCGAGCCGGCGCGCGCGGAAGCGCATGAGTTGATTGCCCAGGTCCACTTGGCCGGAGAAGACGCCGCCAGCGCACAGGAGGCCTTGCGCACGGGGCTGAGCGCGGATTCGACGAGCGCGGCGCTACAGGCGCGGCTTGGTATTCTACTATTGCGGGAGGGCGATGCGGATGAAGCCATCTCGCTATTGCAGCGGGCACTTGTCGCCGACCCGGATCGCGACGAGGTCTATTATAGCCTGGGCCAGGCGTTGGTGCGGCGTGGCCAGGAGACTAGGGGGCGCAAGCTGCTCGAATATTTCAGCGCGTTGCAGGGCGAGCATCAAAAGATACTCGATTATAAAACGGCGGTGGTGCTCAACCCCAACGATGCCGACGCCTATTACAATCTCGGCGCGGTCTATGCGCGCATTGGCCGCTACCGGGCGGCGAGCCAGGCCTATCAGGCGGCGTTGCTTATTGCGCCGGGCCATCTCAACGCCCGCAATAATCTCGGCAATATCCATCTGCGCCGTCGCGAGCTAGGTCCGGCGATCTCCGCTTATCGAAAGGTGTTAGAACTCGATCCAGATTACGCCCGCGCGCACCATAATTTGGCTAATGTTTATGTACTACAAGGTGAATCGGCGCTCGCCATTGCATCTTTCGAAAAGGCCGTGGCCGCCGATCCGCAATATCGCAAAGCCCGGCAGATGCTGGCGCAGCTCTATCGCCGTCAGGGCCGACAGGCGGAAGCGCAAGCGTTGGAGGTCACCCCATGAACGCTGAACTTAGATTGCGTTTGAGCGTCGGCCTGTTGTCGGCCGCAGTGATCGGTTACGAGATCGGTTTGACCCGGCTGTTCTCGTTTCTACAGCATTACCACTACACTTTTTTGGTCGTCTCCGGCGCGGTGTGTGGCTTGGGTTTGGGCGCGGCGTTGAGCGCGGCGATTCGTCAAGGCACCGAAGGCTTGGGTCGCCATCTGGGTTGGTGGGCCGCTTTTTGCGCTAGCAGTATGGGACTGGGGGCGTTGCTATTGGCCACTTTTCCCCGCATGCCTTTGCTGTTGATGGTGGCCGTGGCCGGGGTGCCCTTTATCGCGGCGGGCGCTTTTCTGGCGCTGGTTTTTCGCGTCCGGCACACGGAGAGCCAGCGGCTGTATTGCTGGGACTTGGTTGGTGCGGCATTGGGTATTTTGTGGATCGTCGTGGCGTTGGAATGGCTGGGCGGCGTGGCCGCGTTGATTAGCGCCGGTATGCTGGCTCTGGCGGCGAGCGTGCTATTGGCCGAGCGCTTGTTGGCGCGATTGACGATGCTCGGATTGCTTGTTGTGCTGGTCGTCGCTTTGCTCGTCGCCCGGGATGGGGCAATTGACTTGCGCGCTTTGGCGGAGGCCGCCGATAAACCGATGTTCCGTGCGCTGGGTAGCGGGCCTGATGGCCGCAGTACAGGTGAGGTGGTGGATACGCGTTGGAGTGCGTTTGCCCGCACCGATCTGGTGGACCGCAGCGGGGATACGGGGTTGAACCTCTATGTCGACGGTGGAGCCGGTTCGTATATGTTTCGCTTTCCGGGCGACTACCGACGGTTGTTTTTCCTGCGTCGCGAAGCGGCTTTTTTCCCTTATTATTTTGGCAAGAGGGAACGCGCGCTGATCATCGGCCCCGGCGGCGGGGCCGACGTGCTCTATGCGTTGATGACAGGTTGGCGCGATATCGAGGCGGTGGAAATCAATCCGGAGATTGTAGATTTGGTCCGGGAACGCGGTGATTATAATGGGCATCTCTACGACTTGCAAGGCGTAGACGTGCATACCGGCGACGGTCGCAACTATCTGCAGCGCTCCGACCGACGCTATGATCTGATCGCGTTGCCGCTGGTTTACGCCGAGGCGGCGGATCTGGTGGGTTACGCGCTGGCGGAAAACTATCTTTTCACCCGCGAGGCTTTTGCTGCCTATCTTGACCATCTTGACGAGGGCGGTCGATTGGCGTTGGTGGTGCACAACCACGCGCTGATGTTGCGAGTAGTGGCGACGTTAGAGGCGTTGTGGTTAGAGCGGGGTGGGGAACCGGGTCGCATTCTAGATCATCTGGTGGTAGTTAATGGCACCCGAGGTGACGCGACGAGCGAAGAGGCTTACCGGCCCTTGTTGCTGGTGCAGAAAAAGCCCTATACCGCCTATCAGCTCGGGCAGTTGCGCAAGGTGATGGCGGAACTGGAACTCAACGCTTATTTCTTGCCCGGTTTGCGCGAGCGGTCGGCTTTTGCGCCTTTGCGGACTGCTGGGCTTGCGGCCTTTGTCGCCGCTACCGAGTTCGATATTTCACCGGTGACTGACGATCGCCCCTTCTTCTATGACGCGATTCCTGGGCTGGATGTGAAGCTAGTCTGGTTGTTATTGGGTTCGGGTTTCTTGGGTGTGTTAGCCTTGCTGGCGCCTTTGGCGTCCGGAGCTATACGCGAAAGAAGGCTCGGAGAATTGCCCCCTTTGCTGTGGGCGTTTTTTGCCGCGGGGCTGGGGGCGGGCTTTATGATGGTTGAGATCCATCTTTTACAGCGTTTTGGCCTTTTTCTCGGCTACCCGACGCTGACGCTGGCGGTTGCGCTTTTTGCTTTGTTGATTGGTAGCGGTGCGGGCAGTGTCGCGGGCAGCCGGTTGGGCTTGCTTGCGCGTCCTAGCGGCCTGGGGTTGTTCGCGGTTGGGGTCGGGGTGATATGCGGGCTGTACGGGCTTTTGCTCACCAGCGCACTTGACTGGGCCTTAGCGTGGTCGCTGTCGGCGCGAGTCGGGCTGACCTTGGTACTCGTCGCGCCGTTGGGCATGTTGTTGGGCACTTGTTTTCCGGCTTGTCTGCGTCTTGGCGGTTTGCAGCACAGCGGGATTGTACCGTGGCTCTGGACGGTAAATGGCTTTTTTTCTGTATTGGGCTCGGTCGGTTCGGTGGCCTTGGGGATGGAGTGGGGTGCCGATGCGGCGTTGGGGGTAGGAGCTGCGATTTATATGCTCGCGGGCGCCGTGCTCTTTTTGCGCGGTCGTGGGGCTGTAGCGGTAGCCCATATTGACGCGGTTGTTGAGCCGGGTCGTTGGACGATTGCCTTATTGTTGTTGCTGGCACTGTGCTGGTATGTGGCTTTTAGCTTTATCGGCGCGCAAAGCTCGGATTCGGCCTTGTCGGCGCGTTATCCCCGGCCTGCGATTGCCGAGGAAGTATGGCCGGAGTCGCTCGGGACATTCTAATCACCAGGGGGGTGACTCTGGTCCGCTGCGGAGATGAGCGTTTGCTTGCTATCCGATTATTTGCGGTGGGAATATTCATTTATAAGCTATAGTGAAAATTCGAATAGTCGCTGCGACTGCACGGACTGTGGCTCTATTTTAATAATCTCCTATATTTATATACTACATCGACTTACGGAAGGTAGTTGGGATTTGTACACGTCTTTTTTTTCTATTCTTTTTGTTCTTTCGGCAGGTCTCGTTGATGCCGGACCTCGCTTTGCCGATGTCACGGTAGCGGCGGGCATTGATTTTGTACATGTCAATGGCGCCAATGGCCAAAAGTTCGTGATTGAAACCGTCGGTCCCGGTGGCGGATTTTTTGACTATGACGCCGACGGCCGGTTGGATATCTATCTGGTGAATGGCGCGGCTGTGCCCGGGACCGAATACAAAAAAGCGCCGCAGAATGCGCTTTACCACAACAAGGGCGATGGCACCTTCGTCGATCAAACGGCGAGTGCGGGTGTCGGCGATACGGGCTATGGCATGGGCTGTGCGGTCGGCGATATCGACAACGATGGAGATTTGGATCTTTATGTGACCAACTTCGGCGCCAACACACTTTATCAGAATGCCGGCGACGGTACTTTTGTCGACCAGACGGTGCGGGCTGGTGTGGGAGACGAGCGATGGGGTTCGAGCAGTGCCTTTGCCGATGTCGACCTCGACGGCTTTGTCGATCTCTACGTCGGCAACTATCACAATTTCTCCTATGACAATCACCGACTCTGCGCTGAGGGCGGCAGTGGCTTGCAGCTCTATTGCGGTCCCGAGGCCTTTGATGGGGTTTCCGACGTGCTCTACCACAACAATGGCGACGGCACCTTCACCGATATTACTAGCGCCGCTGGCCTCGACAGCGATCAGGGCAAGGAATTGGGCGTAGTCTTCGGCGACGTAGATCTCGACGGCGACCCCGATCTCTACCTGGCCAACGACAAGACGTTGAATTTCCTCTATCTCAACGACGGCACGGGCCGTTTTGCGGAAGAGGGCCTTTTGGCTGGTGCCGCCTACAACGAAGACGGCGATGTTGAAGCGGGTATGGGTGTGGATATGGGCGACTACGACAACGACGGTTATGTGGATCTTTTCGTTACCAATTTTCAGTGGGAGACCAATACCCTCTACAAAAACCTGGGCGACGGTTCATTTGTCGACGAGACGTTCCTCGCCGGCTTGGGCAAGGGGAGCATTCCCTATCTGGCCTGGGGCACGCGCTTCTTCGACGTCGACAACGATGGTGACCGCGACCTCTTTGTGGCCAATGGCCATCTGGAGAGCGATGTCGAGGAATACGAGAATACGACCTTCCCGCAGCGCAACCAACTCTACCTCAATGTCGGTGAGGGGCGTTTCGAGGAATACGTGCCGACGGACGGCGCGCTGGCGCTGATGCGCGTCAGTCGTGGCGCGGCCTTCGGTGACTATGACGACGACGGCGATATTGACGTATTGGTGGCCAATGTCACTTCGGCGCCGACCTTGATGCGCAACGACGGCGCGGAGGGGCACTGGGTGCGCATTGCGCTCGAAGGCAAGGGCAGTAACCGCGCAGGGATTGGCGCTCGCGTCGAAGTACACAGCGGCGGAAAGGTGCAGGTCAACGAGGTGCGCTCGGGGTCCAGTTTTCTCTCGCAGAGTGACTTGCGATTACATTTCGGTCTTGCGGCGGCCCAGGTGATTGATCGAGTTGTGGTGCACTGGCCAGGTGGGGCTGCAGAAGAATACGCGAATCTGTCGATCGACCGCGATTTGTTGTTGGTGCAAGGGGGGGCGAAATGAGAATCTTGCTCGTATGTCTGACGTTTTGTGCCTGTGCGGCTGAAGGGCCAAAAGAAAAGACCGCGGAGATTCGCCCGGGGTCGACGATGGACGCCGAATTGCATTTTGACCGCGGCACGGCGCTTGCGGCGCGCGGTCGTTATACCGAGGCGATTGACGCTTATCTGAAGGCGGCGGATCTGGCACCTGGTTATACCAAGGTGCAGTATAATCTGGGCAACGCCTATGTGCGCCAGCTCGATTATCCGCATGCGATCGAAGCCTACCAACGCGTATTGGCGCTGGACTCGACGCATGTGTCGGCCCGGCACAATTTGGCGGCGATGTATGTCAAGCAGCTCAATTACGCGCAGGCGATCGAAGAACACCGCAAGGTGCTGGCGTTCGATCCCCGTCATATGGCGACCTATTACGACCTGAGCTATATCTATTTTCTGCGCGGTGAGTACGGCGAGGTAGAAACGCTATTAACCGAAGGCGTGCGCCGCGATTCGACCGACGCGTCCTTTCACCGGCTATTGGGGCGGATGCGTTTCAAGGAACTCGCCTTCGACCAGGCGGTGGTGGCACTGAACCGTTCGGTGGAACTGGACAGTACGGATGCGGCGACCTTTACTGACCTGGCCCAAGTGGAAATGAAGCGGCGCGATTACGCGGCTGCCGAACAAGCGGCTCGCCGCGCCGTCGGACTCGACGGTTTCGCCAAGGAAGCCTATTTCGTGCTTTCCAACGCGCTTAAGCGTCTGGGGCGGCGCGAGGAGAGCAAGCAGGTACTCGAACGGTTTCGCGCGCTCGACCAGCAGTTGGACAAGATCGACGACCAACTGCGGATGTTGGGCAATGAACCTGACGACCACGAGGCGCGCGCGCAATTGGGGCTGCTCTACACGCAGCAGGGGCATTTCGCCGAAGCGGCCGAGGCCTATCGCTTGGCGTCGCGGATCGCGCCGGACAGTCTGCGCTACCGCAACAATCTGGGCAATCTCTACCTGCGGCTAGGGCAGTTGGATCAGGCGGTCGCCGAATACCAGGTGGCGCTGCATTTGGATCCGGAATACGCCAAGGGTCATTATAACTTGGGCCAGGCCTATATGGGTTTGCAGCGTTTCGACGAGGCGTTGGTGAGCCTGGGCCAGGCCAAGAAGCGGTCGCCGGAGGATGTTGAGGTCAATTATTTCATTGGCTTGCTGCATGCCCGGGCGGGGGATTTCGCGCAGGCGGCGGAGGCGTTGGCCGTGGCGGTTGAGGGCCGGCCGGAATTTTTCGACGCGCGGCAGAAGTTGGCGGTGGCTTATTTGAAGATGGGGAAGGTGGAGGAGAGCAAGCGGGAATTGGCCGTGATTCAGAAGATGAAAGAAGAAGGGGAGAAGGATGAGTAGTGTGTTGAGAATGCTTGGCCGGGTGCTTGGCTCTGCGTGTGGACGCGAATCGGGTATAGCACTCACTCATGCTCGCCCGACATCCCTATTGGGCTCCGAGGAGGAGAAGCCGATTTTGCTGTCCTGCAAAATCGACATCTCAATCCACTCGGTGGTAGACCCGATTCGCTTAGCTGCGGAGCGAGCCACAATTCGGCTTGGGAAAATGAGGAGGAGTGACTTGTATTTTGGGGGGCGGAGAGAAACGGGAGCGT
The DNA here is from genome assembly GCA_018672475.1 of Gemmatimonadota bacterium. Lineage (GTDB taxonomy): Bacteria > Latescibacterota > UBA2968 > UBA8231 > UBA8231. The sequence continues at coordinate 2,952 of JABHFS010000106.1, read as the reverse complement.
TTTCATGGAATGGGATGGCAAGGGTTAAAGGGTATGCCCTGTTGTTAGCAGGGGTGATGAGTAGCGGATCGCTGGCGGGTTGTGGAGGGGAAGAGGTGGTGGTCGTGGAGCAGGTGTTGACGCAGCAGGAGGAGGATGCGGTGTTGGTGGAGGTGGGGCAACGGTCGATTCGGCTCAGTGATTATCAGCGGTATTTTGCGCGGTTGCCCGCGGCGATGCGGCGGGAGTTCGCAGCGGAGCAGTTTTTGCAGGCGATGGTGGAGGAGGAGTTGTTGGTGCAGGAGGCGGAGAAGCGGGGGTTGGGTCGGGAGCCGGTGTTTTTGCGGGCGATGGCGGTTGAGCAACGGCAGCTTTTGCAGCGGGTGTTGTACGAGCGGGTGAATATCGTGCAGCCGATGGTATCCGAAGAAGAATTACAAGCTTATTTTCAGGCTAGCCCCTACAACCGCCAAGTGCGTTTTAGTTTGCTGATGGTGCGCGACGAGGGGCAGTTGTCCATGATCCTGGCCGAGCTCGAAAAAGGGGCGGATTTTGTGGCGTTGTCGATGAAACGCTCGCAGGACCCGCGCATTCTGGAGCGCGGTGCCGATATGGGCTATCACCGTTGGGGCGATACGATGGCCTCGCACGCGGCGTTGACCGAAAAGGCCTTCACGATGGAGCCGGGCGAGATATCGGAGCCATTACAGGTGGCCGACGGTTATTTCCTGATCAAGCTGACCGATGTGCATCCGGTCAGCTTCGAACAGGAGCGAGAGACCATAGGGCGTTTGCTATTGCGCGAGAAAATGGGACGGCAGCTTTTGGCTTATTACGACACGCTGCACGCCCAGTATAAGGTACGTTATGAACGCGCGGGTTTACAGCTTTTGTCGCAGAGTTTAGGGCCAAATGGCGCGGCGGGGGATCTGACGACGGTAGTGGCCGTCTACGAAGGCGGTGAATTGAGGTTGGGTGGAGCGCTGGAGCTTATGAAGGAACTGAAGTGGGGGCAGGTCGTGGGGGAGGAGGCGTTGCGCCGCGAAGTCGGTCGCCAGGTGCTCGTGCCGCTCGAAATTGCCCGGTTGGGGATTCAGGACGAGGCGGCGGTTCAGCAGGAACTCAAAAGGTCGCACCGCACCCAGATCGTACGACGTTTGCAGGAGCAGCTCAAGACCCAGGCGCCGGCGCCCAACGCCAATACCCTGAGCTTGTTCTACGAGGAGCACAAGCCGCGTTATGAGGTGCCGAGCCGGGTGGACGTGCGGCGGGTGCTCGCCGACTCCGAGGCCGATGGTGCCGCGATCGTCGAGCGTTTCCGTGCCGGGCGCGATACTACGGAGCTGATGAGTCGTTTTGTCAATGTGACCTACGGCAGTGGCGCGATGGCTAGCGAGAATCCCGTCAGCCGGGCGCTGCGCGCCGAAGAGGGTTTGATGCACGGGCCTTTTGCGACGGATAATGGGTACATTGTATTACAAGTTCTACACCGCTACGAGGCCCGTTTGCCGCCATTAGACGAAGTGCGGGAACAGGTCGAAGTCGATTGGAACGCGATGCAGATCCAGACCGCGGTCAAGGGACTGGCCGCTGATTTAGGACAGCGCCGCGCCGCTGAGATTCGTCTCAGCTCAGACGCGGCGAATCGCTTGGCGCTCTTAACGACTGGAGATTTTGATCATGAGTAGTTCGGCCATTCTGCAACCAGGCTATATCATCGACCGGCGCCAGGATTATATCTGGTTTATCGGCCTGCCTTTTATTGCGGTTTGTTTCGCTTCGATTTCGGGGCATTATTTGCCGGGTGCGGCGTTGGCGGCGATCGCGTTGTGGATCACGATCCCGCACCACTTCGTCACTTGGTTGCGCATTTACGGCTCGCCCTCCGAGTTCGCGCGTTTTAAAGAGCGCTTCGTACTTAGCCCGCTGTTGCTCGTCGCCTTCACCTATGCCCTGATCCAATACGCCCCTTTGAGCCTGGTGCTGATTGTTACCCTGTGGGACCACCAGCACAGTTTGATGCAGCAATACGGTTTCTCGCGGGTCTATGATTTTAAGGCCAAGGCCGGCGCGCCTTCGACGGGCAAATTCGACTTGGCGCTCAATTGGATTTTCTTTGGCAATATGCTGGTCGTATCGCCGCTTTTTTCGGTGATCTGGGTGCGGATGATGCACGAGTGGGGCTTGCCTATCAGTGCGGAAATTGTGCAGGTCGTGCATTGGGTCTCCTGGTCCGTCGCCGGTGTCTATGCTCTGGTCTACTTGGCGCATATGGCCTGGTGCGTGCGCAGCGGTTACCCACTCAACCCGCTCAAATACGCCTTTTTGCTGTCGAGCTATTTCCTCTGGTATTTCACTAGTTTCACCACAGCCTATTTGTTGGTTTTTGCAGTGGCGCACCGCATTATGCACGGCATCCAGTATATTGTCATGGTCTATTTCTACAATCGCCACAAGGTCGAGAGGACTGGTGGCGACTCGGCGTTGTTGCGCTTTGTGTCAGGCAAGGGCAGGGTCAAGGCTTTCCTGCTAATCTGCGCCGCCTATGCTTTGGCCTTCCACGCGTTGACCGAGGGCTTAGTGCGCGATTTTGGTTTCGGGCTGGTCGGTTTCAATACGAACTTTGATTTATTCAGTTATTCGCTGCTCAGCTCGTTCGCGTTATTGCATTATTACTACGATGCCTTTATCTGGAAAGTGCGGAAGAAGGACGTGCAGGAGGGGCTATAGGTCTTATGCGTTATTTGCGCTCGCTCAAGACGCTGCTGCTGATCGCGCTGGTGGGCGGGGCGTTGGCGCTAATAGAACGGCAGCGACACGCCGAGCAACAGCACCTGACGGAGCGCTCCCATGCGCGTGGTCTGCCGCAGCTCAGGGGGCAATCGTTGCGTGAATTCGCCCAAGTCCTGGTGGTGCTTTACCCGGAGGGGGCCGAGCCGAATCTGGTGATGGGCACGGCACTGGCCGAGGAGG
>JABHFS010000105.1 GCA_018672475.1 Gemmatimonadota bacterium | reverse complement strand
GCAGAGGAGGTTGAAGGGGACGATGTCGACTTAGAGGATTTGCTGAGCGAAGAAGATGAGGCAGAGGAGGCTGAAGCAGACGATGTCGACTTAGAGGATTTGCTGAGCGAAGAAGATGAGGCAGAGGAGGTTGAAGCAGACGATGTCGACTTAGAGGATTTGCTGAGCGAAGAAGATGAGGCAGAGGAGGTTGAAGGGGACGATGTCGACTTGGGGGACTTGCTGAGCGAAGAAGGTGAGGCAGAGGAGGCTGAAGGGGGCGATGTCGACTTGGGGGACTTGCTGAGCGAAGAAGATGAGGAAGACGAGGAGAGCGAGGGGATGAGCGCCAGTATATCTGAAGAAGAAATGGCTGCTTTATTGGGTGATGATGAAGAGAAGCCTCCGCCCAAGGCCAAGGCTAAAAAAAAACCGGCGAAGCCAGATGAGCTAGAAATTGACGACGCGGGCAATGGAGAAGAATCGATTAGTCAGGATGAGATAGACGCGCTCTTTGGCTGATGCATTTACGGGGACTAAGCAGAAAGGGACTGGCATTATTAATGCCAGTCCCTTTCTGTGTTACTCTTGCTGCTTATTCACAGGAGGAGTAAATTATAAGATGTTTAAAAACAGCATTTTCACAAAAAAACAGGGGGGGGTGGCATGCCCTATAAAGCTTGGTTTCAATGCCTCGCGTGCGATGGCGAACATTATCCTTTAAGTGAAGTTGTTTATCACTGCCGCAAATGTGGGGGCCTGCTTGAAGTTCATCACGACATGGAGCAATTACAGCGGCGTTCAGGGGGCGAGTGGCGATCGCTGTTTGATCAACGATATATGAGCACGGTGCACCCTTATGGCAGCTCGGTATGGGGCAAGAAGGAGCTAGTTTGTCCCGCGGTAGATGATGAAAATGTGGTTTCTATGTATGAGGGGGGAAGCAATCTGCTGTGGGCAGAGCGCTTAGGGGCTGAAATCGGGGTAAAAGATCTTTGGATTAAACAATGCGGCAATAGCCATACAGGCTCCTTTAAGGACTTGGGCATGACGGTCTTGGTGTCGATGGTCAAGCAAATGATAGCCGATGGGCAAAATATACCCGCGGTGGCTTGTGCTTCGACGGGGGATACTTCGGCGGCATTAGCAGCATATTGCGCTGCGGCTGAAATACCGGCGATTGTGCTTTTACCTAAAGATATGATTTCAACCGCTCAACTAATCCAGCCCATTGCGAATGGAGCTCTTACACTGTCCTTACGCACCGATTTTGATGGCTGTATGCAGTTGGTTCAGGAGATCAGTCAGCGGGAGAATATCTATCTGGCAAACTCAATGAATTCCTTGCGTATTGAAGGACAGAAAACGATAGCCATTGAGTTATTGCAGCAATTTCACTGGGAAGTGCCGGACTGGATTGTCATACCTGGCGGAAATTTGGGCAATGTAAGTGCGTTGGGGAAAGGATTTCTTGAAATGAAAGAAATGGGGCTGATTGATAAGATCCCACGGCTCGTTGTAGCGCAAGCCGCCAGTGCCAACCCACTTTTTCGCAGTTATCTTACTGGTTACGAAAATTTTGAACCGCAAACCGCGCGAGACACCTTGGCAAGTGCGATTAAAATCGGCAATCCTGTCAGTCGGGATCGGGCGATCCGTACATTGCAAAAATTCGATGGGCTTGTCGAAGAGGCTACTGAGAATGAATTGGCAAATGCCTGTGCGCGTGCCGATAGCAAGGGGCTATTTACCTGTCCGCATACGGGGGTGGCACTAGCCGCATTAACGAAATTGGTTGCAGCGGGGAAAATAGAATCGGATAGCCGGGTTATTGTAATCTCGACGGCGCATGGACTAAAATTTCCCGATTTTAAAGTGAAATACCATGAAGATAGACTGCAGGAATTCGGGGTTGAGCCGTCCCACCGCAATATACCCATTGAGGTGGATGCCGATTTTGAAATTGTGCGGTCGACTATACTCAAAGCTCTTGAACGCAATGATTCGCAAGAGCTAGTTCATTAACTGGGCGAGCAAAAATGAAAAATACCAATGATGGCTTTACCGGTGAATCAACCCGATCAGTACACGGTGGGGAGGAACGCAATAAGTTTGCTCAGTCGCTCATAAACCCGATCGCCCAAACCGCCACTTTTACATTTAACAATCTCGAAGAATTTGAAGCGTTCAAGAGTGGAGAAAAAAACCTCTACGAATATGGCCGTTATGGCAACCCGACTCAGCGGGTGGCCGAATGTAAAATCGCCTCATTAGAAAACGCGGAAGAGGCCTTGCTCTTTCCTTCGGGTATGAGCGCGATCACCTCTGTGCTCTATGCGATGTTGCGTGGTGGGCAGCATTTGATTATAACGGAAGACTGTTATCGGATGACGGCTAAGTTTTGTCGCACCTTGGCCAAATTTGGCATTGAAACAACACTGGTTAAACCGGGTGATATGGGTGCGCTAGCCGAGGCGGTGCGCCCCGAAACTCGTCTTATTTTCACCGAGTCACCGACGAATCCCCATCTGCATGTGCTGGATTTGGAAAAATTAGTTGCTTTTGCTAAGGAGCGTCGATTAAAAGTCCTCATAGATAGCACGCTGGCTACGCCCATCAACCAAAGGCCCCTAGACTTTGGGGTCGATCTGGTAATACACAGTGCAACAAAATATATGGGCGGTCACAATGACCTAATGGCCGGGGTCGTCTGTGGCAAAGGTGCTTTGATCGATGCGATTCGCGAGTATCAAAGAATTACCGGATCGGTTGTAGATCCCAATACTTCATATCTCTTGATTCGAGGCTTGAAGACATTGGCTTTAAGAGTTGCGCGGCAAAATGATACAGCAACGAAAATTGCGCAATTTTTAGAGGAGCATCCCAAGGTGACCGAAGTCTATTATCCGGGCTTGGAAAGCCATGTAGACCACGAAGTCGCCAAGGCTCAGATGAGCGGTTTTGGAGGCCTTATCAGCTTTGAGGTCGAGGGGAACCTTGAGCGAACGCGAGATTTTGTTCACCGACTCTCTTTGCCCTATCTTGCGCCAAGCTTGGGCGGGGTGGAAACGCTAGTTTCCCATCCCGCCACCGTTTCTTATTACGATTTGAGTCCGGAGGAGCGGTTGTCGATTGGCATTACCGACCAATTGGTGCGATATGCCGTAGGTATTGAGGATGCTCAAGAGTTGGTCGATGATATTGAACAGGCACTCGCGGGAATTTAGACGCCCAAGGTGAGGTCGCTCAAGAGTGCTGTCCAAGGTAGCGAGGAAACTTTGCGATAGAGGTCTCTATCGCAGGTTATGGCCGGACAGCGAAGTTGTGCACCAAGAGCTATAAAGCCGGCGGCGTATATGCTTATAGAGTGTTCAAAGGCAATTTGTGTGGCTTTACGGGTGATTTCTAAGGAATAAGGCACGATATCCACGTGCATGAACTCAAGGCTCGCCAGGGCATCGTCAATTCTGGGTTGGTCAAATGTCTGGCCCTCTTTTAGTACGTGGGCCAGTTCATAGACCGACAGGTCCAATACTGTTAGCTTAACTTTTTCGGATAGTTGCTCTTGCCTGAGGGCGAGCGCTCTGTCGCTGTCTGCGTCATGTATTTGGGAGAACCACCGCAACAAGACCGAGGTGTCTAAGGCATAGCGGTTCACCTTGCGGCTCGTTCTTCGCGTAAAACTTTTAAAGTGTCCCACCCGGGAACTTCGCTGCGCAAACTGTCTTGCAAGGCCATCCCATGCTCGATGTCTGCTTGCCTGCGTTGGTGGTTGTAAGCGGCTTCTCTTTGCTCACAATACGCCATAAAAGCCAAGCGAATAAGCTTGCTGCGGTTTAAGCCTTCTTGCTCCGCTACTTGATCGATACGCAGAAGTAGATCGTCCGGTAGCATGATGTTCACGCGCGCCATAGGACCCTTTATTTTTCGCAAGCTGCTCGATGAGATCGAGCGAAAGTAGTATAGCGTAGAAGCTTTGTCAAGCCCTGGTCTTGCATTGAAGGGGGCAGGTATTTAATCTTATCAAACTATAATTATTACTTTGCCAATACAATAGGCAATTGTCGGGGTAACAGTATGAAAAACTACCTAAAAATACTCTCGGGATCGAGCAACCCAGAGTTGGCGGAAGAAATAAGTAACCAATTGGACATATCGCCAACCCGTCGTACGATCGTGCGGGCGTCCAATGATAATATTAAGGTCAAGATAGAAGAAAGTGTGCGCGAGGACGATGTCTTCGTGGTGCAGACTTCTTCGCCTCCGGTGAATGATCATTTAATCGAACTTTTAATGCTAATAGACGCGTTAAAATACGCTTCCGCGCGGAGAATTACTGCAGTCTTGCCCTATTATCCCTACGTTCGTTCAGATAAAAAAGATGAGCCACGTATTTCAATCAGTGCGCGTTTGGTGGCCGACTTATTACAGGCTGCCGGAGCCGATCGAATTCTTACGATCACCTTGCACAGTCCACAAATAGTCGCATTTTCCCGTATCCCTGTTGACCAACTTTGGGCTACAGGTTTAATTTGCGACTTTATGCGCCGGCAAAACCTGGGCAAGGCCGTAGTGGTTTCGCCCGATGTAGGCAGTGCCGATGAGGCGGGAACTTATGCCCGTCGTCTCGACCTGCCTTTAGCAATTATGGACAAGAGACGGCATGCAGATGATGAAAAGGCCGAAATCCAAAATATAATAGGGGATATCGACGGCCGGGATGCACTTTTATTTGATGATGAAGTGCTGACGGGGGGATCGATGATGGAAGCTATCCGGATTCTAAAGGATAAGGGCGCACGAAGGATACTCGCGGGTTGTACTCACGGTATTTTTTCGGGGCAGGCTTTACAGCGGATCGACGATTCGCCCGTGGAGGTTTTTGCGACGACGAATACAATCCCCCTACCTACGGGCAAGCCAAGGGAGAAGATTGAGGTATTGAGCGTTGCTAGATTATTAAGTGATTCGATCAAGGCGATTCATCATGGCGAATCTGTAAGTCGAATCGTCGGATAATTACAACATAAGGGTTTTAAGATATGGTAAGCAAATTTAGCATAATTTCAGAGTTATGGGCTTTCATGAAAGTCCGCAAGAAGTGGTGGTTGGGGCCGATTTTTACGACCTTAATCCTCCTAGGTCTACTTATTGTAATGACGCAAGGATCTGCAGTAGCACCATTTATATATGCATTGTTTTAATATATTAGGCATATAACATTTAATATGTAATCTATTGTTATATTGACAGCAAATTTCAGCATATCTATACTATAAGACATTAACTTAACAACATTCAAGTCCATGGTCTCTACTGCTGAAAGCGTACATATAATAGTTCGTGGGAGAGTGCAGGGCGTGGGGTTTCGTTATTTTACAAAGCAACGGGCAGATGCATATAATCTTATAGGTTTTGTGCGGAATTTGACCGATGGTAATGTTGAAGTCGTGGCCCAAGGGCCACAAAAATCCCTCGATAATCTAATTGTAGATCTTAAGTCTGGTCCGCCGGGAAGCGTTGTGAGCGACTGCGTTGTTAATTGGAGGCCAGCTATTCACCGAGTGCAAGGTTTTGCGATAAAATTCTGATTATGGACAATAAAAAATTAAGTTCGCTTATCCGCGATGTCCCAGATTTTCCCAAGCCGGGTATATCCTATAAAGATATTACCCCATTGCTCAAGGAGCCTAGTGCTTTAAAAGCGGCGCTTAGCGCAATGGGCAACCCCTTTCTCAATGATAAGGTTGAGTTGGTTGTCGGTATCGAATCACGCGGTTTTATTCTTGGCGCCCCGATAGCGATTGAATTGGGCTGTGGATTTATTCCAATGAGGAAGCCGGGTAAACTACCGGCGGAAACTTTGAGTCAGGAATACGATTTGGAATACGGCAGTGATAGCATCGAAATACACGCCGATGCTATATCTGCAGGGCAAAAGGTTTTGTTAGTAGATGATGTTTTGGCAACGGGAGGAACACTGGCCGCGTCCTGTCTATTGCTCGATAAACTTGAGGCGGAAATTGTTGGCATCAGCGTTTTGGCCGAGTTGAGTTTTCTACAGGGGCGCAAGAAACTACCAGATTGCCGTTTTGAAGCCGTTATTGACTATTAAACAAATGGAGTCCAAATACTCTCATGGCTGGTGAAAGTCAGAAATTAAGCAAAGAAGAACTCCGTGAAGACGAATTTGTCGAATGGATAATGGAAGCTGTTGCTTATGTAAAAGCTCGCACGCAACTTTTTGCCGGTGGGGTTGTCGGGCTTTTAGTGGCTATAGTGGCCATTAACTATTTCATAGATTCAAGGGAAACGGCCAAGGTTGAGGCGGCAACTTTACTCGGTGATGTGCTTATGGCCGAGCAGGGAGGGCAAACTACAGAGGCTATTCGCCTGGCGGAACAATTGGTTAGCTCTTATTCCGGCGCTCCTGCCGCCGCCCACGGTATCGTGATTTTGGCTAACCTCCATTATGCGCAAGGTCGGTTCGCAGAGGCAAAAAGTTACTACCGCAATTATCTTGACAATTATGAGCCTGTCGATGTCTTGGCCTATGCTGCGCAGAGCGGTTTGGGCTCCTGTTTAGAAGCTGAGGGCCAATTGATAGAAGCAGGTAAGCACTATGAGGCTTATGCTGCACAGGAAGCGGGTACCATTCGCCAAGGAATGGCTCAAATGGAAGCCGCAAGAGTATATGGTTTGGTGGGAGACCTTAATAGGCAACGGGAATTACTAGAGTCGATCACTCGTGAATTTTCGCAATACCCAATTGCAGCGCAGGCTCGCTTGACAATGGATATGTTGTAGGGGGGTGGGGGCCGCTATATTGGATGGGTAATGATCTAAAGGTTTTCGCGGGGCAGAGCAATCCCAGGCTCGCCATTGGCATCTGTCAGTCCTTAGGCTTAGACCCCGGTCTTATCGAATTTATTAGCTTTAGCAACGAAAACATCAAAGTGAAGATCTGCGAGAATGTGCGCGGTTGTGATGTTTTTTTTATTCAGACCTCATGCCCGCCTGTCAGTGATCACCTTATGGAGTTGCTCATTGCCCTAGACGCTTTGAAATACGCGTCCGCTCGTCGTATTACCGCGGTGCTGCCCTATTACCCTTATGCTTTAGCCGACAGCAAAGACGAGCCAAGAATCTCGGTTGCGGGTCGCCTAATGGCCGACCTGATAACAGAGGCAGGGGCAGATCGCATTCTTACCATGACTTTGCACAGTCCACAAATTATGGGATTTAGCCGAATCCCCGTCGACCAATTAAGCGGTGTTCCCACAATCTGTGCCCATTATGAAGGGGTGCAGCGGGAAAACCTCGTTGTTGTTGCTCCCGATATCAGTCGAGCCAAGGTCACAGAAGCTTATGCAAAGCGCCTTGGTCTGCCCCTTGCGGTCGTAGATCGACGCATGGGAGGTGATGGTAGCATACAAGTCCATGGTGTGATTGGCGATGTGGCCGGCCACGATGTGATCTTTTTTGATGATGAAATCATAACGGGCAGATCGATCCTCGAAGGAGCTGCTGCAGTTAAAGATCGAGGAGCAAAAAAAATATATGCCGGTTGTGTCCACGGTACGTTAACGAGTGAAACCATCGAGCGTTTAGATCAGTCCGGTCTCGAAGGCGTAGCAATTACCGACACTATTCCATTGCCCACCGGCAAGGGCAATCCAAAGGTTCAAGTCTGTTCTGTCGCGTCGCTCTTTGCCAATGCTATTCGCGCGATACACGAAGAGACCTCTATAAGTGCTCTTTTTAATTGAGTGTTCTCATGTCGGCTCTCGCCGGCAGGGAGGCAACAGATGCTGGCTTTGCTTGCTGCGAATGCCTACCTTGGCATAGAAGACGCAAATCTAAATCACATCTATTGGTTTGTACTCGCGTTTTTTATCCTCGTTGTAGGCTTATTACTCATAAGACTCATTGGTCTTTTATATGCCGCTCATCACGAGAAAAAAGCATCCTGGACTACATTTTATCAACTGGCTAAAACGCGCGGGCTAAACGGACCGCAAAGCGAAGTCTTGGCTATTGTAGCGCGTCAAGCAAAAATCAGCCGGCCGCCGAAGGTCCTCGGTTCGATCCAGCTATTAGATAAGGCTATTCAAAAAGCCCAAGACTACAATGAATTTTCCGAAAAGCAATTGATACTCATTGACTCTGTGCGTAAGAAGTTGGTTTCGAGTAAGGTGCGCTGGACAGCCAACTCGGAAGAAAGACGACAGTTAGAACGGGCCAATTGTTCTTGGAATACAAAAATGGTGCATATTTCAAAGGGATCCGTTGACAAGGCAATACTTAAAATTACCGATTATGATGGTGATCGTATAAAAGGGGCTATTGCCGAAATACAGGAGGGAGACTCTGAGGCGGACCCGAAAGAATACAAGGTGCAAATTCGAGATATCAGCGCTGGAGGTGTCGCACTGTTAGTCAGCCCTAATTTCGCTGGAACCGATGGTGACTACGCATTGCTCTACGGTGATTCTCAACGGATTCCTTTTGCAATTGAGGGCCTCCACGGTGAAATTCAGTCGATAGAAGAAGATCAAGAGCGCGGCTGCCTAGTGCTGCACTATCGTTTCCTGCTTCTAGAGCTGGAAATGCGCAAGGGAATTATTGAATATGTCTACGAAAAGATGAAGAATAGCAGCGGCAAGGATACTCGGGAAACCGAGGCCAATCAACAGGCGACAACGAGAGCATCGTGAAGATTGCGGTCCTTGCGGATATTCACGCGAATCTTGAGGCACTTGAGTCTGTCTTAATTGCAGCGGCGAATGAAAAAGTCGATCGCATACTCTGCTTGGGTGATATCGTCGGATATGGCCCCGACCCCCTAGCTTGTATTTATCGCTTAAAAGAGGTCGGAGCCCAGATAATATTAGGCAATCACGACCAGGCAGTCATTGATCCCACCTATATTCAAAGCTTTAACCAACTCGCTCGGCCGTCCTTGTACCATGCATGTGAAGTATTGGAAGAGAGCGAAGTCAATTATTTGCGCCAAGCCGCTTATCGGTGGGTAGAATGTGAAGCTGTTTTTGCTCATGCGAATCCCCTCAAGCCAGAGGAATGGGAACCCCTTTGTATGTACGAAAAGATCGCTTGGTGTATGGATCGCCTCGATTGGTCCCTATCCTTTGTCGGGCACACACACGAAGCGGCCATATTCTGTAAGATGAACGGTAAGCCGGTTTCTCTTACCTCGCCAACTGTTGCTATTGGTCCCCACTTATACCTGATCAACGTAGGCAGCGTAGGGCAACCCCGCGATGGGGATTGGCGCGCATCTTTTGCTTTATGGGATACCGAAAAGCATTGCGTCGAACTCCAGCGCATTGAGTATCCAGTGAAAATAACTCAACGCAAGATTGCCGAATTAGATTATCCGAACTACCTCTCTGAGCGTCTCTCTCAAGGCGAATAGGGGAGGGGGAACGATCTTGCGGGGTCGTGTTATCAGGATATCGGGCCTCAAGTGCCTAGTCGAAATCGACGAGTCCAACTGGTTATGCGAGATCAGGGGCCGGTTGAAATCCGGACATCGCAAGGCAAATTCCCCGGTCATTGTTGGTGATTGGGTCGATATTGTCCCAACAGCGGATCAAGCGGGTGTTATTGAGGCTGTGCATCCGCGGACTTCCAAGTTCTCCCGTGGCGCTAGTGGTGCCCGGCCCTTCGAGCAGATCCTTTCCGTAAATATGGACCAATTGGTCGTTGTTGTGTCCGCGCGGGAACCTTCTCCCAGAATCGGTTTTATAGATCGCGCGATCTTGATGGCAGTCAAAGGGAATTTACAGCCTATCATCTGCATCAATAAAATAGATCTAATCTCAATAGATGAAGCCTCTTTACTGATGGCTCCCTATGTGGCGCTGGGGTATCCGGTCTTCTTGACCGACGCGTTAGGTGGCGAAGGAATGCATGATTTCAAGAGTGCTTTACTGGGGCGAACCTCGATTATAGTTGGCCAATCTGGAGTGGGTAAGTCGAGTCTGCTCAATTTTATCGAGCCGGGCTTAGGGTTGAAAACCCGAGAAATAATGACTCGGCACGATAGGGGGCGTCACACAACGACAGCTGTACATTTGTTTAAATTGAAACAGGGTGGATATATCGCCGATACGCCGGGCATTAAGGAACTACGGCTTTGGGGGATTAAAGCCGCGGAATTGGATGCCTATTACCCCGAATTCGAACCGATGCTAAGTCAGTGCAAATTTGCCGATTGTAGTCATCTTCACGAACCGCATTGCGGAGTAAGGGAAGCGGTTGAAGGCCAGCAAATTGCGCAAGCTAGATATGACGGTTACCGCCGGATTTTCGAAGGTTTAAAAGAAGATGAGTGAGCTGACAATAAAAGATTTACTTTCGACCTACGGTAGGTTGTTGGGGTTGAAGATTGTGGCGGGCGAAAAGGGGTTGCATAAGAGCATTAATGGTAGTGATGCCCATCGACCCGGATTGGCATTGGCGGGTTTTGTTGAACTATTCACCTTGGACCAGATCCAGTTGCTCGGGAATACGGAGGTAGAGTATTTGCGCAGCCTGACACCGGTTCGCCGCCGTCAAGCACTTGAGATTATGTATCAATTCGATATTCCATGTGTGATCTTAACTGGCCATGGCAGGGTGCAACCCGAATTAAGACAATTAGCGGAAGAGCGTGCAATTCCACTGCTCAAATCAGATTTTAATACGGCTAAGTTTACGCATCTGATTCATTTTTACTTAGATGGGGTCTTTGCGCCGCAATTATCTGTACATGGTACCTTGGTCGATGTGGATGGAGTGGGGTTGCTTTTTAGGGGGCGTAGTGGCATCGGTAAAAGTGAAGTCGGATTAGATCTAGTTGAACGTGGGCATCGTTTGGTCGCTGATGATGTGGTAATAGTCAATAGAAAAGCCCAAGGGATTCTCGTGGGACATAGTCCTGAAATCCTTCAGGACCATGTAGAGATACGTGGAATTGGAATAATCGATGTTAAGAAAATGTTCGGAGTTAGAGGGACTCGGCGACAAAAGAGGGTGGAAGTTTTGGTGAATCTAGTCGATTGGGATAATGAATTCACCTATGAACGTTTGGGGCTTGAAGAAGGCCGGGTTGTAGTGTTGGGCGTGGAATTGCCAGAGGTCTATATTCCGCTTTTTCCAGGTAAAAATATAACCGTCATCGCCGAGACCATTGCCATGGATTATTTGTTGCGGTTGGATGGGCAACACTCGGCGCAGGAGTTTAATCAACGATTAAACGATAAAATTAAGCAAAATAAGGACTCAAACACTAAATAATACGAATAAATGGCATGTCAGTTGCTTGAAATCAGTGAAGGAACTGGGGCGCGACAAAAGATATTAATCAGAAATAGGCATGGATAAGTTGCATAAATACAAGTGGTTATACGTACTACTAATCTTGCCGAGTACTAATCTATTGGCAGCGGATGAACCAATTCGCCGTGGGGCGGAACCCTCTATTGAGGAAGATTTGCGTCGCCATCTGAGAAAACTCGACCGCTGGGATGTTATGCAACTATTGCGTGCTGAGCGAGATGTTGACGCTAAGCAAAAAAAACAGGCTCAGGTCAGTAGTAATCCCGAAGAGTTGGCCATACTTGCTGAGGATGAGGACAATGGAGTTCGGTTTTATGTCGCGGCGAATCGGCATACTCCTATCGACATTCAACTTTTACTGGCGCAAGATACCGAGCCAATTGTTCGTTCAGGTATTGCCCTTGCATTAAACTTTGATTCTATGGGATCCACCTTTCAAAAAAAACTAATAGAGCGGATTGGTCATCGATTAGCTATAGATAAAAGGCCTTTGGTTAGACTCGGATTGTCTAGTAATCAAAACTTACCTGAATCTGTTTACGATGTTTTGGCAATGGATACGGATCCATTGATACGAAGGCAACTCGCCGAAAATCTGAAAACACCCCAATGGGTATTGGAAAAGTTAGTTCAGGATAGTGTTCAAGCCGTTGTTGTGACGGCTTTACAACATCGTAATATCCCGGGGGCTTGGCTGCAGCAGATGAGTGATGCCCCATCGCCAATCGTGCGTAAGGCGGTGTGCCAAAATGTTAATACTTCCCTAATAACCCTAGAGAAATTGTCCACAGACCAAGATCCAGCAGTGCGCAACGCGGTTGCTATGCACCCTACAACTAGCCATGACCTCTTGGTGCATTTGGCCACCGATATTGATCCCACGGTCTTACTTGCTGTTGTTCAGCATTCACGTGCAGACCGTAGCTTATTACTCGAGTTTTCCAAGTATGATCAAGATTTACAAATCCGCCAAATTGCTCGTGATCGTTTAATTCCCTTATTGCAAGGGGAAATCCGAGAAGATATTTTAGAAAGATGGGAAAACCCATAAAATGGCACATAGTGTAAATTATGTAAATTGACTATAAATAAAGTTAATTAGCTTCATTTGGGTTTCCCCAATCTCTCCAACGAGCGCTCCAGATTTAATACAATATTATGCATTATGCTCACTTTGCTCATCAAGGTCTCTGTCTCGTTTTTTAATGTGGATTCTTTTTCAGCAACCTCGGTCAATTGTTTTCTTAGATCGTCAGTAATTCTTTGATCGCGTTGCACTTGGTCGCGTAGCTTGCGCAATCGCAATGATGTAAAATATTTGGTTAGTGCAACAAGTAGGAAAATTAATATTGCCCAAATCATATCTGGTATTAGCCTTATTTACTATAATTTACAAATGAAGTCTGTAATATTGGGCTCGCCTAGAAGTTTAAACTATATCTCCTCATAACCCCTCGCGCAAGATCTGAATGGTCAATCTGTTTATAATGGGCGATTCTGCCCAAATAAGAGCACATCAAGAAGCAATTACAGATTTTGAAGACATTATACTTATAGAACACGATGGCGACCACTTGTCCTTAGATCTTGCTACGGTTGACGGACTGGTTTTATTGGACGTCGAGGATAAGGATTATTGGATTAAGGCAGCAATAGAAGCCGATATTTTTGTTTTGGCAACACATCCTATTCACCGGCAGTTCGACCCTTTTAAGAAAATGACACAAGGAGTCCAGCTGTCTCATATCCACATAATGTCGCTCGGCCTACATACAGAGTTCTGCACAAGATTGATCAAGGCGCAGGCGGCGATTCAACCTGCCTCACATTTTGTTATAGACCTAGATATCAATTCAAGCAGCCAGACTCTTTCTCGCGAATCCTTTTCCGATCAAATGGCTTTATCTTTCTGTGACCTGCTATTGGCCACGTGGGGGCCAGTTGATGTGCTATACAGTCGCATGCGAAATTTCTTCCATTCGGGGCCGAACGAAGATACCATGACGGTTTTTTTAACAATGCACAATGGTGCTGAAGGGCTATTTATGCTTGTCGATTCTTCCTCTCCACATTCTACTGGGCGAATACGTTCTTATAGCATAGATGGTCAGGTTGATATAAGTACTGCCCTGGCTTTTCAACGCAATGATCTTAGATCGTATTACCGCAGTTTTATAAATGCGATCAATGGTCAGTCTGAACCCCTTTTAAGCCTATCGCAAGTCGCCGAGAGTTATCAATTGTTACAATGGATGCGTAAATCGGCCCGTGCCGATGAGTCTCTGAGTAAAAGGGAGAGTCGTTGAAGGGGCAGGGCGAATCATTATATTTCGCGTTCGCATTGGCGTTCTTCCTATTTGCCGTTGTCTTATTACTCAATTTAATTGAACCGACAGCGATTCCCGTCTCTGAGGATCAATATAGCAAGATACGGGATACCCATCTTATCGACGCTCTTGTTATTTGCCCAACTGGAACGTATTGGCAGCTGAAACAGTCTGTTCGCATTCAGCGGGAAGGCGGGGAGGAGTTGGCTGAGCGTATTGTGCTGATGGATGATCTTCAGTCTGTCGCGATTAGAACCTGGCGTGATAGGGGAGGGGTAGAGATTGAAGGTCAAGAGACCTCTCCGTATTGGGCCCCGCTGTTTATTGCGATATTATTAGGTATTGGTTTGTGGCATGGGTGGTCGCAAATTCAACAGGACTTCAAGGGGGGAGGATCTCCACGTCGCCGATTGCAAGAGTTGGATGACGACCTAAAAGCAGGCCGGATCACAGAAGAGGAATTTAAGGACCGCGCTGAACGAATTTGGCCCGAATTATGAACCTGGAGTGCTGATGACAGCCAAAATTCAACTGCTAGAAGAAAATATAATTAACAAAATTGCAGCAGGCGAAGTGGTTGAAAGACCCGCATCGGTTGTTAAGGAGTTAGTTGAAAACGCGATCGACGCTGGGGCGGCAAGGGTCAATGTCGCCATCCGGGCAGGGGGCAAGCAGTCGATTGTCGTCTCCGATGATGGCGTGGGCATGGGCCGAGAGGATATTGGTATGTGCGTTCATCGACATGCTACTAGTAAGATATCTTCAGCTTCCGATTTATTTCAAATCGATACGCTTGGTTTCCGCGGCGAAGCCTTAGCTAGTATTGGGGCAATAGCTCACCTGTCAATTGAATCGCGCTCGCAAGCCGATGAGGAAGGTGCGCGTTTAGTCGTTGAAGGGGGAATTGAACGTGAGATGCATGGCATTGGCCGAGCTATGGGGACTACGATTACGGTGCGCAATTTATTCTTTAATACCCCGGCTCGTCGTAAATTCATGCGCCACGTCGACACCGAAGCTCGTCATATTAGCCAGATTATGATACATCTTGCAGCGAGTTATCCGGCCATTGGATTCGAATTACAAAACGAAGAGCGCTCTACGATGAATTACTCTCCAGCGACCCGCCGGGAGAGGGCGACCGATTTACTTGGGGTGACTTCGGGTGGGCTTGTAGATGTGCAATATGAGCAAGAGGGGCTTAAGGTCGAAGGTGTCCTCGCGGTGCCTGAATTTTGCGATCGAAGCAGAGGGAAGCAATATATAGTCGTTCGAGGCAGGCCGATTCATTCTAAGCCAATGGTCGAAGCTGTAACACGGGGTTATGGCGGCTTATTATCGGAGGGCCGGTCTCCAGTATTTATGCTTTGGTTAGATATGGATTCGCGGAAAATTGATGTAAATGTGCATCCGACAAAAAGAGAAATACGGCTTGCCAATGAGGCGCAGGTGACGGCAGCAATAGAAGCTTGCGTAAGAGATAGCCTGCGCATGCCAGACGCTCAATCCTTTGTTTATGACAGCCAAGCATCGAATTTTAGGCCAGCTAAAATTGGCGAACCTTCTCAACTTGACCTCAATTCGTCCATCGAGTTGAATCCCTCAAAAGAAGAGTCCAGTGTTGTGCGAGCAATTAATACACTGCCTGACCAGTTGTCGTTTTCGCTGATTGCTCCTTCTACAGTTCCCAAAAGCGATTCAAGTGCTCAAGATATCGATGCGTCTATTTTGCATGAAAATCCAAAAATATGGCAAATTCACGGACAATATATACTTGTGCAAATAGACGACGGGTTGCTTTTAGTCGATCAACAAGCGGCACATGAACGGATAAATTATGCCAGAGCTATGGGGCAAATAAATGACTCGGTAAGTGATTGTCAGCAATTACTCTTTCCTTTAAAGCTGGAAATGGGATCGGCCGACTATGCCATTTTTCGTGAATTACGTGATGATTTTTCTAAATTGGGTTTCGTCGTTAGGGATTTTGGCGAACGGACTATATTGGTCGAGGCGATACCTGTAGAACTTGAGCATTGGGGCGAAGGAGAATTCTTTTATCAATTGCTGAATGATGCTAGGGATGGGCATGAGTCTGGCGGCACGTGGCGGAATGCGATGGTATTAGCCTATGTGCGCAAGATCAGTATTAAGAAAGGACAGCCATTGGGGGTTGCTGAGATGAGAGGGATCATGGATCAATTGTTAAATACAGATGAGCCGCATATAAGTCCAGCGGGCAAGCCAATTATGGCAAAGCTGCAATTAAGCGCAATCGATCGATTATTTAGAAAGTTATAGTGTGTTTTGCTGCATATCATACTAACGATAATGCCTGTTATAATTAGTATAAGATATTATTAATTAATGAGTTATGTATTATTGATTAAATTTTATAGTTAATATATAAATACTTAATGACAGATTTTTACAATCATGCTATATTTGGAATCCCAGAATGCTTTGATTGCAATATACACAGTAAGGGTTTATATATGAACAACTTACCCATTGTCTTGGGCAATGGAATGGGATCTGTATTAGAGGGTCCTCTTCAGCAGTTTCTCAGTGGCCAACTCAGCGAACGGACCCGGCGCGCTTATTCTGCTGATCTACAGCACTTCTTTGCATTTATTGGAATTGATCAAGTTATACTTGAAGATCTACAATCGATCACCTATGAACATATTATCGCTTTTAGAAATGATCTTGCGGGCCGAGATTACAAACGCAGTAGTATCAATCGAAAATTAGCCAGTTTAAAGGCATTATTTAAAATGCTGGTCGCCGCCGGCCATATTGATAAAAATCCCGCAGATTCAACTCTTGTGCGCGGGTATAAAGTTGATGAGACCTTATCGGGAAAAGCGTTATCAAATCAGGCATTGGCAAAAATACAACGAGCCATTGCTGAAGAAAAAAATGACTTGGTTCGGACACGGGATTCGGCAATTTTTCAATTGTTAACCTTTGGCGGGTTGCGCAGATCTGAAGTGGCGAACATTACCTGGACAGACATTGCAACAGAGGGCGTATTTTACATTTTACACCTCCCCCAGACTAAATCTGGTATGGCACAAGAGATCAAGCTGCAAGCGTCGGTTCTACACCATCTGGAGATCTACAAGCAAGCGCTTTTGCAATCTGGTTATTCTACGGAAGTCGATGTAAAAATATTTATTAGCCTCTCCAGGAATGCCTCGCGAGGCAAGCCGCTAACAGACCAATCAATTAATCACATTGTTAAAAAATACGCCCGCCGCGCTGGCGTTCCGCAAAATGTCACCGCCCATATGTTCCGGCATACCTGTTGTACTCTTGCCATTGAAGGTGGAGCAAAACCACAGCAGGTTCAAGCGCATCTTCGTCATAAAGATTTAAAAACGACTATGCGGTATTATGAAAATAGAGATAAGCTTTTAGACAATGCTTCAGATTATATTAAAATTTAGATGTAATCTATAACAATGCGGTGGACATTTTTTTATGTTGAGTGAATTTCACTGATGTAGTAATATGTAAGCGATTACTTATCAGTAGTTTACATGGTTTAATGCTATATTTTTCTTATATTTACATATAATTAATTATAGGACTAATAAATGTAGATTTTTACACCACAATATTAACGATTTTGCCTGGGACTAGGATAAAACGCTTGATTTGGCCGACATCAGCAACATGTTTTTTAACACTATCTAAGGTTAAGACTAGCTCTTTTATTTCGTCTTCATTCATGCTTAGAGCGACCTCTATTTTGTCACGTACTTTTCCATTTACTTGAATTGGCAAAACAACCCTATCTTCAACTAATTTTTGGGGATCAGATACAGGCCACTCTTGCATACCGACCCCTTCTCCGGCAAAATCTGCAAGCTCCCAAATCTCTTCAGCAATATGCGGAGCCAAGGGTGCCAATAACTGCAAAAATGGCCTGGCTATGGCCTCAGGTACCTTATCTAATGAAACCAATTCGTTATTTAGTTCGATTAGTGCAGCTATTGCGGTGTTAAATCGTAAGCCTTCAATATGCGCTGTGACTTTTTCTATTGTTTGATGAAGTTTTTTATCTAGTTCGGGTTCAATCCCCTCACCAATTTTCACCAGCCTATCCTGATCTACGAAATTGCGCCATACTCTTTGTAAAAAACGCTGCATCCCCCTGATGCCTTCCATACTCCAAGGCGCACTTGCTTCCAGGGGCCCCATATACATTTCATAAAGCCTTAAAGTATCGACGCCAAATTCTGCGCCGATTTCCTCTGGTGGCAAACCATTTTTGTAGCGCTTCCCCATCTTTCCAGTTGATTTTGTCAGTTTCTTATCTGTGCCGCGTTCATATGGCACCTCATCGCGAAATTCAACTTCGCGAATGTCTATATAGACACCGCGTTCGTCTTGAAATGCATCGGCTGTTATCATTCCCTGATTAAAGAGTTTTTTAAACGGTTCCGGTGTCGAAATATGGTCGAGATCATACAAGACCTTGTGCCAAAACCTCGCATATAACAAGTGTAAAACAGCATGCTCAGCCCCCCCGATATAAAGATCGACAGGCATGAAATACCCTTCTTTCGCCTTATCGCAAAAGACATCGCTGTTTAAGGGATCGATGAATCGCAAAAAATACCAGCACGATCCAGCCCATTGCGGCATGACATTCAACTCTCGCTGGTAAGTCTCACCATCCACTTCAATAGTAGCCCATTCAGATCCAGCGCGATGCAAGGGCGGTGAAACTGGCCTAGATGGATCATCCGATGTTTCCGGCCGAAAATCGTCCATTGCAGGTAAAACAACGGGTGGATCCAACGTGATCGAATATCCTTCCGAGTGGGTTGCGAGAGGAAAAGGCTCCCCCCAATAGCGCTGGCGAGAAAAGATCCAATCCCGAAGCTTGTAATGTACGGCTTCTTTACCCAGGCCGGTTTCAGTTAATTCGGCGATAATTTTATTCTTTGCCTCTTTACTTTTCAAACCGTTTATGGCAAAAGCACTATCCCCAATAACCGGTGAATTTATGGCAATGCCACTTCCAGAGTAACACTGATCATCACGTTGTCCATCCCCTTCGACAACCGAGACAATCTTTAAACCATAGGCCAGGGCAAAGGCGTGGTCGCGTTCATCGTGCGCCGGCACAGCCATTATGGCTCCGGAGCCATAATCCATACTGACATAGTCCGCCACAAAAATAGGGATCTCTTCACCGTTGACTGGGTTTCTGGCATATATACCACAAAAAATACCGGTCTTCTCTTTTTTATCTTGATCTACAGCCACCTCGGTTGCAGCCGTATCAATATACTTTCGAATGGCTTCGCGAATATCCAATCGTGGCTCTTGCCCCCGCCATCCATCCAACGCATTAGTCGGCCATTCATCGGGTACCAGATAAGAGGTTTTCTGAGAATCAATTAAAGGGTGCTGCGGAGCGATAACCATAAAAGTAGCACCAAAGAGCGTATCAGGCCGGGTCGTAAAAACGGGGAGTTGACCGGCGATCTCACCATCCATGGGATCTATAATATCAAATCGCACCTCAGCTCCGAAGCTTTGCCCAATCCAATTACGTTGCATAATCTTAATTGGCTCTGGCCAATCCAGTGCAAAAGGGCTTCCATTGCGGTCTTCAAGTGGTGCATCAAGGTCCTCGAGAAGACGAGCTGCATAATCGGTGATGCGCATAATCCACTGTTTAAGAGGTTTGCGATAAACCCGAAAATCACCTCGCTCACTACGACCATCGTTTGTAACTTCTTCATTGGCCAATACGGTGCCCAGCCCCGGACACCAGTTAACAACTACTTCCTGCTGATAGGCAAGCCGGTAATTATTGAGCACAGCTTTTTGATCGGCCGTTTTAAGCGCTCCCCATGATGTATCTGCAAACTCACCCAATATTTTACGATCAGCCTCAGTATACGATTTTCCTTCGGCAAACTTCAACTCTAGATCTTCTATCTTTTTTGCTCGACCATGAATAGCTCTGCCTTGACCATCCTGCCAGATATCATCCGTATCAAAATAACAGTCGAATAACTGAGTAAATATCCATTGCGACCATCGATAAAAGTCTTCTCGAGAAGTTGCGATCTCACGGTCCCAGTCGAAGGAAAGTCCTAGAAATTGCAATTGGCTGCGGATAGAATCGATATTCTCTTCCGTTATAATCGCCGGGTGCACATTGTGCTCGATCGCATATTGCTCTGCCGGTAAACCAAAGCTATCAAAGCCCATAGGATGCAAGACATTAAACCCTTGCATCCGCTTGTAGCGGCTATAAATATCGCTGGCGATATATCCTTTAGGATGGCCGATATGCAAACCAGCACCACTTGGGTATGGGAACATATCGAGTATATAACACTTGGGTTTCCCCTCGATAAATCCATCCTCCCCTGGGCCTATCGTTTTATATACTTTATTCTTTTGCCAATGGGTTCGCCATTTCTCTTCAATTTTTGAGAAATCGTACGTGCCTTTTATGGGGATAGTTGACATAATTTTTATTATGAGCCTTTGTTAATTCAAGATCATGAAATTAGAAAAGACTACCAAATTAAATTCGGTAGTCTTTTCTAATTTATAAAGCGATAGCTGCATAGGCCATATTGTGGATTTATTTTTTGAGCAAAGCCTTATGGCTGAGCCGCATTTTACCACCTGTATCGATTTCAAGTACCTTAACAGCGATCTTTTCCCCTTCGGCAATAACGTCTTCGACTTTCTCTACCCGATTATGCGCCAGTTCGGAGATATGTAAAAGACCTTCTTTGCCTGGCAGGATTTCGACAAAAGCGCCGAAAGGCATAATACGCTTAACCGTGCCATTGTATTCCCTCCCGATCTCGGCATCTGCGGTGATACCTTCAATCATGCGACGCGCTTCCTGGGCAGGACCGGCCTCAACCGAGGCAATGGTAATCGTTCCATCTTCGGCAACGTTGATAGTCGCCCCAGTCTTTTCGATTTCGCGAATCGTTTTTCCACCTGGACCGATGACCGCGCCAATCTTGCTTTGATTGATCTTGATGAACTCGATGCGAGGTGCCCAGCGAGAAAGGTCGTCCCGAGATTCGGAGAGGCATTCGTTCATAATGCCCAAAACCTTGTCGCGGCCTTCTTTAGCTCTGTCGAGGGCCTCTTTGAGAATTTCTAACTTTAGGCCTTGGACCTTGATATCCATCTGTATCGCTGTGATGCCATCAACGGTGCCAGCCACTTTCAGGTCCATGTCACCTAAAAAATCTTCGGCGTCGCGGATATCTGTTAGCAGTTCGTATTCGTCCCCTTCCATAACCAGCCCCACACCCGTTCCGCATACGGCGGTCTTGATCGGGATACCAGCATCCATTAGGGCCAAAGAGCAACCACATACCGTTGCCATTGAGCTTGAGCTGCTTGATTCGGTAATATCGGAAACCAAACGTATCGTATAAGGAAAAGATTCATCGGATGGGATTACCGGTTCAATAGCGCGTTCGGCTAGATGCCCATGACCAATGTCACGCCGACCTGGACCCCTTTCAAAGCGCACTTCACCGACGGAGTAAGCTGGGAAATTATAGTCAAGGTAATAGGATTTAAATCGCTTACCTTTCAGGTCATCTGCCATGCGCTCATCCAGTTTTGTTCCAAGGGTGGCGACACAGAGGGCCTGGGTTTGGCCGCGCGTAAAAAGAGCAGAGCCGTGTGTGCGCGGAAGAATTGAACTTTCACAAGTAACTTCCCGCACCTCATCAAGTGCCCTGCCATCGATGCGGCGTTTTTCATTGAGAATCATCCCCCGCATATCGGCCTTGAGCAGCGCTTCTATTTCGGCTTTGATCTGCTTTGCACCCTCTGGGAAACGCTCAGCAAGTCCCTCGAGGACGTCTGCCCGAATCTCGTCGATTAGGCCTTGGCGTTCTTCTTTGGCCGGGATCCTATTCGCTTCTTTTATTCGATCACTTACCAGTTCGCCAACAGCAGCAACCAGTTCGGTGTCGACCTCGTCGGCTTCGATTTTTATTTTCTCTTTACCAACTTCGGCAACGAGCTTTTCCTGCATTATAACCAGGTCTTTGATATGCTCGTGACCAAAAGCCAGCGCATCCACGAGATCCTGCTCCGAAACCTCATGGGCTCCACCTTCGACGCTTACGATCGAATCGGAAGTGCCGCAGACGATAATTTCAATATCACACTCTTCTTGCTGGCTATGTGTTGGATTGGCAACAAACTCGCCGTTCATACGGCCGACACGCACCGCTCCCATGGGACCGGCAAAGGGGATATCAGAAATACTTAAAGCAGCAGAGGCGCCCAATAAGCCCAAAACGTCGGCATCGTTTTCTCCATCATAGGAAAATATCGAAACGTAAATTTGGACTTCATAATGAAATTTCTTTGGAAACATTGGGCGTATCGGATGATCGATTAGCCTCGCGCTTAGGGTTTCTTTTTCTGTCGGACGCCCTTCACGCTTAAAAATATTACCGGGAATGCGACCACCGGCATATGTTTTTTCCCTATAATCAACGATTAGAGGCAAAAATCCCCGATCCTCAGGGGTATTGGTCCGGCAGGCAGTTACCATAACAACAGTCTCACCGTATTGTAGCCATACGGCGCCATTGGCCTGCTTGGCAATTTTCCCCGTCTCCATCGACAGGGTCTGGCCACCTAATTGATGTTCTAGTTTAGTCATTGATATATCTTTCGCTCTTTCCTTTGAGGTTGTACGATGCCGCATCCCGCTTTTCAGGAGGGTATCGCTTTAATTATCGGCGCAATCCAAGTTCGCGGATCAATGCCGAGTAAGCCATGGGATCTTGTTTCTGGTAATAAGCCTGCAAGCGCTTCCTCTTGCCGATTAGCTTTAACAATCCTCGTCGGGTACTAAAATCCTTCTTCTGATCCTTTAAGTGCTCAGTCAAATTCTTAATGCGTTCAGTAAGAATCGCTATCTGCACGGGCGAGGCACCGGGTCCAGCCTCTTTGCCATACTTCTCAACCAATTCACTTTTTCTTTCAGTCGTTATCGACACCTTCTACCTCCGTCGTTAATTGCTGTGCGCTTCCGTTCGGATCATTGAATAGAATACGCGCTTGTTGAATGTCTTTGTTAATTTGCGCTATTAATTCGCCAGGATTGGCGAAAGGGCGCTCTTCTCGCAGTTTCTTACTTAAGGCAACAGAGAGTTTGCGACCATAAAGGTCACCCTTAAAATCGAGGATATGCAGTTCAACCGTTGTTGCTGTGCCGCCAAATGTCGGTTTGGTACCAATATTTGCCAGGGCATGAAATTCTTTGTCCTCATCATCGCGGACAAAGGCCGCAAAAACCCCTTTGGGCAAACTTTTCACGACATCTCCACTTAATGAGATATTCGCTGTTGGAAACCCAAGTTGCTGGCCACGCCCCTCCCCCCGAATGATCTCACCAGTAAAGCACATAAGGTTGGGTTTCATTCGTTAGGCAATCAATGGCTACTGCCGTAAAACACAAAAGGGTTGCAATGCACCTTCTTGCCAGCGGCCAATTCCATAGAGCGTTTCCACCGAATCAAAAACTGCACAAACTTCGTTTTCGTTGACGACAGAAACAGGAAGACCTTGAATCAATCTACCCTGGGTAAAATTACCCAAATTAACATCATCCAATTCAATAGCAGCCAAATCGCTCAATGCTTGGCGAGGGTGGGCAAATGATTCTTCAATAATGCCCCTTTCCTGCTTGGCGGCAATATCATCCAATGTTAAAGCCATATCGATTCCAAGACCTCCAACTCGCAGCCGACGCAAGTCTGCAAGATAAGCCCCTGTGCCCAAAGATTTTCCCAAATCGGCGGCAAGTGAACGAATATACGTCCCTGAAGAGCAATGGACCCTGAGGAGCAATTGGGGGAAATCGTATGTCACGAGCTCTATATTATAGATCTGGATACGACGAGCTTTAAGAACAACTTCTTCCCCGCGCCGAGCCCGCTTATAACTTCGAACTCCTGCTACTTTCACAGCAGAATACGCATGGGGGACTTGATCTATCTCACCGCTAAAACCTTGCAGTTTATCAATAATTTCGCTAGTATCCGGAATACTATAACCAGATTCCTGCAGAATAGGTCCTTGTGAATCACCTGTAATACTTGTTGCTCCGAGACTAATCGTCGCCTCGTACACTTTGTCTGTTTCGCTCAACCAACGGTTTAACCGAGTATATCTCCCCAAACACACAACCAATACCCCACTGGCGAGGGGATCAAGCGTACCGCAATGACCAATCCGGCGCATTTGTAATATGCGCCGGAGAGAAGCTACAATATCGTGGGAAGAAGGCCCCTTACCTTTCTCGACAACCAAAACTCCGGCAATCTCCGGATCAGTCTTCCTCGTCATCACCGATACTATTGATAAGTGAAGTTACACGAGCAGCCCGCTCAGCGGTATCATCATATTCTACGCTTAACTCGGGAGCATAGCGCAAGCTCATTCTTTGTGCGATTTCGCGTCGAATATATCCAAGGCCATTACGCATACCCTCAAGCACAACTTCTTTGTCATCCTCATCTTCGCCCATCGCACTGATAAATATTTTGGCGTAACCCAAATCACGCGAGAGTTCAACATCGAGGATATTGACCATTGCGAGCCTAGGGTCTTTCATCTTGCGGAGGATATCACTCAACTCGCGCATTATTTGCCCCCGGACTCGGGTAATTCGCTGTGGAGACGCCATTATCGCTTAGTGTACTTCCATCTGATAGTCGAGCAACTGGACCCCATGAGGCCCCTCGATAAAATTGACAAACTTGGGCCAGGACTTCATCACAATGCTGGGTAGCCGAGTGACAACGGCACCCCCCAGCGCTGACCGCTGCCACAATGCTTGATCGCCAACTTCAGCGACTGCGGCCATTAAAACCGTGGCCGCATCCGCTCCTTGACACCTTTAACAAAAACTTGGCACTTGTCCTTAAGGGATACTGTCGCCGATATACAACTGCTACAAGGAACTATAACAATCAATGTTGAAACCCGCGCTATAGTGTTCGCGCAGTCTCCACAAAGACCATCGCCTCGACGATATCCCCCTCATGCAGATCGTTAAAACCCTCAAACCCCATTCCACATTCAAAACCTTCAGCAACTTCACGGACATCGTCCTTAAAGCGCCGCAAGGAGGAAAGTCCGCCCGTAAAAACCGCTTCGCCTTCTCGGATTATACGCACCTGATTGTTGCGGTTGATGGTTCCGCTCTGCATCATGCAACCTCCAATAGTGCCCGTGCGAGTTGAAGTGAAAATTTGGCGCACCTCGGCCCGTCCCACAATCTGCTCATCCGTTGTCGGTACAAGCAAGCCACTCAATCCCGCCCTGACTTCTTCGACAACTTCATAGATGATCTTATAGTTACGTATCTCTATGCCTTCCCGAGATGCTAGCTCGCGCGCCGAAGGTTCTGTTTGCACATGGAAGCCAATCAAAATCGCATCGGAAGCAGCGGCCAGCAAAACATCTGACTCAGAAATCGAACCAACAGCGCTGTGTATTACCTTGACTCTTACTTCGTCGTGGGTTATGCTTCCGAGCTCTTGAGAAATCGCCTCAACCGATCCATCAACATCTCCCTTAACGACAACCCGCAAGTCCTGTACCTTGCCCTGCTGAATCCGGTCATTCAAATCACTAAGCGTGACGGTCCGCAATTTGCGATGGTCCTGTTCGCGCTTAATCAATTGGCGGCGCTGGCTCAAGTCCTTTGCTTCACGTTCGGAGCTGGCAGCAGCGAAAATATCACCAGCCTGTGGAACCCCGGGCAAACCCAGAACTTGCACTGGACGAGAGGGGCCAGCCTCCTTGATCCGCTGACCATGCTCATCGAGCAAGGCTCTAATACGACCACTATTAACGCCTGTAATAAAGGGATCGCCAACTCGAAGAGTGCCTTCCTGGACAAGGACGGTAGCAACTGGACCGCGGCCCTTGTCTAACTTTGCTTCAATAACAGTCCCTCGGGCCCTCTTATAGGGGTTTGCTTGTAATTCGAGCAATTCGGCTTCGAGCAGAAGCAATTCAAGCAAGTGATCAATTCCCTGGCCAGTTATTGCAGAAATCTCAGCAAATGGAACTTTCCCCCCCCATTCTTCAACGAGAACATCACGCTCTGCTAATTCTCTTTTGATTTTGGAGGAATCGGCTGCCGGCAAATCGATTTTGTTGATTGCAACAACAATCGGCACTTGGGCGGCTTTAGCATGATCAATCGCTTCAATCGTTTGCGGCATTACGCTATCATCGGCAGCGACGACAAGAATTACGATATCCGTAACTCTCGATCCGCGTGCACGCATAGCTGTAAAGGCTGCATGACCGGGAGTATCGAGGAATGTCACACCACGACCATCTTCCATTTCCACAACATAAGCGCCGATATGTTGCGTAATCCCCCCAGACTCACCCTCTGCGATCTTGCTCTTACGCAAATGATCGAGTAGAGAGGTTTTTCCATGATCGACATGCCCCATTACCGTCACGACGGGCTGGCGAGGTTCTGGCTCACCTACATCTTCTTCCTCTTCAAGTTCTTCCAGCTCTGCTTCTTCTTCTAATTCGGTCTGCACTACTTCATAACCAAATTCATCGGCCACGGTTTGCATCGTGTCCATGTCCAAGCGCTGGTTAATCGTAGCCATAACACCCAACTGCAAGCACACAGCAATGACTTCACTCACTTTGACGCCAAGCTGTTCGGCAAATTCGCCAAGTGTTATAAATTCACTGACGGAAAGTTGCTGTGTCTCACCTTCTGCTACATCACCTTCTTCTCGGGGTCCGCGATCGTAGCGTCGACGTACACGCCCCTCATTGAGCTGACTAAGAGTCTTCCGCACATTTTCCTGAACTTCTTTGGCATCAGGAGCGCCCCTCCCCCCACGTTTTCCACGCTTCTTCTTACTCGCCCCAGCATTGGCCCCAGCATTGGCCCCAGCATTGGCCCCAGCATTGGAACCAGCATTGGAACCAGCATTGGACCCAGCATTGGAACCAGCATTGGACCCCGTATTGGAACCCGTACTAACATTAGTACCCGCAGCCTGAACAGTAACCTCCCGTTTTTTCCCTACCCCCACCCCCTGGCGTGTACTCCCCCCCGTCTCTCCCCCTTGCGCCGGACTTCCCCGGCGCCGACCTCGCCGACGACTCCCCTCATCCTTTTCGGGTAAAGGAGCAGGACGCCCAGCCTCTTGAGCCCCACCGGAAGTCTTATTGCGAGCCCCGCCGCCGCCTTTTTCCTTGGCCTTAGTTTTTTCCGAAGAGTGTTTTTCAACCAGCTTACGGCTATCCTCTTTTGCTTTCTGCCGCTTCACCTCTTCGATCGAACTCTTTTTCTCTTCTTCGATCTTACGGGTAATCGCCTCCAGCATATCGGGAGATACCACGCTCATATGGCTCTTAACTTCAATATCCATCCCCTTGAGCATGGATATGAGCGCATCGCTGGATAATTTCTGTTCTTTTGCTACCTGATATACTCTGCGCTTTTCCAAAAAAGGTACTCCCTCAAGTAAGGGCCGCCCCTAAAAAACGGTTAGACCCCTTGTTCTGGCTCTTCTTCACTATTCTCAGAATTTAGATGTTCAGGATCGGCTGAGATCACTTCCTCAGCATTTTCTACAGCACTCCCAGCAATATCAGACCCGGTCTCGGCATTTTCATCAATGTCGACTGAAACATCCTGCCCAGTCGTGGGTTCGACATCCGCCCCAACCGGCTCAGCAATAGCTTCAGACAGCACTTCCTCGACTCCAACCTCAACGGTCGCCATATCACTATCAGCTTCAGTATGAGTAGCCGCGCTCTCAGAATCCGGGCCAGCGTTATCTACCAAGTCTTCAGTTAACGTATTCACATCTATTTCGCCATGTTCTGCGAAAAAATCGGTAGCAGATTGCCGTATGGTACTGGCGGTTTCGGTATTCTCTAAACCCGGAACCGTTTGCAGAAGCTCTAAGTCCGCTTCGGTGATTGAAGTGATCGAAGCGAAACCTGATGTAGTCAAGCTCAGTGCGATCAACTCACTGATACCCGGTATCATTCTAAACACTTGTTTATATTTTTCTTGCTCGACTCGCCGCTCTTGATACTGATCTTCCGTGATAATATCAAGGCCCCAGCCCGTCAATTGGACCGCGAGTCTTGAATTTTGCCCCCCTTTGCCAATTGCTAATGAGAGCTGGTCTTCTTCAACGATCACTACCGCATGGCGGCGACGCGAATCGGTAATACACCGAGTGACAGTAGCTGGACTTAGAGCACGAGTAATGAAAATATCGGGTTCGTCAATCCATGGAACAATGTCGATTCTTTCCCCGCTTAATTCCCTAACAATTGCCTGAACCCTAGACCCCTTAATACCCACACAAGCCCCTACTGGATCCACTCTTTCATCGGTTGAACTGACTGCGATCTTCGCCCTTTCACCCGGTTCCCGTGCAACTGCGTGAATTTCGACGATCCCCTCGGATATTTCGGGAACTTCAATTGAGAACAATTTTTTGAGGAACTCGGGATGGGTCCTCGAAAGCAATACCTGGGGGCCTCTGCTCGATTTCAGCACTTCATAGATTAAACCACGTACGGCATCCCCTTGCCTATACCGCTCCCGTCTGATTTGTTCTTTGTAGGGAACAGCGGCTTCAGCGCGCCCTAAGTTGAGAACGATATCGCCATGGCTTATCTGCTGCACAGTACCCGATTCAATTGTGCCAACCCGGCCAATAAACTCATCGTGAATCCGCTCGCGTTCAGCTTCGCGGACACGCTGAATAAGGATCTGCTTAGCTGTTTGAATAGCATTGCGACCAAAGTCGGAAAAATCGAGCTTGTGTTTCAAAACAGACCCCAATTCGGCCTTGGAATCTATATCTTGAGCATCTTCAAGCAACAACTCCATTGACGGCTCAACCACCTCTTCAACAACAGTCATTCTAGCGAAGACTTCCATTTTCCCTTGTATGGGATCAATTTCGACCTCGTAATTCTCCGTATTGCCGTAACGCCTTTTAGCCGCGGAGACCAGAGCATCAGCAAGGGTCTGTATAACTAGTTCTCGGTCGACATTCTTTTCGCGGGCGATTTGGCCCAGAGCTTCGACAATGCTCAGGTTATTCATATCTTATCGTTCGACCTTTTTCTAAAATTCAGGTTCTATGTTTGCTTTAGCGATTTCAGATCGGGCAACTGTTAAAGTATCACTATTGGATTCGAGTTTGATGAGTTCGTCATCAAACTCGAGCAATCGCCCTTTGATCACCTGTCCCGATTTGAGCTTAGCTTTGAGCAATCGACCATTGGCCCTGGCATAGTCACTATCGGACACCAAAGGGCGATCCAAACCTGGCGATGTAACCTCAAGACGATAGCGTCCGGAAATCGGATCTTCAACGTCGAGTAAGTCTGCCACTTCTCTGCTAATCGACTCGCAAAGGGTAAGCGAAACTCCCCCCTCGTCGTAAACCAGCAATTTGACGAACTCATTGCCACGAGCCCCCTTAATTTCGACATCGACCAGCTCTGCTCCATGCCCATTAACCAGAGGCTCGACAAGAGCGACAAGAGCGGCCCTTAATTCAACTTTATCTACAGCAGAAATAAGCGACTTTTCCCCATTAAGCAAAAAGCGGGCAAAGTGCCCACTTATCCTTATAAAATATGGAATTATGCGAATTTAGGCAAGATCGACTTGTATATCGATCTAAATGATATCCGCAACACTCTTTTACCCTGTGATCTAGAGAAGTTGAAGAATAGCTTTTAATTCACTTTTTGCTTCTTCGACCACCGCCTTAAATTCTGCATTGCTCCCCCCCCCGCCCCCCCTTGGCTCTTCG
>JABHFS010000104.1 GCA_018672475.1 Gemmatimonadota bacterium | reverse complement strand
GTCTCCGGTATCGCGGATGACTTGCCACATATATTTTGTGAGGTCGCGCAATTGGTCTTTGTAGGCAGGATCACTTGCGAGATTGCTCATCTCATAAGGATCATTATCCAGATTATACAATTCATCGAAGTCAAAGCCATTCATGACCAATTTCCATTGCCCGTCATAAACCACGCGCTGCGTCACGCGATAACGACCACCGTGGTATTCGGCGAAACCGCGGCAGAAATTTTTCGTTGCACTCGGCTCAGACAACACCGATGCAAAAGATATAGAATCAGGTACATCAATAGCCGCTGCCCCTGACAGATCTAATAACGTGGGACATACATCGTGCAACCCAACACGAGCGTCGCTCACCTCCCCATGGGCAATGCCCGGCCCAGCAATGACCATTGGAATATTATACACTTCTTCAAAGCCCGAATAATTCTTGCAATACAATCCGTGAGAGCCCAGTAATTCGCCATGATCACTCGCAAGCACAATGATGGTATTGTCCAGTTGACCAGCATCTTCAACAAGCTTAATCAATCGCCCATATTGATGGTCAATCTCGGTAATCGATGCATAATAACACGCAGCAGCTTCGCGTTTTTGCCGATCATTCATGTCGGCCCACGTCAATCCTGCTTTGCGATAGATATTGGGCTTATCGCTTAAATCATCATGCACATTGGGACAAAGTTCAATGGCATCCACATCATATTTTGCAAATGCATCTTCGCCGCAAATGAACGGATCGTGGGGCTCGGTTACACTGACAAAACAACACCAGGGATCGTCTCCCCGCACAGCCTGTTGTAAATGTGTACAAGCCAAAGAAGTGGTCACACCCATTCCGCGTGTCGCAGCGGTTTGATCTGTTACGCCATACAACAGACTCTTCGCATATCCTTCGGGCAGATCATTGTTTTTTTGCAATGAGAACGTTGGCGACTTAATGTCTTCGGTCCATTCTTTGCGGAACTCATTAAACAACGCACCACCGCTACCCCCATCAATTTTCCAGCCAAATTGTGTGAGATCATTTGACCGCTCGATGTGCCACTTGCCAAAATACATGGTGTGGTAACCCACCGCAGCTAGTCTTTGCGCCCAGTGCGGATGTTCGGTCCGCAAAACACACTGATCGTCGTCAACACAATGTGTCACCTCGAGCACACCGTGATTATGTGGTAACAAGCCCGTCATTAAACTTGCTCGTGCAGGTGAACACACGGCATTGGGGGTATAGGCGCGGTCAAAACGAACGCCCCGTTCGATAAGCCGGTCAAAATTTGGTGTGATACAGGGATGATCAGGACGCAACACTTGTCCCTGCATTTGATCCGTCATTAAAAAAAGGATATTGGGTTGGTCAGACATAAAAAAACCTCGGTATTTAGCGTGAAAATATTGGCATGTGTTCACTCGTAAAAGTGAGAAAATAAACCCACAATTTGTTAGAAGATCTAGCGTGGGCGGAAAAAGCACAAGGGGTCGCTGTGCAGGCCTCCGCGCCCTACCTGTAGAGCTATGTGCGGCTTGATGCGGCCTCCTATTTGTTCGATGTTTTTAGAAACAATTTGCATAAGGGACCCAAGTAAAACATGGAGAACTATAAAATGAGCGCCGCGAAACCCAATGTCATCCTCGTCTTCGGCGATCAATGGCGTGCCCAGGACACCGGCTATGCCGGCAACCCCCAGGTACGGACGCCGAACCTCGACCGCTTCGCCGCACAAAGCGTTAACGCCACGCACGCGGTCTCGGGCTGTTCGGTGTGTTCGCCGGCACGGGCGTCGCTATTGACCGGCCAGTATCCGCTGACCCACGGCATCTTCGTCAACGATGTCTGCCTGCAAAACGGCGCCACCAGTATGGCCCAGGCCTTTAAAGCCGGCGGCTACGACACCGCCTATATCGGCAAGTGGCATATAGATGGGCACGGCCGCACCAACTATATCCCACCCGAGCGCCGCCAGGGTTTTGAATACTGGAAAGTGCTCGAATGCACCCACAGCTACAACGAGTCCTACTATTACGCCGGGGATTCGGACGAAAAGCTCGCATGGGAAAACTACGATGCCGAGGCACAAACAAAAGACGCGCAACAGTATATCCGAGACCATCAGGGCGACGACCCTTTTCTGATGGTCCTGTCCTGGGGGCCGCCGCACGCCCCGTATGAAACCGCCCCGGCAAAATACCGGGCGCAATATCGCCGCGAAGACATTGAACTGCGTCCTAATGTGCCGCCAGAAAAAGCGGCAGACGCGGCCGAGTGGATCGCCGGCTATTATGCCCACTGCACCGCCCTGGACGACTGCATGGCCGACCTATTGCAAACACTGGAGGATCAAGGCATAGACGACAATACTCTTGTGTTATTCTTTTCGGACCACGGCGACATGCTCGGCTCCCAAGGTTGGGACAAAAAACAAAAGCCATGGGAAGAATCGATCCGGGTGCCTTTTTTATTGCGCTACCCGGCCCTGTTGGGTACCGAAGGCCGCCAGGTCGACGCCCTGATCGACATCCCCGATATCATGCCGACGCTATTGGGCCTGTGTCAATTGAATATCCCCGAATCCGTCGAAGGTCTCGACTTCTCGGGCTACCTGCGCGGCGGCGACGACCCTTCGGATGGGGCGGCATTGCTGTCCTGTCCGCACCCTTTTGGTCAGTGGCACCGTCAGATCGGCGGGCGCGAATACCGCGGGCTGCGCACCAAGCGCTACACCTACGCAAGGTCTTTAGATGGGCCCTGGCTGCTCTACGACAACGAGCGCGACCCTTACCAACTGGAAAACCTGGTCGACAGTCCGGACGCGGCGGATCTGTTAAAGGAACTGGACCAGCGCCTAAGTACACGGTTGGCGCTGATGGGGGACGAGTTTTTACCTGGCGATGACTACCTGCACCAATGGGGTTATCAAGTGGATGAGAAGGGGACCGTGCCGTATCGGAACTAGTGTTGACCGAGATCAGCGACGATACTCTATCAGAAGGCCACTTCCTTTACAAAAAATCAAACGATGGGAATCTTACGCAATGAGTCACTTTACGGTTTTTGATGTGGACTTTCCCGCCGACGCCAAGCAGCGCGTCATCGTCAATACAGACGCTAAGAATGAGGCCGACGACCAATATGCCATCGTACACGCCGTGTTGACGCCATCGTTCGATCTGCACGGTATTATTCCCGCACACTATGGGACGCGTAAAACGCCCACGAGCATGCAGGAAAGCCACGACGAAACGGTAAAACTCCTGCGTTTGATGAACCTTGAAGGGCAGGTGCGGATCGAAGATGGTGCGCCTCTTGCGCTACCTGACGAATCGACACCCGCCGACTCGCTCGGTGCCCGTCTGATCATCGAGGAAGCAATGAAAGACGACGACAGACCACTGCACATCGCCTTCTACGGACCGCTCACGGACATGGCGTCGGCGCTGCTGCTCGAGCCGGAGATTCAGGACCGCAGAGTTCGCGTGATCTGGATTGGAGGGGGCCCCTGGCCAAGTGGCGGTGGGGAATACAATCTCTCAAACGACATTCACGCCGCGAACGTCGTGATGAAATCGCGGGCGGAGGTGTGGCAGGTGCCCAGCAGCGTCTATCGGACGATGGGCGTTACCTATGCCGAGTTGATCGAGAAAGTGTATCCCCAGGGCGAGATTGGTAAGTATCTTGTCGAGCAGCTCATAGAGCACAACGCCAAGAAACGCTCCGTGATGGAATATCGCTCCCTGGGTGATTCCCCTTGTATCGGCATTATCATGGATTCCGAGTGCGGCCAATGGACGTGGCGTCCCGCCCCGACCTTCGACCAGCAGATGCGTTACCAGCACACTGGACAATACCGTCCTATTCGCGTCTACGAGAACGTGAATACACGCTTTGTGCACGAGGATTTCTTCGCGAAACTGGCGCAGTTCATCCGGCGTGGCTCAAGAAATTTTGAGCATTAACGACTTAACGCCCGCATCCTGGCTTGATCTGAGAGTGGTGATTGTTATTCCCCTTCATGGATTTCAATATACCACGCTTTGCTCGTATCGCGGATATGGAGGAAGACTTCCTTCGTGTTGTGTAGGTTGAAAGTGCGGGACAAGGATACCCGCTCGCGCTCGTCCCCGGTCACTTGCAATAGGTGCTCGACGCGGTCCCCATTTATCGAGTCGATAAGATCGACGGTGATGGCCTCGCGGTATTCTATGTGAACGGCATACGGTACTCGAGCTTTCAGAAGGAAGCGTTCGCTCGCAAAATCCCCAGCGCCAATAAATGCCAGTGGCAATAGCTTGACCACTTCGCGTACAGGTTGCATGACGACCTCTAAACGGACTTGCTGGTCTAATAGCATATCCGTCTGCCCCGAGCCGGTATATAGAAGCTCGTCGGGGAAGTGCTCGTTCAGATTCTGGGCGGTGGCGATTATTTCGACTCGACCGATGTCGACGCACAGGCGCTGGCCAATGCTCAGCGCGATGGTGGCTGTGCCGCGCGCCAGTTCATCTGTGTCGCTGTACAGCGGGACGGATCCATCGCCGCACCCGATAAGAATGAAGGCTAATAAACCCGCAAAAGACAACGAGCTCGATTTGTATGCAATAACCATAGGTCCTATGTTGGGATATCGCTGGATTTATATATTTGTTAAAGAAACATACAATTTGCAATGTGCTCTGTACAACAAGCTTTGATGGGAATAAGTATATAGATGGTATTGGGATTTAAGCGACCACGCATTTTATGGGGTTGGGCGTTACTTCTGTGTCTGGGCTGCGGTGTGGGCGAAGAGCAGCGGATGGTAATCCGGACGGCTGAAGATGCCACGCGCGCAGTGGCGAGAGCACCTGCTCCGGCGGGAGGTGATATTCCGCAGGAGGCGTGGCCCAAGAGTTGGTTTCAGCCGCCGCGTAAGGCGTCCGAAGTTGGCCTGGTGGCCTTTCGGCAGGCGCCGATGCTCGCCGCGTTAGTGGCCGCTGGTGAATTGCCCCCGGTTGAGGAACGTTTGCCCGATGATCCGATGGTGGTCGTGCCGATCGACGAGATCGGCACGTACGGAGGAACGGCCAGGATTTTTCTCGCCGGTGAGAGCCTGATTAATGTGCCTGAAGGCTTGCTACGGCCAGGGCCGCAAATGCGGTTGAATCTGCCGAATTGGGCCGAAAAGGCCGAGTATAGCAATGGCGCGAGGACGCTAAATATTACTCTGCGGCCCGGACACAGGTGGTCTGACGGCCATCTGCTGACGGCCGACGACTACCTGTTCTTTTTCGAGCATTTTCTGATGAATAAGGATCTCACGCCGGTGGTCGAACCCCGGTTTAAGGGCGCGCGTATCGAAAAGCACGACGCGCACAGTTTCAGCTATCACTTTCCCCAGCCGATGCCGCTCTTTGTCAATCACCTGGCCCACAATAGCTCGCGGCTGGCGATACCGGCGCATTTTATGAAACGCTACCATCCGTCGTTCACTGACCGGGCGCAGTTGGAGGATGAGGCAGAGGAATTGGGGTTGCAGGACTGGCGCACCTATCTCACCGCGGTTAATGCTACCAACGACCTGCTGTTTTTCGGCCGGCCGGTGTTGACGGCCTATGTGCTGGTCAGCCGGACCTCGACGCGCACCCGGCTGCGCCGAAACCCCTATTATCCCAAGGTCGACCCCGAGGGTAATCAGTTGCCCTATATCGACTATCTGGAAGTTCAGCGGGTGGACAGCGCCGAGATCATGGCGGCCAAAGCCTCTACCGGACAGGTGGATTTCGCGGGGCGGCAGTTTATGACCGCCGATATCCCGCTATTCAAACGCTTTGAAAAGAAAAATGGCTATTCCACCTATATCTGGGCACGGCCCTACGGCTCGGATGTAGTACTGCAGTTCAATTTGAATCATCGCGACGAGGGACTGCGCAAGATCTTCCAGGATGTGCGCTTCCGCCGTGCGATGTCGCTGGCGATCAACCGCGAGGAAGTCAACGATATTGTCTACTTTGGCCAGGGTGTGCCGCGCCAGTTGACGGTGGTGCCTTCGAGCCGCTACTTCGAGCCGGAATTCGCCGCCGCCTGGGCGGAATTCGACCCGGTGCGGGCTGGCGAACTCTTCGACGAGATGGGGCTTGTAGATCGCGATGGCGACGGCACCCGCGAGCGACTCGACGGCGAAGCTTTGCAAATTACCCTGGAATACATGATCGGGGAGACGCCGAAGCAGATCACCCTGGATCTAGTCACCGCCTACTGGCGCGAAGTAGGGGTGAGTGTCAATCTCAAGCAGATCAGTGGCCCATTGCAGGCGATCCGCGCTAAGGCGGGCTTGATGGATATGACGATCTGGCATGCCGACCGCAATACGGATATTCTCTTTCCCATCGAGCCGTATTGGTATGTCCCGGTTAATGGCGGCTGGGAGCAGAGTCAGTGGTCGTCGTGGAGGCGGTGGTACTTCACCGACGGTACGCGCGGGTCAGAGCCGCCTAAACAGATCAAGCAGTTGCTCGGCTGGTGGGAGAATTTGCGCCGGGCCACGGACGAGAAAGAGCGCATCGAGATGGGCAAGAAGATCCTGCGCAGCCAGGCGGAAAACTTATGGGCGCTCGGGGTTATCGGTCTTGGTCCGCATCCGATCATCGTCAGCGACCGGTTGCGCAATGTGCCGCATCAGGGCTATTGGGGGTGGGACTCGCGCTGGTCTTGGCCCTACTATCCGGAGACCTGGTCTTTGAACCAGGAAATTGAAAATTAACCGCCAAACCCGTATGCATCTTCCGCTTATCGGGCTGCTGTTTTGCTGTGGTTTCGCCCTGGCCGAGCCCGCAGCGGCGGCAGAGCCGGATGTCATCCGTTTTGCGACGATAAACGCCAATTATCGCGTGGCGCTGGAGGAGATTATCCGGCGCTATGAGGCACGCAATCCCAATCTAAAAGTCGAATTGTCCGTTATCGGGCAGGAGTTCGCGACCTGGATCCGTACCCGAGTGGCAGCCGGCGGCGACCTGGTGCCCGATATCTACAATGGCAACTACACCAATGGCTACGACCGCCAGGGGCGCTGGGTGGCGTTGGATCCCTATCTCGAGGCGGAAAATCCCTACACCGGCAAGCGATGGCTAGACGGAATTGACGGCCAGCTCATCGAACGTTATCGCGTCGATGGTCAGGCCTTTATCCTGCCCATTGATTACATCGACATCGCCGTATTCTACAACCGCGATCTGTTCAAAAAATTGGGATTACAGGAACCAAAAACGTGGGAGGAATGGCTGGCGCTTTGTGAGCGGGTAGCTCAGGCGGGTTATGTGCCGATCGCCATTGGCGGGGACGCCCAGGCCTATTGGGCGGGGGAGATGGGTTGGCTGGTGCGGCTTTTGGGCGACGCTTATTTGCGCAACTATGCGCCGCTGTTGATGTCTCGTCCCGGAGATTGGGATTACGAAGAAGCCCGCAACGGTGGCTATAGCTACCAGCCACGCGATTTGTATTCGGATATGTTAGTCGTGATAAACGGCGAACGGGAGTTGCAAGCGGTATTAGACGGGCAACTAGATTTTCGTGGACCCAAATTCCGTCGAGTATACGAGCGGCTGAACGAACTCGCGCAGTTTTTTCAGCCGGGCTTTATGGGGGCGGATTCGCGCAGTGCGACGCAACTATTTTACACGCAACAGGCGGCGATGAGCCTGCTGCACAGCGGCAGCATCACCGGTATTGTGCACGACTTCGCCAAGATGAAAGCGGAAGAGCGCTTCGACTTCGCCAATTTCTGGTTTCCGCCGATCGCCGATGATCCGTTGGTCGAAGGGCCTTTCCGCGGCGTCGGCGGTGGTGGCATGGTGCTGGCAGTGATGCAGAAAAACGACCCGGCGCATGAGCGCAATGTGATGGACTTCCTGCAATTTTTGACTACGCCGGAATCGGGCCGTTTGTTAGTCGAATTGACCTTGGCTGACGGTCAGTCCTTGACGGGCCCGCTATTGATCGAGGATGTTGAACTGCCGGGCGATTTGGCGAAAAAGTTCGCGGTGTTCAAAGGCCACGGTTATGAGAAAATTAACTACCGGGGGTTGCGCGACGAGCAGGAAAGCGTGCAGGAATGGGTCATCATTGCGCAGGAGTATATGGGCGGCAGGCTGTCGATCGATGGTTTTCTCGACCGCTATGACGAACTGATGCATCGGGCCGCCGAACGTCTTATTTTGCGCGACGGCATCGATATGGACTCGACGACCCGTGACCCGCCGCCGGTTGTGCACCGACAGAAAAATTTGTGGAATCCGTTTGAAAATGGCGCATTGATGCTGGTGATTATTATGGCGCTATTCGCAGGTTTTGCAATGGTGCAGATCGCCCGTTCCACGGGACCGAGTAAACATCGAACCCGCACCGCTTATCTGTTGTTATTACCTACCATTTTTCTGCTGGTCGCCTTCAATTACTTTCCGGCGTTGTCCGGTCTGTATCACGCTTTTACCGAATGGGAGTCGGGGCGTGATCCGGTGTTTAATGGGCTGGACAACTTCCGGCGCCTGTTTGCCGATAATATGCTTTATGTGGGCTTCGGCAATATGCTGGTCTTGCTGCTCGCCGGCCTGGTTAAAGCGACGGCCGTCCCCTTCTTTGCGGCGCAGTTGATCCTGTATCTTTCTGGCGATCGGACGCGTTATTTTTTCCGTACCGCTTTCCTGTTGCCGATGGTAGTGCCGGCGCTGGTCGGGGTGCTGATCTGGCGGTTGATCTACAATCCGGATATGGGCTTGTTGAATCAATCGCTGCAGTCGCTGGGCCTGGGCGGACTTACCGCCAACTGGCTGGGAGATCCTTCCCTGGCACTGGGGGCGATTATCGGCATGGGCTTTCCCTGGATCGGGGCGTTTGGTTTGTTGATTTATCTGGCCGGGCTGATGGGCATACCCGCCGACATTTACGATGCCTACAAAATTGAGTCCACCAATACCGCGCGCCGAATTTGGCATCTCGACATCCCCCTGGTCATGGGGCAGACGCGCTTGCTGATTATCCTCACCTTTATCGGCAGCGTACAAGATTTTCAGACGGTACTGATCATGACCCGCGGCGGTCCGGGCATGGCCACCTATGTGCCGGCCCTGCGCATGTATAACGAGGCTTTCGTCTATGGTCACTTCGGTTATGGGGCCGCCATTGGTCTACTGCTCTTTGTACTGGTGTTGGCGATTACGGTAGTCAATATGAAGATCTTCAAGGAGGAAGCGTCTTGATCTGGGTTGGCGAGAAAAGGGCAAAGCGGTTGCTCGTCGGGGTGATTCTCACGGTCCTAGCAGGTCTGACTCTATTGCCATTTTTTATGACATTGCTCATGTCGCAGAAGACCAACGGGGAAATCCTCAACCACTTCTGGGCATGGCCGGAACAACTGCATCCCGAATACTATGGCAAAGCGCTGGCTTTTTTGGGAGGGTATATCTGGAATACGGTACTGGTAGGCTGTGGTACCATTGTCGGGGTGGTATTGCTCTCGTCGCTTTCCGGCTATGTCTTTGCCCGCATTGAATTTCGCGGCAAAAAGACGGTGTTTCTGCTTATCCTGGCATTGATGATGGTGCCGGGAATTCTTACGCTGATTCCTGCGTTTATGTGGTTTAAGGAGTTTCCTTTTGTTGGGGGCAATGACTGGCTGGGGCAGGGGGGGACGGGCTTTCTCAACACTCGTTGGGTATTGCTGATTCCCTATATTTCCGGCGGTCAGGTGTTCGGCATTTTCTTGTGTCGCAGTT
Source organism: Gemmatimonadota bacterium (assembly GCA_018672475.1). Taxonomy (GTDB): domain Bacteria; phylum Latescibacterota; class UBA2968; order UBA8231; family UBA8231. The sequence continues at coordinate 25,251 of JABHFS010000104.1, read as the reverse complement.
TTTTTGAGCGCCTGCCCGAATCGCTCTTCGAGGCGGCGCGCATCGACGGGGCTTCGGAGTTCCAACTCTACTATCGCGTCGCTCTGCCCCTGTGTCGGCCAATTCTGGCGACGCTGGCCATTCTCGCTTTTGTCGGCGCCTACAACGACTACGTATGGCCCCTCGTCACTATTAGTGACGCCGCGATCCAGACCTTTTCGGTAGGGGTCACGCTCTTTGCGGGGGAGGGCAATCTGGAACCGGGCGAAACGATGGCGGGATACGTGTTGGGGTCGCTGCCGCTCATCGTCGTTTTCGCTCTCGGCATGAGATACTACGTAGCGGGGCTCACTCAGGGCGCGATAAAAGGATAGGGTCGCTACCCGCCTTCGTTAGACGGCGGCCTGGGCAACGGCGATAGGACGGAATTCTTCGTCGGTGACCGGACCAGTGCTGCGCGCTGCCGGTCTGCTGGCAGGTTACGAGGATCTTCTCTCGTTGTGCTCGCGTCGCTCGATCGGAATGTTGTGTTTTTCGAACTGCTTGCGGTATGTCCGTGGCGACATGCCCTTCAGCCTGTGGAACTGCCTGGTAAAATAATTGGCGTCGCTGAACCCGACCTCATAGGCGATTTGCGAGATGGGTGTCGGACTAGCCAGCAGCAATTCCTCCGCGCGCTGTAGGCGCATATTGAGCAGATATTCGATTGGGCTCTGGCCGATGGTGGCGTGGAAGTTACGCGACAGCGAGCGCTCGGACATGCCCGCTGCGTGCGCCAAGTCGGCCAGTTGTAGGGAACTGTTTAGATGGTTGTCCATATAGCGGATGCAATTGGCGATATGCAGTAGCTTGGTACTGTCGAGGGAACCCAGCGCTTCGTATTGCATGCAGAGGTTGCCGACGATGAGTTGGAGAAACGCTCTGGCCCTGGAGCAGGCAAGGGGGGTGGTTTGTTGTGCTTCGACTTCGAGACAGTTTATCCAATCGCCGATCTCTGCCAAGGCCTGTGGCGACAACTGTAGCTGGCTCTTGAATTGATGCATTGCCCGCATTCTAGGTTCTAATAGAAAGAGCGCGTAAAAACCGGGCATACTGATGTATTCGTGATTCAGCGTCTGTAGGTACTGATTGCGAATAAGGATATTGAACAGGCCCAGGTTATTCGTATCAGCGTAGGCGTGTTGGATATTAGGAGCTACGACGAAAGTATCGCCGGCCTGAACGGAGTGGTGAGCATCTTCAATAATATGGGTGCCCTGGCCGTTGAGGATGATGACCAGCTCGATAAAATCATGCTTGTGCAGGGCGCGATTGCATTGATTTGTTTCACGGCGGGTGACGATGCTTTGGTAGGGCACCTGAAACCAGGTGGCCATAGATTCATCGCCTATATTTATTGGTATTTCTTTATGCGGTGTGTTGATATCTAATTTTTTTGTCATAGAATAAACAGGGATTTACGCTAAATTGGCAGCAGATAGGTCGATGGCGAGATAATGCTATTGTTTGGCCATTTTGTCAAGGTTTTGCCTTGCTATATATGGTAGCTTAATTTCATGTAATGTTTTGACAATTGTATTAGCTCTTAAAAGAAGGAAACAAAAGCTGAAATTGGCTTTATAAATTCATCTTCTTTTTGAGTTAATAATATCCTAACCACGAACCAGTGAGGTGGTTGCTTTATGAAGAAAGTTTTAAGTGTTGCAAGTATGTTGGCCGTCGGCATTATGCTGCAGGCCAGTGTAGTATCGGCGCACGTGCCGATTCCGGGCATCGACTCGGCCACGTTGTTCCAGTGGCCCGCCGGTCAGGAGCCCACTTTGGACGGCGATCTTTCCGAATGGGATATCGTGCCCGAAGATTATTACGTGCCCTTTGATTCCCATTTCGAGTACTATCTCGGTTTGGGCCAGGAAAACGACGAGAGCAACCTGTCTTTTCGCGTCGTTGCTGGTTGGAGCGCGGGCACGAACCGTCTCTATTTCATGATGGAGCGTTTCGACAATTACTGGGATCGCAATGGCGTCGGCGCTGTTGCCGCCGGTGATGACAGCTGGGAAATCATGATCGACGCGGACCACGGTGGTGAGCAGCACTTCGCCTTGGCCGATGATTTCGAAGATGCAGACGAGCTTCAGCGCAACCAGGGTCGTTTTGCCCAGAACGCGCACTGCGTCTGGCCCGAAATGCCCGATGCCAATCGCGCCGTCGGTTGGAAGTGGTTTTTCAACAGCAATTCGACCTGGCACGACGAAGCCCCGTGGGGCGACTATGGTTTCCAATTGGACGGCCAAGTCAACTCGGGTGAAGTCACTGCGCGCATCGAGATGATGTCGGCGGCCTGGGACGATTTCCACTGGATCGGTCCCGATGACAGCCAGATCCACACCTTTACCGAGGGCAATACCATCGGTTTGGGTTGGGTGGTGCACGATATGGATTCCGCTGAGGAAGACAATGGCGGCGCCAGCGATGGCGGCTGGGGTATCAACCCCAACATCCAGATGTGGTTCGACTGCGGCAACTGCTCGGATTTCCTCTTGGCGCCGATCGATCCCCGCGTGGATTTCAGCAATGTTCCGACAGCGGTGGAAGATGATAGCTGGGGCCGGATCAAGGCTGTTTATATCCAGTAGCTCGATCCGCAACAAGCGTTAACGAACCGTGAATAGATCTGGAGGGGAGGTGTGCTTTGCATCTCCCCTTCAGACTTTTTGTGCTTTAAGTTTTCCGTAAAACACTTTGCACCCCCTGGGGGAGACGCCGTTATGGTCGTAGGCCGTTGTATGTTGGCTGCGCTGTTGCTGGTCGGGATAGTGGGCACCCCGGTTGCGGGGTTGACCGTCTACCGGTTGGGCGGCGAGGGTGCGCCCCCGCCGCCGGAAGTCACCGAGGGCGGCGCTGACTTCGTCCAATTCAGCTGGGCGGATCTCGATGCCAAATTGCAGGGGGCGGGCGAGTCAATGACGATCGAGGCCGGGGGCATTTCCCCGCTATTCTTTACGCCGGACCAGAATTTGGTGGAGACCGTCGGGGAGCGCGGCGGCTATGTCAACACTGGGGGAGGAACCTGCGGAACCTGCCCTGGATGGGTAGAGGCGGACGAAACCTCCTTTGTCAGCGATGGAGACCCCGCGACGGCGTATTACGAGGAAAAAGGCAGCGCCCCGGTCAGAGTGCGTGGCCAGCGCTATGGTAAGAGTTTTCTCGTCGACCTCGGTGGCTTGTTCGCGGTGGATCGCATCCGCTTTTCCACCCGCGCCGGCAACGAGGCCAACTACATCGAGCATTTTCACCTCTGGACCAACGCCCTGACCAACGACGAGGCGGGCATCAGCAGCGTCGATCTCTGCGGCGCGGGGCGCACCGACAACTGCCTTGACTTCGTTGGCCGGGATCACCGCTTGCTCTGGAATTTCTTGGACCTGTACTTCCAACCATTTTTGGAGGTGCAGGAAAACACCTTGTCCACGGTCGAAGTCGAACTCACTGGCGATTACATCCGTCACGTGACTCTCCACGTGCCCTCGCAGCAGTTCCGCGACTGGGAGATCTCCGAAATCGAGATTTTCGCCCCCGGCTACGTGCCCAACGCCTCCTACACCTCAAATATCCTCGACCTGGGGCGCGAGGTTACGCTGGGCGCGCTGCGCTGGTCGGGGCACAAAGACGCCGCCGCCAAAGTCGACATCCGCAGCCAGAGCGGCAGTGATACCGATCCCAATATTTATTGGCGCAAAACGCTCAGGGGCGACGAGCAGGTGGTCTACGACAGCGACGGCGACCCGCTGACCCTGCGCGCCTACCAGCGGTTGGAAACCTCGGAGCGCGGCAAAATTACCCGCGACGCCGATAACTGGGAATTCTGGTCGACGAACTATGATTTTGCCGATAGCGCGGGGATTAAATTTGCGGCGAGCAAGCCGCGCCGCTACGTCCAGTTTCAGATGGACTTTGCCTCGGAGATCGCTGACGGCGGGCAGTTGGACTACCTGGAATGGACGGCCTCGCCCCCGGCGGTCACGGCGCTGGTGGGTGAAATCGACCCCTGGCAGGTGCCACCGGCCGAGGTGACGCAATTCACCTACGCCATTCGGCCCACCGTCGGCCTCGACGACCCGGGCTTCGACCACGTCGAGATCGCCGCCAAGGGCGGGCGCCTGGTGGGCGTGAACGCCGTCCGCATCGGTGGCGAGGACGTGGAGTTCACCCGCGTCGAAGAAGGGCCGGATCGCCTAGTGGTGGGCGTGCCGAAGATCGATATCGACCGCACTGAAGAAGTCGTAGAAGTGGATTTCAACGGCGAAATCTTCCGCTTCGGGGCGACCTTCGCCGGCCACGTCTTCAATAGCGAGATCCCTGGCGATATCCAGCAGCCGGTGCAAGTAGGTGACGCCACGGCGCTGCGGGATGGCAATACCCTCTCGGTCCAGGCCTTTTCGCTGAGCTCCCAGATCTTGAGTTCGCTGGATCTGGACGGAGGCGTTTTCACGCCGAATGGCGATGGTATCAACGATGGGTTGGATATTTCCTATGATCTGCTCAAGCTGGTCGCGCCGACTCCACTACTCGTAGAGATACGAGATCTGGCGGGCAGATTGGTGCGGCAGGTGTATGATGGCTTCGATGTCGCCGGTCGCCATGTGCGGCAGTGGGACGGGTTGGATGGCAGTGGGCAGCGCGTGAGTCCCGGGATCTACATTTGCCGCGTCGAGGCCGAGGCCGAAGAGGGTCGACAGCAGCGCTCGGGCGTAGTATCGGTCGCCTATTAAATGGCTGGTTTATCTCAGGAGCTTCGGCTATGGTGAGCAGAAAGATCGCAATCACGCTGGGTCTCTATGTCGGTTTGCTCGGTCCTGCCTGGGGGCAGAATCATGCCCTGGAGTCGGATCATGTCGCCATCAATACGCAGGCCCATTGGCGCAATTGGAAATTTGTCGAGGGGACCTTGAATGTTGCTGCTAATGGGGAGGTCGTACCGGCTTTTGTAGAAAAAGGCAACAACGCCGTATTGGATATTCTCGATCATCTGCAACGCACGGCCGAAGACCCCGCCAATACGAGCATTCTCGATGCGATCGAAGCCGGGTCAAACCCCGATGCTGTCGCCAATTTGTTCGACGGGGACGAAACGACCTATTGGGAGCCGGATCCGGATAGCCCGTTGCGCGACTGGTGGTTCCAGATTGATCTGGGGCGCTTGATCAATGCCACTAATATCGGTTTGAAATTCGTGCCGGAAGGTCAGGGAGATCCCTTTTTGCAATTTGTCGTGCTCACTGCTGACAATGCCGACAAGGGGGCCCAGATCGCGGGCAATATTCCCATGCACCAGGTCTATAGGACCCCGAGTGACAACAAGGTCCAGCGTTCGTTCGAATTTGATTTGGACCGCGGAGAGTTGATCGACCCCGTTGCCGGCGTGGATTTTGCCGGTGACATGGTGCGTTTTGTGCAAGTCGTGATTACCGAAAGTGATGGTGCGCGCGGCATTGAGGTCTCAGCGGAGGAATACGAAACACTGACCGGCTTAGACAAGGGGGGCGTGGCCTTCTTCAAGAAAGTGGGTGAGGGAGAAGTGGAAGTCGAGGCGGCGATCTACGAGGCGATTGATGCCGAGGCGCAGGGTGCGGTCCGTTATTATAGGCGCGAGCGGCCTCGCCTGGCCGAGTTGGAAGTCTACGAGCTAGGCCAGAATATTGCGCAAGGGATGGTCCTAGAGCGCAATGGCAGCGCCGAAAGTTCTCATGAAGGATCGGTGGGTAACCTAGTCGACGGGGAAGGCACCTATCTGACCTTCAACCTCAAGTCCTTTCCGATCGGCAATGTGGCCTTTGGGGAGCGCTTTCTGGAATTCGATTTGGGGGCTTCCTTTTGGTTGGACACCGTACAGATGTGGTACAACCTCAGTGTGGCCGGTGGCCAATTGTCCGGGGCTAGCTTCCACGTATACGAAATACAGACTTCGGACGGCACCTCGGCCCCGGGTGGCGGCCTGCTGTGGACTGCACCCGAGCAGGTGCGCGGTCTGGGGACGGCTCACGAGGTCAACACCTTCCCGCCCATCCACGCCCGTTTTTTGCGCGTGGCGTATCCCTTTTCCAGTAGTGAGTCGGGCAGAGAGGGCAATAAGGCCCGTCCCCGGGAAGTGCAGCTCTACGGTGAAGGACATCATCCCGAAGTGGAACTGGTGTCGGGGCTGATCCCGCTGCAGGGCGCCAAGAATTTGGTGTCCATCGAATGGGATGCAGACACGCCTGAGGGCACCTCTATAGAGATACAAACTCGCACCGGCAACGAGGTGGCCGATGATTATCGCTATTACGACAGCGGCGGCGTCGAAGTCGCCGCGGGCAAATACGAGAAACTGGGTTTCTTCAAAAAAGGACGGATTGACACGTTGGAGGTGGCCGGTGCCGACTGGAGCAATTGGAGTGCGCCCTATGCCCAATCCGGCGATCCGATCGCTTCCCCTAGCCCGCGCGAATTCTTGCTGATGCGTGCCCGGTTGAGGACGCAAGATCCGATGAGCGCCGCCGCGCTGCGCTCCATTCGGCTGAACTTCAACCCGCCTGTAGCACAACAGTTGCAGGGGGAATTGGACATTGGAGTTTTCGAACGTCTAGGCGAGCCGCAGGAAGTTTCGCTGTTCATCAAACCGATTTTTGCGCCACTGGATCTTGGTTTCGACGAGATTCTGGTGCGCACCCCGCCGGATATGTCATTGGCATTTTCTTCGCTGCGTCTGGGCAGCTTGTCGCAGTGGGAAAACGGCGAGGCCGAGCAGTTGGCCGATGTGCAGGTGATGCAGACGCGTTCCGACTCGCTCTGGTTGCGCCTTGATCGCTTGGTGCAGCAGGGAGGGCAGACCGATTTGATCGAGGTGAAGTTTACTACGGCTCTTTTCTCGACCGGTATCGTCTTACAGGCGGCGATGGGCAATTCGTCCCTGGAAAATTCGTGGCAACAGGTTGACCCTGGGGATGTGACCGAACTGGCCAAGACGCAAGGGCTGCAGATTCTGGCTTCAGTGCTGGACAACAAGGTCTTGGGCGACGTGCAGATTCAACCGGCGGTTGTGACGCCGAATGGCGATGGAGTCAACGACGCGATGACCTTCGATTTTACCGTGCGCAGGTTGAGCGGGGTGCGCCCGGTAAAGGTGCAGATCTATGATCTGAGCGGTCGGGCAGTGCGGATACTGGATGTCCAGAAGCCGATTGTGGCGGGTAAGTATTCAATCGACTGGGCGGCGGATGATGAGCGTGGGCGGGTGGTCCCACCAGGGATTTATATCCTGCGTATAAAGATCGATGTCGATTCGGACTCGCAGGTGCAGCAAACGGGCATACAGCGCTTATTGCACGTGGCCTATTGACGATGAAAAGCTCGTGGCATCGATAATTTTTTTTAAGGAGGTAGTACTGCCTTGTTGCATCCGGGAGGGAAGATGAAGTCGCTGGTTGTGGCATTGGTGGGCATTTTCTGCCTGATAGGCCAGCACCTCGGGGCAGAGCGCCGCACCATTATTATGGGCGGGGACAATGGCTTGGCTTGGGTGGATGGGGGAGGTGCTATCGCGGCTGCGGTGCAAACCGGCCCAACCGAGGTCGAGTTCAGCAACACCCCGGGCAATGTCATTGAGTTCGATGCCAGAGATCGCACGGGTTGGCTCTCGCCCCAGCAAGCCGACGAGACCATAAATATTGCCTTGGGTCTACTCGACCGGGGTGGGCAGTTGGGGGCGCCGACCATTCTGTCGAAGGATATAAAAGCCGGTTTGCTCTTTATGGTGGACGATGATCCTACGACGGCCTTCGAACGCAAGACGGCTCGCGGTGGCTCACAGGTGAACTCGCTTGGGGTGATCATGGATTTCGATCTGGGTGCCCGTTTCGGGGTCGAGCGAATTCAATTCTTTCCGCGCAATGCGCATCCCGATTTTTCTGCCCCCGACTTTCCTTTCCAAAACGATTTTATGCGCGGATTCGAAGTCCTGCTCAACGACGGCAGCGAAGAAACGCAAGTGGCCAATCAGCCGGTGCTGACCACGGTCAAACTCGAGCCGGCGAATGAAGAGTCGATCGTCGAATTGAAGATCCCACCGCAGTATGTGCGATTTATCCGCCTAAAATCACAGACTACTGTGGGTTTTGAGATCGCGGAATTTCGCGTCTTCGGATCCGGCTTTGTGCCTCGGGCCGATTATCGGTCCAACATCTTTGATTTTGGCGAGGAATTGGCGCTGTGGGGGCGCATTCGTTGGCAGGAGGAGCGTTTCGGCGTCGAGCGCCGGTCGCGTCTGTTGGTGAGTTCGCGCAGCGGTTGGGATGACACGCCGCTGGAATTCACCCGCATAGATCGGGATCGCGGCGAGCAGGTGCCGTGGAAGGAGGGGGCGGTTGTGACTACGGCTATAGGTGATGAATTCTCTCTGGACGCCTTTGATGATGTTCAGGAGGCTTTAGACATCTTCAACACTCTGCCCTTCGACGAGCGGAACCGGGTCTCGTTGACGTGGGATGAGTACGACGATTTGAGCGGTTCGACTAAGGGCGTTGTGCGCGATGATCTGGTCGCTTGGAGTCGCTGGTCACCGCCCTACAGTTTGACGGGGGAAACGATAACGGCCGAGAATATCGCCGATGACCAGATGGGGGTGCCTATCCTGTCGCCCGGTCCTCGCCGCTATTTCCAGTTGAAGACCGAATTCATCAGCGAGGAATTGGAATCCTCCAGGGCATTGGGCTCGCTGGCTTTTACCGTATCGAATCCGCCGATGGCCGAACGAATTTTAAGCGAAGTGGTACCGCGAGAGGTCGCACTGGGCGTGCCGGTATCTTTCACCTATGCGGTGCTGCCGACCAAGATGCGCCGGGGTGTAGATTTGGGTTTCGACCTTTTTGAGATCGCCACGCCGGTTCGCGCTGAAGAGGTCGAGACGATAGAGGTCATGCACGCCGACGGCAGGGTCGAGGCGGCGGATTTCACCGGCGTCGACCTGAGTATTTTGCCCGTCCAGGACGACAGCGGTCAATTTGCGGTGGAGATGGTGGACGAGCGGCGTCTGCGGGTGCGCTTTCCCGCGATTACGGAGAGCGACCTAGCGGTGGATCGGGCGGCGCTGGTAAAAATCGGCTTTAAATGCCGGGTGCTTCGTTTCGGCACGACATTTACCGGTACCGCCTTCAACAGCTCCACCGATGATCTCGGCCAGCGGGTTGTCGGTGGCAACGCGGCTGATCTGGGGGTAGGGGACGACGATATCATCCCCTTGGGGATCGCCGACCCGAATGACTTGGCGGTGAAAGTGCCGCTGGGCGGCGGCACTTTGATGATTAATGTCACGGCCGCCCCGCGCCCTTTCAGTCCGAATGGAGACGGTGTGAACGACCTGACGCGGATACACTACGATTTGACCCGACTGGTCGGCGCTGCTCCCGTTGCGGTCCACGTTTTTGATCTTGCGGGCAATTTCGTGCGCACGCTATTTGCGGGCGCGCAGGGCGGCGGCAGTTTTGCGGCTGAGTGGGATGGTGCTGATGCCACGGGGAATAGGGCGCCGCCGGGCATCTACCTCTACCGCGTCGAATTGAAAACCGACGCCAAAGAGGAAGCGGTCGTTGGCGTTGTCGAAATGGTTTATTGATCGCTCGTTTTCCCGCAGACGAGGGGATGAGCGTTGTGTTTGTTTTCTAATGGAGGGATTGGATGTGCAGATTTCGGGGGATACCCGCGTGGTTCGTCCTCTTTGCACTTGCTGCAATAGTTCAGGCGACCGGGGCTGACGCTCAGTCGCAGGACCGGCGTTTCGGGACGCAGCGCGGCGCGCAGCTCACTTTTGAGCCTAGGGGGCCGGGCGTCTTGTTTGACGCGCTCGATCCGGCGCTCAAAAAGTGGTACGTGCCGCAGGAGTTATATACCGATTACGGGTTCAGGCAGTGGGAGTATTCCAATTACGCCAGGGACCAGTATCAGCGCTATGTCGATACCAATCGCCAGGGGGGGCCATTTTATGATATGTACGGCAATTACCAGACCTGGGGTTGGTTGATATTCGATTGGAACCAGGCGCAACCAGGGCAATTCGGCTCGTCAATTTATAAAGACCCCAGGTTTAATTCGTGGTTCAACGCCGTCACCGTTTCCTCAGACTCTCGTGATCAATATTATCTGGCTATAACCATCGGCGAACGCATCCGTACCTCACTGACCCCGCTGACCTTTTCGAAACCTCGTTTTAACGGCATACAGATGGACTTTGCCTCGGACAAATACGAGGCTACGATGTTGTTTTCTAGGGCCAGCGCGGCAATCCTCGGCACCACCCCGGAGCGCCAACCTAGCGCCGCGACCAATGCCACCAATATGATGGGGGGCCGGGTGACGGCACAGGTTGGGGATTTTGTCAAGATTGGCGCGACGATGGTCAACGCTCATAATTCGCAAACCCTGGGGGAGGCGTTTGAGCGCAATCCCTTTGTCGGGACCTTGGGGGCTGAGCAGGGCAGCGATCCGGTTACGGCCATTGCGGTGGTGCTCAGCGATGATTCCCCAGAAGATGGGCGGGGCGGCGCGGCGCTATTTGCCCATGACATCATCATCACGGCCGAGGATTTTAATACCAAGAAACGCACGGAATTCAGGTTGCGGCAGGTGGTCTCTGATCCGACCAAATGGCCGGTGATCACTGGCGGTTTCTCACAAGAGGGATTCCTAGCGGCTGACGGTGAAGAAAAAATAGTCATTAACTACGACTTTACCGACTTGGCGTATATTGGGCCGAGGCCGACCGAAATTGTCGATATCAAGTTCGACCTGGTCGTGGCCAACGATTACAAAATCCAAATCTGGTCGGATCGCCAGACCGGGCGCGGTAGTCTGCCCAGCACACCGCTTACCGGTGAGGACTTGAGCCAATCGGGTGCCGTGCTCTTTGATGTGAGAAGCGCCGCGGGCAATGTTACGGACAATTCGAATCAGCAGCGCGTCGTCTTCGATTACGGCTTACCTTCGGCCAATATGATCTTCGGCGTTACGATGGAAGTGTTGCAGTTGATGGGTTTTGATGCCTACGCCGAATTCGACATCAACCGCGCCTACAGCCAATACCCCAACCTCACTCTTGCCAATGCGGATCGCAGCCTCGAGACCAATGCGCGCGACGCCGAAGCTTGGATGGTCAATGTCACGAAGGAAGCGTTCCCGTATTTCTTTTTTGGCGAAGCCTTTAGCATGGATCCTGGGTATTCGACCTCATCATTTATCGTCAATTCCGGTGGCAGCGTGTTTTACGACGACGAACGCACCTCGGTCTACGAGTTCGTCGACGACAACGACGACCAGGACCGCACGCCCGATTGGAGCCGCTGGGGCCAAGGGGGACCGGACCCGATCGTTTTCCCTGGGTGGGACGAGAACAACGATTTCGTCTCCGATTTCAACCAGAACGACAATATTTCCCTGAGCAACCGCATTCCGGATTACGAAGAGCCGTTTTTTCGCTATAGCGTTGACCGCCCGGAGTTTTTGTTCGGCATAGACCTCAACAACAACAACTGGATCGACCGTTTCGAGAACGACGATTTGCCCGATTATCCCTATCGCCGGGATCACAGAGGCTACAATATCTACGCCGGCCAGCATCTGACGCCGGACGCCAAGCTGACGGTGGGGCGACTGAAGGAAGACGAGATTTCTTCCAATCGTCGTAACCACGTACTCTACGGCATTTTTGTTTATGATCGCGACCATCCGCAGTGGGGGCGTTTGCGGTTCTTTAATTCGCTAAAGAGAGTCAAGGACAATATTACTGACGCCCGGCGAGAGCCGACGCCGAACCTACAGACTATTTCCCTGGCCAATGTCGAGGATATATTGCCGGCTAGGGATACCTGGGTGAATTCGAGTTATGTGCAATTCGATTACGAGCCCATTAAGCAGTTGAGTGTAGTCAACAAGATCAAATACAACTTTTACAACCAGCAGGGGCAGGCCTTCAAAAGCGGTAGCGCGCCGATTCTCAATAGCAGTACGCACTTTTTTGGCTTGATCAACAAGGCGGATTATACCTACGAAATTGGCAATCTCGTTTTGCAACCCAAGATAAAAAGCGAATACCTCAATCAAACGGCCTTCTTGCATAACGATCCCGATCGCAAGGAATGGATGGGCATCGGCATTGTGCAAACTCGGCTGCCGGTGTTGAACAACTCCTTCGTCGAGAGCGGCGTGGAGTATTCGATCTTTCGCGAGTTGGAATTGGACGAGAATGGCTTGTTGGCTAATGGCCCGGCCCAGGATACGGGCGATTTCCGCAATCTGGTACTGGCGCTGCAGTGGACGACCCTCGGACATTATCTTGGTTATAAGCTTACCACCCAATTCGGTTTCAGCTATACGAAGCTGTGGGAGGAGGCCGTGGTATTAGGGGACAGGGGTTTGGTGAGAAAAAATGAGAGCAGGTCTTTTGGCTCTACTTTTATTTCGGTCTATGCCGGCGTAGAATAATGCAACCTAACTCTAACTCTGTCATTCGGTCGATCGGCCGAATCAGTCGCTACCGCAACAAGGCTGGCCCTATTGCTGCGTGGTGGGCTGGGCTATGCCTTTTTGCCGGGGTAGGGCTGGCGAGCGCCCAGCAGGACTACGGCAATCGCCTGGGGATAAACGAATTGGACCGGGTCTCCTATTATACTACCGGGCCCGGCATGCAAAAATCGACGTTTGCCCCTTCGCTAAAACGCTGGTATATGCCGCAGGAAGTGGCCGGCGAATATCGTTGGCAGTGGGATTACACCAATTACGCCAAGGACAAATACCGTCGCTATTCTTCTCCGCAACAGGAAGGCGATTATTTCTACGACTTGTACGGGCGCTATCTGACGAAAGGCTGGCTGGTCTATGATTGGCGACAGCGACAGCCTACCAGTTCCCAGGGATCGGGCGTGCTCAAACCCTCCGGCCGCTATGATAGGTGGTTTAACAACTTACTCGTCTCCACTGATTCCAAAGGCCAGCACCATCTGTCGGTGACGATTGGCGATAAAATCAATACGACGCTGACGCCCATGACGCTGCGTAAAACCCGGTTTAATGGGGTTCAGTTCGATTATGCCGCTGATCGCTTGCAAGCCACCGCCCTCATGTCGAGGATCAGCTTGCCGGTGCATCAAATTGCCCCGGGTGTACGCGTTCCCATCGTGACGGAGAATTTTACCAATCTGCTCGGTTTCAGAAGTGTTTGGAAAGTGCACGATGCCGTGCAACTGGGCGCGACCTTCGTCAATGCGCATAACGATCGAGGCCAGTCTGATCGCGGCGGCAACCCCTTTAAAGGCAAGCTGACCAGCGGCCAATTGGAAGACCGCATCAACTGGATTCTCGTGCGGATATCCGACGACTCCCCCGAGGACGGAACAGGTGGCCCAACGGTTTTCAGCCGGGATATCGAGATATACACCAAGATTGGTGACCGGGACACGGTCCTAGTCGGTAGTGAGATCGGCTTTCTGCCGCAAGTGGAGGGCGGACTTACGCGCAATGGTTTTCCCGTTGCCGAAGGGGCTGGTAGTGAGGGAGAGATTACCTATAGGTATAACTTCTCCTCACTGGATCCGGAAGTTATAGCGCTAGAAGACATTATTCAGGATGCCGATCTGGTAAACAATATCACCGGGGTGAAGTTCCGCTTCCTGTTGAACAATGATTATCGCGTTGATGTGACCTCGGATGTGCAGACGGATAATGAACCGTTGGGAGCGCAATCTCAATTCCTGAATGTGGCACGGGCAGCGGATAACGTCAAAGACAACTCCAATCAGCGGTGGGTCGTATTTGACTACGGCTTGCCGACGGCCACGCAGATCTTTGGTTTCAGTCTCGAGGTTACCGATTGGGCCGGATTCCAGATATACGGCGAGTATAATATCAACCACCAGTTCAGGCAGTATCCGAATCTCACCCGCAAGGCGCACCGCAGCTCGTCTGGTATATTGGGCAATGGGGCGGCGACAGGGTGGATGCTCAACATCGCCCGGAATTTTCATCCATATTTCTTTTTTGGCGAGGCGTTCGGCATGGACGCCGAGTACAATTCCACGGCATTTCTCGCAGACCAGGGCGGGCGAACCGATTATAGCGACGATGAAGAAGCGCGCTCGGAATTTGTCTACGACTTGGTCGACGACAACGACGATAACGACATCCGGCTCGACCAACGGCGCGACAAGGAGGGGCTGGCCGATGAAGCCGTGTTTCCCGGCCTCGATGAGAACAACGATTTTATTTCTGATTTTAACCAGAATAACACCTCGGTGCGTCCCAATTTAATACCCGACTATGAAGAGCAGTTCTTGCGCCACTATGTCGACCGCCCGGAATTCGTTTTCGCCCTGGATTTAAACAACAATGGTTGGGGCGAGCGCTTCGAAAACGACGACGAGCCGGACTATCCTTATAAGCGGGACCGTCTGGGCTATAATGTCTATGGGGGAGCGTGGTTGACACCGGAGCTGAAATGGATGGCGGGACAGGAGCGGGTGCGGCGTCTGTCGACCGGCGAGAAGAATTTGACTCGCTACGCCCTGCTGGCGTATGAGCGCGATTTTCCCAGGGCGGGTAATGCGACCTTTTACAATATGTTTAAGTTGGTGCAGGACAATATCGCCGACGACCTGGTGCAATGGGTGGAAGCCCGGCCCGAACTGGGGCGACCGCTGGATACGCCCGGGTCGATGCAGCCGATCAGCGACCCGCTGGCGATGCGCGATGCTCTGGTCAACAGGTTGTGGGCAGGATTCGAGGGCAAGACCTATAAGGGCGTCAATACCGAGAGCAAATTCATCCACGAGTTCATCCGCCAGCGAGATGGAAACGCTCGCGATAGAACCGGTCGTCAGATTGCCCGCAATACGCGGCGCATGGGGCTAATCAACAGGGTCGACTACTCTTTTCCGCTGGGCCGAATCACGGTCAAACCGCGCTTTAAGCACGAACTGTTCATGGACGATACGCCCTATAATATAGGCCGTTTCCTCGGTGATCCGACCGCTGAGCGCCAGGACTGGAGCGGGATTTTCTCCCTATTGCTCCAGCGTCCTTTTTTGAACCATGTAAATCTTCATGTCGGGTTGGAGCGGTTGGTATTTCGCGATTTTACCCAGAACGAAGTCTTGGCGAGTGAGCAAGTTTCCGGTCTACTTCCCGGCGCTACGACGGGTGATTACGACGAAACATCGCTCGCCGTACAGCTCTCCGTCAGCACGCCGTATCTGGGCTATACTCTGAAAACTTTGCTGGGGATGAGAGTGAGCAGAAGAACGCTTGAACTTTTTGCACAGCCGAACGCGAGGGAGACGAGTGCGCTTTCTTTCGTGACGGTCTACGGCAGTGTGCGCTAAGTCTGAACTTGCATAAAGCTATAGCGTTGGTTTGTCGTATTTACAACACGGATTGATTGGTATTTTTTAAGTCCCTCCTGCTGATTCAGAAGGCGTTGATATTTCAGTTGCTCCACCAATTCACCCAACGAGATTGTGAGTCTATTAATAACATGAAAATGTACCTGCAACTGCTTTGTATTGGCATCGTGCTGACTCTGGCGAGTTGTGCGAAGGATGCGCAAGATTTGGAAGACCCTGTTTTGGCCGAAGTGGGGGATAGCCGGATAACTGCATCACAGCTAGTCGATTTCGAACAGCGTTTACCCGAGGAATTGAAGACAAAAAAAACTGGTCTGGACGGTTATCGTGATTATCTGCAGACGATCATCGATAAAGAGATATTCCTCCAGGAGGCCATTAAAAGAGAGCTTGATAAAACGCCTGAGGTGGCGCAGAAATTGCGCAAAGAAAAAGAAGAACAGGTGTTGAAGTTGCTGTTCAAACGGGAGTTTGTTGACAAGATAAGGGTGGAGGAACAGGAATTACAAGATCTCTACGAGTTGGCGGAAAAAGATACCGAGATAAAGCTGCGTCTTATTATTGTTGCAACCAAGGCGGAGGCCGAAGGGATCCTGCAAAGCCTGAAGGAGGGAAAGGATTTTGCCGAGTTGGCGCTCGCCCGGTCATTGCACGAGTCGACGGCGCCACAAGGCGGTGAATTGCCGGGTTATCTGACCCCCAATCGCATTCCGGTATATCTAAAAAAATTCATCGATGTACTCACCGTTGGTGAATACTCCGAACCAATTCTCTTACCCAATGCACAGTTCGGTATTTACCAGATTACCGATGCCCGCCCCGTAAGCTTTGCCACGGTGCGCAATGAGTTGTCTGCCAAACTGAGAGAGCAAAAGACGGCCGAATTAGTCGAGGCGTTTCTACAGAAATTGCGAGTCGAAATCAACCTGCAGGCCAACGCCGAGACATTGCAGTTACTGCAGGAATGGGTCGGCGCGGGGCGTAGGGAGTTTACCGCCGCTGAACGCGACAAGCCACTCTATGAGTTCAGCGATGGGCGTGTCGATGTGGGCGATTTTTGGGATTACGCGGAGCAACTCGATATGGGTTTCTCGGGAGATGTGGCCGAATCCGTGCGGTGGTTCGCCGAAGATGTACTCTTGCCTCGCACGTTATTTCTGCAAGCGGCCTACGCAAAGGGGATCGACCGCGACGCGAAGCTAGTGCAACAGCAACAACGCCGCAAAAATGCGCTATTGCTGTTGGCGCTAAGGCAGACGGCCGTCAAAGATCAGATTGTCGTAAGCGAGCAGGCCGTCAAGCGTTTTTACGACGAGCGTCCAGAGCTTTTTACGGCCCCAGAAGAGGTCACGTTGCAGGAGATAATGGTAAAAACCCGTGACGAGGCCGTCGTGCTCAAAGAGCGGATCGCAGCGGGCGAGGAGATGGGGGCGCTGGCCGACGAATATACGCTGCGCGCTCAAGGCAAGGGCGAGGCAGGCAAATTTCACATTCATGCCTTCGAACAGCCCTTTTACCAAGAATTACTCGACGCGGTGCGCACGGCCCGTGTCGGCCAGTTACAAGGGCCGATGGTAGTGACTGCACAAGCGGCGCAAGTGGCCGATCCGGACGCGATACCCCAGGGGGAGTACTACTCAGTATTTAAGGTGTTGGAGTCGAATTTCGATCGCAGCCCTGAACCCTTCGATAAAGCCGAACGGCGGGCGCGCGCCCTGTTGAAACGCGCTGAGGAAGGGCGTCTGGCGGATCAGTTCCTAATGGGACTGCGGCGGGACTACCAGGATCGAATTGTTCTACATGAAGACCGCCTTGGGGCGGTCTTGTCGCAATAGTCGGATAGGTGGGCTTGCAATAACGAGAGCATCGAGTCGGCGGTAGTTCGCAAGGCTACGGACTGTGAAGATCCGGTAGCGGCCCGGGGGTATTGCCCGCGTCACTATCAACAGCTGCGGCGAGGCAGGCACTTCACGCCGGAACGGGAGTACAAAAAGCGGGTTCGCAGTGGGAAAATGTGTACGGTCTGCGATTGCGTTGCCGTTGCTTGAGGGTATTGTACGCGCCACTATCAGCAAATACGGCGTCACGGTCGTTTGACGCCTTAGCGGGAAAGGCAGTACGGACGTCAGACCTGCACCGTTTCTGGTTGTGATCGACGGTATGCAGCGCGCGGATTTTGTCGAATCCACTATGTGAGCGAATATGACCGGGTCGCCCGGCAGAACAGCTAATCCGCAATGCCGAACGCGACCGATTCAGGGGCCAGAGGATGAAGGGAAAACTTCGCGCCGAGCGGGACATATCCGCCAGCGCCGAAGGGAGTCTTGCTCACCTCGGATCCCCTTCGGCTTTTACGCCGCGGGCATTGTTTCTTGGGGCCCTGTTCTCCTTCTTTATCGGGGCGGGCGTACCGTACGCGAGCTTCTACTTACAAGGCTCGTTTATGGCCCTCGGTTTCAGCACGGTGGGGGCTGTTTTCCTGCTGTTCTTTCTTACAGGTCTGATCAATCCCCTGCTCAAATCACTGCATCGGTCTGCACCGTCGCGAGATCCTGCTGATCTATATCATGATGGTCATGGCTTCACCGCTGCCCTCGCTTTTCGCGGCGAAGTTTCTGATTCAGGTCACTATCCCGTTTTATTACGCGACGCCCGAGAACGAATGGCGGGAACGGATTCTGCCCTATGTCCCGCACTGGCTGATGCTGGACGACCCCGCGATCTTGGATTCCTTCTATGAGGGTCTGGGTCGTGGGCGTCCTGTGCCTTGGTCATTCTGGCTGCCGGTCATTCTCTGCTGGCTGCCTTTCGTATGGGCTCTCTTTTTGGTGATGATCGCCGCGATGGTCATCCTTCGCAAGCAATGGATCGTGCACGAGCGGTTGATTTTCTAGTCGTCAGAGAAAAAACACCTTGATCCGGAGCCCATGGTTGGCCGGTGCGTTGGTCGCCGTCCTGATCGCGCTGCCCACACTCGTTTTCGCAGCAGGAGAAGGGGAGATTTTCATCGACAATGGGAAGGTCCGGCTCGGCGTGGATCTCGAATCGGGCGGCAGCGTCTTCTATCTGTCAGAGTCGGCCCCCCGGCGCAACCTGCTCAACCGCTTTGACCGGGGACGGTTTATCCAGCAATCGTATTACGGCGACAGCGACGGATCGCGCTGGGGGAAAAGGGAATGGCGCTGGAATCCAGTGCAAGGCGGGGATTACAAGGGGCTTGCGGCTGGCTTGATCGAGCATGCGAGCACTGACGAGACGCTCTACACCAAGAGCACGCCGAAGCATTGGGCGACGGGTGGGGACATTGACGAGGCGGTTATGGAGCAGTGGATCGCGTTGATGGGGAACGTGGTGCATATTCGCTTTAAGTTTAGCTATGCCGGGGATAGCGACCATCAGCCGCGGCACCAGGAAATGCCGGCGGTTTTTGCCGACTACGACCTGGCCAATCTCATGTTCTACCGAGGGCAGACACCGTGGACCCATGGCGAACTGACGAGCAAAGTCCCACAATGGCCCAACGAGTACGAGGGCCGCGACGAGCACTGGGCCGCATATGTCGACGACGGGCGTTGGGGGATCGGCGTCTATACCCCAGGGACCAGGGAAATGACCTGTTATCGCTACAGAGGAACAAAAGGCCCCGACGGGAATGGTTGTTCGTATTTTGCTCCGATCAAGACATTGGCTATAACAAGTGAAACCGAGATAGAGTACGAAGTATATCTCACGATCGGCCAGATCGCTGATATCGGCAGCAGGTTTTACCAGATTCACTCGGCAAGCCAACCGGAGTAGGCGTTGTGAGTGAATTGAATAATAGTGTTAATGGCTATGCATTTTAGCGCCAGCTCACCAACTCATACAGGGAGCTAATATGAAAATCACCGATGTCGAAGTTATTCATAGTCGCACGATGAACCAAGGCCGCAGAGCAGGTACGCGCTGGGGCTACGGCGTCTGGCTCGATGCCGAGGAAACCGAGGGCACCGTCGCGATTACCCGGATCTCCACCGACGAAGGGATCACTGGGCATATGCTGGGCGGTAACAAGGCGACGATGGAAGGGCCTGTAAAGCAGCTGCTGGTTGGCGAGAATCCGCTCAATCGCGAGAAGCTGTGGCACTGGATGGACCAGATGTCGACTTTTGGCCACAGCCTCACTGAGCATGAGCTAGGTGTCGTTGATTGCGCCTTGTGGGATCTGGCGGGGCAGAAAGCCGGCTTGCCGGTGTACCAGCTCTTGGGTGGGACGCGCGAGAAGATCGAGGCCTACGCCAGCACTTACCCGAATCTGGGCGGTCCCGAGGTCTATGTGGAGCTGGCGCAGGATTGCGTGAAACGCGGGTATAAGGCGTTTAAGGTGCACGCCAATATCTGCTGGGACCCGCATATACCGGGTCCGGCGCCACAACTGCCCGGTTTCCCGAAAGAGGACGTCGAGATCTGTCGCGCGGTGCGCGAGGCGGTCGGCGACGATATCGTGCTGATGTTAGATCCGTTCGGGGTTTATACTCTGGAGGAATCGCTGTGGGTCGCTCGCGAACTGGAAAAGCTCAACTATTACTGGCTCGAACACCCGATGGTTGAGACTCGGGTGGAAGCTTACCGGCGCCTGACGCAGGAGACGCGGATCGCCATCTGTTCGCCCGAGCACATCAAGGGCGGCCCTTTCGCCCGCGCCGAATGGTTGTTGCAGGGGGCCTGTAATATGCTGCGCGTCGATATGAGTTATGGCGGCATCACCGGCTGCTGGAAGGTGATTAATTTGTGCCAACTCTACGGCGTGCAATGCGAGTTGCACGGAGTCGGCGCGCCACATATGCATCTGGCGGCGGCGACGCCCGAAGCTACCTGCCGTTATTACGAACGCGGTTTGTTGCGCGCTGAACTCGATTACGAAGTTCCACCACCGCATCTGCATCGGATCACCGACCCGATCGACGATGAAGGCTATGTGCATGTGTCGCAGAATCCAGGATTGGGGATTGAGTACAACTGGGATTATATCGACGATAATCGCATTTAACTGAGAGGATCAATGATGAAGATCAAATCTATCAGGGCCGTCAGAGTCGCCTTGCCGAAGAAAGAGCCCAAGACGCCGGCTCGACGCGAGAGCTGGCGCCATTCGTCGCCCATTGGCCTGCCGATGAATAAGTATCCGGAATTTCCACCGGATTTACCCAGCAAATCGCCGGGCATTGGGGGGCGTGCAGTGTGGGTGCAGGTGACCGCTGAGGATGGGACTTGGGGCTTGGGGCGGACGGGCTTTGGCGAGCCAGTGGCGGCGCTAGTCGACTATTTTTATGCACCGCTATTAGAGGGGCGCGACTGTTTTGCCACCGAGCATTTGAACGATATGATGTGGCGCGCCTCGAAGCGGCACGGATCGCTGGGGCTGTCGGCCTGTGCGCAGAGCGCGGTTGACTTGGCGTTATGGGATTTGAAGGGCAAGCTATTCGAACAGCCTGTCTATCGCCTACTCGGCGGGCCGGCGCGCGAGAAGATTCTGTGTTATTGCACCGGCGACGATCTGGACTGGTCGATGGAGTTGGGTTTCAAGCATTTTAAGATAACGAATCCGGTGCATTACGAGCAGGGCATAACCGGGTTGAATATTATGGAAGACAAGGTTGCTAAGGCGCGGGAACAGGTGGGGCGGGACGCCGAACTAATGATTAACCCGGTGATGGCCTACGATGTCGAATTTGCCATCCGCTTGGCCGAACGGCTCAAACCCTACGAACTGCGCTGGATGGAGGAGCCGCTGATCCCCGAGGATCTGGAGGGGCATATTCAATTGCGCCAGGCGGTGCCTTTTATGCCGATTGCTACCGGCGAGGACCACCATACCCGCGTGCCGTTTCGCCAGTTGGTCGAAAACCGCTGCGTCGATGTGGTACAACCCGATTTGCACTGGTGCGGGGGAATGACCGAGGCGATCAAGATCTATCATATCGCCGAAGCGGCGGGGATCAAGAGCAGTCCGCACGGCGGGTTGAATTCGGCCTATGGCCAGCATTTTTGTTATGCGATGCCCGATTGTACGCTCAGTGAATTTCACATGAGCACGCCGGTGGGCGTACCACTTGCGGAGGTTGCCGCAATGCCGGGCGTGCCAGTACCGAAAGATGGATATCTAGTGCCCTCCGACGCGCCGGGTTTTGGCCAGGAGATCGCCGAGGATTGGATCCGGCCCTGGGACCACGCGCAGGTTGCTGCGGGTGGCAACGATGTGGTGCTGTGAACTTTAGACCAATGGGAATACTCAGATGAAATATTGGATGCACTTGGCTACTTGTGCGCTATTGGCGATGCCTGTTGTCGCGCTGGAACGGCCAGACACTACGTTCAAGATTTTCCAGTTCCCCGCCGATATGATCCCCCGTGTCGACGGCGACCCGGCTGATTGGACGATGGTGCCCGCCGACTACGCGATCGGCATCGAAGAGCTGAAAGACACCGTGCACGATAGCCCTATCGACACAACCGATCTCGATGTGACTGTGCGTGTGGGGTGGGTCAAGGGGCTCAATCGACTCTATTTTCTCTACGAGGCCTACGACGACTACTGGGATTTCAGTCATCGGGATTTGCATAACGATATCTTCGAGGTCATTGTGGACGGCGATTTGTCCGGCGGGCCGTTGATTCCTCAACTGCGCGAGGATAAGGGTGCGAATGGTCTTGAAGGGCTGGACGGCCATTTTAAATTTCACGGCGTGCACGCACAAAATTACCATGTGCTGACTCCGGCCGACGGCAAACCCTGGACCATGGTCTGGGGCAGCAATCAGTGGATCTATGAGTTGCCCTGGGCCAATGCGGCGGCGAGTTATGACTTCGCGCCGGGCGAGAGCGGTAAATACACGCTTGAATTCTGGATCACGCCTTTCGACTACGCTCCCCACGAGGGACCCGCACGCGCCGTCGAGTCGCAGTTAGAGGAGGATGCGCTGATCGGGATGACCTGGTGCATTCTCGACTACGACGATGTCAATGTTAAACAGCAACAGTTCGAAGGCTTTTGGAACCTGTCGCACAAGACGACCATGTATGGCAACGCCTCCGATTTGGTCGGTTTCAGGTTGATGCCGTTGGAAAAAGCGTTGCGCGACCCGGTCGAAGCGCAGTGGGAGTTTACCGTAGTCGATATGGAGCGCCGTCTGATCGCGTTTAAGGATCTTTCCTATGGCGAGATCGATTCGTGGCGTTGGGATTTTGGCGATGGCAAGATCTCGACCGAGCAGCATCCTATTCACAAGTACGAAGAGGCGGGCACCAGCTATACCGTGACGCTCTATGTCGAAGGTCCCGAGGGGAAGGCGCGCATGTCGAAGGTCTGGGATGTGATCGTGCGATGAAAATACATTAACGAGGCAGGCACTACCATGGACCGACCCAATATCCTCTTTCTGCTCAGCGACGAGCACAATTACCGCTTTCTCTCGTGCCTGTCATCGGAGCAAGGCGGCGAACCCTGTCGCACGCCGGCGCTCGACCGGCTCGCCGCGCAGGGCGTACGCTTCGACGCGGCCTATTGTCAGATGCCGCTGTGCACGCCCAGTCGCATCTCGCTATTGGCTGGGCGGCACGTGCACCGCTGTCCGGTGCTGTGGCCCGAGACGCCGACCTTCGCTTCGCACCTGGGCGCGCGCGGATATGCCACAGCTGCGGTGGGCAAGATGCACCTGCCGGGTTCGCGTCAGTACGCCGGGTTCGACGCCCGCCCCTACGGCGATTTCGCCGCGCCCTCGCCGAGCCACCAGAAGGATCCGCTTAGCCTGCCGGGGGTGCGCGATCACATTTTTATGCCGTCGATAATCGAGGACGTCGGCATCAGCGATATTCCCGAGTCGATGCTGCAGGAGCAGTATGTGGTGCGCGAGTCGCTTGCTTGGCTGCGCGAGCAGCGCAGCGCGCAACCGGACCAACCCTGGTTGCTCTACGCTTCTTTTGTGCATCCGCACTTTCCGATGAACGCGCCGCGCCGCTTCTGCGAGCGCTACTGGCCCGAAGGCGTTACTCCACCGCCGGTGGGGCCCGGCGGCGATGGCTGGGATCATCCGTCGACGCAAGGGGCACTGCGCGCTCAGGGCGGCGAATCGCAGGGCCATTTTTGCGCCGATATCACCGAGGAACAGACCCTGCGCGCCCGTGCCGCCTACTTCGCCTGCGTCGACCATCTCGACGAGATCATCGGCGATTTCTTGGCGCTCTTAGAGCGCGACGGTCTGCTCGACAACACCATTGTCGTCTACGCCTCCGACCACGGCGAATTGGGCGGCGAGCACGGTCTGTGGTGGAAGCAGACCTGGCACGAGGCTTCGGTGCGGGTGCCGCTGATCGTATCGACTCCGGAGCATCGCCGCGGCGAGCAGATGCCCACCGTTGTTGGCGACCCGGTGAGTTTGGGAGATCTCTTTCCCACGCTCTGCGGCTTGGCAGGAGAGCCGCCGCCCGGCGCTCTAGACGGCGCGGATTTGAGCCCGATTATAAGGGGTGAAGGCAGCTCGGCGCTGGCGGATCGCACGGGTATATTCGTCGAGAATCTCAATCCGCACGCCGGGGCGGGGACCGAATATCGCATGATTCGCTCGCCGCGCTACAAATATATCGCCTTCAATGAAGGCGACGACTTGGCCTTTGATTTGTTGGAGGATCCGCACGAGCAGCGCAATTTGATAGGACGAGCCCGAGGCGCAGTCGCCGATGAGTTGGAGCGTTTGCGGGCGGCGATTTACGCGGATTTCTCCTTCGCCACGGCGATAGAGTCGCTGCGGCAGCAGCGCGCTGAGTTTTCGCGCCGCTATCCGAGCCGCATTGCGTCTTCGACCTCCAATCAGATCATGCGCGGTGATGGGGTGTTGGTTGAAGCGGATCAGCCGCTCTATTATCCGGATATCGCTAGCGAAGACCCGCGCATGGATTTTGCCGACTGTCCGCAAGAGCGGCGCGCGTCGCGGCGGGTCCGGTGGACGTCGTAGTTGGTGCGGACAACCGTCTGGCGATGGCGCCGAGGACCGGCAATTTCACTCGCCTGCGGAGCTGGAAGCTGTATTGTTGCCATTGCAGGACACCGGGATCGACATCTTCCACGCCAGCACCTGGAGGTTTTGGCGGCCGGAGTTTGCGGACTCGGATCTGACCAATAAGCTTGTTGATCAAGTCTACGAGATGTTTCCGGTTTATTAACCGACTAGAGGAGAGCTGTGGCTCATTTTTTCACGAAGCACTTGGCTCATTTTCGACTACTGATAACTTTCACCATGGCGGTGCTGTTGGCCTTCTGCGCCGAACGCGTCCACGCCGGGGCCTGGCCCAAGGAGGTCCGCGTCTACCAGGGCAGCACCCCCCAGCTCGACGGCGTCATCGCCCCCGGCGAATACGACGACGCCGCGCAATTAGACGACTTCAGCGCCTGGACCCCCCAATTCTTCGAAGTGCAGAGTCGCGAGGACCTCTACGCCAAAGTCTGGCTCAAACACGACGGACAGGCGCTCTACGTCGCCTGGGACGTCACCGACGACGTGCTCTACGGTTTCGACATTCCCCGCCATTTGCCCGAGGGCAACCCCAACGCGCACGCCCTGACCCGTGAGGGCTTTCCGTGGTACGGCGACGGGGTCGAGTTATTGGTCAACGCAAGCTATGAGTGGACGCCCGAGACCAACGAAATCGCCGCGGGCACCGGCGCTAGCTTTATGATGGTCGCCAGCAACCACAAGTCGCAGCTGGGCGGGTTAGGCGTCGGTGGGCTGATGCTGGGCGAGCCGCGCAGCAGCGATATCGCCATGGAAAGTTATGAGCGCTGGACGCGCAACGGGGATATGGAGGCGGTGGTGCG
>JABHFS010000103.1 GCA_018672475.1 Gemmatimonadota bacterium | reverse complement strand
TACCATTTTTTTTTCAGTACATCCTGGAGCATGTGCTTGTCCAGCGACAGATCGGCCACTAATTGTTTGAGCTTGCGGTTTTCTTCTTCTAACTGTTTTAGGCGGCGCAATTCGGCGACGCCCATACCAGAAAACTTCTTCTTCCATCGGTAAAACGTGGCTTCGCTGACCTCCATTTTACGGCAGATCTCGACCACCGGCACGCCGCTTTCTACTGGCCGCAAGGCAAAGGCGATTTGCTCTTCAGTGAAGCGTTTTCCTTTCATGATCGGACTCCTTCCGACCTCAAAATAGCGCGTTTTTACTCGCAATCCAACGGGTACAGCTTTCGGGGGAGAGACCCGCCGAACCGCCCCCCAATGGCTTGCCCCAACGCACTAAAACGGCTTTTATAATTCCTATACACTTTAGATACCCCAAACGGAGCTTGGGCCCATGAATGAAGAACAACGCTTTGCCTTTGACACTTGGGGCTTCCTCGTCATCGAGGACGCCCTCAGTCCCGCACAGGTCGCAGCCCTCAAGACCACCATCGACGAAAAGGGACCGGATCTGCACTCGCAACACTCAGACCGGGGCGGTTTTGATCGGAGTGGCTTCTGGTCGCAGGAATTTGTCGACCTGCTGGACCTGCCCCCTCTTGCACCGCTGCTCGATGAAATCTACGGCGGGGCGCAGCCGGACGGGCTACCGGCCTACCGCATCGACCACATCAACGTACACACGCACGGCAAGTTCAACAAAGACCTTGCTGGCGGCACCATCCACGGCAGCAACGACCGTCTGCTGCACCCCGAGCGCCCGCGCGAGCTGGTGACGCAATACTTCGAACGCGACGCCGCAACCGGCGCCTTCAGCAACGGCCTGGTCACGGTGGCCTTCGAGCTGGAAGACACCGTGTGCAACGGCGGCGGCTTCGGCTGCCTGGCCGGCTCTCACAAGGCGCATTATCCGGTGCCGGCAGGCTGGCGCGACTTGTCCAAGGGGGTGCATCCCATGGTCACACGCGTACCGGCCCCCGCCGGTGCCGCCATCATTTTTACCGAGGCCCTATGCCACGTCACCTTGCCGTGGACGGTGCCCAATGCGCGCACCACCCTTTTCTACAAGTACACCCCGAGTGGCGAGGCCTATTCCGGGCCGGATAAGCTGTTATTTTCACCTTTCGGACGAGTTTTTTTTGACCCGTCCGACGCCGATGGTTGGCAAAGGGCGGACGAACGCAAACGGGTTCTCCTGACCCCGCCGCCGCAGGCCTTTGTCGAGCGCAAGGCCCAACTGGCTGCAAAAAAAGGCACCGCGTGAACGAAGAGTCCGCCGCAGACGTTGGCGCCGACTCGCCGCTGCTCTCGGCCGCTGGGTTCCGATACCGAGTAACAGGTCTTGTCGGCGGTGGCGATGAGTACAAAAAAACGTTGTCCTTTTTCAGATGGGAAAACATATGAACGGGAAAAAAGCCAGCGGCATGGATCAGATCTGGGGCGAGTCTTCGGTGGCGCTAGACGCCCTCAAAGCCGGCCGCGGCAAACTCTTCGACGAGGGCAATTATGCCATGTTCATCCATTGAGGCCTGTTTTCCCATTTGGGCGGCAAAGGGCAAGGAAAAACCTATTACGGCATCGGCGAATGGATCCTCAACGGCCGCATGGCGGGTATCCCGGTCGAGGAATACAAAGACATCGCCAAAGAATTTGCCCCGAACGAATTCGACGCCCGCTCAATCGTACAGTTGGCAAAAGACGCCGGGATGAGATATATCATCATTACCAGCAAGCACTACGAAGGCTTTGCCATGTTTCATTCCAAGGCCGATCCGTTTAACATCGTCGACGCCACGCCCTTTGCCCGTGACCCGATGCGGGAGCTGTCAGCGGCCTGTCGCGAGGCGGAACTGGGTTTCGGGTTTTATTATTCCCATAACCAGGACTGGACTACCCCCGGCGGCAGCGGCGGTCCGACACAAAACGACGACGGGACGGCGGCCGGTTTCGACGAGTATATCCGTTTAGCGGTTCTGAACTGCTTGACGGTTATGATTATTCAATTTTCAATCCTACAACGTCCATATTTCCTTCTGGTGTCGGCATAATCCCATATAGTTTACCATTATGAATGGTAAAGAATACATCTGTTTTATCGTACAATTCTGGTGGAATCGCCAGATTAAAACTCAGTTTACAATTTTCTTGTTTTGCGGGCATCTCCATCTCCATAAAATGGACAAAGATTTTATTATTTTTTTCAACAATATTTATTTCTGATTTACTATCGCCTTTTTCTGATCTCAAAATTTGAACCTCCCATTTGCCAGTAAAGTCACACTTTTCATTTGACTCATTGGCAATAGCCTCAATGTCTAATCTAGGCTTTCTTTTGTGCGATAAAAACCACTCATATAGTTCGGGTGTTTTATATGCTTTTACCCAAGTTCCCTCATGACCGGTCTCCGGGTACTTTGTATATCTTACATCTGTTCTACTAGTTCTTTTTACTTTATCAATCATTTCTTGGTGAAGTTCGAAACCATCTCTTTCACCTTGAAAAGACCAAACTGGCATATCTGCTAACCTCGAAGCCTCATCTATCATGCCCCCGTTACAGGCAATTGGAGCAATAGCAGCAAAAGCCCCGGGATAGGTCATGGCTAAATTCCACGTGCCATATCCGCCCAAACTAACACCCGTAAGGTATATTCTGTCTTTATCGATATTATAGTTTGCCACTACCTTATCAATCAATTCTTTTACCTGAATAAGCAGATGTGTCCAACGGTGGCCACTGGGACATTGCGGACTTAGTACCGCAAAAGGAAAATCTTCCCCATTTTTTACCATCATGGGCGGACCATGGCGTTTTAGCAATTGGTAATTTTCACCCCTTTCGCCCCCACCATGCATATAAACAATCAGTGGAGAAGGTTCACCGCTTTCTTCGTATTCTTTGGGCATGGTAAGAAGGTAATTAAACTCAGCCGGTAAGTTTGCTTTAAACTTTCCTTTTATTTCATTGTGTCCGTCCTTATTCATTTTAACCTCATTTGCGATAGGTTGGGGCTTATCAATTGGTTTATTTTGTTAGTAGAACATGGAAATAAGCCAAGAACAAAAACTTAATACAATTAGTTTTTTCATTCTATTATAGTTGAGATTTATTTGGGTAGTGGTCAACTAACTTGCCATCAGGATAATAAATTTCATGGGTGCTTCTGATTGGTATCTTCAAAAAGTGATATTCTATAAATTTCATATACTGTTGGGATGACCTTCGATCGTTGACCCAAGTTAGGGGTGAGTATTTCTTAATACGAAATGGGGAAATACTCATGAAAGGCAAAACCGCAGGGTACCCATGTCGGGTACAAAAACCTATGGTACTTTAGGTACCTTTGTTGCCTTGGACCCATCATCGGTATTTTTGGCATTTTCTGGAGCCCTAAATCGGAATCCAGGAAACGGATCTACTCAATCGAGCAGCGACTGAACGTATGCAAGGTTCCGCGCCATCCCGTCCGCCGGTTCGGGCAACGCGGGGTGCCAGTACTTCTCGTACTCGTCGGTAATCCACCCATCGTAGCCCACCTCACGCAACGCCGCGAAGACCTCCGGCCACGGTACGGAGCCTTCACCCATCAGACGAGCCTGTCGCTGCTCGGTGTCGCCTTTGTCCCAATCGATCAGCCAGTCCTTGTAGTGCACGTAGCGGAGATAGGGTGCACACAGTTTCACGGCTTCGGCGGGACTTTCCATTTTCGCCCAGTAGATCCATGCGTAGTCAAACAGTATGCCGACGTTGTCCATCTCGACCATTTCGACCATCTTGACGGTGTCCGCCGCGGACAATGTCAGTGACCCGTTGTGAGTCTCGACACAGATCTCGATCGAATGTTTTTTTGCCAGTATCCCTATCTCGCGAATTCCCGAAGCGGTACGCTGCCAGTCCTGCTCGAGCGTATAGCCTTCTGGCACAGGATCAAGCCCGCCGTAAACCCGGATCATGGGAACCTCGAGCTTCGCCGCGATCTCCACGACTTGCTTCAGACCGGCGAGCTCCGCTTCCCGGCGTTCCGTGACGAAGTCCTTGAAATAGGAGGTCAAGCAGGTGATCTCTATACCGGTCTCCTTTCGCCACTCTCGGACAAGCTTCAGGAAGGCATCATCAGCTGTGGTGGTGTCCAGTTGACCGTCCTTGGCGCAGCGAATCTCTATGCCTTGGTATCCGATCTTACTGAATAGTCGCATTGCGCCGCGAAGATCCAGGTCTGGCGTTCCCATGGTGTGTCCAGCCATTTTCATTTTCCAGCTCCGTTGGAGGTCGAGAATTGGTCGAGGGTAAGCAGCGCTTCACCGCTGATCTCCATAGTTGTTGACCGCCGTGACTTCGCACCTGAATGCGACCCTCCACCGCCGGCGCGAAATGCCGCTTCAACTAGACTGGTCGTAACGAACCCCTCGCTGCCATCGGCTGAAAGTAGCCGTGGTTGGTGCCCGTCGACAACCAGCGAGACAAAATCGGCCAGCTCGGCCTTGAAGGCATCGACCGTCTCGTTGACCTCGATAACTTCGACTTCGTCGGTATGGACAACGATGCGATCCGGGCGCTCCACCCGGACGTAGCCTTGGTCGCCAATGAATGTTAGAACGGTGTCCCGAAACTTGAATCCGATCCCTTCCGAAAAGTTGGCAACGTGCGAGCCGACCACACCTGCGCCCCAATCAACGGTCATACAGAAGCCGTCCTCACGCTCCCATCCCTTCCGAAACGACAGGCTTGCGTGCAGTACCCGCTGCGGCTGCAATCCTGTGATTGCCGTCACCAGGTCGAGCTCATGCACGCTCAGCTCGTACATCGCACCAACCCGCTCCAACCACTGACGCTTCTCTGCATTGCCACTGATCGGCTGCACTTTCGTGGTGGAGACAGCGAGCAGATTTCCGGCGCGCCCGATCATCTCACTGGCACGACGAAAGATCGGATCGTAGCGCATCTTGAAGCCGACCATCAGCGGGATGTTGCGGCGCCGTGCTGTCCATACCAGTTCCGCCGCTTCTGCCTCAACCATGGCCAGGGGTTTCTCACAAAACACGGCAACAGAACGTTCGAGGAGTGCCCGAGTGATGGCGTAGTGCACACCTGGAGCCGTGGTGACACTCGCCCCATCCAGGTTATCTGGCAGTGCGTCTATATGGTTCACCGCCAATCCACCGAACTCGTCGGCGAGTGCTTGAGCTCTGCCCAGATCGAGGTCGACGAAATAGTGTTGCTGAATACGTTGGTCCCCGCTCGTGGCACGTGCGTGTGCGCGCCCAATCGTACCGCAACCGATGATCGCGTATTGCATAAGATCTCCTTTCTTATTATCCCTCCAGACAATGTGGAATTATTATTTTTCGTGTAACGGTTTCACGATTTACGACCCCGCGTATGCCGCGCAGCGTAAGTCGATGTGTTACAGGACGTGGAATTTAAATAAAATCAGTAAGTAGGTAGTCGGCGCAACTACAATACCAGTTCCTCTGGATTAAGGTCCATGATAGTAAGGGTGTCCCAGATCCCAATATAGGCACGACCTTCGGCGGGAATAGTTGCCCATAGCATACCTATATCCAGTGCCCACAAACGATATTCATCCCAACAAGTGTCAAAGTCGTATTGAGATACTCCGCAGTTACGTAGCGTTTCATAGTAAAGGTGTACTAGGTCCCTCTCGTGTTCATTGCGAACCGCAGATGCCAGGCTATGAGTCATCAAAGTAAGAAAGGCCAGTGGACCCAGGGCTCACGCCAAGATTTGACCAGTCAACGACAGCCAATAGAGAGCCCTCGGGTGAGGCAAATAGCGTATTTCTGAAATGGTAATCGCCGTGAGTTAACGTGTGCGGTGTAGCTGACCATCGACTAAAGAAGATTTCAGAATCTCCGTTTGCCAGTTTTTCTCCGAAGGCAATGATGTGTGCAGGAAGTATGCTCTTGCTTTCTTCATCAAGCGCATTCCATCTCTGTGGGAATCCTTGCGCCAAGTGGCCATGTCCCGTCGCCATGGCCAGCCCATATCCTCAAGTCCTGGTCGGCCCCACCAACGAGCATGAAAAGTCGCTAATTCAGTGATAGCCTCTTGTGCCTGATTCAACGTGCACCCCGTTTTCCAATCAGTCGCTACAGATGGGCTAACATCTTCCAGTAATATTACAACCTTCTTTTCGGAAGCATTAACATCGGCGTAGTAGCAACTAGGAGTTGGCATAGAAATGTCGTCGGCCAACAGTCTGTAGAACTGAAATTTCACGTCGGCCAAATTACTCATAATACATGGATCCATTAGGGCCGAGTTTGGCGATTAGACTCTTCGGCACATCTGATTCCACCGCATCGTAGGCTAGTTCAATGCGTGCAACTTGACTGACTATACCTCCATCCAATGGCGTCGTTTGAATAGTGATGACATCTGTCTCTATAGTAGTCCAATCGATTGGAGCACTTCCGTCAACCATTCCGGACTGATATCATCAAGTCGAAGAGGTATTTCCATCAGCATTCTCCATTTCCATGTTCCTGTAACGGTTCTCGTGCCCCTGAACCGCGCAGCGGTTTGGCCTAGGCGCGAATGCGCCGTAGCCAGGGGCACGGTGTTAACTGCTGTGCATGTCCTTGCGAAAGGCGAAACTGGACTTCCCACGGATCAGTTAGTGTCCATCAAAGTGAGCAAAGTCCAGATCGATGGCATGTTCATCGACTTTTGGCCTATCCACCCAAAGGGCAACCCGCACCGATCGAAGCCATCATTCCACCGTGTAATCATGCACAGATAAAGAAAAGCAAACGGCGCTACCGGCATATCGAGGCGCGCAATCAACGCGTCCAACAGATGAAGAAAAGCGGACGAAAAAAGTGGAAGCAACAAAGTGGCTATCATCGACGGTCGTTAGCCGAGACGGCGATGGCGCGTTTTAAACGCATCATCGGTCGCCAGCTACAAGCACGGGAATGGGAACGGCAAAAAGTCGAAGTCAAAATAGGATGTGCCATACTCAATCGAATGACCCACTTGGGGATGCCGCAATCCTATAAAATCGAAACTTGAAATCCGAACCGAACTAAGAGATGAACAGCTTTAGACGATTCATGCAACAAAGCCTCTTTCCTATGTGTCTTTTTTCAGCAATCTGCACGCCCCGTGCTTTCCTTAGATTGAGTAAGTATCCAGGGTTTAGGTATTGGGGATGCAACCGTTTGTACAAAGTTAGCGAGGCAATGCTTTAATCTCACCCCAGGAAAATGCCTTAATCACGCTGCTCGCCTCAGAACGGGTGAACACTAGCCTTTCACGTTCACTGTGCATCAAGCTCATTTGGTCTATGTCGAGATTGAAAACAAAGGTCTTTAGTTCCATTCCAAACTCCGCGGGCTTGTCAACTAACATTAGAAACATCACAACAGCTTGGTCGACAGCTAACGCTTTAAGTTCCTCTAAGGATGCTGACTCCGGCACATCTATCCGATTGCCCTCACTATCCCACCCTAAATTAGATAGAATCATGAGGTAGAATTCTTCCTCGCCCATCGCTTCTTGGTTATATTTTTCGGCTTGGCGAACCATCATTTTGTAATCAAAATCAAGTACAAGGGCGTAGTATTCCGTCAATGAAAAATCATTAAATTCGTAAATAGCTTCTTCGCGTGTAAGTATGACCTCATCTTCTGACGCTTCCCACATTCCTTTTATCGTCGTCGTCGTGACCATCGTTTCACCAAAAATATCCGTCATCCATTCTACCCATTCCCCCTCCTCATTTTGGTATGACTCGTATACTTGCTCGTATTCTTCTTGGTCAATGACCTCATTGCCATCCGCATCACTAAATTCCTGCAACACGTCGTCCCACGATGGGGGGAGATCTTCGTCGCCTCGCTCTCGAGCCGCTTCAAAGTCCTCCTCGTCTAAAACTCCATTGTCATTGCTGTCAACTTCAGCAATAAATTCGTCCCAATTCGGCCAATCCTCAGAATCTTCCTCATCTTCATATTCTTCAGAAACAAGTGAACTCGTTTCCGTGATTAACAAGTGAAAGATACCATCGGGGTAAAATGTCAATATGTAATGCTGCTCCGAGCCGCCAAACGATTCGGATTGTAGGGTCCATTCCCCATTTACCGGGTGTGTTTCGTTCTCTGCCGAAGCGATTGCGCCGAATGGTAAAAACAATAGCGCCATCCACCAGCGGAAAGAAAAACACTTGTTAATCACTACTGAGATAGAGCGATATTTGCTCAAGAATAACCTCCTGCCAAAGGTTTTAAAAGGCGCATCAGACGCAGGTCTGCGAGACTCGGTCGAGGATGTCGAAATGATCGTAGCCGCTTACTTGATTACGAAGAGCCTTCTACTGAATGCGCATTAGGGAATGTTCAAGTAATTTAAAGTTGCTCTTGGACAGATGAACGTAAACAAAAGTGAATCTATTGGGCAATAATTACAGTTAGGGTGAATTGAAACAATCCCCACAACATACAAGAGCGGAGCCACAAGGTTGAAATGGCCTTGGGCTATATTACCAAGACGCTAACAGCAATACATAACTGACTTTTTTGTGCTATCGGCGTGGACTTTGCAAGCCTGAGGTCCTCGGTTCGATCCCGACCAGCTCCACCCTTCCCCATGTATAATAGAAATAAGGCCTTAGAATAAGCGAGAGCTTGCTTCTAAGGCCGTTTCTGTTTTAATCCTGCACAATTTGCTCTTTGAATCAAAAAGACCTGCCACAAACGATACAAAGCGGCCACAAAAATAGACCAAACCCGTCCCGTATAGGGATAGACTCGGCCAATGTCGATTTCTACCTTAGTAAGGGTTCGATCGATGTTCGCCACGGTATTCAGCCACAACGATACAAAAGATCTACGAAAGCGGTCGTAACAAAAGCACGTGCACTGAGCTGATCTCGGACAATTTTACAATACAAAACGGCCCCGACGCGAAGGGCAAACGGCTTCTCCCCAGTAGCCGCCTACCGACGACACGCGCCGAGGCCTTTATTAATTATAATAAAGAAATACGGTGACTGCGAGGGTTACGTGCAATTCCCGCAAAAAAAATATTAAGCGAAGCCCCATATCGGTCAATCCGCGAGCAAGAGGCACCGGAATCCCATCACAGAATCGGTTGACGCGATGGCCTACGACACTATAATATCCCTGTTCCGTCAACTGCGTATTGGCAAATAGAAAAACCATATGCCATGACTTCCGCAGTCAAAAAATCCATAGCCCTCGCCAATAGACCTAAATGAATAAAAAGGCTAACAAATGCAGAGCAAAGATTATTTGCATTCCCTCTTCGGGTGTCAAGGCCGCAAAGCGGTCGTCACCGGTGCCTCCAGTGGCCTAGGCGCCGCCATGGCCGGGGTCCTAGCTTCGGCCGGAGCCGATGTCCTTATCGTTGCGCGCCGCGCAGAACGCCTCGAAACATTAGCCGCTGAACTACAAGACTGCGAGGGGGCGGTACATACATTCAGCGCCGACCTAAGCGATTCTTCGGCCATCGCCTCATTGGCCGAAGAATCGCAAAATCAACTTGGCGGTTGCGATATCCTAGTTGCCAACGCCGGCACCGCGAACCGCGTTCGCCTCGAGACCATGTCGGAGGAAGATTTCACTGCGGTCATGGATCTCAACCTCAAAGCACAATGGCTGCTGGCCAAGGCCCTCTTCCCGCAACTGTGTCAATCCGCCGCCGGCCGCATCGTCAATATCGCCTCAATCTACGGCCTCGGCGCCTCCGTGGTCAACGGCCTCGGCGCCTATACGGTCAGCAAACACGCCCTTGTGGGCCTGACGCGAACACAAGCGGTCGAATGGGCACGACACGGTATCACCGCCAACGCCATCGCCCCCAGTTATTTTCCGACCGAGTTGACCGAAACCGCCCTCGAAGACGAAACAATGAGCACTCGATTGCGCAGTTTTACGCCCCAAGACCGCTTTGGCCAACCCGAAGAGTTGGCGACGGCCTTACTCTTCCTCGCCTCACAGGCCAGCGGCTATGTAAACGGAACTATAATACCAGTCGACGGCGGTTGGACCGCTTGGTAGCCCTCTTATTTTATCTCGGAGTAGACCATGGAAATTCGCAGCGCTAAAAAAGCCGAACTCGTTGAGATCGTCGACCTACAATGCCTGGTCTTTCGCCCAGATGAACCCGCGGCCTCGACCCGCTACTGGGCCTATTTCCACGAAGAGCCTACCTACCAATTCGAGCAATCGCGCATCTTGATCGAGCAAGGGCGCATCGTCGCCCATCTACGCATTTGGGACCGGCAGATTCGAGTTCGGGGAGCCACATTGCGCGTCGGTGGCATCGGTAGCGTGCTGACCCATCCAGATTTTCGTGGACGCGGCTATGCACAAGCCCTGATACGCGATGCCGAACTATACATGCAACAGGCCGGCTATGATCTGGGCATGCTCTTTACGATTATCGGTACGCCATTCTACGCCAAACTAGGTTGGATACCCCTTCGCCTCCCGACCTTCTCCTTCCCGGTAGGCGAGCCCACAACAGCTTTCAGCGACAGCGCGCGCATCCTCGACGACACCGCAGACCTACCTGCCGTGATGGCCCTCTACGACGCAGCCAACGCCAATCAAACAGGCACCGAGATTCGCAATTCCGGCTATTGGCGATCCGGACCTTCTCGCTACCGCAAGTTATTCCCGCAAAAGGGTATTGAGCGCAACGGCGAACTCGTCGGCTATCTTAACTATGACAACAACGGTTCAGATCTCAAAGTATGCGAAGTTTGTTTTATGCCCGGGGATGAGGAGGCCTGTCAGGTAGTAGCCCATACCCTCTTTGCTGCGGCAAAAAAAGAAGGACTAAAAACAATCAAGGGAAGCCTTCCCCCCGACCATACCCTATTGGCCCGCTTGGCCGATCTAGGCAATAGCCAACCCCGTTTCAGCCAACACCAAAAGACAATGGTCAAAATGCTCGATTGGGCGACAATTCGAAAGAAATTAACGGACATCGCCCCAGCGGATCCGCCGAGTGACGAAGCCGCCCTCTGGAATGAGCTGCTGAACCCGCGCTCTGCATCAACACCGGGCTGGCTTGATAAGCTACCAGATGCGCAGGGTTTTTTTTACTGGGACCCCGATATTTTTTAGGCCTTCCTTCGCAACTGGCCAAAATCGATGTCCGGGACGAGAGGAGTGCACTTGTACGAGGAGCTAAAAGCGCACTCGAGGTCAGGGCAGTACGTAGAGCCCCAAGGCACTCGCGACCAGCCAAAGCATGGCAGTAACTTGCAGGGGACGATCGCTCCACACCACCTTCGTAGGGTTATCGCCATGGCCACGGTGATACACTAAATAGAGATAGCGCAGCATTCCGTATAACACAAAGGGTATAGTCCACTGCATCTGTGCCCCTTTTGTCTCACCAACCCCCATCGCATATAGCGCGTAACACACCAAGGTCGCCGCAGTCAGGACAGAGATTATTTGATCGAGGAAGGGCAAACTGTATTCTTCGAGTATCGCCCGGTGGTCACCGGCCACCTCGGCCAATTCCACGATCTCCTGTCGTCGCTTAACCACTGCGAGGAAGAGCGCCAGCATAAAAGTGCAGATGATAAACCACGTGGAGATTGCAACTTCGATGACCAACGCGCCCCCCAACGCTCTGAGCAGAAAACCCGATGCCACGATTAGCACATCGAGCAAAACCACATGCTTGAGCTTAAGGGTATATGCCACGTTGAGGGCCGCGTAAATCAGAGCGACAAAACCAAAGTCGGTATGCAGCCAGAAGGAGAATGCCAATGCGGTCACGAGGAAGATGAGCGCGGCAACGGACGCCAGGGGAACAGACAACATGCCGGCGGCGATCGGTCGTTGAGACTTCTCCGGATGCAGTCGATCCTGTTCGCGATCGAAGATATCATTGAACAGATAGACGACACCGCTCAACAGACAGAAGCAGACCACAGCCCCCGAGCAACGCGCAAGATAAGATATTTCGAAGAAATGCTTTGAAAATACGAGGGCCGGCAGGACAAAGGAATTCTTGATCCAATGCCGGGGCCGCATCGACAGTAATAAATAATAGAGTGGCAAAATTCGACTAGGCTTCGTCGGCCTCGAAATCCTCAACCACCTTGTCACCGCCTTGTTTCTTGGCTTGATCGAGGGCGACCCCCATCCGCCTCAGGAGATCTTCAGCAACTTCCTTGACCTTCGTTCCCGCACCCTGCGGTTCGGCAGGTTGAATGGTTACTCCCATGCTCAACGTCAGCGTGACCGCCTCGCCGCCACACTCAAAATGCCGAGAAACCACTTGGGCACGAATCTGCCGGGTCCGGCGCTTGGCCTGTGCTTGGTCGCCCTTGGGCACGATGACGACAAAATTCGCCCCATCGATATGCACAAGTTTCTCGTCGGCCTCCACATTCTCCTTGAGATACTCGGACAACCCATTGACGATTTGGTCTCCCCCTTCACGGCCGTATTTCTGGTTGATATCGCCGAGCTTATCGGGAGCGACCATAATGCAAACGAAACCCCGTCCTTCAGCATTCGCGGAACTAATAATCTGCGGTAAGAGCGCTGTGCTAAAGAATACCTTATTAGGTAGTCCCGTCAGGCCATCGGTTCCAGCAATCCGCATCCAACGGCGGTTGCTTATACGTAATTTCTCATTTTCTCGCTCTAACCGGTCGATTTCCGTCTGGAGTCGTTCTAAATCTTCGCTGCCTGACATATGCCTTAGTATCTCCACAGTGGTGTATTGGCTTGCGGACGCACGAAGAGGAGCTTTAAATTACATATATCTCTTTATTTCACGCAAGATCCACTCCACTCCACTCAACTGCGAATAGCCTGTGCCCAATTGGATTATTATAGTCACCCTGCTCGTCCTGGCTTTGCTATTGGCCCTTGGCCTATTTCTATTAGCTCGCCAGCGTAAACGGACACGCCTTGAACTCAGGCTGGCCTCTGGCCGCAGACAGCTTCTCGGTCGCGAATTGCAAATCTACCTCGCCGAACTTGACGCGCTCGACGAAGAGGCTATCGCCGCAAAACGCCAAGAAGCGGAAAATGCGCTAGACCTACTCCATATCGCGCTCGTCGAACGCCAAGCGCATCTGCTCAACTACGAGGATATGGCCCACTTACAACAATGCAAGATCGATCTGTTGCCTACCGTGGCACCCGATCCGTCCGAAGCCTTGCCCGAAACCACGCCACCGACTGAACCGCAAAGGCGTCGCCCAGAACGGTCGCAACGCGAATTTAAACAGCCAACGGCGTCAGAGCGTCCTGCCGAAGGCCGTGATCGCACTACAATCGAAGGCGATCTGCTCGATAAAATAAATCAGTTGCAAGATCGTAAAAAACCCAAAAAATAAAGCGGTTTACCACTAGGGCAAACCGCTGCAATACAGTATGGAGGGATGATCAGACCTCCATGATCTCCGCTTCCTTGTTCTTGACGATTTCTTCAACTCGGTTGACGTATTCGTCGGTCAACTTCTGCACGATCTCTTGAGCGCTACGCGACTCGTCTTCGGATATATCGCCATCCTTTTGAGATTGCTGGAGCAGGTCGATCCCATCTCGACGCGCATGGCGTACGGCTACCCGCCCCTCCTCGGCCCGAGTTCTTGCGACCTTGGTGATCTCTATCCGCCGCTCCTCTGTCAATTCGGGAATCGGCAAGCGAATAACAGCCCCGTCGTTAGAGGGGTTGAGACCAAGACTCTTGTCGGCGATAAGTGCCTTTTCGATTTCGGGAATCTGATTAGCTTCCCAGGGCTTAACCACCAATAGGCGCGGTTCCGGCACACTGATATTCGCCATCTGGTTCAATGGCGTTTGATTGCCGTAATACTCGACTTTAACATTATCGAGCATCGCAGGAGCTGCACGACCAGTGCGAATAGCGCCCAAGTTCCGCCGCAGGGATTCGATCCCCTTCTCCATGCTATCTTTTACTTCTTCAATAATCTCTTCCAACATGGTGGCTTCTCCCAGGTTGGCTAATACGAACCTTCAGCTCAGGCGCCATCCCCGAGAATAAAACGCTCGAAGCGGCGCACGGAAATCTTCTCGCCGATCTTGGCCGTCAACTCAGTGATCAATTCGCTGATAGTCTGATCGGGATTCTTGACAAAGGGCTGTTCCAACAAGCAATTCTCCTGGAAGTATTTCTCCAAGCGGCCCTCGACGATCTTCTCGGCGATATGTTCGGGCTTGCCCTCGTTTTTAGCTTGCTCCAGGAAGATAGCCTTTTCCCGTTCAATCAGGTCGGCCGGGACACTTTCGCGGTCAACGGCAAATGGCTGTGAGGCCGCGATATGCATCGCGACATCTTTGGCGAAGGCTTGAAAATCGCCGGTGCGAGCGACAAAATCAGTCTCGCAATTGACCTCAACCATGACACCGAGGCGACTGCCTTGATGGATATAAGCTTCAATCAAGCCCTCGCTGGCATCACGACCCGCGCGTTTCTCCACCGCGGACATACCCTTTTTCCGCAAGTGCTCAATGGCCTTTTCAACATCGCCATCGGTTTCCGTTAGGGCTTTTTTGCAGTCCATCATGCCCAATCCGGTCTTTTTCCGGAGATCCTTTACTGCCTGTGCTGTAATCTCTGCCATCGTAATTTACTCTCGATAATTATTGAATCACTGTGAGAAAATAAAAATTATACGGCCTTATCCGCAACAACCGGCGCGGCCGGAGCCTCAGCCTCACTCGCCTCTTGTTTGTCTGCGCGGGCTTCTTTCTCCGCATCCGCTTCGGACTTACCTTCGATCGCCGCATCGGCGATCAAATGGGCGATAAGACCGATCGATCGAATAGCGTCATCGTTACCGGGGATCGGATAAGTAACCAATTCGGGGTCGCAGTTGGTATCGACGATCGCCACGGAGGGGATGCCTAACTTGACCGCTTCACTTACTGCAATATTCTCTTTTTTAATGTCGATAAGAAAGACCAAGCCGGGTAAACCACCCATATTGCGAATACCGGCCAAGGTCCGCTGTAGCCGCCCCCGCTCCTTTTCGAGCAACAAGACTTCCTTTTTCTTGAGCTTCTCATACGTGCCATCTGTCGAAATGCGATCGAGATGCTCGAGGTGGCGAATGCTCTTGCGAATGGTCTGCCAGTTGGTCAGCATCCCACCGAGCCAACGCTCGGTGACATAAGACATTCCACAGCGTTCGGCCTCCTCGCGCACGATATCTCGACCCTGCTTCTTGGTGCTGACGAAAAGCACCGTTTTGCCGGCGCGAACCGTCTTGCGAACCGTCTCGCAGGCGGCTTCTATCTTGCCGACAGTCTTCTGCAGATCAATGATATGGATGCCATTGCGCTCTGTGAAGATATAGGGGCGCATCTTGGGATTCCAACGCTTGGTCTGGTGCCCAAAATGGGTTCCAGCTTCCAATAGGTCGCGGATCGTAAAATCAGCCATGCTAACTCCTTTGAGTTGAACCTCCGCCCCCCTCTTCTACACACAGAAGCCCCGCGGACATATAACACCCACGGGACACTCTCTGCTGTGCATCGGGAAGCGTGTGTATTTGGATCGGCTTAGCGCTTCGAGAATTGGAACTTCTTGCGAGCTCCAGCCAAACCGTACTTCTTACGCTCTTTCTCACGTGCGTCGCGCGTCAGAAATCCACCCTTTTTTAACGCCCCACGCAACTCTGGATTATAAGCCATTAGGGCTCGGGCAATGCCCAAACTGGCCGCACCGGCCTGGCCGCGCAAACCGCCACCTCGGGTGGAGATATGAATATTGAAAGTGGTTCTAGTCTCGGTCAGTTCGAGCGGTTGGACCAGGATCATCTCCAAGGAGTCCCGCCGCAAATACTCTGCAACAGCACGACCGTTGACATAAATGGTACCATCGCCAGGATGCAGGCGAACCCGGGCTACCGAGGTCTTTCTACGGCCGGTGGCTTCAAATCTTTCTTCAGACATGGGCGCTCATTATCTCTATCGCGGATTAAAGTTCGAGAGGCTGGGGATTTTGCGCTTCGTGCCGATGATCACCACCGGCGTAGACGCGAAGTTTCTTGAGTTGCAACCGCCCCAGTTTGGTGTGGGGCAGCATGCCCTGCACCGCCTTGCGGATAATACGGTCGGGATGCCGTTCCTGCATGCGACGATAAGGCGTAGTCCGCAAACCACCAGGATAACCGGTATGGCGATAATAGACTTTCTGCTCGGCCTTGTTGCCCGTGATCTTGATTTTTTCGGCATTGATCACAATTACGTGATCGCCAACATCGGCATGCGGAGCATATTGCGGCTTGCGCTTGCCGCGCAGCACTTGGGCTATCTCAGAAGCTAATCGCCCGAGGATTTTGTCCGTAGCGTCTACCACGAACCATAGCCGCTCGACATCGCCAGCTTTGGGCGTATAGGTAATATTGTTCATCTCAGTTCCGTTGCTCCGAACGAGGGCCTGCGATCGACACCCGTTCACTTATTATATAGGACGCACATAACCTGAATAAAAGTCAGAAATTAAGTCCTCGAACCACACTTGTCAAGACCGCTTCGCCCACCAGCGCCAAAGGAAGACCACGACGAGCAAAAGCAAAAGCCCAAGGAGCACTATATTGTATTGCTTGAGTAGCCCAGTCACCTGCTCCCAGTTCTGCCCGACCATCAGTCCGGCGTAAAGCAGCAACCCATTCCATACAGCCGTACTGATCGCGCCACAGACCGCTACCGTCATCCACTTCATCCCCCCAAGTCCCGCACCGATGGCGATAACAGAGCGGATCCCGCTCAAAAAGCGATTACCGAGGAGGAGAATAACGCCATAGCGCTGCAACCAATACTCGGCCTTAGCCAGTCCCTCAAGCGAAAAAAAGCGGCCACCACGGCTTGTAAAAAAAGCGCGGCCCCGACTATAGCCCAAATAGTACATGCCCAAGAAACCGGCCGTACCGCCGATCCAGGTCGTTAGAAAAACCGGCCAAAGCCCCAACGTGCCCCGTCCGACCAGATAAGCACTGAATACGACCACCGTATCGCCCGGTACAGGCGGGATTACATTCTCCAAAAAAGCACTGAGCAATAGAATGCAATAAGCCCAAATCGGATCGATTCCGGATAACTCTGCAATCAAGGATTCCAGATAGGCCGCCATACCTTAGAGTTCCAACATCGCCACGGCTTGCGCCGCCATACCTTCTTCGCGCCCTACAAAGCCCAAATGCTCGGTGGTTGTAGCCTTGAGCGAGACCTTATCAATTTCCACGCGCAAGGTCTCGGCTAACACCTCCCGCATACCATCTATATAGGGCGCAAGCTTGGGCCGCTGTGCCATTATCACCGCATCAATATGGGTAAGCTGGGCACCGCGTTCGTCCATCAGTTCGCGAACCCTGGCAAGCAAAATTAGGCTTGATATATTCTCGTATTGCGCGTCGGTATCCGGAAAGAGCCGTCCGATATCCCCTGCCGACAATGCACCCAATAGTGCGTCGATTATCGCGTGCGTCAGCACATCGGCGTCGGAATGACCTGCCAGCCCCAACTCAAAAGGCACGACTACGCCGCCCAAGACTAAAGCGCGGTCTTCCGCGAGGCGATGCACATCGTAGCCCTG
This sequence comes from Gemmatimonadota bacterium, assembly GCA_018672475.1. Lineage (GTDB taxonomy): Bacteria > Latescibacterota > UBA2968 > UBA8231 > UBA8231. The sequence continues at coordinate 18,476 of JABHFS010000103.1, read as the reverse complement.
CCCTATGCGCATACCCCTTGCGCTCATAGTCTCTCCCCTTTCTTGCAATACCCACTCTGCCCAAGCCAGGTCTTCGGGCGTAGTGATTTTAAGATTGTCCGCCTCCCCTTCCACGATGCGGACAACATGTCCTAACTGCTCGACCAACATCGCATCGTCGGTGGCCTCCCTATCGCTACCAGCCTCATTGTGCGCCCGTTGCAGAAGTTTCCGATCAAATCCCTGCGGAGTTTGCGCCCGCCACAATTTTTCGCGCTGGGGCGTGCCAATGACGCGGCCTTCCACAACTTCCTTAATCGTCTCGATGACCTGTAAACCCGGTAGAGCGGCACCGTATTCGCGCGTCGCCTCGATAACCCGTGCCAAAAGGGCTTGAGAAAAAAAAGGGCGCACCGCATCGTGGATCAAGACGATATCGGCCGCGCTTTGTTGCAACCCCAGATACACGGACTCCCGACGCTGGACACCTCCAGGTACAACTGCCCGAACCTTAGCGAAACCTCCAGGTTCGAGCACCTCTTGCCGACAGTGATCAAAGTCTTCTGGCCGCAGTACCAAAACGATATCAGTGATCGACGGGCTGGCTTCAAGGCGTGCAAGCACATGCCAGAGCACAGGTCGTCCCCCCAAGCTAAGGTATTGCTTGGGCTGGTCTGACCCCATTCTTTCCCCACGGCCACCGGCGGGAACAATCGCTGTAACATGTTCCATAATAGGATTTAACAGATCATCATGGCATCGCCATAACTGTAAAAACGATATGCTCGTTCGACGGCTTCGCGATAAGCGGCAAAAAGTCGGTCCTTACCGACAAAAGCAGCGACCAAAAATAAAAGGCTCGAACAAGGCAGGTGGAAATTGGTCACCAGCACATCGACAGCACCGAACTGGTAGGGTGGATAGATAAATTTATTCGCAAAGCCCTTAAAGACCTGCAGGTCTCCTGCTGAATCAACCCCAGATTCCAAAGTCCTCACCACCGTCGTGCCCACCGCAACAACTCGGCCACCCGCCTCACGACATCGCTTAAGGGTTTCGACTGTTTTCGCATCTATTTCACAATATTCGGCTTCGAGTTGATGCTCGCGCGGATCATCGCAACGCACCGGTTCAAAAGTCCCCGGCCCCACATGCAATAGCACCTTGAGAACAGTTACCCCCTTAGCCTCAATTGCGGCGATCAATTCCGGAGTGAAATGCAACCCAGCGGTTGGCGCGGCGACCGCCCCAGGACGATCCGCAAATACGGTCTGATAGCGATCCTGATCAACCGCGTCGGGCGAACGGCGAATATAGGGAGGCAAGGGTATTTCACCGACTTCCTCCATTCGACGCTGTAAATCAACCGCATCGAAATGAATCTGAAATCGCCCTCCCTGCAACCGTTGAACGACTTGCGCGTCCAACACCCCATCGCCAAACACCAGCCGGGTACCCGGTTTTAAACCGCGTCCAGGACGCCCCATAGACAACCAATCGCCCGAGGGCAAAGGCCGAATTAACAATAATTCTACCCGCCCACCCGTATCCGCCTTGTGGCCAATAAGCCTAGCCGGCATAACCCGAGTTTGGTTTAGGACGAGAGCATCACCCGATTCCAACTGATCGACAATATTGCGGAATTGCAAGTGTTGCAGCGAACCGGTCGCACGGTCCACAAGCAAAAGGCGGGACTGATCGCGCTCGGGGGTCGGATGCTGGGCAATCAGCTCTTCAGGAAGATTAAAATCGTAGTCCGCCAGCTTCATAAGGTGGAGCAAACATATCCCTTGACCCCCAAATCGTCAAGCCGGCTCAAACGACAAAAGGCCGCCCCCTTCGGGAACAGCCCCGTTACCATACTGTATTTAACTTCAATTATTCGAGAAAGTTTCGTTTAGAGTAAAGACAAAGCGGCCACCGAACTGGCATTTGCCTGCACGAGCATCGCATTGCTGCTTTGCAACAGAATTTGTCCCCTACTAAGCTCGGTGACCTCTACAGCAATATCCGCATCGCGAATAGAAGCTTCCGAAGCCTGAATATTTTCGATCTCATTCTCGGTATAGGCGATGGTGACGTCCAAGCGATTCTGCACGGCACCCATTTTACCTCGCTCGTTCGCGACATTGGTGATCGCCCGATCGATACTGGCTAGGGCTTGCCGGGCAGAGCCAATCGACGCAACCGAGACCCTTCCTAAGTTGAGTTCATTGCCCGATGCCCGCAAATCGGCAAAACTGACCTCTATGCGATGGACAAACGACGCGGTTGGCCCCACTTGGAAGACGCCGCCGACGCCTTCCTCGACGACCAGATTCTGGCCATTTAAATCACCATCGACATAATCTCCGGTCGCCCCTGTCGCATTCGCCCCTGCCAAAGTCACCTGAATACCCAAACGATCGAAATTGGCGATGACAGACGAGCCTGCAGCCACTGTCGCCCCATCCAATAAGCTACCGATATTCAGCGTCTGAGTCACCGTTCCATTACCCAAAGTGAGATCGCTATCACTTGCAGTATCGACAAAAGTAAATGTGCCCGTCTGGGCTGCCGACAACCCCACCCTAACGACACCCGTCGTGTTGCTGGTGGCAACCGCAGTCGAAAGCGTTGTCGATACGCTATTGCCGAAACCGGTCAGCAAAGACTGCCTATTATAGGTGGTGGTTTGAGCTACTCGATCAATCTCCGAAACGAGTTGGTTGAATTCAGCCGCCACCGCTTCGCGATTCTTATCGTTAATCGTGCTCGAAGACGAATGCATTGCCAATTCGCGCATCCGCAGCAAGATATTGCTGACTTCCTGCAACGATCCTTCGGCGACTTGTAGTAAATTGGTCGCCTGCTCAGCATTGCGGACATTTTGATTTAGCCCCGACAACTCACCGCGCATACCTTCAGACACGACCAAACCTGCCGCATCATCCTTCGCCCGATTGACTCTAAGGCCTGAAGATAGCCGCTCTAGGTGGTGATTGACCCGCGTAAAACTGCGACGAATCTCATGCCGGGCAGTAATCGACAATATATTATTGTTTATTCTGAGTGGCATTTTATGGCGACTCCTTGCTTCCTTGTTCCATTAGAGAATCCCATGTCCGCTGATTTTCCATAAGTTGATTATTAAATGATACTTATCGTCAAAAGAGCTCTCTGGGGCCTAAAATGCAAAAGCTCGAAGCGGAGAGCGTCTATTCTCTTTATCGGATATACTTCAACCCAACTTTAATGATTTTTTCGCTTTTTCTGAAAAAAATCATCAAAATTGAAAAAAAGTTAAGTAATGGAACGCTCGGTCGATAATTACTACATAGTATCAAATGCTATCATGTTTATGACTTGCCATATCCCGCTCGCCGCCGATCCCAACAGTATATTACGGCGAGATCCAGGGAGGAAAACGGAACAAGGAGGTTCATACTATGGCTATTAGTATCGCAACGAATATGGCGTCTATACGCGCATCTAATGATCTGAGCAGAGTTGATATAGACAGTAGTTCTCGTAGAGAGCGGCTCGCTTCGGGCCATGCAGTAAATGCGGGTCGTGATGGCGGCGCCGAGCTTTACGTATCCGAAGGGATGCGCGCCGAAATAGGCGGCCTGACACAAGGCGCGCGCAACGCCGAACAAGCCCTCGATCTGCTGCGCACCGCAGAGGGCGGCATGAACGAAGTCAGCAGTATTCTTATCCGCATGCGCGAAATGGCGGTTCAATCGTCGTCAGACACGCTCAACGACAGCAACCGGGAGTCTCTCGACGCCGAATTCGGCCAGCTCAAAGAACACATCGACCGCATCGTCGGACTAGCTAATTACAACGAGCAGAGCCTATTGCGCGGTTTTGGCAACGAAATCGATGCCAGTTTCTCGACAGCCCTCACGGACGCCGCTGATACTGGCGTGCGACGCATCACCTTGAGTGCGGCACTATCTGGCAATTACACCTTTATAGACAATCCCGGTGACAATGAAATAACCATCGGCAATGGCGTCACTACGCAAACGGTGAACCTCGGCTCACGAACCGTCGACGGCAACGTCGCGACAGGCACAACCCAAGTAGTCAACTTCGATCTTTTAGGGGTCAAAGTTACTCTGGCAGGTGAACAGGTGAAAGATGCAGCCGGAGCCTATGTCGACGGAGAATTGGATGGCAAGACCCTTATAATTTCGGAGGGCACCGGCGGCTCGTTTCAACTCGGCAGCGATGCGGTCGCGGCCGATCGCATGGAATACGACATTCCCGACCTTTCGACCAATGGCGGGATTCTCGACATTACCCATCTAAGCATCGGGACTCGAGATGCGGCCCGTGGCAATTTGAGCAAAATGGACCAAGCCATCCATCGCCTGAGCACCATCCGCGGCGAAGTCGGCGCGGTTTCGAATCGCCTGACGCACACATTGGATTTCACGGCCAACTCCATCGAACGCATAAATGCCTCAGAATCTACTGTGCGGGACGCCGATTACGCGTTGGAAACGACGCACTTGGCCAGAAACGAGATCCTCAGACAGTCTACGGCCGCCGTCTTTGGCATGTCGCAGACCTCGACTAATATCGCGATGAATCTATTGCAGTTTTAGCGCAGTCGATAGATAGAGATTGGCGCACCCGTATCAGACTCAAAACGAATAATCTCTTCGGTCGACAGGTTATCGGGATCGATCAAGTCGGAGAAATAAGCGCGATTTTTCGCAAAGTGATACTGGGCAACACCTTCTGCAAGCACCGGGGGCTCCCCATGGACAAAACGTCCATAGGCCGCTTCTGGCAGGACAATATATTCAACACCCCTTTCGCGCAACTGCCGCGGACTCAACCAATGGCGGCGAAAAACCCGATTAGTTTCCGGGTCGGAGAGGTCGACTTTATCCCGATATGCTTCGGGCACGAACGGTTTTTTAAGCCACACTTCTAGATTAACCAACTCGTAAGCCGGTATTTCAGCCCAGATCTCCTGCAACAACTTTTGCGCCTGCCTGTCCCCCGCATAATACTCGGCGATCGCCCTCCGGGCGTCTGTCAGCGGCACCCGAGGGCAATAGGGCAGCCAATTCATCGCCAGCCGAGTCCCGTCCGGAAGATTAGCCACAATCCAGGCCGCCGCCTGTGGTCGTAGATCCGGTTCCTGCAACTGACGATTGTAGGCTTGAATCTGATAAAATCCCGGCAATGCACAACAAAGAACCAGAGCATAGAGCACATAAATCCGCCCCCCCGCAAAACGCTCATAGCCGGCGACTAGTAACCTCGCGGCACCCAATGCCAAGAAGGGGTAGAAATGCAGCAGATAATGCAAACTCTCGCGAGTCCAGGATCCGATATATAGAAAGCTCGGCAGCCACGCTGCCCAAAAAATCCAGTCCGCAGGCTCTCGCCGGTAAAGAGACCAAAGCAGTCCCCCCACCATCAAGCTTCCAAGCAGCCATTCCGCTTCCACCAGCCCGCGCACAATCCACCACCAGGGTTGCTTCTCGCTCAACGCAAAATCGAGACTCGAAAACTGATAGCTGGCCAATGCCCAGTATTTATCGTGGGCAAAAAATATATAGGGCGAGCCGGCAAAAAGGGTTAGGAATGCGAGGGCGATCGCCAACCATAATTTCGGTGCGAAGCAAATCGCAAGGCGCATATCATGGCCATGGCGCATCCCATGCGCCACCGGAATCGCTAAAGCCACTAGCGAGCCATTAAATTTGCTCGCGACCACCAATCCGGCTGCAACCCCCGCCAGCGCATAATCCCACCAGCGCCCCTCCTTATATAGCTGCCAGGAAAAATAAAAACACAATACCGCGCAAAAGGCCATCATACTATCGGGCAGGGCTTGGTGCGCCTGTACTACGGGGAGCATCGCGACCGCAACAAATACCGCGCTGACCCAAGCCACTTGCGTATTGTACGCCCTGCGGCCTAGCCGATAAGTCACCAGTGGGACCATTGCGCTAAAAATTGCGCTGATCGCCCGCCCGACTAAGGCGGAACGCGCAGGATCGAGATAGGATACGAGGGTCAGGGTCTCAGCAACTGCATCTAACTTGGGCCCCCACCCCCAAACATGGGCAAACCACAAGCCTGCAGCGACCGTATACGAATAGAGCGCGGGATAGGTAAATTCGGTAGGCAGTAAAGTCCAGGCGCGGAAATAATTCCACACACTGGCAGCCACGCCGATTTCGTCGACGTGGCCATAGAAGTCTGGATACCCCTGCTCAATCCCCCAAAGCCGCATGAGCAATGCGACAACAAACAGCCCCCCAAGGCCAGCGAGCCGCACTAATCGCCCTCGTGATAACGCGCATAACGGAAAATGGTCCAGAGGATTTTATGGCCAGCGCGCAAGGTGCCGCTCAGAGTCCCCGTAATCTTCGAAGTGCCAATGCGACGGCGGTAGCGCACGGGGATCTCAGTCGAGCGCAATCCCAACCTGGCGGCTTTGACTTGCATCTCGACGGTCCAACCAAAGTCGCGGTCCTGCATCGACAATCGTTTGAGCGCATCATAGCGCAATGCCCGAAACGGCCCGAGATCGGTGAAGGAGACACCAAAGAGCAGCCGAATCAATCGGGTCGACAGCCAGTTACCGAAGCGCGCCTGGGGCAGAAGCGCGCCCGGTTCCCGTTTTCCAGTCGTCCGCGAGCCGATAACCATATCAGCCTCAGCGGCGATAATCGGCTGCACCAAGGCCGTCAATTCTTCGGGATAATCGCTATAGTCACCATCCAAGAAGACCACGATATCGGGATGTTGTAGTTGAGCAATACCAGTGAGGCAAGCTTGGCCATAACCACGGCGCGGCTCTTCTACGACAAGAGCCCCCAGACTGCGGGCGACCTCGGCGGTGCGATCACGCGAGCCATTGTCGACGACAATAACTTGCTGAACCGTTGCCGGGATATCCCGAAGAACGTTGGCTATGGCCTCTTCTTCGTCTAGGGCTGGGATGATTACGGAGATGAAAGCAGGTGAATCCATCTACAATTCAGATTGCCGATTGAAAAAAAGGCTTAGAGGTTGTTCTCCAACCAGAGGAAAAGCAGGTCCAAGGCTTCTGGCACATTGTCGAGCAACTCGAAGCCATGATCGGCCGAATTCTGGAAAACGCGAAGACCTTTCGGCTCGGCGGTTAGCGACTCGAGATTGCGGGCAAAATCGACATAACTGAGCGTGATGTCCGGGCCCTGCAATTGATCCTGGTCTCCGACCATATAGAGCATCGACTGCGGTTCAAAGGGATTGATACCGTCACCGATAACCAAGGGAGTCAATGACGCAACCTCCCAAAGCCCGGGAGAGAGAGAAATACCGGTTTTTATTTGCTCGGGGAAAACCCCCAAACTCACATAGGCGACATTGCCTCCCGAACCACTGCCCACGACCGCGACCCGGTTGGCATCAACCCCGTCCTGGCTCTGTAGCCAAGTCAATGCGGCATGGACATCGAGAAAGCTATTTTCCAGGTCGACCAACTCCAACACCTGTCGATCCTCGGGCAAGGGCGTATTGCCATGGCCTCGCAGATCGATAGCCAAAACCGCGTAATCGTGCTCGAGCAATTCGACAAAGGCGCCCGTACCGCTGAGCCAATCGTTCTTGTCGCCTCCTAGATCGTGCAGCAGAATCACCACTGGCAAATCCCGGCTTCCACTGCGCACACCAAATAGCGCACTGACTTGCACGCCATCATTGGAGGCAAAATTGACTTGTGTTATGGGATAGACCCGACCAGGCCCTTGGGAGACTTCAGGGCCAGTGATCTTAAGGGCATTGTCGTTATCGCTGCAGCCGACAACTCCGACCATCAATATCAGCGCCACTGCAAACTTGCGGATTAAATCGCCCATAGAGCACTGCTCCTCGCCGTAATCGCGCGTCCGAAAGCGGGCAAATGCCCAGGTGGAAATACTGCGTTTGCAACGCGCCTAAATATCGTAAGTGGTTGAACCTAAATAAACAATCACACCTATCAACTGTCAACCAACCCATCTTGACTGCAGTATTCTTTTGCTCTATATCTTCGCTATGATCCGCGTCGAAAAACTCAGCTTCAGCTACCCCGACACCCCACCCGCCCTGCACTCGATTGACCTCGAAATAAACCAGGGGGATGCCATCGCGCTTATCGGCGCCAATGGCTCGGGCAAAACCACTTTAGCCCGCTGCCTGAATGGCCTACACATACCCCAGGAAGGCCAGGTGTGGGTCGATGAACTGACGACGAGCGCTCCAACCCAACTCGGCGCGATACGCCAACGTGTCGGTATGGTCTTTCAAAACCCAGATGACCAATTCGTCTCCACCACAGTCGCCGACGAGCTGGCCTTTGGCTTAGAGAATCTAGCCCTGCCCACCGATGAAATAAGCCAAAGAGTCGAAGACGCCCTTGCCGCCTTTGGTCTAAAGGGCTATCGCGACACCCCACCCCACCGGTTATCCGGCGGTGAAAAACAGCGCGTGGCCATCGCGGCCGTCGTCGCAATGCGACCGAGCTATATAGTATTGGACGAACCAACCGCCTTGCTCGATCCGCAAAGCAGACGGCACGTTTCAGCATTACTTCAGTCGTTGCGTAGCGAATATGGCATCGCGACCATTCTGATCACGCAATTACCGGAGGAGGCCGCACGAGCCGATCGGCTCGTCATATTACACCAGGGCCGCCTCTACGGCGACTCCTCCCCGAGCGAGCTATTCGCAAAATCGGCCGAACTTCGCAATCTTGGCTTAGGTCTTCCGTTCGCAAGCTCTCTAGCATCCCACTTGGCGCTTGCCGAATCGCCTTTAGACCTAGATGCGTTAGTCGACATTTTGGCTTCGCGCGCGATCCCCGATGCCGCACCGACTTGGACCCCAGCGCAACTTGCCCCACTTGATTCGAAAAAACTAACAACTGAATCACTGACCCATTTTTACGACGAAAACCTGCCCACCCGTCATCAAGCGATCGTCGATATCGAGCTACAGGTCTCAACCGGTAGTATACTCGCCCTCGTCGGTGTTAGCGGCTCGGGTAAGACCACTCTAGCACAACACTTCAATGCCCTCTTAAAACCATCGCGGGGTCGCATACTGCTCGACGGCCTTGATATCTGGTCTCAACCTCCGGCAAAAATCCGCCAGCGCGTCGGTCTGGTCTTTCAATTTCCCGAGCTGCAGCTGTTTGCCGAATCCGTCGCCGAAGACGTCGCCTTTGGGCCGAGCAACCTAGGGTTCGCTCAGGATAAAATCCAACATTTAGTCGCAGAATCGCTCGAACTGGTAGGTTTGCCATTGGCGGGTTTCGGGCAACGGCAGCCACTTTCGCTGAGTGGAGGTGAGAAACGCCGCGTCGCCCTCGCGGGCATCCTGGCCATGGACCCCGAGGTGCTGGTGCTCGATGAGCCGACCGCCGGCCTCGACCCCGAGGGCACCGCAACTCTCTGTACTCTTTTTGAACGCCTGCGCGACCAGGGACGAACACTCATTATCATCAGCCATGATATGGATCTGGTCGGTCGTATGGCGACGGAGATAGCGGTTATGCAAGAGGGAAGGATTCATCTTCAAGGACCGACGCGGTCCGTGCTCTGCGAACCGGCCTTTGCTGATATCAGTGGACTTGAGCCGCCCTCGCCCGTGCGGTTGAAAAGCGCACTACAGAAGCGGGGCTTGCATCTGGCCGGTGATCCGATAACGCTCGAGGAGACCATCGAATGGCTCGCTCCACTGTTCTCGAAACAACCGTGATCCCCCTTTGGCCTCGTTACGCCCCACGCTTAATCCAGCGGCAGAAAGGCATTCTGCATATGCTCGGTCGCCGCCCCCTGCTCTTGTAGCGAAACGGCCAACACGTCAAAGCGACAAGCCGTATCATCCGCGGCGTGATGCTGCAGATAATGGCGAGCCACCCGAGTCAAGCGCCGTCTTTTAGCACGGTCGACTCTGCGTTCCGGATGACTTGATCCCCGGCTGGTCTTCACTTCGACAAAGATCAATTCTTCTCCATCCTTTGCAACCAAATCAACCTCGCCCCCTGCAGCGCGATAGCGGCGTTGCAAAACTTCATAGCCCAAACCCTGCAAGTAGGCGGCCGCCTCGGCTTCTCCCCTTAGGCCTGTATCACCGAGTTTTTGCTGTTGCTCGCGATAAATCTCCCTCAACCCAGCCAATTCGCCCGCACCAATTTGATCGGCAGCCCCCTTCACCAAAGCTGCTATCCGCTCAAGTTCGGCCAAGTTTGCGCTATCGTAGATCCCCTCTTCAAAACTGAGAAAAAGTTCGGACCGCGGTTCTTGGAGCAAATCGGCCACAGGGCCAAAACTGCGCCGATGCAAGGGACAAGGACCATGCGCGGTCAGCGCGGCCATATGTTCCGCACTGCCATATCCCTTGTGCCCAGCAAATCCGTATTCTGGATAGAGACCGGCATAATCGCACATGAGCCTATCGCGGGTGACTTTGGCTATAATCGAAGCGGCGGCGATCGAAAGCGAACGGGCATCACCATCAATAATTGCCTGTTCGGGGTAGGGGCTTTTGGCCGGCATATGACCGTCGATCAGAACTCTGTCCGGCACCGCACCCAAATCCGCTAAGGCCAGGCGCATCGCCTTGAGCGAAGCCTGCAGAATATTCAACCGGTCGATCTCCTCGGCCTCGACCTGTCCAACCCCGATATACAACGCATGCTCGGTGAGCTCGGCGAATAAACCTTCGCGGCGACTCGGCGACAACTTCTTTGAATCGTCCAACCCGGAGATAACACAGTCCGGCGCCAAGACCACGGCGCCGGCGACCACGGGCCCGGCCAAACAACCGCGGCCAGCCTCGTCGACGCCAGCGATGAGGCTGGCCCCTTGTTCCCATAGCCGTCGCTCAAAATACAGCAGTTTTACACGGCGTTCGCTCTCTGCTTGCTCCCGCATATCGCGTCGGCGGCGTTCGACCACTAAATGTCGAACACCAACCCGTCGATCTTTTTCTAACGCCGCCCAGCCCGGATCGTCACTCGACCATTGCGCCGTCCGCTCGCGGATTTGGGCAATGGTTATTGTCGAGAGTTCATCTATGTCCGCGTTTGTATGGGAACGGCTCTGCCCTGGGGGCGTCTCATCTATTGACACGGTTTGTTGACCTTGTATATTTGCGGCGTGGATATCCGCTCAAGAGGAGCTTTAAAATGAAGCGCAGCACGGTTTTAGTCGCCTGTCTTTGCCTAGTATTGCAACCCCTTTGGGCCTTGGCCGAACCCGCCCCCATTGCAGGAGCGGACACTCGGGTTTATTTGGCCGACGGCAGCCTAGTTGAAGGAACACTAGTTGAAAAAAGCAAAGATCTCGTCATTCTCCGCGTTAAAAAGAAGATCTTTACGTTCGACAAGACGGAAATAGACAAGATCGTAACCCTCGAATCGCTGGGCGGAGGGGCCAAAAGCATTACGGTAACCGAGTTCCCCTATATCAGCTTCCTCGGAGGAGCTGTGGCCTTCAGCCTGATCTCTTGGTTGCAATTCGACCGAGCCTCGGGCTTTGAAGACGATGCCAAACTAAACCGCCTTGCTAGTTTAGAAGCCCAAGCCATAAAATTCGAAGACAAAGCCTCCCGCGCACGAAAGTTTGGGATAGCCACCGCGCTTTTTGCCGCCGGAAGCCTCGGCGTATCGTTTATTCCACGCAAAGCGACCCGCCGCATCTTCCCCGAGATCAGTCTGAATGACGGGGAGCCCAGCGCCGGTATCTCTTATGTATATCGGTTCTAACTCTTACCGCGCCGCCGCAACAGGTCTAACTCCTGCTCCATTGCTTCGATCTTAGCGTTCTGCAAACGAACAATATCGGCGTAGATATGCGCCCTTTCGTCTTGGGCCTCAAGCGCGCCACGCAACGTCTCCACCTGCCCCAATATCTGCTCCATATGGGCGTCTTCGCCCCCCCCCAATGCATTGGGCCCCAGAAAGGCCCCTGAACTCTGTTGCAGATCCGCGCGTTTTTCTTGGATCTGCCGTTCCAGTTCCACCTCTTCGCCTGAACCACTAATGCCTGTTTCCCGACTCTGGCGCATCTCCTTCGCGAATTTGCCCTTTGCCGCTTTCGCCCCCTGTTCTTTACCTTCTTTAGCTAATTTTACAGCCCTCGGTCGCCGCAAACGCACAACGACCCACCCACCCGCAAGCAAAAGCAAGGCCCCCACAAACCCGGCGCCGTAGATCCACCACGCCTCAAGCGGCATGTCATCCTCCTGCTCCGGCTGCTTATCCTGCCCCACAGTTTGCGGTTTTTTCCATTTCTCCCCGCGAAACAAAGCCAGGTATTTAGCCGAGCTATCCGGCACACCGCCTAGGCGATACACTTCAGCCAACGTCACATAAATATCTCGACGCCCCTCTCCCAATGTCATCGCTTGGTACAACCGGTCTAAGGCCCGATCGTAGACACGGAGGTGCTTGTGGGCCCGGGCCGCATGGATTAACGCATCGAGGTGATCCGGCTTGGTGTCTAGCACATCATTAAAAAGATCCAATGCCAGTTGGTGTTCGCCCGCCGCGGCATGCTGCAAACCCTCCGCATAAATATTCCGCCGCAATACAGGGGGGGGCGCGACGACTTCTTCTACAATCGGTTCGGCTTCCTCTTGTGCGACCGCTTCTGGGCGAATTTCCGCTTCTTGTTCCTCTGGTACCTTGGCCACAGCCGATCTTATCGTCTTAACTCGAACTAATTCTTTCCAAATCCAACCGCGCCCGCCATCGGCTAATGCGATTTCAAACCAATTACCCCGCTCGCCGACCTTACCTAACTCTTCTCCCTTCGCCGCGGTGGCGACCGTCGGCGCCGTAGTCGAGCCCGCCTCGCGCAAACGCACGCCCTCGCCCGTAACGACGACGATTTCTCGCACCAAACGCGAATGCACCCACCCCTCGCGCCCGTCCGGCAAGCTAATCCGAAACCATTCGTCCTTGCGCCCCAACGCCTCGACTTCTACGTCTTGGGCCAAGACCGCGACCCTAGAGGCCTGCACTGTCGCATCGGCCCGGATATTGACCTGCGGCCGGTCCATTTTTAGCGCTGGCCCCGCCTCGATTGCGGAAACTACCGCAAGGAGTAAGAATAACCCGTAGCGCAAAGCCCCCATTGCTAATCCTCCAAATGGTGGACGAGGGCCGCGAGCCCTACGACATAACTATAACTGCCAAAACCGGCGATTTGCCCCAGGCATACCGGGGCAATTACCGAGCGATGACGAAATTCTTCACGGGCGTGCACATTCGACAAATGGACCTCAACCGTCGGCAACCCCTTAGCCGCTACCGCATCGCGCAGCGCGATACTATAGTGGGTAAATGCGCCAGGGTTAAAGAGTAAGGCCGTTTCTTCGGCTTTATGTATCGCATCGATCAACTCGCCTTCGTGGTTGGACTGCAGACAACGGACTTGCACCTGCAACCGTTGTGCATGCTCTGTCAGCATGGCGTTGATATCGGCGAGGGTCTCCCTGCCGTACACGTCCGGTTCGCGCGTGCCCAGCAGATTTAGATTGGGTCCATGTAAGATCAGTATATTAGGCAAATTAGCTTCCCTCCTTTTGCAAAAAACCTTCGGCGGCGTGCAGGACCAGCGCGGCCAATACTATGCCGGCGGTATCCGCCCGCAATACCCGCTCTCCCCATGCGAAAGGCACTGCCCCCGCACCGCGAGCCCTTTCCACCTCATCATCCGTAAACCCCCCCTCCGGTCCAACCAACAACCCCACGGACGCCCCGGCGCCCTTTGCTTGCCCGATTGCAAAAGCCTGCTCAGGCTCACCCGGCGTGGCGAGCAACACGGTATCACAAATGGTCATTAAATGACCCAACAGCTCGTGCAAAGACCGCGGCGCGTCAATCTTCGGCACCCGCGAACGACCACATTGCTTCGTCGCCGCTTGGGCCAAACGCTGCCAACGTTCGATCTTGCGCTCCTTGCCAACCCGCACTATGCCGCGTTCGCTAAATAGTGGCATAATCGCCGCCACCCCAACTTCTGTTGCTTTTTCGACGATGAAATCGAAACGCTGTCCCTTGAGAAGCGCCGGTGCCAATACAAGGCGCACCGGACTCTCGCCCTTCTCGGGCAATCGCGCGAGAATCTCCGCTTCAACCACCCCTGGCGCGACCCGTTCGACCCGCACCCGATAACAACACCCCACCCCATCAACCGCCTCGACCTCGTCACCGGGTCCATAACGACGCACCCGCGTCAAATGGTGCGCCTCATCGCCCCGCAGGACCAGACGAGACTCCCCCACATCCTCCGGTTCCACCCAAAAACCCGGCATTAGCGCGCGTTACGAGCTACGACACAGATCCACTCGCCTTTTTCCATGGTGGTTTCAATCTGCAACCCCGCATCTTCGACCCACCCGCAAAAATCGGCCCCCTCCCGAACCAGTAACCCCGAAAATAGCACCAAACCGACCGGCTTTAACAAGCGGTCAATTGGTGTTAAAAGGGGCCGCAATATATGGCTTTGAATATTGGCCAAGATCAAATCAAAAGATGCCTCCCCAACCACTTCCAGGCTTCCCGTCCGCACTTCAACACACTGCTCGGCGATCGCATTGCGCGCCAGGTTTTCTCGCGCATTGACCACCGCGACCTCGTCGACATCAACGGCGAGCACCGACTCTGCGCCCAACAACGCAGCGGCGATACTGAGAATCCCGCTGCCCGTGCCCAAATCTAGACAACGCGCCTGCGGGCTGAGAAAGCGATCAAGCGCCTGCAAACAGAGCTGCGTAGACTCATGCCCGCCTGTGCCAAAAGCCATTTTGGGATCAATAACAATCGCGACTTGATCCTCTTTGGTCTCAACCGGGATCCACGAGGGATGAACGACAATTCGCGGAGTCGCCCACACCGGCCTAAAAAAACGCCGCCAATCCTCTTCCCAATCCTCTGCTTCCACGCGATCAACTTCAATAAGCGGCGGCGCCAAATCGAGAGCAGCTAGAGCAAGTTCCAATTCTCGGCGAACCATCGCCAAATCGAAATCCGGTTCTGTGGCGAAGTAAATACTGAGACGAGTGCGTTCCCCAGTCTCTTCGGCTTGGAGTCCGCAACTGCCCAGCGCATAAGCCCGTGCGCCCAATTCCTCTGAGCATGCCGAAGGCACCTCCAAACGCAAGCACTGCCAAGTCTGTTTATTCATTTGTGCAAAGATAGCAAGCCCGGCTTGACCGGGGAAGCAAAAAGGAATCGGGCTGTAATCAACCGTTGCGGCTGATCTTGCGCTGGGGGCCTTCGATGGCGTCGATCAGATCCTCGATAGGCGGCGGACAACCCGGCACATAAGCGGCCACCGGCACGAAGCGGCCGATATCTTGTACCTGCGTATAGGTGTCATAGAAGCCACCCGTTTGCACCGGGGAACGGGCAGAACGATCGGCGGCAGCACATGCGTAACCACCAAAGGGAAAGATCCACAAGGACTTCGCCCGCGCCCAATTTACCAACCTAGACATAGGCGTCTGCTGCGCGACGGTCATCAGCCCTCTTCCTCAAGCCGGCGCAACTCGCCGACCAGACGATCGCCAATTCCATCGAAAATAGCCCCTATTTCCCCCTCGCGGAGACTGGAGGCTTTTCCCTCATCTCCGCCCTTGCGGATCGCGGGCGAAAGCGGCACAGCCCCTAAGAAAGGCAAACCCAACCTAGCTGCGGCGTCGGCGCCACCACCATGCGCAAATATTTCGTGTCGTTCACCGCATTCGCCGCAAATATAGTAACTCATATTTTCGACGACGCCGAGGATGTCCACCTCAACCTTGGAAAACATCGCGATGCCCCGCTCGACGTCCTCCAACGCCACAGCTTGCGGAGTCGTCACCATCAGAGCCCCCGATAACGCCACGGTCTGACTCAAGGTCAGCGGTACGTCTCCGGTCCCAGGAGGTAAATCGATCAGCAGATAATCGAGTTCCCCCCATTCCACTTGATGCAAAAACTGCTGTAGGGCTCGCGCCAAAAGCGGACCGCGCCAGACCACCGGCGCATCCTCGCCGGCGATAAAACCGATGGACATCAGCGCTATACCGTCTTTTTCGATCGGATGCATTACGCCCTCGGCCGCGGTCTCCGGCTGTTGCCTCACTCCCATCATCAAGGGAATGCTCGGACCGTATATATCGGCGTCGAGCAAACCGACACGGGCACCTTGCGAAGCGAGGCTCATGGCCAGATTAACACTCAATGTCGACTTGCCGACACCGCCCTTGGCACTGGCCACGGCAACCACATTGTGCACCTGGGCCAACGGCCCCTCAACATTCGGCGTCGTGCGCGGAATAGTCACATAAACCTGCTTAAGCCCCGAAGGCCTTGCGCACCTTGGCGAAGAAACCTTCGCCGCCGGCGGCAACGCGCTCTTCTTCTAATTGCGCCAACTCCGTGAACAACTCTCGTTCCCGTCGGCTCAGGTCCTCGGGGGTCCACAAAATAACCTGGACGAGTTGATCGCCGCCGCCACGACCATTGACATCGGGGATGCCTTTACCGCTCATGCGGAATACGCGCCCGGATTGCGTTCCACTCGGAATCTTCAACGCCGCGCTACCAGCCAATATCGGGACCTTAATCTCCGCGCCCAACGCCGCCTGGCCAAAACCCAACGGCAATTGGTATATCACGTGATTTCCGTCGCGGGTAAAATACTCGTGCTCCTGCTCCTCAATGAAAACCAACGCATCGCCGGGCGGTCCACCGCGTGGCCCAACTTCGCCCTGACCGCGCAAGGGGATATAGTTGCCCTCCTGCACTCCCGCTGGAATCCGCACCGAGAGCGTGGTCTGTCCGCGTTCTCGGCCATCGCCGTCGCATTCGGTGCAGGGGTTTGCGACAATCTGCCCCTCACCATCACAGGTTGGACACGCCGTCACGGTCATCGACTGGCCAAAGAGCGTTCGCGCCATCTGTTGGACTTGTCCTTGGCCACCGCATGTCCCGCACGTCTCGCGAGCGGAACCGCTGGCGGCTCCAGTCCCCTCACAGGTTCCGCAACGCTGGAAACGCGTCAGGGCAATTTTCTTTTCGACCCCCTCGGCGATCTCCTCGAGCGTCAGACTCACCTTGATCTTCAGGTCACGACCTTTCGGCGGGCCCGATGGTCCCCGTGATCGCCGGCGACCGCCACCACCACCGCCGAAAAAGCCTTCAAAAATATCCTGAAAATCACCGGCGTGCGAAAAATCGGACCACTGAAAACCACCACCACCGAAATTGCCCTCCATGCTCTCGTGGCCGAAGCGGTCATATGCAGATCTTTTCTCCTGATCAGAAAGGACTTCGTAGGCTTCAGAAGCCTCCTTGAAGGTTTCTTCGGCCGCCGCGTCCCCCGGATTTCGGTCCGGATGATATTTCAAGGCCATCTTGCGATAGGCGCCCTTGATGTCGCTATCACTGGCATCTCGGCCGAGATTCAGGACTTCGTAATAATCTCTCTTGGCCATTAGCGTCTCACTTCTCCTCGATAGCCTTGCTGACGACGACGCGCGAAGCCCGCACGACCTTATCGTTCAGCTTATATCCTTTTTCCATTTCTTCCATTACCGTGCCCGGCTCATGTTCCGCACTTGGCACCTCGGCCAAGGCTTCATGCAAATTGGGATCGAAGGGCTGCCCTACCGCCTCAATTTCGGCGAGTCCATATCCTTTGAGGACTTCATTAAATTGACCACAAATCAGCTCGACCCCCTGCTTGAGCGAGTCGGCGTCCTGCGTTTGCTGGTTGAGCGCACGGTGTAAATTATCCAAGACCGGTGCGACTTGCAGCAATAGATCGCGCAAGGTGTCCTCACGCGCTTCTGTCCGCATCCGCACAGTGCGCTTGCGATAATTATCTAGTTCAGCGACAGACCGCAAATAGCGATCGTAATTGGCCGCCGCCTCGGCACGAGCCGCTTCTAGTTCATCTTCGGGGCTTGCGACTTCGCCTTCTTCGCCGCTATTGCCCTCTTGCTGATCGGACTCAACAGCTTCGACCTCACCCGACTCATCCGCATCCATTTCGCCGCGGTCCCGAGTTTCTTGCTCGCTCATCGACACTCCTTCTTATTCGACTGCATATTTATTGTGATTTTATTAGGCAGAAAACTACTCAACTGACCAGCGCCGCCGCCCGGGAGGCAGCATAATTGACCAAGGCCACAACTGAACCATAGGGCATCCGCGTTGGGCCAATCACGCCAATGACCCCTTGCGCGCCGGCGACATCATAGCTGGCTGTCACCATACTGCACTGCTGCATCGCCTGTGATCGATGCTCAGAGCCAATGGTGATAACGACACCGTGCCGCTCGCTCATTAGTTGCGCGAGTATATCCTTCTTCTCAGCCAAATCCACCAAACCGGCGACCTGAATCGAATCGCCGAATTCGGGTTTTAAGCAGAGGTTGCGGGTACCCGAGACATGGAGATCGGCACCACTGGTGGACAGCATTATTTCAATCTCTTGCACCACCACCTCGACGACCGG
>JABHFS010000102.1 GCA_018672475.1 Gemmatimonadota bacterium | reverse complement strand
GGCCTGGGCCTGCTCGCTAGCGACGTGGTGTTGCTCCAGACGGGGGTTGGGATACTGGCGGAAGCGGTGGTTGAGATCAACTTCGAGATAACCTTCCAGCCCTTCGAGATCGGTGAGCTCCAACGTAAAACCAACGATCTGATTGGCGGTGGGCAGACCATAATCGAGCACTACCACCCGCTGATTTGAGCCGTCGCGCACATTGTCCTCGGCTCGCGCCATCGGCAAAAATATCGGTGCGCCCGCTGTCGCCACCGGCCCGCCCAACCCCGTCTGCCGATCCGAGGCCATTTCCACCAAATAATCGTTGGCCACCACCAGCTCGACCGTCGCTGATTCGATCTGGCTGGGGTCGGGCCCGGTATAGGTGAAATGCGTGAGATCGAAGCTCAGACGGATCACCTCGTTGCCGTCGGCGGCGAGAAATCCGCGGCGCTGGAAACCTCCTTCGACCTGCGCGCGAAAACCAATCTCCGAACCGCGGGTCTGGTTGCCGTCGAGGTCGCGGATGAGTATATCGCTGGCAAAGAGCGCGCCGCCGCCTTCGCCGTCTTCGGGGCTGTCATCCTTGATCCGAATCTCAATAACCGAAACCGGCTCCTCCCGCTGCACGCCCAACAAATCGCCTTTGAAAATATCGTCGCTGAAGGCCTGGGCGCGGGTATAACTGTGGTGGGCGTTGACGAAGGTCCCACCGACTTTGACAAAATCCCCCACCTGGATCTGCACCCGACTGCCGAGCATATTAGTATTGTCGGTCAACTGACGCGGTTGGCCGCCCAGCAAGAAGGAACTGGGGTCGCTGATCCGCGACAAGAGCACCGTCGCCTCGTATTTATCGGAGGCGAAGTCCCATTGCACACCATTGAACAACGGCTTGGAGAAGGTCATTGGCGTCAGGGTGGTGCGGATCTCGTTGCCTACAGTGATCGAGTAGTGGTACTGTCCCTTGTGATCGGAGGCGACGACGAGGTTGTTGAACCAGGACCCGAATAGCCCGGTCTTGGTGAGCGTGCTGCCGAAGGGCTGCGGGTTGATCTGCTGCCAATCGTAAATCAGCCAGCCGCGGGTAACATAGTTACCATAGAGATCATAAAAGAAATTCCCCTCCAGCGAGGTCGAGACATAGCGCTGGTAATTCTCGCGCGCATAATTCGAATATTTCCACTGCTGCCACTGGTATTCGGCGTAGAGCTCCTGCGACACGTACCATTTGCGCACGGCGGGATCGAGCGCGTCAAAGAGCACACCGGGGCCAGTCGGCTCGAAGGAGACCTTTCCGCCACGCTGTACATTGCCCAGGCGGGTACCGTAGTCCTGGGCGGAAAGCGCGGTGGCCAGCAGGATAAACACCAGGCATGTTGTTTTTTGCACTGTGTATTTCATAGATCGTAATTCGGGTCCTCGTCCCGGCCGGAAATCACGCCAGTATTAGTCCATATTTTATAGATAAAGAACCGGTTTTATCTACCACTTAATACGCTACTCCCACCACACCCGTATGCACCTCCTCAAACGCGTCCGCCCGTACTCTCAGCACCCAAACATACATACCCGGCGCCACTGCACCGCCATCGGCCAAGCGCCCGTCCCAACGATACTCCGCCGGCCCAATCCCCCGGTCTTGCGAAAAAATCGCCTCCACACGTCGGCCGCTCAAGTCAAATACCTCCAAGGCCACCGGCACCGGCTCGAGCAATTGCAATAGGTTAAAAAAAAGTTCAAATGTGTCGTTGGCTCCGTCCCCGTTCGGCGTAAACACCCGCCGTGGCACAACGATCTTTCCCACCAACTTGCCCAATTGCTTCTTCGGGATTGCCACAAAAAGCCCGGACAGCTCGCCGATATCGTCGGGCGCAAAAACCGTGGCATTGCCCGGGGCCAGGCGCTGCGGCACACCGGGTGCTTGACTATTGGAAACCCGGCCCGAAAAAGTCGTACCAAAACGAAAGATCGGCAGGTCAAAGGTGAATTCGAGCAACGCGCCGTCGCGGTCGATCAGCGGGAAGCGCAAGCCAAAACCGTCCTCGCGGATATAGTCGACCTCGTAGTCCAACGCCACGCCATCGAGCCGTAACTTGCGGATCGCTGTCACTTCGCCATTGGTGTCGACCGCTAAACGATCATAGCCGCGCACTGGCCCGTCGGCGGCCAGGCGTAGCGCATAGCGAAAACTGGCCGGTTGCTCGGCTTCGGCTAGGCGCGGGTAGACTTCGGCCAAAAGGCCGTCGGCAATGGGCGGCACCAGATACTCGAAAGCCAACTGGTCTACTGCCCGGGTCCGGAACAAGTCCCCCGCGAACTCCAGGCGAAACTGCACATAGCGCCGAGGCACCGGTGCAGTGGTCAACTCGCCGTTTTCGACCTTGTTCCACGGGCTCCAGTTGTCGTCGTCCTCACCACCCAGCGGCGTCCGCTCAGTACGCGGCTGCGCGTAATAGGCGGTCGGGTGCACGAACCGCGTGCCAGTGACCTGTCCCTCCGAGTCGCGCACCCAGATGCCATAGTTCAGCGGCGTATCGTCCGTGCCTGTGCGCATCCGTACCGTAACCTCGGAAAAGAGCGAGTCGCCGATGGCCTCTTCCACCCAGCGCAACGGGCCGATAGTCGCCCGGTCTTCAAAGGAGAGGATATCCGAGAGATAAACCCCCTCGGCCATATACCCCGTACCATAAACTTCGATCTCGTCGTATTCGTAGGGCACCGTGCTCAACGAACGCACCTTGACCTGGCGCGCGTATTGCGGCGCCACCTCGATATCGACGACCGGGTTGGCATTGGCAGTATTGCGCGCCACCAGCACGTCGGGTGTCGACGCCGATGTCTTCGTCGAGTTGACCCACACTTCATAGGCGCGCAGGAAATCCTCCTGGAACGGGAATTGAGGTTCGGGCACCACCGTATTGCGCGGGTAGAAGCGCACGCGATGGATGCCGATCGGCACCGCGAAATCGAGCTCTACCCACACGTCGCGCATCTTCGGCGCAACATTGAACAGGTCCGGCCGACGTTCGAAGGCGACCCGGTGGTCGCCGTTTACCGTGCCGCGCAGCTGTACATCGATGCCGGCACCATAAAACGCACCCTGTAGAAAGACAAAACCCGCCCCTTCTAGAACCCGCGAGGACACATTCTCCTCCGGATCGAAAAACAACGGGCTGATCCAGCCTCGGCGGTTAGCAAACTCAATCGCATTGCCCGGCGTGTTGGTGGTGTCTTCAGTCACGGCTCTGGCTCGGGGTTTGATCAACACCGTCGGCTCGCG
>JABHFS010000101.1 GCA_018672475.1 Gemmatimonadota bacterium | reverse complement strand
TGCGTTAGATCCCGGGCATATGTCGACCTACTACGATCTCAGTTATATCTATTTCCTGCGCGGCGAATATGGCGAAGTCGAAACTCTACTGGCGGAAGGTGTGCGCCGCGACTCGACTGACGCTTCATTCCATCGGTTGTTGGGCCGGATGCGATTTAAAGAGCTATCCTTCGATTTGGCGGCCGAAGCCCTGGTGCGTTCGGTAGCGCTCGACAGTTCGGATGCGGCTACTTTTACCGACCTAGCGCAAGTGGACATGAAACGCCGCGATTACGCCGCCGCCGAAAAAGCCGCCCGCCGTGCCATCGCATTGGACCGCTTTGCCAAGGAGGCTTACTTCGTGCTGTCCAACGCACTGAAACGTTTGGGCCGGCGCGAGGAGAGCAAGCAGGTGTTGGCGGGCTTCCGCGCACTCGACCAGCAGCTAGATAAAATCAACGATCAACTACGCATGCTAGGCAACGAGCCCGACGACCACGAGGCCCGCGCGCAGTTGGGGTTGCTCTATACGCAGCAGGGCCGTTTCGCCCAGGCGGCAGAGGCTTATCGATTGGCGTCGCGTATCGCGCCAGACAGTCTGCGCTATCGCAACAATTTGGGCAATCTGTATCTGCGTTTGGGGCAGCCAGAGGCAGCCGTAGTGGAGTATCGGGTGGCATTGCAATTGGATTCGAATTACACCATGGGGCACTACAATCTAGGGCAAGCCTTTATGCGCTTGCAGCGCTTCGACGAGGCCTTGACGAGTCTAAACGAGGCCAAAAAGCAATCGCCGGAGGATGTCGAGGTCAATTATTTTCTCGGGTTACTGCATGCGCGGACGGGTGATTTTGCTAGTGCGGCGGAGGCGCTGGCGGTAGCGGTGGTGGGGCGGCCCGAGTTTTTAGATGCGCGGCAGAAGTTGGCGGTTGCTTATTTGAAGACGGGGCGGGTGGAGGAGAGCAAGCGGGAGCTGGCGGCGATCCAGCAGATGAAAGAAGAAGGGGAAAGACGATGAAGAACGTGTTGAGAATGGTTGGTCGGATACTCGGTTGTGCGCGTGGACACGATTCGGGTACGCTACTCGCTCATTCTCACCTCACATGCTGTGAGGCGCGGAGGGCTATTCTAAGATTTGACTGTCTTGTGAAACTTGGGAAGGCAATATGCTCGGTGGCATATCAGAACTGCGCAAATGTTGAGCGATTTAAAAAGAGTGTTGGGGAGAGTAGAAACTACTTGACCAAGATGGGAAAAGAATCGGTCCTGTCATTTCTTGGATTGGTGGGGGTTGTGGCATTTGGGGGGTGTGAAGGAGAGCGAGTTGCGGTGGTGGAGCAGGTGTTGGTGGAACAGCAGGAAGAAGCGGTTTTAGTGGAGGTGGGGGCGCGGGAGATTCGGCTCAGTGATTATCAGCGTTACATGGCACGGGTGCCCGACGGGGTGCGGAGGGAGTTTGGGGCGGAGCAGTTTTTACAGGCGATGGTGGAGGAGGAGTTGTTAGTCCAGGAGGCGGAACGGCGGGGACTGGGCCGAGAGCCGGCGTTTTTGCGGACGATGGCCGAACAGGAGCGGCAGATTTTGCAACGGGTGCTATACGAGCGTGTTGATATTGTTCAACCCGCGGTGTCGGAAGACGAATTACAAGCCTTTTTCAATGACAGCCCCTATAATCGCCAGGTGCGCTTTAGTTTGCTGATGGTGCGCGACGAAAAGCAGTTGACGGGGATTATGGCCGAGTTGGAAGAAGGAGCGGATTTTGTGGACTTATCGATGAAGCGCTCGCAGGATCCACGTATTCTGGAGCGGGGCGCTGATATGGGCTATCACCGCTGGGGCGATACGATGGCTTCGCATGCGGCGTTGACTGAACGAGCCTTCGCGATGGAACCAGGTCAAATTTCGGAGCCACTGCAGGTGGCCGATGGTTATTTTCTGATCAAGCTGACCGACGTGCATCCGGTCAGCTTCGAGCAGGAACGGGAGGCGATCGGTCGCTTGGTGTTGCGCGAGAAAATGGGGCGGCAGCTATTGGCCTATTACGACACATTGCACGCGCAATACGCCGTCCGCTACGAGCGGGCGGGCATGCAACTCTTGTCGCGCAGCATGGGGCCGGAAGGGCCAGCGGGCGATTTGACAGCGGTGGTGGCTTCTTATAAGGGCGGCGAATTGAGACTGGGGGCGGCACTGGAGCTGATGAAGGCGCTGAAGCACGGGCAGGTCGTTGGTGAAGAAACGCTGCGTCGCGAAGTCGGCCGCCAGGTATTGGTGGCAATTGAGATCGCGCGGTTGCGGATTCAGGATGAGGAAGTGGTACAGCGCGAACTGCGGCGGGTGCAGCGCGGCGAAATCGTGCGCCGTTTACAGGAGCAACTCAAGAAACAGGCACCGGTGCCCAATGCCAATGCCTTGAGTTTGTTTTACG
>JABHFS010000100.1 GCA_018672475.1 Gemmatimonadota bacterium | reverse complement strand
TAAGACCATCACTCAAGCTAAAATTCGGCGAGCTGAAAATCGACTCAATGACCGACCCAGAAAAGCATTGAAATTTCGATCACCAAACGATATCTTTCAACACGATAAACCATAAACACTAAACGTGCACTTCAGAGTTGAAACCACGATTTTTTAAAAAATGAAATTTATTTTCTTATGTTGTATGGTTGTAGTTTTATTTCTACTTTTATTTTGCCAGCAGTGGCCGCGAGGTAGCTGATGCGCTGAGCGAAAACATGCTGAGGCTGACGGCATTGATATGAATCTGTGCAGAGGGGACCAAATCCAGATAGGCATTACTTCTACTATCGGTGCAGTTACCATGAGCGACGCGATAATGCCACTTGCGAGAATAACAACACAATTAAGCGTGAGCGCCTTGAGAATGCCGTCACCAACTTACTCCGCGACCATTACCAAGCAGAATGTGCAGAAGTTTCGTCGAAAACGCCCAAAGGGAGTTGGAAAGGCAACAACAACAGAATGACCTAGACAAAGCCCTCAGATGCATCGAGCGGGACCTGCGAAAAGTTGACCGAGAACTGTGGCTAATTTAGTTCAGACGATCAAAATCACAGGCGTTTTCTGAGGCGCTCAGCGACGAGCTCGGGCAGTGCGATCAACGCAAGTACCCCTCTGGGCATACCCGGTAAGAAACTCCAACAGAGCCAACCCCAGCAGCCCCTTAAACTACCTTCACAGAGAAGATCGCCGCTGCTTTAGGGAATTTGTCTGAGATACTGGAAAGCGGGAAGCCCCGAGATCGCAAGACGGTCTTGGAGGGCAACATCGAGGAGATATTGATACAGCCTGCAGGGGAAGCGCTATAAAAGAAAAATCCGGCAGAGCTTTTAAGCCTGCCGGATTTTTCCATTCAGTTGGTGCCGAGAGCCGGACTTGAACCGGCACGACCGTTAACGGTCAATGGATTTTAAGTCCACCGCGTCTACCAATTCCGCCACCCCGGCATAAACCTAAAAACCAATACAAAAAATGGAGGCGACGCCCGGAATCGAACCGGGGATAAGGGCTTTGCAGGCCCCTGCCTTACCACTTGGCCACGTCGCCTCAAAAAACTATCTTATTGCAAACCGATCAAGAACATACAGGGCGTCTCAAATCCTGTCAACCTCCCCGGCGGCTTTCCCCCGTGCCAAGTTTTGCTATATTAAGCCAAGCAAAAGGGGAGGTTTTAAAGTATGCAGCAGTATCTAGACTTGATCCACCATTGCCTCGATAATGGCGTGGCGAAAACCGACCGCACCGGCGTCGGCACCTTGGCCACTTTCGGCTATCAGATGCGTTTCGATCTCACCGACGGATTTCCCTGTCTCACCACCAAAGATCTGCACCTGCGCTCGATTATCCGTGAGCTATTGTGGTTTCTCAAAGGCGACACCAATATCGCCTATCTCAAAGAGAAAAACGTCTCGATCTGGGACGAGTGGGCCGACGAGAACGGTGACCTCGGCCCCGTCTACGGCAAACAATGGCGCTCCTGGGCAACGCCCGACGGCGAGAGCATCGACCAGATCCAAAACGCCGTTGATCTCATCAAGACCGACCCCGATTCGCGCCGGATTATCGTCAATGCCTGGAATGTCGGCGAACTGAGCCAAATGGCGCTAACCCCCTGCCACTGCTTGTTCCAGTTTTTTGTCGCCGACGGCCGGCTCTCCTGCCAACTCTACCAGCGCTCCTGTGATGTTGGGCTCGGTGTACCCTTTAATATCGCCAGCTATGCCCTGCTGACGATGATGATCGCCCAGGTCTGTGATTTGCGTCCGGGCGAATTCGTCTGGACCGGCGGCGATGTACATGTCTACCAGAATCACGTTGATGCGCTGCGCGAACAGCTAACCCGCGAACCGCGAACCCTACCGATAATGACTATCAAAAACCGCGATCAGTCGATCTTCCGCTTCCGCTACGACGACTTTAAACTGTTCAACTACGATCCGCATCCCTCGATCGCGATGGAGATCGCGGTCTGAACGCGCTCATCACCGTCGCCGTCCAGGGGGAATTGGGCTCCAATAGCGCCCTCGCCGCCGCGTCCTATTTCGAGGAAGAGCGGATTTTCATCCTACCCTGCCAGACCTTCGACGAACTCTTTGAAGCCGTCGACAAGGGCGAGGCGCAATACGGCATGGCGCCGATGGAAAACTCTCTCGCCGGCAGTATCCACGCCGTTTGGGAACTGCTCGCCGTCTACACGCCATCTATTGCCGGGGAGATCTTTTACCACGTCCGCCATTGCCTAATCGGGCACCCCGAAGCCAAGCTGGAGGATATCCGCTACGTCTATTCCCACCCTCAGGCTTTGGCCCAGTGTAGCGCCTTCCTGCTCGGCCTCGAGGACCTCGACCCCGACAATATCCTCGCAGAATACGATACTGCCGGGGCCGTCGAACTGGTCAAAAAATCAAATAAGAAAGATCGCGCCGCTATCGCCTCAAGCGCGGCCGCCGACCTACATCAAATGCAGGTGCTCGCCACCGATATCCAAAGCCACAAACGCAATTACACCCGCTTCGCGGTGCTCGGCCCCCGGTCGAGCCAGGGCCGACAAAACAAAACCTCACTCGTTTGCACCCTCGATCGTACCGGGGCAGGTCTGAGTGAGGTCATCGACGCCTTCACCAATCGAAAGATCGCCCTATACAAGGTCGAATCCCGTAAATTGGTCAACGAACCTTGGGCCTATCGCTTCTATCTGGAATGCCAGGGTGATACAGAGGACGCAGCGGTGGCCGCTGCGCTAGCTGATGTGCGAAACGCCGTGCGCGACTTGAGTATCATCGCCTCCTACCCCGCCGCGCCGCTACTGCCCTAAACGCAAAGGTCGCCAGCACCGTAGCATTTTTGACCAACTTCTAATCGTCGGTTAAACTCCACACCTGCAGACTCTCGTCGTCTATCGCCCAGGCCCCCACTTGCCCGTCACCGTCCAAATCTGCCCGCACCACCAGCCAAAAACCCTCTGCAGTCACCCGCGCCTCCCACTCGTAATCATCCATCCACCGCCAATCCAAGCCCTCTGCCGGATCCGTCGGGTCAAAGTAACGCTTGTGTTCAGCGAAATGGGCCGTCTCGAGCAGGTAAAGCTGTTCCAGGCCCGCCTCTAATTCGATCAGGCGCCGCTCTTCAGGCGTCAGACGCGAGAAATACGCCGTACCCAAGATCAATAGCGCCATCATCAATAGCATCAGTTCGATCTGTTTATGCCAACGAAGCCACATAGCCCATCCTCCTCAACGACATCGAATCAGCACCTCTTCAACCTGCTGCCCGGACGCCAAGTCCATTGACTCGCCATAACGGCCATAGGGCTCCGAAAGCACAAAGGGATCAAGCGACCCACTGTCGAGGACTCCATCGCCGTCGCGATCGACAAAAGCCCAAAGTATATAGCGCCCAGCCAATAGGCCATCCAACGCAAAATCCCCTGCACTGTCGGCCCACGCCCCGTAAGTACGCCCACCTTCGCCTACGGCCTCAACGCGAACCGGCCCCGTCAATTCCGCCTGTACTTGCCCACGAATAACCGCCGTCGCCGGCCCGACGGTAATCGAGAGCGTCAAGGAACTGTCCGCCAGACCATGGCCCGCCCAATCGGCCAATAAGCCGACTTGCCCGATGAGTCTATACGCACCCGGTGCCAGTGGTTGCTCGGCGACAAAGCGCGCGCGATTCGGCGCCGACCACTGCCAGACCCCCGCGGGCGCCTGCGTCGAATCGCTCATTTGCCAGAAATCGCGCAACGCCACCGGTCGCATCGCCTCGGAAAAAAGTAAGTCCAACGTATCCCCCGACGCCTTTTGCGCGCCGATCGGCACAATAACCGAAGGCGGCTTGGTATCCGGCCGCGCATTGCCGCGAATCGGCTCATGCCACGGAATCGGCACGCCTTCTACCACCAACCGCCGCACGGCATAAGTCCGCCCCGGTTCCTGCGTCTGCGTCTCGATATAAATCTTCTCCGCCGCCTCAACCGCCGCGTAGACCGCCTCAACCGCAAGCCCTTCGATCTCCACCTCTATCACCGCCGGATCCACCGCCTCGGAAAAGAGGAAAAGCAGGCGCTTCTCGTGCACCGCCTGGACCCGCTTAAGCTCGGGGGTCTCCGCCACCAAACGCGCCAGCGCCAGATCCCCCGCCAACACCACAGCTTCTCCCACTTCCACATCCGCCGCCGGCAGTGCCAGCCACTCCTCCTCATCGGGTAGTGCGTTGCGATTGCCATCGATAAAGGCCAATACCCGATATCGCCCCTGCGCCAAACGAGTGAACTCGTAGGCCCCGTCGGCATCGCTTTGAATCTTATAAGACGGCTCATCAAAACCGATCTGCCCAGCGAAAACCCCTAGATCATAGGCCCAGACATGTGCCCTAGGCGCTGGCTGGTGTGCGTCATAGACCCGCCCGTGCACCAGTCCCTGATCGAGCTTAGCCCCCGTGGCAAAAGCCAATGTGAACGATTGCTCGAGCGAATTGCCACGCAGATCGCGCGCGCCGGTTCCCACTGTCAGCACATAAGTCCGATCCGTCGCCAAGGGCATCTCGACCCGGAGTTTTGTGCCATTCCACTTGAGCCGTTGCGGTCCAGTCGGCGATACGAAGAGCGCTTCCTCAGTCCGCTCCCGGTCCATCATTTCGCTAAAGACAATCTCCACCACATCGTCGGGTTCCACCTGTAACGCATCGGCCAGGGGATAATGCGATACGATATGTGGCGCCGTCTTGTCGAGGGGGCCGCCGACAGGCGTTCCGATTTTGGCACAACCCGACAAAACACAGAGCGCCAGCATTACAAAAAGAGCCCGAT
Organism: Gemmatimonadota bacterium; assembly: GCA_018672475.1. Taxonomy (GTDB): domain Bacteria; phylum Latescibacterota; class UBA2968; order UBA8231; family UBA8231. Next base: position 53,723 of record JABHFS010000100.1, on the reverse strand, counting down.
ACGAACGCATATACAAAGAGGGAAATACAGGCAAGATACTAATCGGAGCCGTGAGGATGGGCCTTGGCGTAAATCGCCTGTAGGCGCTCTACACTGACATCGGCGTAGACCTGCGTCGTCGTCAATGTCGCATGACCTAACAACTCTTTGACAGCCACCAAATCGGCGCCGGCATCGAGCAAGTGAGTAGCGAAAGAATGGCGTAACAGATGCGGGCTTAGCGATTCGCCTTCTGAGACCGCGCTCAGATAGCGCTTGACGACGCGTTGCACCGTGCGCCGACTCAATCTTTTTCCGCGCCCATTGAGAAAGACCGCACCGGCATCGACCTGCGCCATATCAACTTCGAGCAAGACCTCAGCACGGCGTTGCAAATAAACCTTGAGCGCCTCTTGCGCCTTGGCACCGACAGGGGCGATCCGCTCTCTACGCCCTCTTCCCAACACCTTGATCACGCCCTCGTCCAGATCCAGAGACGAGAGGTTGAGCGCCACCAACTCGCCAAGGCGGATGCCGCCACCGTAAAACACTTCGAGGATCGCCCGGTCCCGCACGCCGCTAAAACGCTCAGAAGACGGAGCCTCGACGGCTTCAGCAACTTGATCTACGGGTAGGTGGCGTGGCAACGAGCGCTCGACAAGGGGAGATGCCACCGCGCTAGCGGGATTTGCGGCAAGCCCTTTTTCGCGACAGAGATAGCGAAAAAGCGAACGCAGCGCCGCCAGTTTACGGGCGACACTGCTGGCTTTGAGTCCCTTCTCCTCCAAGTCGGTGACGAAGGCAGCGACTTGTTCGCGCTGAACAGCCCTCAGCGGCAAATGCAGATCCTCTACCCGCGGGTAGAGAAAGCGGGCAAATTGCTGGAGATCACAGCGATAGGAATTCAGCGTGTGCTCGGCGTAGTTTCGCTCTTTGTGCAGATAATCAAGGAAGAGGGCTATGCTCTCTTCGAGGCTCGACCCGCCGTGCAGGGATTTTTCTGGTAATGAGGCCATAGAAAAGGCGCTCCGCGATATGCTTTGGCCGGGGAGGCGCGAGGAAGCGCTTAGGCCGCCTGGGCATTTTTGTTCTTGTCGTCCTTGTCGTTCGTCTCGTCGTTTTCGCTATTTTCCGGTTCATTCTCGTGCTGAGTGTTGCAAATCCGGCAATAGAGATTCGCCGAACCCGAGCGGCTGCTCTTCTCGTAAAGCAAAGCGGCATTACAATGATCGCACTTGCGGTCTACGGGGCGATCCCAACTGGCGAACTTGCAACTCGGATAGTTGTTACAGCCAAAGAAGACTTTGCCCTTGCGGGACTGCTTCTCGACTAACGCGCCGCCGCAGTCGTCCTCCGGACATTTTATCCCTAAGAAATAAGGTTTGACATTTTTGCAGTCTGGATAGCCGCTGCAGGCGAGAAAACGACCGTAGCGACCGGTTTTTACCACCATCGGCGACTGGCACTGGTCGCAGACCTCATCCGTCTCGACCGTGCCCTGCTCTTCGAGAGGCTTGGTATTTTTGCACTCGGGATACCCTGGGCAAGCGAGAAAACGACCGTTGCGCCCCCACTTGATGACCATCATGCGCTCGCATTCTTCGCACTGTATGTCCGACTCCTCTTGCAGCGCGAGTTTGAGCTCTTTGCGACGCTCGTTGGCACCGGCCAGATTATCTTTCCACGAATTATAGAACTGCTCTACCGTCGCCACCCAATCGTCATCCCCCTCCTCGACCCGATCGAGCTGATCCTCCATATTGGCCGTGAAATCCACATTGAAGAGGTCTGGAAAGGTATCAACCAATAACTTGTTGACGGTCTGACCGCGCTCGGTGGCTTCGAAGTAGCGATTATCGACTTTCTCGACATATTCGCGGTCGATTATAGTGGTAATGATCTGCGCATAGGTCGAAGGACGGCCAATGCCCTGAGCCTCTAATTCCTTGACCAACGACGCCTCGGTAAAACGCGGCGGCGGCTTGGTGAAGTGTTGCTCGGGATCGACCTCTTTCAGCTCGAGCGCCTCGCCCTGGGAGATGTCGCCGGGTACGCCCCCCGGTTTTTCCTCGTCGTCCTCGTCCTTACTCTCGCTATAGAGCAGAGTAAAACCCGGGAACTTGACGATATTGCCCGTAGCGCGCATCAGATAAGGGCCCGCTTCGATATTAACCGTGGTGATACTAAGCACCTGCGGCTTCATCTGCGAAGCCACAAAGCGCTTCCATATCAGCTCATAGACCTTCGCCTGGTCCTGCGAAAGCAACTCTTTGAGCTTGTCGGGATGCAGCGCCACTGATGTAGGGCGAATGGCCTCATGCGCGTCTTGAGCGGTTTTTTTAGTCTTGTACTGATTGGGCTCGTCGGGCACGTAGTCGGCCCCGTAGAGCTCACCAACCTGTTGGCGCACCTCGGTAATCGCTTCCTCCGCGACTCGCACCGAGTCAGTACGCATATAGGTGATCAACCCCCGCGTTTCCCCTTCGAGCTCAATGCCCTCATAGAGCTGCTGGGCTACGGCCATGGTGCGCTTGACCGAAAAACGCAATCTACGGGCGCACTCCTGCTGTAGAGTGCTCGTAGTAAAAGGCGGCGCCGGACGACGCAGTTGATCGCGCTTCTTAACCTCTTTGACTGCAATGGTTTGCGTCCTGAGATCCGCGACGATGGCATCGGTCTGCTCTTGATTGGTTATCTCTAGCTTTTCGCCGTCTTTGAACAGCAAACGAGCGCGAAATGGATCGGCCCCAGACCGCCCCAAAAGCGTCTCGATCGACCAATATTCCTGCGGCTCGAAAGCCTCGATCTCTCGATCTCTTTCGCAGATTAACCGCACCGCCACCGATTGCACTCTGCCAGCAGAGAGCCCCGAGTGAATGACTTTCCACAACAGCGGGCTAATCTCGTAGCCGACCAAGCGATCAAGCACTCGCCGAGCCTGTTGCGCATTGACCTTCTGCAAATTGAGTTCACCCGATTGCTCAAGCGATTCGCGTACGGCTTTCGGCGTGATCTGGTTGAAGTGCATCCGTTTAATGTTGGAGTCTTTACGGGCGATTGCATGCGCTACGTGCCAGGCAATCGCCTCGCCTTCGCGATCGGGGTCAGTGGCCAGGTAAATGGTGTCGACACCTTGGGCGGCTTTGCGCAGTTCGCCGAGAATCTTGCCCTTACCGCGAATCGTGACATAGCGGGGCTTAAAGCCATTTTCAATGTCGATGCCTAACTCTTTGGGCGGCAGATCCCGCACGTGGCCCATGCAGGATTTTACCACGTAATCTTTGCCCAATATTTTATTTATCGTTTTGGCTTTGGTCGGTGATTCGACGACCACCAGTGACTTGCCCATGTCTTCCTCGGTATATAGGATACTTATATAATAGGTTTAAGTTGCTGTATTTCACGAATATATGGACGATTCTCGACTATTGCAAGGCACTCTCTTGACAAATCAATCCCATCATCCTTTTGTAGTATCTTTGATACTACACCCCATCTTTTTGAGGAAAGTTTCTTGGTCCATCGCAAAAAAACAAGCGAAATAGAGCAAATTACCGCCAGCAGCCAGATCGTTTTTGCTGTGCAGCAGAAGCTCGAAGCCCTTATCGCGCCCGGCATCAGCACGCTTGAACTGGACGAGATCGCCGAAGCCGAAATACGCGCTATGGGGGCAGTACCCGCCTTTAAGGGATATCACGGATTCCCCTTTTCCATTTGCGCTTCGGTAAATGCCTCGGTCGTGCACGGGTTCCCCGACGAGACGCCGCTGCAAGAGGGCGATATCGCCTGCATTGACATCGGTGCCCTACTCGACGGCTACTATGGCGACGGCGCTTTTACCATTGGTGTCGGTACAATAAGCGCAGAAGCCCAGCATCTTATCGACGGCACTCTGGCCTGCCTTGAACTCGGCATTGCCCAAGCCGTGCCCGATGGACGCCTCTCCGATATATCCCACGCCATCCAACGCCACGCCGACGCGCAAGGCCTGGCCATTATCCGCGAATACGGCGGACATGGCATCGGGCGCTCCTTGCACGAGTCGCCCCACATCAATAACTATGGACCACCTGGCAAAGGTCCAAAGCTCAAACCCGGCCATGTGTTCTGCATCGAGCCCATTCTCTGCCTTGGCAAGCCCGAAGTCGAGCATCTGGACGACGGCTGGACTACCTTGACCCGCGACCGCTCGCTCGCCGCCCACTCCGAGCACACCATCGCCATCACCGAAGATGGTCCCCAGATCCTGACCTTACCGATCCCCACGCTGGCATGAAGGTCACCTTTCTAGGCACAGGCACATCAATCGGTGTCCCGCGCATCGGCTGCCATTGCCCAGTCTGCACTTCCGACGATCCCAAAAATAAACGGCTGCGCTGTGCCCTCCACCTCGAACACCAAGACCACTCCCTGCTCGTCGACACGGGCCCAGACCTCAGGACCCAAGCCCTGCGCTATAAAATCGACCGAGTCGACGGTGTGCTCTTCACCCATGGTCATGCCGACCACCTGCACGGCCTCGACGATGTCCGCTGTTACTGTTTCGATCGCGAAGGTCCTCTGCCCTGTTACGCCGACCAACACACGATCGAACGCATCGAACGCGTCTTCGACTATGCTTTCAAAAAAAATGCCCCCAGCACGACCCCACAAATCAGCTTGCACCTCATCGAAGGCCCATTCACCTTCTGCGGCCTCGACATCGAACCGCTTATCGTCTACCACGGCCAAGCCCCGGTATTGGCCTTCCGCATCGGCGACTTCGCCTATGTAACCGACACCAACCGCATCCCCGTCGAGACGATAGAACGGCTGCAGGGTTTAGATGTCCTAGTCCTTGACGCGCTGCGCTACAAAGAACACCCCACCCACTTCAATGTCGAGCAAGCCCTGGAAATTGTCGCCGCACTCAAACCCACACAAACCTACCTCACCCATATGGCCCACGACTTGGATCATCACAAAACCAACGCCGAATTGCCTGATGGTGTTGAGTTGGCATATGACGGGCTGGTGCTAGAGTTAAAGTAGTTCTGCGCAGTTGCCGGTCCGTTTACAGCTGCGTCTCCGGATATTTTTAGGGTATAGATCGTCGCCCTCCCCCTGCACTTCCCACCAGGCCTTTTTACCCCGCCACCGCAATGTCAGACGTACCCCACTCTAACGGCGGTACAAAAAAAGAGGATGCCATCAGTCTCCCGATGACACCCTCGCCTCTGCCTGGTTTTTCGTTAAACCGTCAGCTCAGCACTTAGACCATCCGCAGTGCTTACACATCAGACAGCTATTCTCATGCGCTACCGTCGAACCACACTCTGGGCATGTGGTCATCGTTGTCGATCCGCTGCTCTGGACGAAAGTGGGCGGCGGCGCTTCCTGCAAAGAGACCGCAGCCGGCCCCTCTTCGGCCACCTGTGCACCTTGGCCCGCTTTCCGTTGTACGTAGCGTTCGATCGCCTTGCCAATCGCATCGGGCGTCGACAGGATCAACTCGCCGTTCTCCCACACTGGACTCGGACCGGAAATACCCTTCAGCTCCCGGATAAGTTCCTGGGGATCAACTCCTGAACGCAGCGCAATCGAAATTAACCGGCTGATCGCCTCTGACTGCGCGGCGGCATTTCCTCCGGCCTTGCCAATAGTACTAAAGACCTCGCAGATCCCATGCTCATCCTCATTGATCGTGACGTAAATCTTGCCTTCGCCGGTATTGATGCGCTCGGTGATCCCCGTAGTGACGGCCGGCCGTTGGCGCGGATGGAAACCAGCGGCAGCGATCTGGTCGGGCGTCGCCGGGGCGCCTATGGCCTCTCCTGCCTTCGCGGCCTCGGCATCGGTCTGCAAAATACCCTCGCGACTGCCTTCGCGGTAGACCGTCACCCCTTTGAGCCCCTCTTTATACGCCGTGATATAGATATCAGCCACCGTCTCAACATCGATATCCTCGGCCAGGTTGATCGTCGAGGATATACTGCTGTCGGTGTACCTCTGGATCACGCCCTGCATCTTGACGCGGAAGTAGGGGTCAATCTCGTGCGAAGTTACGACATAATCGGGTAGATCCTCGTCGTCGCCGAAGAGGCGTTGCACCAAGGGATGGTACACTTTATACTCGCGGAAGCTCTCGCCGTCGGACTGCTTGACGCGGCGAGTGTAACTGGTGCAGAAGATCGGTTCGATACCCGACGTGGTCTGCGCGACGATCGACCCCGTGCCCACCGGCGGCATCGTAATCAAGGTGGAATTCCGCAGACCGTGATCTTTGACCTTTTTCTGCAACGATTTTGGCAGGCTTTGGATAAACTTGCTCTGTTTGACACCAGCCCAATCGAAAAGCGGGAAAGCACCTTTTTCCTTGGCCAGTTCGACGGACGTTTCGTAGGAGTTATGGCAGATCGTGGCCATGATCTTGTCAATCGACTCCAGTGCCTCCTCCGAGTCGTATCTTTGCTTCATCAGGACAAAGGCGTCGGCCATGCCGGTAATCCCCAAACCCACTCGACGATCCGAGGCAACGGCCTCTTCGATCTTGGGCATGGCGTGGTTGTTCATATTGTATTCGATCACATTGTCCAAAAAGCGGGTCGCGATCTTTGTCGCCTCGGTCAACCCCTCATAGTCGAATACGCCGTCGTCACCGACAAAGCTCATCAGGTTGAGATTGCCCAAGTTGCAGGCCGTATAAGAGGCCAAGGGCTGCTCGCCACAGGGGTTGGTACTGGTGAGTGGATTGACGTATTCGACATTGTGGTACTCGCGCATCGTATCCCAGAAGATAATCCCGGGCTCGGCACTGGCATGAGCGTTGGTAATGATTTTATTCCATAATTCGCGCGCCCGCACAGTGCGAAAAACCTCGCCGCCCCAACGCAAATCGAAGTCAGAATCAGACATCACTGCCTGCATAAACTCATGGGTGACCAATACGCTGATATTGGCGTACTGCACCTTGGTGCGGTGCTCGTCGTTCTTAATCGTGATAAAATCTTCGATATCGGGATGGTCAACCCGCAAAGTCAGCATCAGTGCACCGCGGCGACCGGCCTGCGACACGGCATTGGTGCTCTCGGAAAGCAAGTTCATAAAGGCGGTGCAACCCGGCGAGGCATCGACGGTGGCATTGACCGTGGCCCCTTTGGGGCGAAGAATAGATAAGTCGGTACCGACACCACCGCCTGTGCGATAAACCATCGCCGATTCTCTTAAACAACGGTAAATGCCTTCGAGGCTGTCTTCTTCGATCGGGACAACATAACAGTTCGACAAGGTCGGCTTGCGCTTAGCCTCGTCGCGGCCGGCACCGTGCATGACCCGGCCGCCGGGGATAAATTTGAAGTCCATTAACAGTGAGAAAAAACGATCGTACCAGTATTGCGGGTCTTTTTCGACCGAAGCCATGGCCCGGGCGATGCGATCCCAAATATGCAACGGACCCGCTTCGCCTGGAGCCAAATACTTGCTGCGCAAAACATCGATGGCGAGATCATTGTCGCCATAATAAGTCTCAGCATCGGCCGCGCGGACCAAAAGGTCATCGTGACCGTTGCGCTTGAGTCCATGGCCTTCAAGCTGGGCCAGTAAATCTTCGAAGCGGTGCGTGACCGCCGGGTCTTTTTTAACGTGTTCAGATGCCATTACTGCCCTCCCTTTGAGCAAGCATAGCAAGGCCAGTCCGAGATGTGGGAGAACATCGCAGGGACTTGAGCTAACTAGGTGTTATATAGAGTTTAATTACACGGGGAGTGAACAAAAGTGCAGCTCCTAAAGCACAGTATCTCAGGGAGCTGCACTTGTCCGACACAAGATGTTGTGTTTCCAAAGATAGGAACAACAAATGACTTGTCAAGCGATTTATTGAAATTCGATTACAACCCGCTAAAAAGAGCTATCTGCGACTTTAATTACTAGTCAATTGCTCCAATTCGCGCATGATATCGCTCTTGTCTTTAAACTGTCGATAGACCGAGGCAAAGCGCACATAGGCCACATCGTTAAGCCCGCGCAAATGCTCCATGACGAGTTCGCCGATCTGCTTGGCGGGGATTTCCTTCTCGTTGAGATTTCCCAATTCGGTCTCTACCGTATCGAGCAATTGCTCGATCTGTTCAGCCGAAATAGTCGTTTTATAACAAGCCAGTTGAATTTTGTCGAGTAGTTTGACACGGTCAAAAGGCTCGCGGCGACCGTCGGACTTAATAATCGAAAGCGGTACATTCTCGATATATTCATAGGTAGTGAAACGCTTGCTGCAATTGAGACACTCGCGACGGCGGCGAATCGCCATACCCTCGCGACACGACCGCGAATCCACGACGCGATCTTCTTCGTGATTACAATACGGACAACGCATAAAACAATCCTCCCACGGGGGGTTATTCGGATTTATAGCATCGATGTGGGGAAAAATGTTAGGTAGGGGGACCTACGTAATGCACTTTTAGAATAATAAAAACAGCAAGATATGGCAACCGCTTTCTAGTTGAGCTTAAAGGTGAATGGTAAGCTAACCCACACCTTTACCGGCTTATCGTTCTGTATCGCCGGTTCGAATTCCCATTTTTGTGCCGCTGCTTTAGCCGCTTCGTGAAAAACATCAGACCCGGTAATTTTACCGATCTGCTCAACCTTGCCGTCCTTGCCGACCAGCGCGGTGACAAAGACCCTACCGGTAATATTGGCCTTGCGGGCAATATCCGGATATTCGGGTACCACCCGCTTCGTCGGAATAGGCTGTTTTTCGACACGCCACAACTCGACAATCTCCTCCTCCTCCAACTCAACCTCTTCAAGCAAATCCTCCAAGGGCGGCGGCGGCGCTAAATCGTCGAGATCGAGATCCAAGTCGGTATCTTCAATCGTCACATCATCGGGCAAATCTGGATCATCCGTGGCAATCGGCACCACGGGCCGAGCCGGCGGCGGTGGACGCCGTTTCTGCTTGGTCTCGGGAATCTCCTCGAGTTGGATAATGACCGGATCTTCAGACTTGACATAAGCATCGGCTTCAAAGCTGGGGAAAATACCGAAGAGCGCAGCCTGCAACACAACGGAAATCCCCGTGCAGGTCCAAAAGGTCTTCCGATAGGTTAACCGCAGATTGGCTTCGGGCTGTTTGCCGCGGATCATTGGTCCAACTCCCGTTTGGTCGAAAAATTAACCCGCAAGGCCTCAACTTTGCGCAATTCTTCCATCACATCGGAAATAACCCCGAACTCCGAGTCTTTGTCGCCGCGCAGCGAAATGATCAGCCGGGGATTGACCGTCATGTGCCGATGCACCACTTTGCCGACCTCCGCCAAAGCGATATTGCGGTCTTCGATACTGACGATCCCCTCACTGCTGACCCAAACCTGCAATACATTGCGGCGACTTTCGAGCTTTTCAATTTTTTCGGCTTCGGGCAACTCTACCGGCACGCCGCGATAGCGGACAAAAACGGTCGAGACCATGAAGAACACGAGCAGCAGAAAAGAGATATCGGCCATCGAGGCCGTGGGTATCGCGCTGCCCACTTTGGCTTTGCGGATGAATTTCACGGTTTATTCTTCCGGGTTGGCGATGGAGATCTTAGTGGAACCGGCCAGTTTCAATTCATCGAGCACATTGACGAAAGAGCGGTAGGTAGCCCCGCGCTCGGCCTTGAGCGAGATGATCAATTTGTCGTTTTCCCGCAAACGGCCCTCAATCCGGGTCTTGAACTCGGCGAAGGGCACGGGGGTCAGCTGGTCATTCTCAAAAAAAGCGACTTGGTCGCGCGCATTAATCCAGACATTGAGGATATTCTTGCTCTTGACTTCCTTGGTCTCGCCCACTGGCGGCAGATGCAACGAGAGCCCTTTGTCTTGGCTCATGGTCGTCGTGACCAAGAAGAATACAATGAGCAAAAAGGCGATATCCGCCATCGAGGCCGTGGGTATCTCGGGCGAAACCCGGCTCGCGCGCTTCTTGATCACCCCTAGACTCCCCGATGCTCGCGCTCGGCCAGCAGATCGATAAAGGCCGCAGTCTGCTCGGTCATGTCGGCGATGATCTTGTCGATGCGATTGGAAAAGAAATTATAACAAAACTGGATCAGAATACCGACAATCAGACCAGCGGCCGTGGTGATCAGAGCCTCGGAAATACCACCCGCGACCATCGAAGGTTCGACATCGCCGGCTTCCTTGATCGCTTGGAAGGCGTTGATCATACCGCTCACCGTACCCAAAAAGCCGATCATCGGCGCCAAGTTGGCCACCGTTGAGAGCCAGACCATGCCCCGTTCGAGGAAAGCCATCTCCACTGCACCAGAATTGTCGACCGCCTTTTCCACATGCTCAAGGCCACGATCGAGGCGCAAGAGCCCCGCGTGAATAACCGAAGCTACCGGCCCAGGAGTTGCAGAGCAGAGTTCGGCGGCCTTATCCGGCCCACCGCTCTCAATAGCCTCTTCTAAATTCTTAAAAAAACCCTCAGCGTCAATCGCCGCCCGCGACAAGTTGTACAGGCGCTCAATGGCCACGCCGATGCCCAGAATGAGCAGAATGAGCAAGGGGTACATAGCCCATCCGCCGTCATTGAAAAGCTCGACCATTTTCTTTCCTCGCAATTTAGTTAGGACCCGATATAGAATCGGGACAATTCTCTAGTCCTAGTTTTGATCCTCTTGAGATTCTCCACCGCCGAAAAACTCGCGTTTTAGTTTCTCTTCTTCGGTCTCCGGAGGCCGAAGTTGCCAGATGCGCTGTTGCGCAACCTTTTCCCAAACCGGGTCGCTTTTGGCTTTTTCGAAGGCGGCGATAGCCCCTGCCTCATCGCCTTCGCCCACCAGCATCTCGCCCTTCAGCAAGAGCAGATTCCCATTTATAGGATCCTCCTCCAGGCCTTGTTTTAGCCTAGCCTTCGCCGCAGTCGTCTCGTCGCGGCTGAGGTGCCACTGCACCAACACCGCAACGCTTTCCAAATCCTTGGGATTGGCCTCGACCATGCCAAGAAGCCCCTTAAAACGCATCGATTCGTCGTTCCGTTCAGTCGCAATCGTGGCGATGCGACTATAATAAGAGTATGCGCTCTGCGAATCTATCTTCGCCAATTCCAGCAATGAAGTATAGGCACCTTGCACATCATCGGTCTGTAACTGCAATTCGACGATGCTCTCTAATTCACCGACTTGTCCCCCACCCCCTCTACCGCGATCCACTAAACGACGACGCCATGCCAGCGCCTGCCCAGTTTGCCCCAATTCCTCGTGCAAACTGGCGAGCATCGTAAGAAGTTCGGTGAGTCCGGTATCTGCAGCAACTGCCACCAACTGCTCATAGTGAGTGATCGCGCGGGCACTTTGGCCTTCACGGCGGTAGAGATCGGCCAGCTTGCGCCGATAAGCGGCGGCAGTCGGTTTTTTGAGCAATACACGCTCCAAACTCCAAGCGGCCGAATCGACCGCGCCAACGGCCTGATAAACCGCATAGAGGCGCAGATTCGAATTGAGATGCAGCGAATCAATCGCAACCGCCCGAGCTAAAGCCGTCCGCGCCTCGGCAAAATTTCTTTTGCGATAGTACATATCGCCGAGAAAAAAAGCCGCTTTTAGATCGTGCGGGCTGTACTGCAAAAGAGCGGTATAATAACCGATAGCCTCGTCGTAATCTTTTTTCTCCCGGGAGGTCTTCGCCAGAAATTTATATTTGCGAACCGAGTCCGCTATGGAAGCTTCCTCCGCCCTAGCGTCGGCGAGCAGCATAAACATGCAAACCGCTAGCCCCAGCACGCGCATCGTTTTACATTTCATCGAAGCAATCCATAATATCGGGTTAGCCACCTGCGTCATATGATTTTCAATAAGAATTCGCGCAAGAATATGCAAATATCTACTTATTAGGGTATCGATGCAACTTGCTACAGCCCTTTAGATCGTTGAAGGCCAAGCATATCAACACCTCAGTGTTTACCGCCATGAGACAATTTAGTTACATCAAAGGGACCTAAAAAAATTCCTGCCAAGAACAGAATAGAGCGAAGACCCCAAGGGCATTTAAATCGCCAAATTCGTTATATTAATTTATAGCTAAGGACAATCGCCATTTATTTTGCGGTTTAATCTCCAAGCCCATCGCTTGCTGGATGAAATACCCGCAATAAAGAATAAACGCAATGCTCGATTTCCTTCTTTATTTTTTGTCTAAATAATAACACTTAAGCCGAAGAAAGTGTTCCTTTCGGTGTCTATCTAATAAGACCGCTATGGCAAATTCAAATCAACTAAGCCTTTACGACGACCGGGAAGCCGAGCGCATCCAGCAAGCGCTCAAGGGCGACATCCAGGCTTTCCGCGATTTAGTCGTGCAATATCACCCCTTGGCCTATAGCATGGCCTACAAAATATTAGACGACCCGCAAGACGCCGAAGAGGTGGTCCAGGACGCCTTCGTCAAAATCTACCGCGCTTTAGAGAGCTTCCGCGGTGACGCCTCTTTCAAAACCTGGATCGCGCGCATCGTCTTGCGGCTCAGCTTAAATCGGCGTCGCGACCGGTCGCGGTCGGCATGGCACCGGCTGGGTTTGCACTTGCACAAGGACCCCGACGGCCACGGTCCAGCATCCGGAGCACAAACGCCCGAAGCCGACTGCATCTCCCGCGAGACCCTACAGTTCGTGCGCCAGTTGGTCGACGAACTGCCTGAACCCCTGCGCCAAGTCGTGGTGCTCAACAGCTTTGAGGACCTGTCGTACGAGGAAATCGCGCAAATTCTCGCCATCCCGCCCGGCACGGTTAGTTCGCGATTATACAGTGCCCGCAAAAAACTACTCGCGCGCCTGCGCCGCTCAAGACCTGATCTGAACTACGGAGAATAAGAATGTCCCTATTACCCTGGAAGAGACGCGACCTGCAACAACAGCTTTCCGCCTACCTAGACGGCGAATTAGACCCGCAAAAAGTCCCGAGCATGGGCGAACACCTGGTCTTCGATCACGAATGGCGAGACACACTCGCCGACTATGCGCACACCGACGCGCTAGTCTCGCAAGCCCTTGCGCCCGAGACGCTACCCGATGCGCGGGCCTTCGCCGACGCCTTGGTTGAGACGTTGCCCACCGCGCAAACAAATCCAGGGCATTCCCGCCGCATCAAACCCGCCGTCTGGGCCTCGGTCGGCATCCTAGTCACCGCCGGAATCACCATCGCTGGGCTCAAACGGCGCGGCCTGGTCTAAAAGGAGTTTTTCTTGAACTGGTTCGAAAAAATGAAGACCGGGCTCAAATCCCGGGTCAAACGCGAGATCCCCCAAGGCATCTGGATCAAGTGCAAAAAGTGCAGCCACTCCAACTACGAAATCGCCCTTGAGCGCAATCATTGGATCTGCCCCGAATGCACCTGGCACAATCCCATAGGACACCAGCAATACGTCAATCTCCTGATCGACGATGGCACCTTCAGCGAAACCGATGCCGCAGTTGCACCGATCGACCCGCTCAAATTCAAAGGGTACCGGGACAAGATCAAAGACGGACGCCGCCAGAGCGAGAGCAAAGAATCGGTCCACACGGGCGTGGGCAGAATCGGCGGACATCCTGTGGCACTAGCGGTAATGGACACGCGCTTTCTCATGGGGACCTTGGGCGGAGCGACCGGCGAGAAAATCTGCCGCCTCATCGACCGGGCTATCGCCGAACGCCGAACGTTAATAATCGTCTGTCAATCCGGCGGAGCACGCATGCAGGAAAGTGCCTTCTCGCTAATGCAGATGGCTCGCGTCAGTGGCAAGCTCAAACAACTCTCACAAAATGGCCTGCTCTATATCGCGATACTCACCGATCCCACATATGGCGGCGTCACAGCCAGCTTTGCCATGCTCGGCGATATCGCCTTGGCCGAACCTGGAGCACGCATTGGTTTCGCGGGCCAAACCGTTATCCAACAGTTCCTCGGCGGCGACACCCCCCTGCCCGCGGGCTTTCAGCTGGCCGAGACCGTGCTCGAACACGGTTTTATCGACCGCATCGTCCCGCGCGATCGCATGGCGGCGGAATTAACGCGCCTGATCGCACTTTTCGCCCCAGCAGATGAGGCCCCGCGAGAAACGGCGGGTTGACTACCCTCTATACAGATCCGAGTACAATCATTAGAAGTTCTGCCCTAGGCTCAGCCAGGCGTCCGTCTGCTCACCGCCTATTCCCATGCCCATGCGGATCACGAAGTCGGCATCCCAAATAATCCGCATCCCCCCGCCCCCGCTCCCGTGCATGCCTGACAACCCGATCTGCTGCAGATCCGGCCAAACCCGGCCCGCATCAAAAAACGCCATCGCCTGCCACTCGATATGCTGCCGGAAGAGCCGCATTTCGTAGATCTGGTAGCGCAGCTCGGCGTTGGAGAAAAAGCGTACGTCGTCGGTAAACCGTTGGGTGTCGAAACCGCGCAAAGAACCATTGCCGCCGAGCCCCTTGACCCGACGGCTACCGCCGATTTCGCCATAGGCGTAGAGCGGGACCAAACCGTTGAGCACTTCCAGCACGGTTCGATGGGAGAAATTCCACCGACTCCCTATCGGGATATAGTAGACGTTGGTCAAGGTAATGCGGCTGAAATCGATCTGCTCAAAAAATAGACCTAAGAGCGAGTTCCGCGCCGACTCATATGACCACTCCTGATAAAAACCGCGGCGCGGGACGACTTCGTCGTCCCGCGTATCCCACTGCAAGGTCGCGCTGGCGAAACCCGAAAAACCGTCTACCACCCCGTCGGGCGTCCCCCTCTCCAAATAAAAAGCCTTGGTCCCGCGTTGATCCACGTCAATGCGCTCCATACCAAAACCGACGGACATTGATACTGGCCCATAGATTTCGCGCAACAGACTCAGCAAAAACCGCGGATTCCTCTCCAACACGTAATAATAGTAATTTGCATCCTTGAAATCGGGGCTTTCATCATTGACGAAATCCCGGTTGAATTCGCTATTATTTCCCAAGCCATAATAACGCGTGCGCAGATTCCGCCCCCGGATAAACTCCAAACGCAACCCAAAACCCGTACCCGAAATACGCGGTACTTTCAGACGAAAGCGATTTTTGAGCTTGCCCGCCGAAGACCGGTGCACGTGCAAGGTCAGCTTATAGCGATAGGGACGGCGCCTGTAGTCCGCCAAGTGCAGGCGGACGCCATAGTTCCAATTCGTATTAGGACTAAAAAAAATAAAGGGCAGCCCCGTAACACCGTAGGGAATGCCCGCTACGGTGAACTGGCGACGCTTGGACATCCAGCGCACCGCATCAACCGTTTGTGCCGTCGCCGATCGCGGAGCTCTGACCACTATAAGCGGAGACGGCGACGGACTGGATGTCGAATCAGCGCTGGCTTCCTGCTCCGCTCGTGCAACTCCCGTAAATAGTAACACTGCAACGCAAGTGCCATTTAACAATGGACGCCATATAAGCGTATGCACAGACCCTCTCCCAATAGCGGATTCAGACCCCGCGCTCGAAGCGCTGGCGATCCGCTGCTCCTATGGGCGTACTAAGCGAATAACGCAGCGGAGTAATCGCGATCTCTCCGCGCCCCATGGCCTCTAGGTCGCTACCAACCTGGTCACCGACTACGTGCACCTGGCAGCTATTATACGCAAATTGCGGCTCTGACGGATGCCGGGCAAAAATCGATCCATACTCGGTATGGGCCATACCCGTCAGTCGTCGCGGGGACTCGCGCGAAGCGATCGCCGGTATATTCACCGTGACCATATCGGCTCCCTCTGGCAGCCCACCCCGCAGCAATTCGACGACAATTTCCCCAGTAATCACGGCAGCATCTTCGAGCAAGCCTGCAAGTGCTGGGTCTAACCGCCGTTCCCGCCGCCACAAGGCATACCCCTCTTTCGG
Organism: Gemmatimonadota bacterium; assembly: GCA_018672475.1. GTDB lineage: Bacteria > Latescibacterota > UBA2968 > UBA8231 > UBA8231. The sequence goes on along the minus strand of JABHFS010000100.1, from coordinate 37,889 downwards.
CAATTCCAGTGAAAAAGCGGCCGACGGCACTCCGGAGAGAAACCCCTCCACCGCAGCGCCGATCGTACCGGAACTCAATGCCAACGAGCGACCGGCATTCGTACCCATATTAATGCCCGATACGAGCAGAGTCGGCTTTTCGGGGCTCAAGTTGTGAATGCCGATATTCGCGCAATCGGCCGGATAACCCGCCAATGTCTGAATCGCAAATCCCTCGCGCTCGATCTCAACATGGGCCAATGGCTCAAATCGGCTGACTATCTTGCTAGTCCAACTGCACTCCGTCGCCGGCACGACAGCACGGACCTCAGCCGATCCCGATAATTCCCGCAATAGCGGCACCAATATCGGCGAATCGGCACCATCATCGTTCGTCAACAAGATCTGAGGTTTTGCGCTGGTCAAAGATCACTCCTTTTTAATGGTTATGTATTCCAAGTGAAGCCATATTATAACAATCGCCCACTTCGCCCCCAACAATTTCCTTGTTTGCAGATATCCGATCTGCTATTATTGCCATAATTCACTCTGGTAGGCATGGACAATTCGATTCTCCTGCAAGAACTTGAAACCCTAGCCGAAGAGCTCGACATCGAAGTCCGCTACGATGCTTTAGAAGGCCGGGGTGGACTCTGCCGCTATGGCGGCAAGACGTATTTGATCGCCAGCGACAAGTTAGATGTCGGCGAAAAGGTGAATCTATTTTGCCGCGCCCTTTCTCGACTATCCCTAGATGCGATCTTTATCCGCCCCCAAGTCCGCGAAAGAATCGAGAAATGTGCTTCAGGGTTTGATTCCAACAATACATAACTACTTGACATTATTTGTACTTTATTAATTATTTAGGGTGTCCTTCCCCTCCTCTCCCGCCCCCTCTCGCACCCCGAAGACTTACTCGAGGAACCAAGGATCCTGTCTATGCTATTCCGCCTGTTTGCTTTATTGTGGTCTATTCATCTGCTATCCGTGACGCCGACCCATGCCCTGCGTTTCTATGTCGACCCAACGACCGGAGACAATCGGCACAGCGTTCAGAGCGCGCAAGATTCGGCCACGCCGTTCAAAACCATCGCCCACGCTCTGCGCATCGCCCATATAGTAACCGAAAGCCGACCCCATGTCATTAATATCGCGGGAGGCACCTATTCGCTCAGCAGCGGGGAACTATTTCCTCTAGAGATCACACAGGCCGGCATATATATAAAGACCACGGGGCTGACGATTTTCGACGGCGAAAACAAGACAAATTTCTTTAAGATCACCGCTCCGACCAGCGACTTCCTCATCAAGGACATCGATTTTTACAATGGATCGGCCGAGAAGGGCGGTGTCGCCTTCTGCCAGACCTGTTCGCTACGGGTCACCGACAACCGCTTCTTCCAAAACAAGGCCTCGCAAAACGGTCACGTGATCTACACCGAAAATGGCCGGCTCAAATTCTACAACAACCTGGTGCGGGATTCGGGCACCGGCAACGATACCCTCGCCGTGCTCGAACTACGCAATTCCTCCGTCGACACCCTCGTCCGCGACGAAATTCGCAACAACACTTTTTACCGCAACCCCTCGCCCAACATTTGGGCCTCCGGGGCGCGGACCCATATCAGCAGCAACCTGTTCATCGATCCACGCCAGGCCGCTATCCGCGATGCCGACTCTACCGCCACGCCTCTTATTGACCACAACCTGTTCTGGGAAACCGAAACCCTATACATATCGGACAAGGGCGACAGCGTCAATATCACCAAGGCCACACGCGACACGCTCAACCTTTCCACCGCAGGCGTCTCGGTCCCCTCGTTTATGACCAATATCCCCAACGTGCGCACCTTGCGCTTTCGCGGCGACACTTTGAGCCTGGCCCAACTCAACACGCGCATTCCCTCTTTCGTCACAAACAACCCCGACACGCTATTCAAATTTCAGGTCGGCGTCGGCTATCAATATCTGATAGCCGTCGACGGCACCGCCTCCCAATACGGCTTCAAAGCCCTGACCCTACCCACTGGCGCCACCCTCGCTAACGTCAGCAATGTTCCTCGGCTCATTATCTGGAACCCGGGCCTCAACGATACCACTAGCCATCCGGTCAGCATCGAGATCACCCCGCCCTCGGGCCCGGTGGATACGCTATCCTACAACCTCGATATATTGTCCGCCCAGAGTTTTCCCGATACCACAGGTTTTTTCGCGGTACGCGATTCTTCTAACCGCTTTATTGGGATGGTGAAAGAAACTTCGACCATCGAAGTGCCCCACACCGCCGGGGAAACCTACAATTTCACCATAGGCGTGACGGGCAATCGCTCGCAATATTTTTTCAACCCGTCCATTCTTCCTACTGGTGTTTCGAGCTCCAAAGTCTCCGACGAGGGTACAGTTGAATGGGCTACTACCCCCGCCGATATCGGCAGCAACGAAATTAAGATGGAAATAATCGACCCGGCCGGCAACGATGAAACACTCAACTACAAAGTCTTCGTCTTTGCCGCCGAGAATTTTCCCGATACCACGCAAACCACCCAAGTCATTACCACGACCCTATCCCCCGACACCACCGGGGCCATTACCGCACTCAATGCGCTAGTGCCGAGTTTTTCGGTGGCTGCCAGCTTTTGCTGTGACAATATCTACGCCAACCCGACCGTCCTCGACTCTTCGGTCAACCGCTTCGAGCTCGTCACCGGCTCGCCGGCCATTGACAAGGGCACGCCCAACCTCTCGCTCTTCGACGCCGTTAGCAGAACGCGCAACGATATGGGCGACGACGGCGGGCCCAACAATAGCGGCGCTCCCACACCGGACACGTCGTTCGCAGAAATAAAAATCACCACCCTGCCTGACAGTGTCATCACTGAAGGCCAGGTATTCACCTACAACCCGACCCTCGACCCGGCGGCATCCATCGACCTGATCGACTTGATCCCCGGTTTTGGCGCCCCCACTATGGGCACATTTACCACCTTTGGCAAACAGCCGCCGATCACTTGGACTCCGACCATCGCCGACACCGGCTCCCATCTCATCGGCATCAGTGTCATCACCTCAAGCAGCCAGGGACGCCACTTTTTCAACTTACGCGTCAGACCGTCCAACGAAATACCCGTCGTCACTAGCACCGCAGACACAACCGCCCTGGAAGACGAGGCCTACAGCTACGCTATTCAAGCGACCGACGCCAATGGGGACACTTTGGCTTACAGCCTCGATAGCGCCCCCGAGGGGCTAACCGTCGATGCGACGACCGGCCTGGTGCAATGGACGCCGACGCAAGCGAACATCGGCAGCGACTCGGTCGCCGTTCGCATTGACGACAGCAAGGGGGGAATAAATATCCACCGCTACCTGCTGACGGTCCTCAATACCAACGATCTACCGATTATAAGCAGCACCCCCGACACGACGGCCCTCGAAGACAGTCCCTTTGGCTACGCATTAGCAGCCAGCGATCCCGACCCAGCCGACACCCTTTCCTACAGCCTAAGTTCCGGACCCTCTGGCGCCAGCATCGACTCGCTCGGCTCCTTCACCTGGACTCCAACACAACCCCAGGTCGGCACCCAGCAAATCTCACTACTGGTCTCCGACCGCAACGGGGGCAGCGCCGCCCAGACGTTCTCTGTCGAGGTCGCCGCCTTCGACGACGTACCGGTTATCGCGGGGAGCCCCGACACGACGGCCCTTGAAGACCAGGCCTATCTCTTTCTGCTCAATGCCAGTGACGAAGAGGGCGGGGCCTTGGCCTATTCTTTGACCAATGGCCCGACCGCCATGAACCTCGACACCACCGGCACCCTTAGCTGGACACCGGGCCAAGCCGATCTCGGCAACCACGCCGTATCCGTGCAAGTAGCCGACCCGGCAGGGCAACTAGCCAGCTTGAGCTATCAATTGGCGGTGCTAGGGGTCAACGACGCCCCGGCGATCGCCGAGCAAATTCCCACCGACTCCTTAGCCCGCACCATCGGAGGAGTCGAGTTGTCTTTTTCGGTTTCCGCCAACGACGAAGAGGGCGACTCGCTGAGTTTCTCTTGGACCGTCGGCGATTCGTTACAGGTCGCGACCGACAGTGCCTTCGCCTATGTGCCCAGCCTCGCGTCGCGAGACACGGTCATCTCCCGCGTCTCTGACGGAACCAATACGACGGCAACCATCTGGGTCGTCGACGGCCGCCAAATCCCTCGCATCCTTATCGACCCTGCTCTGGTCGACTTCGGCAACGTGGGGATCGGCGATACCGCCCGGGTGGAACTGCCGGTAAGCAACAAAGGAGAGACCATCCTCAGTATCAGTTCGCTGCAGGTGGGCGACCTGCACTTCGCCGCCGCCTTCGCCGCCATTAGCATAGGCCCCGGCGAGTCCACATTGCTTGCCCTCAGCTATACCCCGACAGGGCGCAGCACCAACACAGACAGCATCCGCTTTGCCACCGGCGATCCAGACACCCCGACCGTATCCATCCCCGTCACGGGACGAGGCATCGTGCCCACGCTACTAAGCCTCGATCTCGACGCGGCGGCCGGCGACCAAGGGTTGACCGCAACCATAGCCGAAGCCGGGTCGACCATCGAACTCGGCCTGCACGCATTGCGCACCGTCGACCTGCTCAGTTATGACCTGCGCCTGATTTTCGACCCGACCGCCCTCACGTTCAACGGCTTCGTAGCGCAATCGGGCACCGAGACCAATCTGCTCGCAGCAACCGGCTCCTCCCTTACCATCGCGTCACTGGTTAGCGCGGATTCTATCGTCGTCGCTACATTGGTGGCCGACACGCTGACCACGGGCATCTCCGCCGACGGGTTACTCGGCGTCTTCACCTTCACCGCCGATTCGAGCTTCGCGAGCACCGAGACTTCGATCCACATCGAACGGGCACTACTGAAAAGCGACGATCAGGCCACCGACACCCTCGCCGTTGGCCTAACCGTCGTCCTCACCGGCCGCCCGGCCGTGCCCGGCGACGTCACCGATGACGGCGTGGTCGGTTTTGACGACTTCTTCCTCTTCGCCGACAATTTCGGCCTGATGGAAGACAACCCCTCTTTTAATCCTCTTTTCGACTTCAATGGCAATGGCGCCGTAGACTTTGACGACTTTTTTGTAATGGCCGACAATTTCGGCCTCCCGTCGGGTAAACTCATTCCCGACGCCCAGATCTTAGGCCCGATGGCCTTGCGTCTGGACAAAGGCGTCGAAAGCCCGGAAATCCTCGAGGTCAAACCCTATTGGACCGGCGACGCCCCATTGCGCGGCTATGTCCTGTCCCTCGAATTTGACCCGCAGATCCTCAGTTTCCGCCAGTTCCAACCCCGAACAGAGGAAGCATCCTTGCCCTGGGTGGTCGAAGACCAACCCGGACGCCTGGTCTTCGCGGCGGGTTTGGCCAGCGAGCAACCGGCCTTCTCTGGCGATTTGGGCACCTTGACCTTCAACCGCCTCTCACCACAGAAGACCCTGCTGCGCGCCAACGGCGCCATCGGTTACCACACCAAGACCATCGGAGCCTTGGAACCACCGGCCGCCCTGGATCTGGCGGCCCTACCCAAGACCTATGCCCTCTATCCAGCCCATCCCAACCCCTTCAACCCCGAGACGACCCTGCCTTTTTACCTGCCGACTCGGGGCCAAATTCGCCTGCGTATCTACGATCTCTTGGGTCAACCCATCCGCACCCTGGTCGACGATGCCTTTCCGGCGGGTTTCCACCAACAAGTGTGGCAAGGCCTCGACGACCAGGGCCAAACGGTCGGTTCAGGCCTCTACTTGGTCGAAATGCAGGCACAAAACTGGCGGCAGATCCGCAAAGTCATGCTGCTCAAATAGCGGACGGGCATTCTTGACAGTCTATATTCCATGGTCTATCTTCTGTGTTTGCGCTGAAAAACAAAAATACAGAGGAATATTATGCCCAAAATCAAGACGCACAAAGGCTCGGCCAAGCGCTTTAAGCAGCGCGGATCGGGCAGTTTTAAGCGCCGCAACGCCAATTCCACCCATCTACTGGGGGGCCGATCGACCAAGCGTAAGCGGTCCTTCCGCAAAAATAGCGATGTTTCGCCCGCCGACATGGTTAATGTCCGCCGGGCTTTGAATCTCAAATAGAGCGTCTAACGGAGAAATAAAGCAATGCCACGGGTCAACCACGCGGTAGCCACCAAAAAACGTAAGAAGAAGGTACTCAAGCTAGCCAAGGGCTATTGGGGAGGGCGTAGCCGCCTATTCCGCACCGCCCAGGAAGCCGTCGACCGCGCCCAGGCCTATGCCTATCGCGACCGACGCCAGCGCAAGCGCGATTTCCGCCGTCTCTGGATATCCCGTATCAACGCCGCAGCTCGGCTCAATGGGGTCTCCTATAGCCAGCTCGTACATGGGCTGGATAAAGCCGGTATAGAAATCAACCGCAAAATCCTGGCCGATCTGGCTGTGCGCGATCCCTCCGCATTTACCGCGGTCGTAGAGCAGGCCCGGTCGCACCTCTAATACACACCCATCCGACAAAAAGGGGCCGGCGATAAACGCCAGGCCCCTTTTTGTCTTTTAGGCAACGGCTGATGTTAGACGAAGTACAGCAAATAGAGTCGAAGGCAGTCGCTGAAATTCAAGCGGCCCAAGACGAAAAGACCTTGGAAGAGCTGCGCATCCGCCATCTCGGGCGCAAAAGCCCGCTGCGCCTGGTCATGGGCCAGATCGGCCAGTTGCCCGCCACCGAACGACCAGCGTCAGGTCAGATCGCCGGACAGGCGCAAAAAGCCATCCAGCAAGCATTCGACGACAAGGAAATGGCCCTGCGGCAGGCGGCCGACGCCGGCTCCGCCCTCGATGTGACCCTACCCGGACGACGGCCCTTGCTCGGTAGAGCCCATCCGCTCGCGCAACTGACGGACGAGTTGGTGAACGTATTCCAAGGCATGGGCTTTGACATCGCCGACGGCCCCGAAGCCGAAGACGAATACCACAATTTCGACGCCCTCAATACGCCGGACGACCACCCAGCGCGCGATTCACACGACACCTTCTACCTCGAAGACACGGGGCTATTGCGCACCCAGACTTCCACGGTACAGATTCGCGTAATGGAAAAAATGCCACCGCCGATCAGGATCATCTCGCCAGGCCGCTGCTACCGCAAAGAGACCGTCGATGCGACGCACCATTTTGCCTTCCACCAGATCGAGGGGCTCTACGTCGACCGCGGAGTCTCCTTCGCCGACTTAAAGGGCACGATCGAGGCCATGGGGCGCCAAGTCTTGGGCGAAGATACCAAAGTGCGCTTCCGCCCCCACTTCTTCCCATTCACCGAACCGAGCGTGGAATACGATTTCACTTGTTCGATCTGCCACGGTGAAAATGCGACTTGTTCAATATGCAAAGGCACCGGCTGGATCGAGATCGCCGGCGCAGGCATGGTCGACCCGGCGGTATTCGAAAATGTGGGTTACGACCCGGAGGAATTTACCGGCTTCGCCTTCGGCATGGGCTTAGAGCGCATCGCCATGATCCGACACGGCATCGACGATATCCGGCTCTTCCTCGAAAACGACTTGCGGTTCACCCGGCAGTTCTGAACAGGGGCCATAGCCTCTATCTATCCGTTTATAATTGGCAACTGATATCTTATGAAAATTACTTACAACTGGCTCAAAGACTACGTGGATTTCGACTGGGAATGGCCGGAGTTGGTCGAACGGTTGACCATGGCGGGCTTGGAATTTGAAGGAGTGGACGCCCTCGGCAAGCGTTTCGAGGGCGTCGTTATTGGCCGTGTCAACTCCTGCCACCCCCACGAAAACGCCGACCGCCTGACCGTCTGCGAAGTAGATGTCGGCACAGAGATCAACACCATCGTCTGCGGCGCCCCCAATGTCGCGGCGGGGCAAACCGTCGCCGTCGCACTGCCGGGCTGCACGCTACCTGGTGGCATGCAAATCAAAAAAGCTAAGATCCGCGGCGTCGAATCCCGGGGAATGATCTGCGCAGAGGACGAACTGGGACTGAGCGACAACCACGACGGGATAATGGTTCTCAGCGATGACCTAACCACCGGCACCGCCTTTGCCAAGGCCACCGGGCTCGACGACGTGATGATCGACTTCGAAGTCACCCCCAATCGTCCCGACTGCCTAAGCCTCTTTGGCATCGCGCGCGAAGTGCAAGCCCTCACGGGCAACGCCTTACGGCGGCCCGAGGTGCACCTGGTGGAGAGCGGCGCCGCCACAGCCGAAGACATAACCATCGACATCGAAGCTACTGACGACTGTCCGCGCTATGTCGGTCGCATCATCCGCGGCATCAAAGTCGGCCCCTCACCCGCCTGGGTACAACGCCGGCTGCAGGCCGTAGGCCAGCGCCCTATCAACAATATCGTCGACATCACCAACTACGTGCTGCTCGAAATGGGCCATCCCCTACACGCTTTTGATCTCGACAAGCTGGCCGACAGACGCATCGTCGTCCGTCGAGCACGGGCGGACGAAACCCTCGAGACTCTCGACCATACCTTGCGCGAACTCGACGAGGAAATGCTCGTCATCGCCGACGGAGAGAAAGCAATCGCTCTGGCCGGGGTTATGGGCGGAGCCAATTCCGAAGTAGAGGAACAAACGACCGATATCTTATTGGAAAGCGCTTATTTCACACCATCGCGCGTGCGCTTGGCCCGCGCTCGTCTCGGCCTTTTCACCGAGGCGGCTATGCGTTTCGAACGCGGTGCCGACTGGGATGCTCCCTTGCAAGCGATCAACCGCGCCGCAAGTTTGATCGCCGAATTAGCCGGCGGCACCGTCGCCCCGGAGCCACTCGACGTGTATCCACAACCCGGCCATTGCCCACAAATCCCGCTCCGTATCGAACGCACCAACCAATTGCTAGCTACCGACCTCGACCGCGATTCCATCACACAGATCCTCGAACGCCTGGGCTGTCAGGTCGCACCGGGTACTCCCCTAACGGTAACCGCGCCGAGTTTTCGTCCCGACCTACAGCGCGAAGCCGATCTAATTGAGGAAGTCGGTCGCATTTACGGTTTCGACCGCATTGAAGGCCGCCAAGCCGCATCAGGCCCCTGGATAACTAGCCGAGATCCGCAATTGACCCTCAAACAGACGGCCAGACAGCGCCTGCTCGGGTTAGGCCTCGACGAGACGATCAGCAACACCATTGTCGAAACCCGCTGGCTCGAAATGGCCGGTGCCGCAGAAGGCGTAGCGCGCCTGGCCAACCCACCGACCGAAGCGCAAAACGCGCTGCGCACCACTTTAGTGCCCAGCCTGCTGGATGTGGCCCGGCGCAATTTCAACCAACGGGCACCAAGCGTCGCCATATTCGAGCTGGGCAAATGCTTCGCCTCCAATGGATCCGGCGAGCTGCCCAGCGAAACCCTGCGTCTCGCGGCCCTGTGGGCCGGTGGCGTTTCAGCGTCGCCCTGGCAGGCCGACGCCCGCGAAGCCGACTTCTTCGACCTCAAGGGCCTACTCGAGGCGTTAGTCGGCGACGGCGACCTCCGTTTCAACCGCGAAGACCTCCCCGGTTGTCGTCCGGGTCACTCGGCCTCGGTCTTTCTCGGCGACGAACCCCTCGGTTGGCTCGGCCAAGCCGCGACCGACTTGTGCTCCGGCTTTGACCTAGAGCGCCCAGTACATATCTTTGAGATAAGATTTGAGGCATTAGCGCGATATTGGCACGGACGAGAGCACGCGTTTTCCGCGTTGCCCAAGTTTCCACCCATTGAACGCGATTTGGCCTTAGTATTACACGAAAATATCGCAACTGCAAGTGTTATCGATGAGTTGCGCAACAGTAATCCCCGCCTCGTCGAGTCCGTCAAAGTCTTCGATATTTACCAGGGGGACCAAATAGAAGAAGGTCACAAAAGCCTGGCCTTCGCCATTCGCCTGCGCGATCACAAACGAACTCTGCAGGACGTGCAAGCCGATAAGGCGATCGCCAAAATGCTCAAAGCCGTTGAAGAAAAATTCGGCGCCCGTTTGCGCTGAGTCCGCTGTCAACCAACCGGATAATAAAGCAGGAGTACAAAAAAATCTAATGGACGTAAACCAAAATTTCGAACGCCTAGAACAGGAAGTCATTCGCCTCATGGAAGTCCTCGAGAAGCTCCGCAAGGAAAACCTCGAACAGAAAGAACAGATTCAAAACCTCGAAAGGGATATCGGCATAACCAACGCCGAGAACGAACGACTCAAGCCGATCGAAACCGCACACGAAGAGTCGAATCGCGGCAAAGAGGAGATCAAAGGACGCATCGAGAACATCCTCAGCCGCCTGGACGGACTGAATCTATAAGATCACACCGGGAGTCGCCTCATGTCGACCAATACGATAGTCAACATCTTCGGCAAGAACTATACTCTGGGTGTCGACGAGGATCACCCCGCCGACCACGTGCAACTCGTCGCCCAATTGATCGACGAGCGCATGCAGCAGGTCAAGGGAGAAGTCCGCGCCGATTCCCCCCTCCAGGTAGCTATCCTGGCCAGTCTGAATCTGATAGAGGAACTAATGTCTCTGCAGAAAGACTACGCTTCCGCCGAATCCGAGATCACTCAGCGCACCTCTCGGCTCACCGCCTCGCTCGGCCGTCTTTTCGCTGAAGTCGAAGCCTCCAGTTCCGATAGCTGAACAGTCAGCACCCGACGCGCGGCTTCCATACCGCGCACCACACCCGGATTATCTAGCTTACCCCGGCGTTCTTGTGTCGTCGGCGACCTACGAGAAAGAAGATCTCCGTGTTTGACGATTTAGTCTTAATCGGTCTCGCTTTCACTTTTTTTGCCGGTGGTTGCCTGCTCGGCTGGCTGGTAAACGGCCGAGTGCGGCGCAGTAAGCTACACGCTACCCAATCCACCGCCCGGCAAATTATTGCCAGCGCCGAACAGGAAGCCGAAGACCTCAAAAAAACCGCCTTGCTCGAAGCCAGGGACGAGTGGCGCCTCGAACGCGGTCCCCTTGAAAAAGAGCAAGAGACGCAAAAACGCGCACTGCGTAACCTAGAGGCTAACCTGCTTGAGCGCGAACAACTACTCGACCGCAAAGTCGACGTGCTCGAAAGTAAGGAACGCAGCCAACTCAAGATCGAACAGGACCTCGAGCAGCGAGAAAAGGCGATAGCCGCAACGGAAACCCAGGCGCAGGACATGATCCGGCAGCACAGCCTGCGTTTAGAGGAACTGGCCGGTATTAGCCAGCAAGAGGCCCGTCGGATGCTCGTCGAGCAACTCGAACAGAGCACCCGCCATTTCGCCGCCCGCAAAGTCCGCGAAATAAAGGATACCGCCCTGGCCACGGCGAATCTCGAGGCCAAGGAAATCATCACCCGCGCCATCCAGCGTTTCGCCGGCGAATTAGCTGTCGAAAGCACGATTTCGGTGATACAGATCCCCTCGGACGATATGAAGGGCCGTATCATCGGCCGCGACGGGCGCAATATTCGCTCTTTCGAGATGATTACCGGTGTCGAAGTCATCGTCGACGACACCCCCGGAATGGTCATGCTCTCCGGATTTGACTCGCTACGCCGCGAAATCGCCAAAAACACCCTTGAAAAGCTGATTCTCGACGGACGAATCCACCCCGGTCGCATCGAGGAAGTCTATGAGAAGTCCCTCGAGGATGTCGAGGAAATGATCCGCGAATCGGGTTCCAAAGCCGCCTTCGACCTCGGCATCCACGATTTGGCTGAACCTCTGCTGGAAATGCTCGGAAAACTTCGTTTCCGCACTAGCTACGGCCAGAATCTATTAGCCCACAGCAAGGAAGTTGGCCTCCTCGCCGGTATGATGGCCGAAATGCTCGACCTCGACGTGGCATTGGCCCGACGCGCCGGCTTGTTGCACGATATCGACAAAGCGCAGGATTTTGAGCTGGGCAGCGAGCCGGCGCAAAACAGTGCTGCGCTGGCTCGCAAGTGCAATGAAAGCGCCGAAGTCGCACGGGTGATCGAGACCCACCGCGAACACATGCCTTCGCGGTCGGCGATTGCGGTCCTAGTCGAAGCAGCCAATGAGATTTCGATGCATCGGCCCGGCGCCCGCAAGGAGAAGGTCGAAGAATATACCCGCCGCCTGCGCCAAATCGAGGAAATCGCCAGCAGTCACATGGGCGTGCGGCGAGCTTTTGCCCTGCAAAACGGCAAAGAGGTCCGGGTATTGGTCGATAGCGAGATAGTCGACGACGCCTACGCCGACCACCTCGCCGACGAGATAACGAATAAGATCGAGCAAGAGCTCGAATATCCCGGACAACTGCGTATCTGCCTCGTCCGCGAGGTGCGCGCGGTGCACTACGCTCGTTGAAGCTACTTTTCGTCGCCGATATCTTCGCGCAACCCGGCCGCCGAGTCGCCGCCGCCCTGATTCCCGAGCTCGTGCGCGAACGTGAGATTGACTTCGTTATCATCAACGGTGAAAATGCCGCCGGCGGTTTCGGCCTCACCGAAAATATCGCCCGAAAACTGCACAGCTACGGCGCCGATATCATCACCAGCGGCAACCACATCTGGGACTGCAAGGAGTTCATGCCCTACCTCGCGCAGTCCGATCGCGTCTTACGCCCCTTCAACTACCCGACCGCCGCACCCGGCATCGGCTCCGTCGTCGCCACCGCCCGCAACGGCGTCCCGGTCGCCGTGCTCAACCTCCAGGGGCGGACCGGCATGCCCACCACCGATTGCCCCTTTCTCGCAGGTCGCGCCGAAGCCGAACGCCTGCGCGAACAGACCCCCTTGGTTTTCGTCGATTTCCACGCCGAAGCCACCGCCGAGAAAATGGCCATGGGCTTCCACCTCGACGGCTTGGTCACCGCTGTCGTCGGCACCCATACCCATGTGCAGACCGCCGATGAACGCATCCTGCCCGGCGGCACAGCCTACCTCACCGATGCCGGCATGACCGGCGTGCGCGAATCAGTCATTGGCGTCCGTCCCGAAATGGCCTTACAACGCTTCCTTACGCAAGTCCCTACGCGTTTCAAGCCCGCCGAAGGTAAAGCGACACTTTGCGGCGCCTTAGTAGAAGCCGACGCGTCGAATGGCCGGGCGACGCGGATAGAACGTTTGCAACTCGAAGAGGCTTGACCCCGCCCCACTAGCAAGCTATCCTGTTTGTATATCTCGGCCATCACCCCCAGACAGGAGCACGTAGCGCATACATGTCCTCAGAAGACCTGTTTTTTCGGGCCGACACGGAAGAAACATCCAATCGGGCCTACTCTATCAGTGAAATTACCGCACAAATCAAAGGCTTGCTCGAGGAAACCCTACCCGCCTGTTGGATAGAAGGCGAAATCTCGCAATACACCCACCATGGTTCCGGCCACCGCTATTTCACGCTCAAAGATTCCTCGGCTCAATTGAGCGCGGTAATGTTCAAATGGCAAGCCGGTCAACTCTCCTTTGAGCCCGAGCAGGGTATGCAGGCATTGGTATACGGCCACGTCTCGGTCTACGAGCGGGGCGGCAAATACCAATTCTACGCGACCCAGATCAAACCTTCCGGCGTCGGCGAATTGGCCTTGGCTTTCGAGCAACTCAAAAACCGGCTTGAAACCGAGGGGCTCTTCGACGCCGACCGCAAACGCCCCTTGCCGCCCTACCCGAAAAAAGTCGGCGTAGTGACTTCGCCGACCGGTGCTGCCATCCGCGATATCGTACAAATCCTCGGGCGCCGCGCCCCAGGTCTACAGGTCGTCCTTTGCCCCGCCAGAGTGCAAGGCGAGGGCGCCGCGCCCGAGATCGCCAAGGCCATCGCCGACTTGAACAAGCTCAAAGACATCGATATATTGATCGTCGGTCGCGGCGGCGGTGCCCCGGAAGACCTGTGGCCCTTTAACGACGAAGCCGTCGCCCGAGCCATTTACCAGTCGGCCAAACCCGTCATTTCCGCCGTTGGCCACGAGATCGACTATACCATCGCCGACTATGTGGCTGATCATCGCGCGCCCACCCCTTCGGCCGCCGCCGAAATAGTCGCCAGCGAACGCGGCGCCTTGCGCGAGCGGGTCGCCGAAGACCGCGAGCGTTTGCAATCGGCCATGCAGCGACGGCTCGAAGCACTGGAGGGACAGTTACGTCATTACGACCCGCAACGTTTGCTCGCACGCCTCGATGACCGCCTACAACAGCAAAATCTCTATCTCGACGAACGCCGCCAAGACTTGTTCACGGCTCTCGACTGGTTTTTGCGTAATCGCGTCGAAGTCATGCGCAACGCCGCCACCCGCCTCGACGACCTCAGCCCGCTGACGAGCCTGGCGCGCGGTTTTACACTAGCCGAAAAAGTCACCGACGGCCACCTGGTCCGCGACAGTACGGATATCCAACCAGGCGACAAGTTACAACTGCGCTTCCGCCGCGGCGGCGCCATCTGCACAGTGGAGAAGAAAACCGATGAGTAATACTTTTGAAGAAGCCCTAGCCTTGCTTGAGCAGAGCGTCGAACGCCTCGAAACCGGCGACCTCAAGCTCGAAGAAGCCCTGTCTGTATTCGAAAAGGGGGTCGCCGCCTCGCGCTCCTGTAACAAATGGCTCGAAGAAACCCGCAAGCGGGTCCAGGTCCTCACCACGGACGAAGGCGGCGAGTTCCGCCTCGACTTCCTCGACGCGGACGCGGACGCCGACGAATAGCTCTGCTTTGCCCCCATGTTAACCCGCCTTCACATCAAAGACTTCGCCCTGATTGAAGAGGCCGAGATCGAATTCGGCCCTGGCCTCAATGCCATCACTGGCGAAACCGGGGCCGGCAAGTCCATTCTCATTGGCGCCCTCAACTCGATTCTCGGCGGCCCCATCAACGCCGACCTAGTCCGCGACGGCGCCGACAAATGCGTGGTGGAGGGGTTTTTTGAGTTCGACGATGACCAGACCCAGCACCTAGCCGAGATAGAAGTACCACTGGAGGACGGCCAGTTGATCCTGCGCCGCGAGATCCACAATGGCGGCCGTTCACGGGCTTTTATCAACGGCCAGGGCCAGCCCATCAAAAAACTGAAAGAAATCGGCGCGGCCCTGGTAGACCTGCACGGTCAACACGAACACCAATCGCTGCTCGATCCCAAGCTACACGCCCGCTTCCTCGATGCCTTTGGTGGTCTCGACGACGACCGGCATCAGGTCGCGCGCTACTGGCGCCAATACCGGGATCACTCTACCCGCCTCGACCAGTTGCGCAGCGAGCGCGATGCACTGGTCACCGAAGATTCCCTGCGTATGTTCCAACTCGAGGAAATCCGCTTTCTGGATCCCCAGCCCGGCGAGGAAGCCGAGCTCGAACGCGAGCTGCAAATCCTTGAAAACGCCGAAACCCTGGTGCAAAACGGCCTTGAACTCCACGACATGCTCTACCAGCGCGAAGGCGCCGTCTATGAGCAGCTCGGCCAAGTCCGTCGGCAATTGGACCGGTTACTCGAAATCGACCAGTCCCTCAGCCCACAAGCCATCGCCCTCGAAGAGCTGATCTACGGCGTCGAAGATCTAGCCCGCCACCTCCATGATTACGCCCGGAAAATCGAGGTGGCACCTCGTCGCGCCGACGAACTGCGCGAACGCCTGGACGGGCTGCGCGACCTAAAAAGGAAGTATGGCGGTACTATTGAGCAAGTCATCGAATACGCGCGCCAGCTCTCGGCGAAGGCCGATCGCGCCGGTGCACTCGACGGCGAATTGGCAACAGCCACCCAACAGCGCGATGAGTCTCTATCCCAATTTTCGGCCTGTTGTCTCGCGTTGTCTGCCGCCCGCCATCAGGCAAGCGCAACCCTATGCAAATCGCTGGTCGCCAGCCTCGGCGAGCTGGGTATGGCCAAAGTTCAGTTTCAAACTGAACTGGCTACTACTGAAGATCCGCAAGGGCCGGTCGAGCGCGAGGGGACTCGCTTCGCAGCTGGCGAGCACGGTATGGAGCACGTCGCCTTCCACATCTCCGCCAATCCCGGCGAGACCCCACGCCCCCTGGCACGCATCGCCTCTGGCGGGGAGATCTCACGAGTGATGTTGGCCCTCAAAGAGGCCATCGCCGGAAGGGACCTGGTGTCGATTCTAGTCTTCGACGAGATCGACAGCGGGATCTCCGGCCGCATCGCCGCCGCCGTCGGCCGTAAAATGCAGGCGCTCTCCGCCTCACACCAGACCATCGCCATCACCCACTTGCCGCAGATCGCCAGCCTAGCCGACCAACACTTCTCCGTGCGCAAAAGGCAAATAAAACAACGGACCATTACCGAAGTCGTCGCACTCGATGAAAAAGCCCGCACCGAGGAGATTGCCTATCTGCTGGCCGGTGAAATCGTTTCGGACACGGCGCGCCAACACGCGCAAGAAATGTTGCGATAAAACCGCGCGATGTTGGCCAATTTTCTCAGCGGTTTGCGGGTCCTGCTTGTTCCCCTGCTCTTCCACCTTATCTCCCAAGGCGACGTGACCCGCTGGTAAACCGTATTGTGCTTGCTCTTCACTGCCGCCACCGACCTCGGCGACGGCCTCGTCGCTCGACATTTCGGCCAGACCTCCCGTCTCGGCAAAATCCTCGACCCGCTGGCGGCTAAGCTCTTTCTCGCTTGTCTGCTCGCGCCCTGGCCTATACTGTAATCACCAACCGTTTTGCGCGATGGTCTGATCGGCCTTGCCGCCGGCATGGTGCTGATTTCCAGCGCCAGCTACGCGCTGCTCGTGCGGGGGCTTTTAGCACCAACCGAGCAGCAAACATCCCCCTGAAATAATAGATGACTGTACACAAAAACCCCGACATGCTTTAAGCATATCGGGGTTTTTGTAGTTAAAACGAAAAAATTATGGCGTCTTTAACCGTGCGAGCCGCTCCCGTGCATGCACGCTATACTGCTGGTCTTCGCCGAACTTCGCTAAGAAAGTCTGCCACACCGAAGTTTCCTCATCAACATCTCGGCCCTCGTATACCCCGGCTAGGTTAATATATACTTCGGGGAAATCGGGTTTGATCGCGATGGCTCGGCGGAAAAGCGCGATGGCCTGCTCGTGCTCTTCTCGATTCTTAAAAAGCTGCCCTAGGTTGTTATAGGCCTGCGCAAAGAGCGAATCGGCAGCGATCGCCCGCTCATAAGCCTTAACCGCCTCTTCCGGACGATCCAACTTTTTATAAACAAAACCGAGGTTGTTGTAAGCCGCCGCGTTGCCCGCGTCAAAGCGCACCGTCTGCTCATACGCCCGAACAGACCGTTCAAGGTCTCCCTCCTCGTAGTAGATCTGCGCCAGCTGCAGATGCGCTTCGGCAAAGGACTCGTACAGTTCGACACAACGCTCGAAGGCTGTGCGCGCCGAATCGACATAGCCGTGTTTCTGGTAAGTCTGACCTAATTGAAAGTGCAATAGGGGCGCATCCGGATTGACCTCCAACGCCCTGAGGACCTGGCTAATTTCCGCTTCGGCCCGCTTGCGGGGTGTATTCGCTTCTTCTTCCTGCCCACCGCACCCGGCCAAAAACGCCAGGCAAGCAACCACTCCGACTATCTTCACTCTTCCTCCTTGGTCACACGCCACAATACCCTCAGCGAATAACGCCACCCGTACATCGCAAATTTATCGCGGCGAATCAGGGGGCGTTCCAACGGCCTAGCGGAAATCAACGTCTGCCAGCCTTTTACATTGCGAAACGGCACCGTCGCCTCAGCTGGCTGGACAAACCCCACCATATCCTTGAAGGACACCGGGATCGGTTCGCGCAAGATGTGGCGGTTGATGCCCTTGTGCGCCGGCACGAAAGTCTCGCTTTCCCCGACTATTTCAAAATTCTCGCCGTTCTTCTCCTCGCGCACGATAAGCAATTTGACTGGGTTCAACTGCTCGGCGTAAAACTCCCAGGCGAATACTTCGCCGCCTTCGGCTTCCCTGGGAAAACGAACCGTCCTCTCGATAACAACCAAGGGCGAATAATCGACCAAGGTATCGCCTTGCGCGAGATCGCGCACACCGACCGAATCGACGTGCATCCCCTCCTGTGTCACCAAGCGCCGGAACTCATCCTCGCCCAATTCACTGGGTGGTGGCTCGGCACATGCGCAAACCAAAGCAGCGAGCCCCAATATAAGACGGACCATTAAGTGCCAACCTCCCTTGTCTCGTTTTGTAGCGATTTATGCCACACACGCCAGAAACGACGAAAGATACGTTCTAACTCGGCCAGATCGACCTCCTCGTCATGCAGATCGACCGAGCGCCGCAAGATGTGACTGCGGTTGGTCCCTTGGGGTAATCGAATCAGTTTCAGCGCCATAGCGTTTAATTAGTTTGGATCAGACGGCACCAGTACTCGTAAGCCTCAGCCATTAAGCGGCGCCGAGCGTGAATCTTAATCATCTCCGTAACTTTGAGCTGCAAGGCCAGTTTATGCAAGTCGATATTCGGCATCAGAAACCTCCGCGGTTTATAGGCCAAATCCAAAATAGTAGCGGAACTTATCGATCTTAGGTCCTCCTCCGGTGTCGACCCTGTCGCGGTTGAGTGGGTGCGCAACCTGGAAAAAAGCGGTCATCGGTATGCGGTAGAAGGTAAACAACTGCAAGCGCAATTCACCGCCGACATCGGTCAAGAATTTGTCGGTGTTGAAATCTACATCTTTGAAACGGGAGAAATTACCCACGGCACCAGCCTCGGCGAAAAGTTCGGCGTAGAGCTTGGAAAAATTGAAGTTGATAAAACGGCTATTGAGCCGTTTGAGCACAGGAAATCCATAACCGACGCGGCCATAAACCAATTTCGAACCGTTATCGGTGAAGTAGGGATAACCGCTAAGAAAATTGCGACCGCCGATATAGTAGCGTAGAGGCCAGTAAAAACGCCCTTCGAAAAAACCGCCGTCCTCTATGAAACCGGGTTTGAGCTGGATATTCTTATACGCGCCGAGTAGCGTGATATTGAGCGAGTTGTTGAAAGGCAGCGCGATCCGCTCATTGTAGGAAGCCATGTACTCGTTGACCCGCAGACGGCGATTGACCCCGACAAACTGATCACCGGGCACCCCGTTGGTCGGTATCGGCTGAGCCAGCGAATCGGCTATCGTCGGCAACATATAACGATAGACGAAAGCCAGCGCACGCCCCGAGGGGTTGATCATCTGATCGGCTGTCGGGTTAAATTTTTGGTACTGCCAAGACACACTCATCAGGTGCGTGCTGAAAAAATCCACCTCGTTATAAAAGCTCAGTGGATCTTGGCTGTCGACTAATAAGGTATCCTGCCCCAAAAACCCCGGGTCCAAAACCTCAGAGACATCGACACCATCCTGGACCAGATAAACCTGGCTCTGGTTACGGAAATGGCGCAAAGTCCAGCTCTCGGCGTAATTGCGGTACATATAGACGCCGCTTAATTGCGTGCGACGGGTCAGCGGCAGATCGACGCCGACGGCCACTTGGCCAAAAACCGTCTTGAAGAGATCCTCGCGACTATTGCCCTGGTAGACATACTGCTCCGTTCCGGGGACGAGCAGGCTGGTCACTGAATCGACGGGCACCGGATAGAGATTCGTCGCGGCCAAGGTATCAACCGATATCTGGTTGGTCTTGATTAGATTATCGACCTCGCGCCGCCGCCCGGCGATATAGAAAGAGGGGTTGAAGGTCCGGTTGTTACCGACAGCGGGCCGCAGGCTCTTTTGGTAGAAGAAACCAAAATCGGTGTTGAGGTCGGTCTCGTCGCGCATATTCTTGCCGATAATGCTCCAAGCCGTCAACTGCTGTCCGCCGAACATATCCCCGGCCGAGAACTGCATTCCGCCGCTGGCCTGGTTGAGGCCGAAGGTATTGCCGATATAGGTCGGACCGACCTGGAGTATCGGGATATAGCGCAGGACATTGCGCCCGCCATAGCGGCCTATCGTAAACTGCTCGGAGAGTTCCGGGCCATCGAAGATCGATCGGTAGTCGCGCATCGCCACAGGTTCGAAATAGGCGTCGCGCTCAAATTCGCCGAGTTTGAAGCGGTAGAGGCTGTAGTCGTTGGAGTGATACGAGCTATAGACGACCTCGTCATCGACCGAAACCGTCGGCACAAAAGCCCCGCCGACTACGTTAGTCAACTGCTCGACCTCGCCATTTTCCATGTGATAGCGGTATATGTTGAATATCCCGCCCTGGTCCGAGGCGAATAGGAAACCGGAACCGTCGGGCAACCAGGCCGGATCTCGTTCGTCGGCCGATGACGCGAGCAAGGGCCGGAACCCGGAAGAATCGGGATGTGCGAAGGCGACGCTATCGGGGAAGACATCCATGAGCTCAGCCTCGCCGTCTTCGTCTTCGTTCCCCAGCTTAGCGTTCATCATGGCCTTTATCGTTCTCATGCCGGGGGAGGACTTGTTGAATTCGGGGCGCGGTGGGCTATCAGCGCGCATCATCGCGATATCGCGGTCCTCACCGCGGAAGACACTAAACAACAGCCACTCGCCGTCGGGCGAAAAGCGCGGCGCGCTGTACTGGGTGGCGTCGTTGTTATTGGTCAGATAAACTAGATCGGTACCGTCGCGGTCGATGAGGCCGAGGTTGTTGGTCCCATCCTCATTGTGCACAAAGACGATGCGCTCGCCATCGGGCGAGAATGAAGGATCCTTAGAACGCAGCTTGGCACTGATACGACGTTCTTTGTCGGTGGCTACATTATATATGTAGAGATCGTCGAAACCGTTCTTGTTGCGGGAGAAGACAAGCTCCTCGCCATCGGGTGACCAGGACATGCGAGTGCTGACAGATCCTTTGAGCTTCGTCTTCTCGCCCGTCTCGAAGTCGTAGATCTTCAGAGCCGTGATCGCGTAATCCTGCTTCTCGCTAGTGAGATAAGCTAATTTCTTGCCATCGGGCGAAAGTGCTGGATGGTATTCGAGCACGCCTTCGTTGACCTCGTCGAGCGGCACCCCCTCGAAAAATCCCCGGCTGCCGATCTCCGATTCGAGGCGGTGGTAATTCTCGGTTAGGAAAGCGTGCCAATCGTCGTAGAAC
Source organism: Gemmatimonadota bacterium (assembly GCA_018672475.1). GTDB lineage: Bacteria > Latescibacterota > UBA2968 > UBA8231 > UBA8231. The sequence goes on along the minus strand of JABHFS010000100.1, from coordinate 16,916 downwards.
TGGTCGGCGGAAATGCCTAAAACCTCGCGAATGGCCGGGTCGAAGTTCATCGAGCCGACATGCTGGGTCAACGCGTCGACTTTCTCAGGACCGTACTGCTGATGGATATAGACCATCATCGAATAACCCTGGTTGTAGACAAACTCCCCATAAAACTTGCCGGCGCGGTCCATCACCGTCCCCATCTCGCTCCAGGAGAGCAGGTCGTCTTCTAAAACCGCCATGCGCAACAACATATCGCGATGCGAATCCCAGGTGTCGTAACCGAACTTATAGGCCCCGTACTGGGCGATGCCTTCGGACCAGCCGCGCGGAGTATTAAGATGGTAGAGCGGAAACTGAAAGGTTATATCGGGGTTGGAATCCGTGCGCGAAACCGAAATCAACGCAAACTGGAATGGCCACTTCTTGCGCGCTTTGTTGAGCGTGATTATGTGCGTCAGCTCGTGGGTCACGACATTTTTGATCCAGTCGTGGCTGCCGCGCAACTCAAAATCCAGATTGGTGGCCCAAATGGCCATAGTATTCGTATAATAATCGGCCCAACCATTGCCCAACCGGTCAGAGCTGTCGAGTACCATAACGTGGATAGTGCGGAAATCGTCGTAATAGTCGTAAGCTGAGGCCAAGGCCGGGAAAACTTCCTCGCAGGTCTCGGCGACTCGCCGAGCCGTGCCTTCGGCACCACTCGGAAAATGGACTCGGAAATGGTCGGTGACAATGGTCTGCAGCTGGGCCTGAGCCGCTCCGGAGAAGAACAGCAAAGCCGCGATTGAGAGGATCGCTCTGCGCAAAGTGCATCCCTTTCGCAAATCGACGACCAACACCCGGCGAATCCAGGGCATCAATCGTCTAAATATTCTCTAGAAAATACTGGGGGGCAACCTCCCTGTCAAACAGCTAAATTGACCAGGTACAGCTAGATAGGAGGTTTCAAATTGAAGATTGCTTTCATAAAAAGCCCTCGCGCGTTATTATTGGACGCCAAACCGCAATAGACCATTACAACCATAAGGGGACAACATGCAATACACCATACACCGCACCGCCAATCTAGCGGAGCCCGACGCCAACTGGGAACGCTCTCAATGGCAATCGGCCGAGACGCTGGAAATTACCCATTTCCCTTGGGAAGACTCCGGCCATCGCCCCGGCGTAACCGCTCGTTTGCTCTACGACGAAAATGCGTTGGCTATCATATTTCGCGTCGAGGACCGCTATGTCCGCGCGGTGGCGCAAAATTTCCAAGACTCGGTTTGCACTGATTCCTGCGTCGAATTCTTTGTCTCACCCCTACCCAATTCGCAGGCCTATTTCAATTTCGAGGTCAATTGCGGCGGCACCATGTTGCTGTACCGCTGTCCTTCTGCCACTGAACGCGAGGCCGGTCGCGACAGGCAAAGTGTCAGCGACGCCGATGGCGATACCATCCGCATGGCCACCACATTGCCCAAAATTGTCGAACCGGAATTGATCGAACCGACGATCTGGTCGGTTGAATATCACGTGCCCTTCGCACTTTTTGCCCAATATTTTGGCTGCGACACACCGACAGCCGGCAGCGAATGGAAGAGTAATTTCTATAAATGCGGCGACCGCACCTCACATCCACACTGGGGATCTTGGGCGTTGGTCGAAACGCCCAGCCCTAATTTTCACCAGCCGGACTTTTTTCAGCCGTTGGTATTTGCTTAGAACCGTAGGAGCCGGCTCTTGAATGGGGTAATCTCTGTACCAGGGCTTTACGTTCGACCCATTACACTACTTGCCGCTTGCGAAGGACGCGGTGTACATCTACATCGGGCTGACCGTCTATTTTACAGCGAGTTTTGCAAGAATAGAAACGCGCGTACAAAAAAGGAGCTAAGGTGGCAATACTAGTAACGGGTGGTTCGGGTTATATCGGTAGCGTGACGGTCGAAATGCTGCGGGCGCAGGGCGAGCAGGTGGTTATACTCGACGATCTATTCCGCGGCCATGCGGCGACCATACCCGATGACGTGCCATTGCACCAGGGCAAGGTCGGCGACCGCACGCTGGTCCGCCACATACTCGCAACGCACGATATCGACGCTTGTATCCACTTTGCCGCCCTGACCTATGTAGGCGAGTCGGTCGACGACCCATTGCACTATTACGAAAACAATGCCAACCAGAGCCTGGCGCTTTTGCAGGAATTGGTCACCGGCGGCGTGCGCCAGATCGTGTTTTCTTCGACGGCGGCAACCTATGGCGAACCGCAATACACCCCACTCGACGAAGCCCACCCACAACACCCCGAAAACCCCTATGGCTGGGGCAAGTTACTCGTCGAGCGCGCACTGTCGGCTTCCGAAAGCGCCTATGGCCTGCGCTTTGTCGCCCTGCGCTATTTTAACGCCTCCGGCGCTACTCCCGAACGCGGCGAGGACCACGAACCCGAATCGCACTTGGTGCCCAATGTACTCTTTGCGGCGTTGGGCAAACGCGAATACCTATCTGTTTTTGGCGACCAGTACCCGACACCCGACGGCACGCCGGTACGCGATTATGTGCACGTGGCCGATCTTGGCCGGGCACACGCGCTAGCATTGGCTTATTTGCGCAACGGCGGCGAGGGGCTCTACGTGAATTTGGGCAGCGGCCGCGGTTATTCCGTGCTCGAGGTCATCGAAACGGCCAGACGCATAACCGGCAAGCCGATTGAAGCGCGTATCGAAGCGCCGCGCGCCGGCGATCCTTCCTTCTTAGTCGCCAGCGCCGACAAGGCACGCGCGATCCTGGGCTGGCAACCGCAATTTGACGATCTCGAAGGCATCGTCGCCAGCGCCTGGGATTGGCACAGCCGCCACCCGCACGGCTACGGAGACCAATAAATGCGCTTCAAGGCCGAAGACCATCCGCACCGACGCTATAATCCGCTCAATGGCCAATGGGTGCTCATATCGCCACACCGCGCGAAGCGCCCTTGGCAAGGCCAACGCGAATCAAGCTCAGACGACGCGCGCCCGGCCTACGATCCAGACTGTTACCTCTGCCCGGGTAACGAACGCGCCGGCGGCGAAGAAAACCCCCCTTATGACAGCACTTACGTTTTTACCAACGATTTCGCCGCCCTGCTCGCGGATTCACCGCACCCAACAGAGGAAGACCACCCGCTCTTTCGCAGCAGCGGGGTGTGTGGCACTTGTCGCGTGCTCTGTTTTTCGCCGCGTCACGACCTGAGCCTGGCCGAGATGAATATCGAAGAGCTCGCCCGCGTCATCGATCTGTGGCGCGAGCAAAGCCTGGAATTAGGGCGCGAATACGCCTGGGTGCAGGTTTTCGAGAACAAGGGCGACGCTATGGGCTGCTCGAATCCGCACCCGCACGGCCAGATCTGGGCTCAGAACCTGCTACCCGACGAGGTCGAGCGCGAAGATCAGAACCAGCGCGCTTATAGAGCCCAGCACGACCAGTCCCTATTATTGGATTATGCCGAACAGGAGATGACACGCGGCGAACGCATCGTCGTCGAGAACGAGCACTGGTTGGCGCTCGTGCCCTATTGGGCGCTGTGGCCCTTCGAGACCCTCGTATTACCCAAAAAACGCCTGTCCCGACTCGACGCGCTTTCCATCACTGAAAGGGATAGCCTGGCGCATGTGCTTCAGCGCCTGTTGGTGTCCTACGACAACCTCTTTGAATGTGCCTTCCCCTACTCTATGGGCTGGCACGGGGCACCCTATCAAACGGAAGACGACGAGCACTGGCAATTACACGCGCACTTTTACCCGCCGCTCTTGCGCTCGGCCAGCGTGCGCAAATTCATGGTCGGCTACGAAATGCTCGCCGAGGCACAACGCGATCTGACGCCGGAGCAAGCCGCCGAACGCCTGCGCGCCACGCCGCAAACCCACTATCGCCACCGCTAAACGCAGCGAGGAAATCGATATGTCGCTCAACGAACAGGCCGCCACCGCTTTCACCGAGCAGTTCGCCCAGGCACCCGAATGGGTCGTGCGCGCACCTGGACGCGTCAATATCATCGGCGAGCACACCGACTATAACGACGGTTTCGTCCTGCCGATGGCCATTGACCGCGCCGTCTACATCGCCTTCCGGCCCACCGAAACGCAAACGGTCAACGTGCATTCGCTGGACTTCGGCGAAACCCGCACTTTTGACCTGGCGGAAACCGCCGCGCTCAAACCGGCGGCCGATGGTTGGCTCGAATATCTCAAGGGCACGGCCTGGGCGTTGCAGGACGCCGGCTACTCGCTCAAAGGATGGGAAGGAGTGCTCGTCGGCGACATACCGGTCGGTGCTGGCCTCTCGTCTTCAGCAGCGGTTGAAATGGCGACGGCGCGCGCCTTCGCCGCAGTCGCCGATCTGCCATGGGAACCCGCTACCATGGCCCGCCTCGGTCAGCGCGCCGAAAATCAGTGGGTCGGCGTCAATTGCGGTATTATGGACCAGATGATCTCGGCGGCCGGACGCCAAGGACACGCGTTATTGCTGGATTGCCGCTCATTGCAGGGTGACCTAGTGCCTCTGCCGCAAGGGGTCTCGGTGGTCATCCTCGACACCGGCACACGACGCGGACTAGTCGACTCGGCCTATAACGCACGACGCGCCCAGTGTGAGGCGGCGGCGCATTTTTTTGGCGTGCAGGCCCTACGCGACGTCGACGAAGAGACCTTCGCCGCTCGTGCACCCGAACTCGACGAGACCGCGCGCCCCCGTGCGAGCCACGTAATCAGCGAAAATGCACGCACCCTGCAAGCCGCCGAGGCGATGCGCGCCGGCGATGCGGCATCCTTGGGCCGTCTGATGAATGAGAGCCACCGCAGCTTGCGCGATGATTTTTCAGTCTCGAGCCCAGCCTTAGATGCAATGGTCGAATGCGCACATGCACAGACTGGCTGTTATGGCGCGCGCATGACCGGTGCCGGTTTTGGCGGGTGCGCGGTAGCCCTGGTCGCCGGCGAAGCCGCCGAAGCCTTCGCCGCCGCTACCGAGGCCGCCTACCGACAAGCCACCGACAATAATCCCAGCGTTTATATCTGCGAGGCGACCGACGGCGCGGCCTTGCTGGAATAATCGGCCTTACCCAGGTGTGCATTGCACCAAGTTATAAGTACAGCAGATCGTATGCGGTCAGTAAAACAAATTGCGATACAGACGGCTGCTATCTACAAGGATTGGTGCCGGCACTGGTTAAAAGCTCTCAAACAAGTACCCCTTGGCACGCACCCCGTCCGGGAAAACCCGCTCAGCAAACACGTCGCTGTATCTATCGACTGATGATCGCTATCCAGCGTGTGCTTCTTGTTTATTAAAGCGATAGATCCGCTGCGCCCGATCTGAAAGCCCATCCATCATTTCCTTAGCCAATGGTTCCGCCGCTTTCTTTTGATAGCCCAAACTCGGGAAGTGGCGGTGATAGACCAGCGATAACATAGTACGCCGATGCACTGTGCGATTGGGCATCGCCCGATGCCAAAGACGCATATCGCGCACCAACGTCGAACCCGCCGGCATATTGGTGCGAATGGACGGCACGGTCTTCGCTCGTTTCTCCAACCCGCCGACCCGGCCAATATCCGCCGGATCTATCGTCGCCTCGTGATCCGTAATAAGGTGTGTGCCGGGCCACACTTCAGTGCTGCCATTTTCTTCGGCAAAATCGACCAAGGGGATATGCACGACGATCATATGCGGCGGCATAGCAATGGGCAGGTCCGGAAAAAGATGCAGTTGATCGCGGTGAATCACCTGCGTCTCCGGCCAATTCGGCGCCGTGGAATTGCAGTGATAGGGCAGCTTAGCCCAAAAATCCTTGCCGATCATGATCTCCATAATCTGCAGCGCCCATGGATTTTCAATCGCCAACGGGTCAATAAAGGGCATACTCAAAAGATCACCCGGCACACGGTCTTCGACATGCGCGTCCCAGGCCTCCCGCATGCGATCGATCCACTCCCCGCTCATTGTTTCTTCTAAAACGACAAAGCCGCTTTCGCGCACCTGGCGCACCGCTTCGAAGAGGGTCTCGTCGTTCAACGACTGCTGTCGTATTTCTTCAGATGAAATTTTCATATCATGCGATTCCTCTGTCAGCGGGCAATGCACCGAATATCAAGATCAACGCAAATACGCCGCCTCCACCTTCGCCAGCGCCGCTACCACATCTGCCACCTCCTGTTCACCCCAATTTTCGTGGATCGACATAACACAATGACGCTCAGCCGATTCCACGGCATTGGGACAGGGAAACGCTGCATTCCGGTCGCCCTGATAGGCCGGCAATCCCCACGGATAGTCGCTGCCGGGAAAAACGTTGCGCTCCTTAAACCAAATGGCCTCCGAAGGGATGTACCGATACGACGCCGACACCGGGACCCCCTCCGCGGCGACCGCCTTTGCGAAGGAATCCTTGTCGACGGTGAGTTTGTCGACATCAACGTGAAAACGCATAAACCAGTAGACGCCTTGCGTCTGCTCAGCCTGCCAACCCAACCGCACGGCCTTGAGCCCGGCAATGCCCTCTTCAATCTGCGCGGCCACCTGATGGCGCCGGTCGTTCATCGCCACAATCCGGCGCAATTGCACCCGTCCAATAGCCGCCGACAGATCGTTGCCGTTTAAATTGAGCCCGGCCCGCAAATTAGAAGTGGCCTCGGTATTAAACGGCTTGCCTCGGTCGGAGAAACGCTTGGATTCCCAAACTAGCGCCTCGTCCCGAGTAAAGACCACACCCCCTTGTGGACCTGTCGCATGGTGCTTGCCGCTCATCGTCGAAAAGGCGGCTATATCGCCAAAGGTCCCCACCATTCGGCCCTTGTACAGGGCGCCGTGCGCCTGTGCGCAATCTTCAACAATGGGTATGCCGCGTGCCTGTGCCAGTTCCAGGATCGGATCCATATCCGCCGGTTCCCCGGCGATATGCGCGACGACAATCGCGCGGGTATGCGGCGTCAACACCGCCTCGATTTGCTCAGCACCGGCGTTAAACGATCCCGGTGCCGCATCGCTGACCACCGGCACCTGGCACAATAAAGCCACCGGCATCGCACCGCCCGGATCCGTAATCGGCGGGATCACCACCTCGCCGGCCGTTTGCAACTCGAGCGCGCCCAAAGCAACATAGAGCGCCGAAGTGCCCGAGTTGACTAGATCGGCGTAGCCCCCGCCCATAAATGCGGCGAACTCCTGTTCATAGGCCAATTCTTCCGGGCCACTGTAATGGATCGCGTTGCCGCTCTCTATCGCCGCATCAAAAAGCTTGACCGCTACCGCTCGCTCCTCCTCGCCAAAAAGATGCCGTTTGGGAAACGGTGTTTCGCGAATTTTCACCCCTCCATCAATCGCCAACATATCGTTCGTTTTCCTTTCCGCGTTGCTCAACGCCAAAATCTACTCCTATATTAAAACAACTCTTTCACCTGGACCAATACATGGATTCGCAGTTATCCCTCTGGCCCCTAGTGTTGGGCCCTTTGTCTGTCACCGCACTAGCGGTGCCGTTTGTCAAACGATTGGCCTGGCGCTACAATCTCGTCGATCGACCCGAAACCGGGGCCCACAAATCACACGAGCAACCCACGCCCTACGGCGGTGCCATAGCCATCTTCTGCGGTTTGCTGCTCAGCCTATATGTAGTTTTGCCCTATCTAGTACCCATCCTGCAACAGCAGGCCATCGAGGGCAATCATGCTTGGTTATTGGGTTCGCTTTTGGTCGCGGGCGACTTTATGCAAAAAGGAGCCGATCTTTCGCTACTGCTCGCCGGCGGATTCGCCCTGTTCTTACTCGGGCTTGCCGACGACTGGCGCGGTTTGCCCCCTCTGCCCCGATTTCTCGCACAACTATTCATCATCACCGCCGTCGTCGCCACCTTGCCGGCCTGCCGCTTGTCGCTCTTTCCCGAGGTGCCTCTCCTCAATATGGCCCTGACGGTCTTCTGGCTCACCGCAATGAGCAATGCCTTCAACTTCCTCGACAATATGGACGGACTCAGCGCCGGCATCGCCGCCATCAACCTGATATTCCTGGCCTTTATGGCCTTATTGGTACGCGATTTCGCACTGGCCACCTTTTGTCTTGTGCTCTTCGGCGCGCTCTGCGGATTCCTACTCTACAACTTACCGCCAGCGACGATCTTCATGGGCGACGCCGGCGGCCTCTTTCTCGGGTATAGCGTCGCGGCCATCGCCGTCCTGCTCAGCCAGACCTACGCCGAAGTTACTCTTTTCGCCGCGCATCAGCTAGCTTCTCTACTGGTGCTGGCCGTACCCATATACGACTTTGCCAGCGTCAATCTAATCCGCATCCGCACTGGGTCCAAACCCTGGATCGGCGACAAAAACCACATCAGCCACCGTCTAGTGCGTTTGGGGCTGTCGCGGCGCGGCGCAGTACTCGCAATCTATCTGGTCACCACATTGACCGGCCTGTCCGCGCTATTGGCGCTGCACTTCAACCAACCCTCCTGGATCGCCATCGGTCCATTGCTTATCGGTGTCATCGCTATCGCCGACCGCTTGAGCTATCGCGCACCGGAATCCGCATAGACCCGCTACCCATACAAACCCCTCCAGTCTCGCAACACCGGGCACCTACGTTTTCTTCGGTGTATAGGCCAGCAAAGTCTCGAGCGTCGAATAACCCACGACCGGATACACCATAGCCCGCGCATGGCTGGTGGTGAGCACCGCTAATTACGAAGCATATTTTCGGTCGTCGCGCAGCATTTTGCACATTAACACTGTTGCTATCCCGCGGCAACAAAGCTCCGCTTTGACAAACATATTCAACCCCGATCCATTTTCTAATTCCCCATCGTCTATTGTCAATCCCCCGGGCAATAGCTTGATTATTCTGGTGCCCATTTCACTAACCATCGCCAGTTTACAAACGTCTTTTATTAATCTGCCCGACCTCTTAGGAGCCCCATGCAGACCACCATATTAGGCCGCACCGGCCTCACCGTCTCCCGTATGGGCGTCGGTGCAGGAGGCCCCAGCCAGATCGGTCGTAAAACCGGCCTTAGCGAGAACGAATCCGCCGACCTGCTCCGCCACGCCTTCGACCAGGGCGTCAACTTCGTCGATACTGCAGAGGGCTATGGCACTGAGCCCATCGTCAGGCAGGCGTTACAGGGTCGCGACCGGTCGTCCATTATCGTCTCCACCAAGAAATCGACCCGCAGACAGGAAGTCAACGCCCAAACGCTACAGGCCAGTCTCGATCAGAGCTTACAAAACCTAGGCACCGATTATATCGACCTCTACAACCTGCACGGCGTGGTTCCGCAAGACTATCCCCGGCTCGTTACCGACATCTACCCCATATTGCAAAAAGCGCAGGACCAGGGCAAGATCCGCTTTGTCGGCCTCAGCGAGATGTTCAACGAAGACCTTGGCCATACGATGCTGCAAATGGCACTCACCGACGATCTCTGGGACGTATTAATGGTCGGCTTCAACCTGTTAAATCAGACCGCCCGTGAAAAAGTATTCGCCCAGGCGATGGAGCAAAATGTCGGCATCCAGATTATGTTCGCCGTACGCAAGGCCCTCAGCCATCCGGACAACTTGCGCGCGTTCGTTGCCGACCTAGTGCAAAAGGGACAGATCGAACCGACCGACATCGACGATTTCCCCGCTTTCCTGCTCGCACAGACCGCCTCGCTGCCCGATGCCGCCTACCGCTTCTGCCGCGACGAGCCCGGTGTGCACATCGTGCTCTCGGGCACTGGTAACGCCGAGCACCTCGACGCCAACCTCGCGTCTTTTGCACAACGGTCCCTAGCACAAGATACGCGCGACAGGCTCAAATACATCTTCCGCCACGTCGATTCGACCACCGGCCAATCCATCTAATTTTCCGTGAGGCAAGCAACGCTGTAAACCATCGACACCGAGAATAAAATCATTCCGGTGCACGGGCCTTTGGCCACGATCAATGACCTCCAGACCTATTTGCGCATATTGTAAAAAACCCAGGCTCTTATAGCCGCGGGCAACAAAGCGGGCCAGAGTATCGAAGATCTGCAACAAGCAAGCGGCGGCGCCGAATGGGCTTCATTGAGCAGTGGTTTTATCTCCTCCGAACGCTGGATCGCGGCCTATAATAATGACAATACGGAGCACTATCTTGACATTGCATAGATCGACCGCACTTTGAGCGAAAAACACGACCCCTACAGTTCTCTACGCTTCCAGCGCTTCCGCCGTTTTCTCATCGCCTCCGCTTTAGTGCGAATGGGAACCGCCGCGCAAGGCCTGGCCATCGGCTGGGAGATGTACGACCGCACCGGCCAGGCCCTTTCCCTTGGCCTGGTCGGCCTGGTCCAAGCCATACCGATGCTACTCTTCACCCTGCCGGCCGGCTATTTGGCCGATGTCTTCGACCGCCGTAAGCTGATGATGCTCAGCCTAGCCGGCGCGACCCTCACCTCACTCGGCCTGGCCGTTTTCAGTTGGTACCAGTTCCCGACCACTTGGATGTACGCGCTGCTCTTTCTCGATTCGTCCCTGCTGCGCATAGGCTCACCGGCACAAAGGGCGATCACGCCGCTATTGGTCCCCGACGAACTCTTTGAAAACGCCGCCAAATGGTCCACCAGTCTGATGCAGATCACCGGCATCGCCGGACCGGCTATCGGCGGTTTTATCATCGCCTTCAATATTCAGGCCGCCTATGTGCTCAGCGCCTTTTCATCGCTGGGTTTTATCCTCTTCCTCACCACCATGACCCTGCCTCCGGCTCCGCGCAGCGAACGCGGCAATATGTTCGGACAGATCGCCGAGGGGCTGCGCTACGTTCGTGACCAAAAGCTGCTGCTCGGCGCGATCTCGCTCGATCTCTTCGCCGTGCTATTGGGCGGCGCGGTCTATCTGCTGCCAATCTTCGCCCGTGATATCATCGACCTCGAAACCGTCGGCCTTTCACCCGAAGCGGCCCTCGGTTGGCTGCGCGCCGCACCTGCCGTCGGCGCCTGTACTATCGCCCTATTAATGGCCTACCTACCACCGATTCGCCACGCCGGCCGCACCCTACTGCTCTGCGTCGCCGGGTTCGGCGCGGCAACTATCGTCTTCGGTCTCTCGCAAAACTTCTGGCTCTCCCTGGTGATGCTGGCGCTGACCGGCGCCTTCGACAATGTCAGTATGGTGATCCGCCGAGTAATCTCGCAAATGAGCACCCCCAACCAGATGCGCGGCCGCGTCCAGGCCGTCACCGCCATTTTCGTCGGCTCTTCCAACGAAATCGGCGGTTTCGAATCCGGAGCGGTGGCGCAAGTATTTACACCGGTAATATCCGTCATCAGCGGCGGCATCGGCACCCTCTTAGTCGTCGCCTCGTGGACCGGCCTCTTCCCCTCGCTGCGCAAGCTCGGCAGCCTCTCGTCCCTGACGCAAGAAGAACCGTCAACCACCGCAACCTCTAAGAATGGATAACAGAAAATGAACGTACTCGTCACCGGAGGCACCGGAACCGTCGGCCGCCGCTGCGTCGCACGGCTCGTCCGCGCGGGCCACAGCGTCCGAGTCATCGGCCTTGATGAAGGCCTCGAAATAGACGGCGCCGAGTTCCGTCGCTGCGATATCACCGACTACAATGCCCTGCGCGAGCAGCTAAAAGGCATCGACGGCGTCGTACACCTGGCAGCGATCCCCAACCCCGCGGGTGGCACCGCACCCGCTATCTTCCACATCAATTGCACCGGCACCTTCAACGTCTACCAGGCCGCCGCCGAAGAGGGTATAAAACGGGTCGTCAGCGCCAGTTCAATCAACGCCCTCGGATTCAACTTCGGCGTCAAAGCCTTCCAGCTTTCCTACTTCCCCATCGACGAAAAACATCCACAACAAACGACCGACGCCTATTCGCTGTCTAAACAGATGCTTGAAGAAACGGCTGAATACTTTTCGCGGCGGGACGGAATATCCGGCGTATGCCTGCGCCTACCCGCCGTGCGCGACCCCGATGACGCGGCGCGCGCGCGCTTCTTTGCCAATGGCGGCCAAGCCTATCAGGAGATACTCGCGTTGCCGGACGCCGAACGCCGGGAACGCGTCGCTGCGATCTGGGCACAGTGCGAAGAAAACCGCGCCAGTCGCGTCTCCGAAAAACCGCGCCAGTGGAAACCCGGCGCCGAACTTACCCCCGAGCAGGAGCGGGCTTTCGCCACGCGACAGATGGTCTCGGGGCTAACCAACTTTTGGACCATGATTCATGCGGAAGACTCAGCGCAGGCCTTCGAGAAGGGATTGACCGCCGATTACGAAGGCGCGCACCCGCTCTTTATCACCCAGGCGCAAAATGTAGCCGACGTAGACAGCGAGGCGCTACTCCAGCTCTTCTATCCCGACGTAAGCGAGCGCACGCGCCCCATCGTCGGCAACGAATCTCTGGTCAGCATCGAACGGGCGCGAACGCTGATCAATTTTGAGCCGGAGTACTCTTTCACTTAAGAGAAAAATACCAGCGCATCAAAGATCTCGATGCGCGTAGAACAGGCGCGATACATCACGACGAGCAATTGCGTCGTAGATGCATCGCGCAGAATCGGGTCCAGCACGCCGAATTGACAGCCCAGCATCAGGCGAGTATAGTAGCACTAATTTCCCGGGGAGTTTCACAATGGCCAAACAACAGAAGCTTTTCATTACCGGCGCCGCTGGCATGGTCGGGTCGGGCTTACGCCGCCACCTCAAAGACCGCTATGATTTTCGCCTGCTCTTCCACCGCACTATCCCCGAAACCGAGCCGGACGACGAAATAGTGGTCTCCGATGTGGCCAACTTTGAAAATATGGTCGAAGCCTGTGACGGCGTTGACGCCATAGCCCACCTTGGCATCGCCACCACCCAGCGGGGCTATCCGCGCACCCGCTATAACCAGATGATCATGGAGACGAATATCCAGGGCACCTACAATATCTTCGAAGCCGCCCGCATCAACAAAGTCCCCGTCGTCATCTTCGCCAGCACCAACCACGTCACCGGCTTCTACGAGCGAGACAATGTCTACACCACCCCGGATATGCCGGTCCGCCCCGACAGTATATATGGCGTCAGTAAAGCCTACGGCGAAGCGCTGGGCCGGCACTACCACGAGCAATACGGCATCTCCGTCTACTGCATCCGCATCGCCAACTACCCAGACACCGAAGAGGTCAACCGCGACTACGCACCCGGCGAAAACCGCTGGCTCAGTGCCCGCGATTCCGCCGAGCTAACCGCCTGTTGCATCGAGGCCCCCCGCCCGCAATTCGGCATCTTCTACGGGGTCTCGCAGGGGGGCGAAAAAAAGTGGGACCTGTCCAACGCCAAAGAGTTGGTCGGCTGGGAACCGCAGGATCGCGGCGCTGCTTCGCCGTGACCGATGTCGCCAAGCTCGGAGGGGGTTATGCCGATTCCACCCCGGACGCAAAACCCACCGCAGAAGCCCTGCTCGCGGCAGCCCGCCCCGGAGCTTCATCCGCCCGCCTAGTGATCATCGGTGGTCCGCCCGGTGTCGGGAAAACTGCCGTTGCCCGCGCCTTATTGTCCCTACTACCCAATACCTTCCTTATCGACAAAGACCAAACCGCCGGTGGCTTCATCTTAACGGCGGCAGCCCAACGCGGCGATCCTTCAGCCTCAGCTTACGGCACCTCGCACTACTGGCAACAACTCCGCCCCCTGGAATACGCCGGCCCGCTCACTACAGCTTGCAGTAACCTGGTCGGCACCCGCCAAATTCTGCTCGTCGGCGGCTTTGGCCCCGAGCTAGGCGAAAATGACCTCTGGCCGAGCTTAGGCAAAAAAATTGCCCCCGCCCCCCTGCGCGTCCTCCACCTAGATCCACCGCCACTTGAAACTTGGCGCGCCCGTATGGCCGGTCGTGGCTCTCCCTGCGACTCCCCCTATTTCGAAAACCTCGCACAAGCCCTCGGCGCCTTACCCGTCTGGTCCGGCGCCACCTGTATCGATACTGACGCCCCCCTATATTCCGTTGTGCAACGCACTCTCGATACACTCGACTAAATACCGTTCTTAGCCCCGCAGGACCCTATTTTCCTTATAAATTCTTGACTTTCTTACATTATGCTCGTTCTTTTAGAAGCGTCATGCCCATCCTGCACAGCGCCTTTGGCTACCTCGTTCTCCTCGTTATCGCCTGGCTTTCAGGCCGTCGTAGCCGCACTATCGCCTGGAAGACCCTCGGCGTCGCCATACTGCTACAACTGGCCCTCACCGGCCTACTGTTGCAACCCGTGCTGCGCAATCCGATCTTCGCCCTGATCGGCCACTTTGCCGCCCTGCTCAAAAAGACCGCGCTCAAAGCCAACCAGTCCCTGCTCTTCAGTGGTTTAAGCTCTGACTCTTTTGCCGGTGAGCACGGTCATGTCTTCGCCTTGGAGATCGCTGCGACCCTGATTTTCGTCGCCTCGCTCTCGCGCATTCTCTACCACTACGGCATTCTGCCTTGGCTCATCGCCCGGCTCAGCCGTATCATGCAGAAGCTGATGGGCATCAGTTCGGCCGAAAGCGTCGGCATGGCGGCCAATATCTTTCTCGGCATGACCGAAGCCCCGCTCTTGATTCGCCCCTATGTCGCGCGCCTCACCGAGAGCGAGCTCTTTTGCCTGATGACCGGCGGCATGGCCACTATCGCCGGCACCGTGATGGTCATATACGCCACCATCCTCGGCGACGTACACCCCGATATCGCCGGACATTTGTTCGTCGCATCACTGATCAGCGCCCCGGCGGCGATCGCCGTCGCCAAACTGATGATCCCGGAGACTAACAAAACTGAAACGGCCGGCGAACAAGTCGAGCTTCCGCGCAAAGATACGCTCAACGGCCTAGACGCAGCCGCCCGTGGTGCAGTCGAAGGCATGCACCTAGTACTCAACGTGCTCGCCATGCTGATCGCCTTTATCGGTCTAGTCGCCCTGGCGAACTACGGTATAAGCTGGGCCGACGGACTAATAAACGGCGCGGCAAGCGGTACCTGGAGTATGGAAGCGGCCACTGGCGTCCTCTTTCATCCCCTGGTATGGCTGATGGGCATCCCCTGGGCCGAAGCCAGGATTGTCGGCCAATTGATGGGGCTCAAGACCATCCTCAACGAATTCGTCGCCTATCTTGCCCTGTCTCAGCACGCAGGAGAAGCTTCCGCGCTGAGCTCGCGTTCCTTTATTATCGCCACTTATGCTCTTTGCGGTTTTGCAAACTTCGGCTCAGTGGCCATTATGATTGGCGGCATCGGCGGCATCGCACCCGAGCGACGCGGCGACCTGGCACGCTTAGGGCTGCGTTCGCTTATCGCCGGTACAATCGCGACGATGCTAACCGGCTGTGTAATTGGACTCTATCTATGAATTGGACTATAAACCCAGCGGGATCTACCCGGCGCCTTACGCGTCGTAAAGGTAGATTCTACCGCACTTCCAACGATGAAGGCCATGGCTAAAGACAGAAAACCTACCTACCGCGCCCAGTTCGACGGCCACCGACGACTCGCCGCCGCAGTCATCCTGCAGGCGATAAAAGACATGTCCGGTGCCGATTCCAACCACGAAAGGCAAACCGCTGTTGATTTCCTCGAGGGAAATATGTGGCCCTTTTCCGACGTACTCGATCTGCCCACCGACGATAGCGGGCTCTGCGAATATTTGCGCAAATTGGAGATTATTCCCTCCGAAGCCTGAGAAAAACCCTTGTTCGATCGGGTCTTTTTTTATTTAGTTCTCCCGCAATCGAGGCAGATTTCATTGCAAGGCGGTGTAGCGGGTCGGCTTTCTTTTTCGGTAGTGATCTCCCTCACAGTTTCAACGGGCGGATATACCGAGATTAATTCAGGATCTCCCCCTTTTTAAGCACGAAGTACCAAAGGTGCCCGATATGGCCATCAAACGCTTCGGGCTCTTCGTCGGTATTCTGGTCGTTGACCTGGGCTTATCTGACGAGCAGATCGGCTACGGCCTGCTCGTCAGATAAGCCTACCGCTAAAAGGACAAAGCCCTTTTCCGCACTGCGCTGTATGCAGTCGAAAAGGGCTTTGTTTGTTCTCCGTCACGTATGATGACCTTATGCCGGAAAATCCAACTCGTCGACAATCCGCTCTAACGCCTGCCGCTGCTCTTTTGTAAGCGGCAGCGCGGGCGGCCGAGGATCACCGCAGTCGATGCCCAACCGCATGCCAAGCGCGACCTTAATCATAGCATGAAAACCCCCACCGCAACGCATAAGCGCCTCGACGGTCTCACTCGCCCGATTCTGCGCCGCTTCGGCCTTTTTGAGATCACCTGCCTGATAGGCCTGCCAAATAGCGACCCATAACTCGGGGGCGACAGAAGGCGGCCCGTCGACCGCACCCACCGCACCCAGCGTCATCGCCGGCAGCATCCAATGGCAACTCCCCGTAAAAGCGTCTAAGCCCATTCGCGCAAAAGCCCGCAAATTAGACAGATTCGCCACCGAGTGCTTGAGCCCCTTTAGCTGTGGCACCGCGTCTTGGATCTTCTGCATCAACGGCGGGTCGATCTCGACCCGGGTCGCCGAAGGCAGGTTATAAGCAAAAAACGGCAGGTCGGCGGCGGCGGCCACCACCCTGTAATGCTCAACGATTTCTTCATCGCTGCGGCTATAGAAGAAAGGCGGTACGCAGCAAATAGCCTCGGCCCCTACCCGTGCGGCGTGTTCGGCCAAACCAGCCGCGCGAGCTGTCGTAGCCGCCCCAACATGGATAATATTATTCACCCGCCCTTGGCCCTGGTCAACCACAATTTCGGCGACCCGCCTATTCTCCTCGTCTTCAAGCAACACACTTTCACCCGTGCCGCCCGAGACCCAGAAACCATGTACTCCGGCTTTAATATTGAATTCAACCAACTTGCGCAACGCCTCTTCGGCAATCTGACCCTCTGCGTTCATCGGCGTCGGTATGGCGGG